>JANRLW010000062.1:0-80445 GCA_033762295.1 Capsulimonadales bacterium
CGATCCTCGCCGCCATCCTCGGAGGCAGCCTCTCCTACGACCAGGTGTGGGAGAAAAGCGATATCGACATGATTCTGGTCGGCGACGAAAGCCATAAGGAACGTTCGTTCACGCTGACGGAGGAGGGGGTGATCATCCACGCCTCGGTTATGCCCCGTAGCGCGTTTCGGAAGGCGATCGAGGGCAGCATCCGGAGTTCGTTTTTCCATTCGTTCTTCTCCAAAAGCCGTTTGCTCTACACCCATGATGAATCGCTGTACGCCCTGTACGACAATATTCAGCAGGTCGGCGAGCGAGATAAAGCGGCGCAGTTGCTCCGGGTGGTCCCCGCCGTGCTCTGGGCGCTACCGAAAGCGGAGAAGTGGCTCCATATCAAACGCGATGTCCGCTATAGTTTTCTCTACATTCTGCTCTGCACCGGTCCCCTGGCGCAAATCGAGGTCGTTTCGGCCGGACGGATTCCGACCCGGGAAGCGATCTGGCAGGCGCTGGAGTTGAACCCCGGCTTCTTCCGCCGTATCTACACCGATCTGATCGATGGCCCGAAGGACGAACCGACTCTTCGGGACGCGCTCTCCGCCATCGAGGAGTACCTCCTTACCCGCGTCCGACGGATCTTTCAGCCGATCCTTTCCTACCTGGCCGAGGCGGGCGGCCCACGCAGCGCGTCCGAAATCGACGCCGAGTTCAAAAAGATGCTGCAGATGGAGGGCGCGTCCGGCGTTTGCGAGTGGCTGAGCGAGAAAGGGATCGTCGAAAAAGTGCCGTTGCCGCTCCGACTGTCGCCGAAAAGCCCGGTCGCCGTCAATGAAGCCGGATATTACTACGACGCCGGCGAGTAAGTCGGTCGCGTTCGGCAGGAAAACGTCCGCCTCATAGCCAAAAGGCACTGGGAGACAGAAAGAATGCCTGATTCCGCCGCCCCCTTACTCGCCTATAAGGAAGCCTCCTTGCCGTTGCCGGCGTCCTATCGTCGCTGGCATCTCTACGGCGCCGGACTGGAAAATGTCGGTCGGGACGGTCGACCGGAGGAGATCGAGTTGCCGTCCCCCGGCCCGGACGAACTGCTGGTCCGTCACGACGCCTGCGGCATCTGCTATTCCGATATCAAAATCATCAACCTCGGCGGCGATCATCCGCGCCTGGTCGGCCGCGACCTGAACCGGAATCCCGTGGTCATGGGACATGAGGTCGCGCTGACCGTCGTCGCGGTCGGATCGAATCTGACCGAGCAGGTGCGTATCGGCGAACGCTATATCGTTCAAGCCGATATCTACTATAAGGGTGTCAACCTGGCCTACGGTTACGCGCTTTCGGGGGGGATGAGCGAGTATGGCCTGATCGGACCGGAGGTCCTTCGCGGGGACGAGGGCAACTATCTTCTGCCGATCGCCGGCGAAACCGGGTACGCCGAGGCCGCTCTGGTGGAACCGTGGGCCTGCGTGGAAGCCGCCTACCACTGGCATACCCCGGAGTTTCCGACTCCCGACGAGCCGCATATCCCGCTCGACGTTCCCGGCGCGTCGGCCATCGGTCATGGCAACCCACCGGTCTTTCAATGGCTCCGCTTCACCGAACCGCCCGATCCGGACGACTTCGAACGGTTGACCGCCCGGCTCGCCCGACCGTCGATCTGCCGCCTGGAGTTTGCCGAACCGCTTTCCCGTCCGGTGCGGGTCGATATCGGCCGGATTCATTACGACGGACTGTTCTTCGTCGGCCCGAAAGAGAACCATCGATCCGAACTCAAGGCGGGCGGAACTGCCTGGTTCATCGGCACCGCCGGTCCGATGGGAATGATGCACGTTCAGCGCGCCCTCTCCCTTCCTCACCCTCCCCGCCGTCTCATAGGCACCGATCGCAACGACGATCGCATCGCCGCATTGAAAGATCGCTTCGGTCCGCTGGCCGAGGAACGGGGCGTCGAACTCCTGCTGTTCAACGTTCGAACCGAAGGGTTGCCGGACCTGAACCTTCTCGCGCCGAACGGGTTTGACGATATCGTGGTGATGGTTCCGAGCATCCCGGCGATCGAGGAGGCGTATCCGTACCTCGGTCAGGATGGCGTGATGAACGTGTTCGCCGGGGTCGCCCGGGGCACGACGGCGACGCTCGATATCTATGACATCGTCGCCCGGAACGTCCGGATCGTCGGCACCTCCGGATCGACGATCGCCGATATGCGTATGGTCCGGGACAAATTGGAATCCGGACAGCTGGATACGGGGGCGAGCGTGGCCGCCATCGGCGGACTGGACGCGTTCCGCGAAGGGCTTGATGCGGTTCGGGGATCGCGTTTTCCGGGCAAGACCGTGATCTTTCCGCACATTCCCGACCTTCCGCTGACCGCCCTTTCCGCTCTGAAAGAGGTCCGGCCGGCCGTCTACGCCCGTCTGAAGGAGGGCCGGTTCTGGACCCGGGAAGCCGAAGAGGAGTTGATTCGCGAATCCTTACCAACGGAACGGGAAGCGAGGTGACGACGATGCGGTTGCAGGATCAGGTAGCGATCGTTACCGGCGCGGCGCAGGGACTCGGCGAAGCGCTCGCGCGACGACTGGCGTCGGAAGGCTGTCAGGTCGTGCTGACGGACATTCACGAGGAGGCGGTCCGAACGACCGCCGCCCGGATCGCCGAGGAGTCGGGACGGCGGGCGATCGGTGTCCGGGCGGATGTGACACGGGACGACGACTGCGCCTACATGGTCGAGCATACGATGGCGGCTTTCGGCAAAGTCGATATCCTCGTCGCCAATGCGGGAATTCTGAAAGCGGGCGACATCCTCGAGTTCTCCCCGGCGGATTGGCGTCGGGTCATCGATGTCAACCTGGTCGGCTACTTCCTGTGCGCCCAGGCGGTCGCCCGCGTCATGATCCCGCGCCGCGCCGGTTCGATCGTTCAGATCAACTCCAAGTCGGGGAAAAAGGGCAGTTTCCGAAACTCCGCCTACGCGGCGTCGAAGTTCGGCGGGATCGGCCTGACCCAGAGCATCGCGCTAGACCTCGCCCCGCACAATATCCGTGTCAACGCCGTCTGCCCCGGCAACCTGCTCGACGGCACTCTCTGGCAGGACTCCCTGTTCGAGCAGTATGCGCGAACGCAGGGTCTGACCAGGGAACAGGTCCGGGCCAAGTATGAGGGGCAGGTTCCGCTCGGGAGAGGAGCCACCTACGAGGACGTCGCGGGAGTGGTGGTCTTCCTCTGCTCGTCCGACGCCGCGTACATGACCGGGCAGGCGATCAACGTCACCGGCGGCCAGGAGATGCGATAACGTCCGGCGCGGAAAACGTCCGGCGTCCTACGGACGCTTCGCCGGACTCTCCAGCAGGAATCGGCGCATGCCGGGCAGGTCGTCGGCGTTCAGCAGGTCGACCCCGGCCTCTCGCTGGACCCGCCAGATCGCTTCCGTATTCGGCGCACCCCAGAAGCGGACCAGGTATCCGCGCTGATGCGCCTTCCGAACGATCTCAACCAGACGCTTTCGCTCCTCTTCGGGGAACTCGCCTTCGCCGTTCCAGCGGAAGGAGCCGGGCCAGCTATCGCTGATCCAGGGGAAAACGCTCGGCGGGAACCCGGAGTCCAGATCGCCCAGCCGGCCGTCGATCCCGCCGAACCGGCGTTTTTCCGCCTTCATCGTTTCGATATCCCGTCCCCCGGAAACGACGACCGTGACGGCTTTCCGGCGAACGCCGTCCGAACGAAACTCGGTCAGGATATCGGAATATTGTTCGAGAACCTTTCGGAGCGCGGCATAGGTCGATTTCGCCTCGGACTTGACGTCGATCAGGAGGAAGAACCCGGGCGCGTCTTGATAGATCCGCCCGCCGTTGCGCCTGGCGCGCGCACGGAGCGGGTCCAGGTACAGTGCCCGGAGCGTGCGCCCCGGCTTGACCTGATTTCGATCATGGGCGACCAGCAATTCACCGTCGACCAGATGGATGTCTGCCTCGACACTGCAAAAACCCTGATCCAGCGCATCGAGCAGCGGGCGAGTATGTTCGTAATCGTTGTGCGCGTGAGCGTTGGGAAGCGCGGAAGGTTCCTCTGCGTATGCCGAAATCGGCGTGAGGGCGAAGACTGCCGCGCAGAGGAGAGGGAAAAAAGAGCGTCGTGTGAGCATGATGCGACCATTTTAACCGGAGCAGATTAAGAGAATATTAATTGCGGAGAAAGAACCGTGTCAAAAACCATACGCATCATCAACGGGCTCGTTTTCGACGGCCTGGGTTCCGGAGGCCGGAGGTCCGATCTCCTGCTCCGGGACGACACCATCGTCGCCCTCGGCAGACCGATTCCCGGAACCGCGGACCTGACTCTGGACGCGGACGGCAAAGCGGTCGCGCCGGGCTTCATCGATACCCACAGCCACGCGTCCGGGGGTATCCTCGACCATCGGCACGCCGAAACGCAGGTCCGCCAGGGCATCACGACGGCGATTGTCGGCCAGGACGGCAGTTCCGAGTTTCCGCTCGCGGACTGGTTCGCCCGACTCGAACGAACTCCGGCAGCGATCAACTTCGCCTCGTTTGTCGGACATGGAACCGTACGCGATCGGGTCGTCGGCAAGGACTATCGACGCCCTTCGACGCCGGACGAAATCCGCCGGATGTGCGGTCTTGTGGAACAGGAGATGAAAGCCGGGGCGCTTGGACTTTCGTCCGGCCTGGAGTACGACCCCGGTCTGTTCGCCGGCACGGACGAGGTGATCGCTCTGGCGAAGATCGCCGCCCGCTTCCGTGGCCTGTACATCAGCCATGTCCGCGATGAGGAAAACGAAGCGCTGGCCTCCTTCAAGGAGCTGATCCGTGTTGCCGAAGAAGGACGGTTACCCGCGCAAATATCCCATATCAAGCTTGCCTCCTCACCGGTCTGGGGCAAAGCGAAAGAGGTCTTCCGCCTGATGGACGAGGCGCGTCGGCGCGGCGTCGATATCACCGCCGACGTTTATCCCTACACCTACTGGCAGAGCAGTATTATCGTCCTGATCCCGACACGCGAGTGGGACCGCCGCGATCTCTGGGAGACGGGACTTGCCGAAATCGGCGGCGCAAAGAATGTCCTGCTTTCCCGCTACGAACCCGATGCCCGCTGGCAGGGGAAGACGCTTGCCGACATCGCGACCATGACGGGCAAAGACCCGGTATCGGTGATTCAGGAGATCGTGAAGAGAACCCGTAGCGAGCCGCGCGCCGGGGAATCGGTTGTCGTGACCGCGATGCAGGAGAAGGACCTGAAAGCGTTCCTCACCCATCCGCGCATCATGTTCTGCACGGATGGCGGTTTGCGTGGTTCGCATCCCCGTGGCGCAGGTTCCTATCCGAGAATTCTGGGCAAATACGTCCGCGAGGAGCGGGTCCTTCCCCTGAAGGAAGCCATCCGCAAGGCGACCTCTCTCCCGGCATGGCGTATGGGCCTGAAGGATCGCGGAACGATCGCGGTCGGTAAGAAAGCCGATCTCGTTCTGTTCGATCCCCGCACCATTCACGACACGGCGACGACCAACGACCCGCAGTCGGTCCCCGTCGGTCTGACCGATGTGCTGGTCAACGGCGTCCCGGTCCTGCGCGACGGTCAGCCGACCGGCGAATATCCCGGACGAGTTCTTCGTCGGTCCGCCTGACGACACCGGACGAAACGGAAAACGCCACCGGGGAACCTTCCCGTGTCGGCTACCGGGCCAGGACGCGGGCGAGGAACTCCCGTGTTCTGGCCTCTTTCGGGTTCTCGAAAATCTCCGCCGGGGTGCCCTGTTCCGCAATGCGACCGGCATCCAGAAAACAGACACGGTGCGCCACTTCGCGGCAGAAGCCCATTTCGTGGGTCGCGACCAGCATCGTCCGATTCTCCGCCGCCAGCGAGCGCATGACCTCAAGAACCTCGCCGACCAACTCCGGATCGAGCGCGGACGTGGGTTCATCGAAGAGAAGCAGGGCGGGACGCATCGCCAGCGCACGGGCAATCGCCACACGCTGCTGCTGACCGCCCGATAGCTCGCCGGGGAAACTGCTCGCCTTGTCGCCAAGGAAGACACGTTCCAGCAGTTCCCTGCCCTCCCGTTCGGCGGTCGCCGCATCGACGCCCAGCACGACACGCGGCCCGAGCGTGACATTGTCCAGAGCGGTCAGATGCGGGAAAAGGTTGAAGCGCTGAAAGACCATGCCGATCTCTCGCCGCAGCCGGTTGAGTTCGGCGGAGGACGAACCGCATACTTTGCCTTGGAAGGAGATCGTCCCGGCGGTCGGCGTTTCCAGACGATTGATGCAACGCAAAAACGTCGATTTACCGCTCCCACTCGCGCCAATCAGGCCGATCACCTCGCCTTCCCGCACCGACAGGCTGATCCCTTTCAGCACTTCGTTCCGCCCGAAAGATTTCCTCAGGTTGTCGACAACCAGTATCGGACCGCTCAACGGGTATCCCCTCCCCGACGGATCGGCTGCCAGCGGTTTTCCAGAAAGCGCACCAGCGAGGTAAGCGGCAGAGTCATCGCCAGGTAGAGCAGGGCGACCGCCAGATAGATCGTGGTGGGTGCGCCGGCATTGGTCGCCAGTTCCTTCCCCACCCGCATCAACTCCGAAAGAGCGACCACCGATACCAGCGAGGAGTCCTTGAGAAGCGCAACGGCTTCGTTGGTCAGGGGTGGCAGAACCCGTCGGACCGTCTGCGGCAGGATCACGTAACGCATGGTCTGCATGCCGTTCATGCCCAGAGCGTGCGCCGCCTCCCGTTGTCCGACCTCGATGCTTTCGATCCCGGCACGGAAGATTTCGGCGACATAAGCCGCGGAGTTCAGCGAAAGCGCGGCCAGTCCGGCCTGAAACGGCGGAAGCGAGATTTTCAATGCGGGGAGCACGAAATAGAGCACATAAATCTGCATCAGGAGCGGCGTCCCGCGCACCACCTCGACATACACGGTCGCCAGCATACGGAGCGGAACCAGACCGGAAAGCCGGGCCAGCGCCATCATCAGCCCGCACGGGACGCCGATCAGCAGGGTGCAGAGGGTAAGGAGCAGGGTCAGTCGTGCGCCGGTCAGCAGCAGCGGCAGAGCGTCCCGCAAAACCTCCGTCCGGATTGACAGCGCGGAGCCGCCGACCGACTGATCCGGGGCCGCGAACGAACGGGCCTGAGTCCCCGGCGCAACCATCGCCTCGATCTCCGGAGGAATCGGCGTCCCCATGCTACGAGCCGATTCCAGTTTCGCGAGCGTCGCGCCGGTCATCGGGGTCCGCATCCACTTCTCATAGATGCGGGTATATCGGCCATCGACGAGGATACGCTCCAGAGCTTGATTGACCGCGGCGATCAGATCGCGTCCGTCCCGGCGCGCGACGATGCCGAGATACTCCTCGACGAACGGCTGATTCGACGCGATCTCCATCTCCGGGTAGCCTTTCCGGATCATATCGGCGAGCGCCGGTTGATCGCCGACCGCCGCATCCGATTTTCCGTTCCGGGTATCGAGCAGGGCGTCCTGCAGCGTATCGAAGCGATGGACACGCTCCTTCGACATCCCGCGCTTTTCCATCGCGTACTGCCCCGTCGTCTCCTGCTGCACCGCGACCGTCCGGCCGTTTTTCAGCAGATCGTCGGGAGTCGAGATCGTGCGGTCCCCTTTCCGGCGGGCGATCACCTGACCGGAGAGGAAGTAGGGACGGGAAAAGGCGTTTCCCTTCTTGCGTTCGTCGGTGATGGTGACACCGGACATGACGAGATCGGCCTTATCGGTCTCCAGGGAGGCGAAAACCCCTGACCACTCCATCGAGATAAACCGGGCTGGCACCCCGATCTCCTTGCCGATTTCGTCGCCGATCTCGCGATCGAACCCGACGACCTTCTCCTTCTCGAGGAATTCGAACGGCGGGTAGGTCGCATCGGTGGCGATTCGCAGGACGCCGCGCGCCCGTACCTGAGCGAGTCGATCATCGGCATGGGCGTTCTGCGCGGTAAAGAGCAATAATCCGGTGAGGATCCGGGCAGAAAAACGACGGTTCCCGAACATAGGCAATAGTGTACCATAGACCCGTATTCGAGAACCGTCGGAATGCCGTCACCGTTTCGGCGAATTCGCCTGACTCCGCTCCCGGAAGAACGCAGGCTCGTCCCGCACCATCTCGCCCAGACGATCCCGAAGCTCGCGATCCCGAACGGCGACCGAAACGACCGCTCCCGCATACAGAAGCAAGAGAACACCGGCCAGCGGAAGCCCGATCCGGTAGAAACCGCGCACCATCCCGACCGATACCGGCAGCCGTCGACGGTAACTTACCAGAGCCAGGACAAGCAGTCCGAGCGCCGGAAACGCCAGTCCGGCGGACGCCAGGATCGACGGCACCCGAATGATTTCGAGGACCGTTCGGACGGCGTCACCGGTATCCGGGGGCGCGGGTAACAAAACGGACAGATCGCGCAAAAAGACGATCGGACCGGTCATCAGCAGTCCGCCGATCAGCGCCACGGCCAAAGTGATCATCACGGTCCGGAACGGCAGGAACCGGTTGGTCGGCGCACCGAAACCGGCGGAGACCCCTTCCGATCTCCTTCCGCCGGTTTGCGGCGAACGACCGGCGAGAAACAGACATAGCCCCGCCAGCACGAAACCGGCCGGAACCAGAAAGACCCCGTACGTATCCATGGTCGCCGCTCCGAAAAGGAACACCGGGACCGCCGTCAACAGGGCGAACCCCTGCGCCACGCCGGGCGGCATTCGCAACCCGCGCCGAACGGGTTCGGTCCGGACCAACTGTGCCGCCACCACGAACAACAACAGGGTCCAGATCGCCGCGAAAAGCAGAACGAACGACGTACCGAACAGCATCAGGTACCCCGACATCCCCGGAAGCCCGGTGTTGAAGGTGTCCCCATCAAAGCCGAAGGCGAGCCACCCCTGGGCGTCCTGCCGCCACCCGGAAATTACCCGCGCCTGATGGGCGGCATACCGGGCTTCCGCCGTACCGACCCGCTTCACATAGGCGTCAAACCGTCGGAGGCGTAACGCATCCAGCCGACGACTTACTTCCGCGGTCATGCCGATCGGACTCGGTCGCCCGGTACCGGCTTCCGCCACATCCTCAGGTCGGACCTCCGGTTCGCCGTCCGGTCGGTTGATCGCGATCGCTCCGACCGCCGAGCCAACCAGACCGGCAAGGATCGTGGAGCCATCCCGCTGCATCTTTCGTGCGATCCGCAACAGGGCAAACCGGATTGCGAACCCCTCCGCTCGTTTTCCCGTCGATTCCAGCCGTATGGCCTCGGCGTTCGCCGCACGCGCCAGCGCTCGAATCCGGGCCGTGTAAGCGTACAGGGTGGTCGAGCCGACGGCAAGCCGGGAAACGACGCCGGTTTCCCCGTGGGCCGCCATGGAAACGGCCCATTTGGCCCGGACCGCCTCCGGCGCATAGTCATGAAACCGGTCCCTCGCCCCGGCCCGCCGCAGGGCCGCCATCGCTTCGTCGCGGCGACGATCCGACAGAAGGAACGCTGCGCGCATCAGCGGGAAAAAGGCGTTCTCCGGATCGGCCGTCTCACCGGCTTCCGAGTACGCCAGGCATTGCCGAACCAGTGCGGGGTCGTTCTCTCTTTTCGGAGCGGGCGTCCCTCCCGGCGTCTTTCTTCGGGTTTCTCCTTCCGTCTCCGTCGCGACGGAGGCAGGAGCGGCATTCAGGAGGAGTGCAAGGATTGTGGCTCGCTGTCGCTCGGGCGCCGGCAGGATTTTTTGCAGGTGGGTCCAGTGGTTGTCGGCCTCGTTGGGCCGCATCAACACCGCGCCGATCCGTAAGGTCAGGTTCTCCGGGTCGCGCCGGACGGCGTTCGTGTACGCCGCCTGTCGATCCGTCTCGCTTTCCGGACGAACCAGGGCGACGACCCCTTCCGCAGCCAGGGAACGTAACTGTCGGCGGACGAGCCACCCGGTCGGCGGCAGGCAGCAGAGGGTCAATACGACGGTCAGCGCGAGAGCCGGCAAGGCAAAATGCCGTCTTCCCGGCGGCGGCCCCGCCCAATCGTTCGCTCCCCGACCGTCCGCGGTCGCCTCACCGGTCGGGATCGCAGGCCAGGTCGGCGCGGGTCGCCCCGGCGTCACCTCGCTGATTCGGCGAATATCGGCGTACAGCGTCCGGATCTCCTGCCATTCACGCTGCAGAGCGGGGGACCGCTCCAGATGACGGTGGACGAGCCAGCGATCCACCTCGGACAGTTCATCGGCCGCCAGATCGGGCAATTTGCGACGCGCCTGATCCTGATTCATCGGCGTTGCTCCTTTCTTCATGAGAATCGGCGAAATGCCGGGGTTTCGGGGTGACGTTTGCGCCGGGCGCCAGGGAAGCCAGTTCGTCGTTTTGCAGCAGCAACCGCATCCGCCGGGTCGCCTCATGAAACCGCCATTTCACGGTCCCGACCGGCTCACCGGTGATTGCCGCGGTCTCTCGATAGGTCAACTGCTGGCCGGCGATCAGGAGCAGGACCTCCCGGTATGCCGGTTCCAGCTGTGCGAGCGCCCGGTCGAGTGTCGTTCGATCGAGCACGCCCCGTTCGACGTCGTCCCGATGGGCCAGGGATTCGGATAACGGCAGGGTCGGCGGGGTCGCGGAGCGCTGCCGGTCGCGCCAGCGGCGAAACGCGATTCCGCAGAGCCAGGCGAGCGGTCGTCCGCGCTCGGCATAGGTCCCGCAGGCGGTATAGGAGGCGACGAACGTATCCTGGGTCAGATCCTCGGCCTCCGAACGGTTTCCCTGCGTCAGGCGCAGTAGCAGTCCCAGCACACGGGGCGCATACCGGACGTACAGCCGATCGAACGCCTCCCGATTCCCCTGCCGCAACAGGGTAGGGGCAGGTTCGTTCTCCTCCGGGGTGCCGGCCACGTTTTCCGAAAGGGGTTTCGACATGGAGTTTCCTTCACCCTTACTGGTAGCCGCGCATCGGCAAATGGTTGGCGAGATCCGCCCTATTTTTCGCTTGCCGGCGCGAGGAGGGCACGAAGTTCGGGATACTCCCGGAAACGCCAGATCAGACCGTCGGTGTAGTAGTGGAAGATTACCAGCATGGTGGCGGGGACGAACACCCACATCGCCCAGCTGTCGGGATGGAGCAATCCCTCGATCTCGATCACGCCGACGACCGCGCCGTACAGCAACGCCACCGCCGCCCACTTCATCGCCACATTCCGGATATCGGGGAAGCGACGCCGCTGAAAATGCATCATCCAGCCGTGATACTGGACATCATGGTAGGCGGTTTCCAGGGCTTCCGCTACCAGAAACGGTGTCGCCGTGGCGAAAAAGACGAAGAAATGGGTCGAAAGCGCGGACCCCATCAGCAACAGTTTCGGCAGATTGACCGGCTTTCCGGTTCCGGCCCGCCAGACCTGTCGAAAGACCACCAGGGTGATCAACACCAGAAACACCTTCCAGAGATTCTCGCCCCACTCACCCGGCAAAGTCGGCGCATGAACCCGGATATTTCCGTAGACGATCAGCGGATTTTTCGTATCCCCGTAGTCATTGAAGAAGCAGGCGAACATCCCGAGGTAATACGCCGCGCCGTCGAGGACGTTATCCGCGGGTTCCCGATCGTCGTTCAGCGCCTTGTAGATTTTTATAAAGCCCCAGTGCTGTCGAATGATATGCCAGGTGCCGTAGATCGCCGCGCCGACGATCAGATACGCTTCCCACTTCAGCAGGAGGAACACATACCCGACCAGAATGAACCCGGCGAGTCCCCAGGTGTAGAGCCGTCGGCGTTTGGCGAACTCCTCACGGTCGAAATGGGTCCGGGAAAAGGTCTGGAAGATATGCGGGTGATCGAAGAACGCCGTAAAGAGAAAATAGGTAATCAGCACGGAGTCGCCGCGCCAGAGGAATCCCAGGTGATGCGCCGTCTGATAGATGCCGAAAAAGGCGAAGGTCAGGAGGCAGGACCCGATGAAAAAGGTCAGGTCGTAACCCGGCGAGACGATCCAGCGAACGGGCTTCGGCGCGCTCACCGTGCGCTCTCTCCCCGTCGCTGAACCCGTCGCCCGGTGCGTCCCGGCGCAAGGGCGGCGCAAAACACGTCCGCCGCCCGGATCGCCGTCTCCTCCGAGCCGCAGGTAAAGACGTCCGCCGCGACAAAACCCCGTTCCGGATAGGTATGAAACGCGATATGCGACTCCGCCAGCGGCACAAACCCGGTCAGTCCGCCGTTCGGAAACCGATAGACGACCGGATCGGAAAGGCAGGTCAGGCCCGCGGTCTCCGCCGCCTCGATCAGGGTCCGACGTAACCGCTCGCCATCCGTCACCCGTTCCTGCGCCACCGCATACAGGTCCAGCAGTACGTGAACGCCGACGCCGTTTTCCGCCACGGAGGGTTCCCGCGCCTCAGGAAACACGTCGATCACTCCCATTTTCGCGTGCCTTTCTCGTAAAGATCCAGAATCCGGGGAAAATCCAGGGTCGACGGTTCCGAGACGACCCGATCCGTGTCGGCATCGAACGCCGCCATGCCGATCGCCGATGCGCTGTTGAGAAACCGGGTCGGCACCGGGCTTTCGGCGAGGCGCATGCCGGTCAGTTTCGGCGCGGCCTCGACCCCGGCCAGAATGAACCCCCACTCCCCGAACGATGGCACGTAGACATGATACGGGGTCGTACGGAACCCCGCCTCGCTCATCGTCTTCTCGATACACCAGAACGCCTCCCGGGCGACCAGCGGCGAGGTCGCCTGAGTGACGAACACCCCACCGACGCCCAGACGGGTTCGCGCCAGCCGGTAGAACTCCCGCGCGTACAGTTTCGCCAGCGCTTCATGATTCGGGTCCGGCAGGTCGGCGATAATGACCCCGTACCGATCGCTTCCCTCTTCCAGGAATTTGAACGCGTCGGTGTGAACGACACGAACCCGCGGATCGTTCAGGGCATTCTCGTTCAGCCGCACCAGGGCAGGGTAGGTGCGCGCCAGCCGGGTCATCTCCGGGTCGATGTCCACCAGTGTCACCCGCCGGACGTCGGGATACTTCAGCGCCTCCCGGACCCCGAGACCGTCCCCGCCACCCAGAATCAACACCTCCTCGCGGGACGCCGACAGCCGCATCGCCGGATGCACCAGGGACTCATGATAGCGGTACTCGTCGTTCGCCGAGAACTGGATGTTGCCATCCAGGTACAGCCGGATATCGTCCCGCTGCCGGGTGATAATGATCTTCTGATACGGCGTCTGCCGGGCGAAAAGGATGGCGTCCTCGTAGAGACGACGCTCGAGCAGAGAGGCGCCGCGATCGGCGAAGGCGACCCCGGCGGCCAGTCCGGCGGTCGCCAGCAAGGTCGCCGTCCACGGCCCACGGATCGGCAGCCGGTGGCGGAACACATGCAGGTTATACATCGCGATGCCGAGATTGAGCAGACCGACGACGAAAGCGGTCCGGGTGGTCCCGAGCAACGGCAGCAGAACGAGGGGAAACGCGACCGAACCGAGCAGCGACCCGACATAGTCGAAGGAAAGCGCATGGGCGATGGTCGTTCGCAGCGCGCCGTACCGCCCGAGCAGACGGGTCAGCAGCGGCAGCTCGATCCCGACCAGACCGCCGATCAGGATCAGCAGACCGAACAGGGCGACGTAGTAGCCCGCCCCGAGGTAGGCGTAGGCCGCGAACAGAGTCCAGGCGGACAATCCTCCGACCGTCCCCAGAACGATTTCGACGGTCAGAAAGGTGGACAGAAGGTTTCGACCGACGAACTGCGAAACGTAGGACCCCAGTCCCATCGCGCCGATAAAGGTGCCGATACAGAGGGAGAACTGGGTGACCGACGATCCGAGAAGGTACGAGGAGATCGTCGCGATCAGCAGTTCGTAGATCAGGCCGCAGGCCGCGACCAGGAAGACCGACGCCAGCAGCGTCAACGCTTCCTGGCGCATCGCCGGCGTCAGTGCGGTCTCCTGCGCGTGCGGCGAGTACCGCGTTTCCTCCGTGCCCGGGGCCGGGGTTTCCATAAAATCGGAATCCGTCTACGGCGAAAGGATCGTCGCCGCGATGATCAGGCAGACGCCGAGGACGATCGCGCCCGCCAGAACCGCCGCCGCCATGTTCTTCTGTTCGAAGATCTCCTTCTCGATATCGTGGCGGACGACGACATCGAAGAGTTTGAAGCCGACGATGGCGAGAATGATCCCGATCGCGCCGAAAACCAGCGTGCCGACGATGCTCTGTAGCATATCCCGACTTCGCGCCGGTGCGTTCGCCGGGTCCTGCGCCCAGGCCGCCGCCGAAAACAGCACGGACGTAAACGTTACCGCCGTCCTCCCCAGAAGCCGCCCGATCCTTGTCCTCATGCCCATCCTCCCGATCCTCCGTCGATCTTTATTTCCCGTAACGCGGTCCGCCATCGATATCGATTCCGAGCCGGGCCGTTCGCTGCTGCAGAATCATCCGTTCGCGGATGGCGGCGTCATCCGTGGTGGAGATCCCCCACCCCAAATAGGACGCGGTCATCGACAGAAGCAACAAGCAAACCAGAACCGCCAGGGTGAATCGGTATCCGATGCCCATCCGTTTCCTCCCGTCTAACTTTCCCAGACCTTTTTCTGCGCCGTGACGGAAGCCATTGCGAGAGCGATCAGCCCGATCCCCAGGGCAGGGAAGCCGAACCAGAGCAGATGGCTCGGGCAGGCGACTCCTTCCTCGATGGAGAAGAAGACCGCAATCTCCGGACTTCCGGGCGGCAATTCGGTTCCGTTGGGTCCTTCCGGGTCCGTGAAGACACGAACGAACACCTGACGCGGCTTGTCGAGATGGTACTCCTGCTGGGCGGCGGTCACCGACTCGCTCCAGTAGCCGTCATCATAACCGCTCTCGGCCCAGAACTCGCCGTCGAGTCCGAACAGCGGCTTTCCTTCCGGCGTTTCGATCACGCCCTGCGCCCAGGTGGACCGGTTATTCGGCACGCCGGCCGACAGACGGAATCGGGACGGACGGACGGTCTCCTTCAGCGCGAAAGGGCCGAAACGCAGCCCTTCCTCCGGCACCCGAACCCCTCCGGTCGTGCCCTGCGCAATGATTGTGCCCGTGTTCGGCATCAGGAAAAACCCGGCGAACGCGAAAAAGGCCATCCCGATCACGTACCACCCGAAGTTCCGTTGCGCCCGCGCCCTGCTTGCCTGAGCGATCTCCTTTCGGAGGAGATCGTCCAGACCGAACCAGGTCAGCACCTCCCGATCGTCCAGGGAACGACAGCGATACCACTCCGCCTCGCCGGTATCTTCCTTCAGTTCGAACCCGTAGGCGTCTCCGCCCATGGCCACGTCGGCGAAATAGAACGACTGACCGACACGAACGGGCCAGGGCAACGCCCCTTCAATATCCGTGACCTCGCAGGTGCCGCAGTCCCGAACCGTTCCCATCCGACCGAAAACCGGAATCGGCATCCCTTCGTACGCCTTCAGCGCCTGGCGAACGCTCTCCGGACCGGCAGGCTCGGTCGGTTCGGCGAGCAGCCACTTCCCCGCCTCAAATTCCAGATATCTCTCCTCGCCGTCGGAGGTCAGCAGAACGAACGTCTGCCAGAAATAGTTTTCATCCGTGCCCGTATCGGTGTTTCTCACGGTCTGACGATACGCGACGATCGCCACGAGGAAGTAGGTCCGCCCCGCCAGTTGCGCCTTCATGCCGACCCGAAGCGGCGTTCGATGCGGCACGGGATCGCCGGGACGAGCAAAATGGGATCGTGCCGGAATCTCCTTCCCGCAGCGGGCGCAGACATAACCCGACCGGCCGGAGGACGGCAGGAAGGCGAATCCGCCACAGGCAGGACAGGTGGTTTCCGATGGTTCAGGCATACCCGGTTGATCCATCCGTTCTCTTTTTGCGGAAGGTTCTCCTTCCCCTGTTCGTCAGACCGGCAACCATCGATCCGGTTGCGGTCGATTCTCCCCCTGCTCTTCCGGTCAGGCGGCGCGGCGGACGCCCCTCCTCTCTCGACGGATGCCCATCAGGAGCCGATCGGCTATTCTGAATCCGGAACGCAACTCCCGCCGGGTCGCCGCCGACGTGGCGGGAACGAAATCGGCGAAAGGATATCAAAAAGAATATGGATACCGCAGGAACGCTCACCGCCTTTTCGGGGGAACTCGCCGCCGCGGTCGCGCGGACGGGTGAATCACTGGTTCGGGTCGATGACGGGTCGCGCTTTACCGCGACCGGAATCCTCTGGGACACGGGTCTGGTGGTCACCACCTCGCACGGGGTGGAAAGGGATGAGGAGATCGTCGTCATCACCGCGGACGGGGTCCGTCACGCCGCCACGCTGGTCGGACGGGACGCCGACAGCGATATCGCGGTGCTCAAAACGGCCGATTCCCTGTCGGCCCCGATCGCGAAGGAGACCGACGAACAGGCGGTCCGGGTCGGACACCTCGCGCTTGCCGTCGCCCGGCCCGGCGACAACGGTCTGACCGCCACCCTGGGCCTCATCACGCGCAAATACGAAACCGAGACCGAAGGAAACCCCGAATATATCCTGAACACCGACGCGATTCTGTACCCCGGCTTTTCGGGCGGCGCGCTGATCGGCGTCGAGGGGAAACTGCTCGGCCTCCTGAACCGTCTCTTCGGTCAGGGACTGGGTGTCGCCCTGGGCGTACCGCTGGTGGAGCGGATTGTCGGACTTCTGGTAGCGCATGGAAAGATGCCGCGCGGTTACCTGGGTATCCGGACACAGGTTGTCGCCCTGCCGGAAAACCTCCGGGCCGGGCTGGCGCTGGCCCAGGAACGGGGCCTTCTGATCTCGGGCGTGTCCCCGCAGAGTCCCGCCGATACCGCCGGGCTCCTTCTGGGCGATACCCTGTTGAAAGTGAACGGCCAGCCGATTCAGGATACCGAGGAGTTGAAGCGTTACCTTCGGGTCGGCCAGACGATCGCCGTCACCCTTTTGCGCGGCGGTGTGCCGACGGAGCTTTCCGCCACCATCGAAGCCGAAAAAGAGTAGGGAGTAGAGCAGGGAAGTAAGGAAGCACAGGAGAAGTCTCTTGACGGATTGCGCACGGGTTCTGATCGTTGCCGGATATCCCTCGGTCCGGGCGGGGCTGCACGCCCTGCTTTCGGACGCCGACGGTCTGACCGTTCTGGGGGCGGTGGAAGGGGCGGGCGAGACGCTGGCTCGCCTCCTTCCGGAACTGTCCCCTCAGGCGGTGCTGCTGGATACGGCCGGGTGGGACCGCTCCGGTTCCGAGAGCCTGAACGACCTGCTGGAACTGCTCGCGATCAATCCCGCCGCGCTGATCATTCTCGGCGATACGCCCGAGAACGATCTTCCCCTGCTCGCGGAAGCCGACCTTCCCGGCTATGGCTACCTGCTCCGCCAGGTGGACGGTCCGCAGATCGTGGCAGCCGTCCGCGCCGCCGCCGCGGGTCTGACCGTGCTCGATCGCGGTCTGCCGCTGCCGCTCTTATCCCCGGTCGAGGACGACCCCGAAAACCTTCCGGCCGCCGCGCCGACACAGGAAGAGATTCCGGGCGAAACCCTGACTCCGCGCGAAATCGAGGTGCTGGAACTGATGGCGCAGGGCCTGCCGAACAAGATCATCGCCGCCCGCCTCAAAATCAGCCTGCATACGGCCAAGTTCCATGTCGCCCAGATCCTGGGCAAACTGAATGCCGCCTCACGAACCGAAGCGGTGACCACCGGCGCGCGTCGCGGCTATGTCACGCTGTGACGTCCCGGATCGTCGCGCATCGGCACGAAACGCGGACGGGGCCGTTCCGCTCTTCGGGTACAATACCGACCGGAGGTACTCAGACCATGGCAGAACGACCGACCGAGGGGCAGGAGGCCCCGGATTTTTCCCTCGCCACCCAGACCGGCGACCAGCCGATCCGTCTTTCCGACTTTCGCGGCAAACAGGCCGTCGTTCTCTACTTCTACCCGAAGGACGACACCCCCGGATGCACCACCGAGTCCTGCGCGTTTCGTGACCTGAACCGGGACTTCGCCGACGCCGGAGCGGCTATCCTCGGTATCTCGCTCGACGATGTCGACTCGCATCGAAAATTCGCCGAAAAGTTTCAACTGTCGTTCCCCCTGCTTGCGGACACCGAAACGACCGTCTCCGATGCCTACGGCGTCTACAAGGAGAAGAACAACTACGGCAAGAAGTACATGGGCATCGAGCGAACCACCTTCGTGATCGACAAAGAGGGAAAGATCGCGAAAGTGTATCCGCGTGTCAAGGTGGATCAGCACGCCGAGGAGGTGCTGGAGTTTGTGAAAAGTCTTTCCTGACACCGTTTAGCGGATTGTTCGAACCGGGCGATAGGAATATGTACGGTTTTTGACGACGTATCTTTTTGAAAGGGGGCGATTCCAATGACATTCACTCGATGTATTGCCGCATGGTTCGTCCCCGTCTTCCGGATATCTCCTCCGGTAGCCTGATTTCAGGAACGGTCTCCGAACGTGCGGCCCTGCGCGCGTCTGTTCGGAGGCTTTATGTCGGAACCCTGGAATCCGCTGGATTCACTCCATCCCTTCTTCACGAACGAAACATTGATCGAGGTTCTCTACCTCGTCAAAAGCGGTAAGGAAGCGACGGTCTTTTGCTGTCGCGGCGGCGCCAAGATCGGCGGCGGTCTGGTGGCGGCCAAAATCTACCGTCCGCGCGAACACCGCCGATTCAAAAACGATGCCATCTACCGGCAAGCGCGTCTGACCGGCAATAGTCGCGAGGCGCGGGCGGCCCGCAGCAAATCCGGCTTCGGCAGGGAAGTGCTGTTCGGTGAGTGGGTCGGTCATGAAATGGCCGCCCTGCGAACGTTCCACGACGCCGGTATCCCCGTGCCGAAACCGCTGACGTCGACCGATACCGCTCTGTTGATGGAGTTTCTCGGCGACGAGGAAACGGCGGCCCCACCGTTGATTCAAACCCGACTGCGGCTCCATGACGCGGTTCGGCACTATCGCCGGATGCTGAACGTTATCGAAGCCATGCTGAACGTCCGGCACGTCCATGGCGACCTGTCCGCCTACAACCTGCTCTACTGGCGGGAGCAGGTTTTCGTGATCGACGTTCCGCAGACGGTACACCCCTGGGAGAACCCCGATGCCCTCGATCTGTTGATCCGGGATGTCACCAACGTCGCCGATTACTTCGCCGACCAGGGCGTACGTACCGGTGACCCGGAAAGGATCGCGCACGGCATGTGGCACCGTTACCGCTACGAACGGGCAACCTACTGAAAACCGGGGGCGACGGAGAGACGGGCATCGTGCGTTTCGCCCGTCCTCCTCACCCGTTCCCCGGCGGAACCTCCGCCTTCCATCCGTAGGGCAGATAACGGTAGGTCAGGTCGTCGCCGCTCACCCGCACGATTCCGAACCCTTCCGGGTGGATGCCGAACCGCTTTCCCTGCCACCAGTTGCCGCAAACCGCCCCACCGCAGATATAGCGAGTCCCGGCGTACAGACACTCCTCCACCGCATGGGTATGCCCCTGAAGAACGGCTTTCACCGCTCTCCCCTGGAACATCTCGATGATCGCCCTGCCGTTTTTCACAATCATGTTCTCCCCCGGACCGAGCGCCGGGTCGTCATCGTAAAGGCCGTAGGCGGTCAGGATCGGAATATGGGTCAGGACGACAATCGGCTGCTTGGCGTCGGTCTTTCGCAACACGCCGTCCAGCCAGTCCAGTTGCTCCCGGTCGATCTCGCCGTAGTACGGTAAATCCCCGTCGGTCCGGACCGAGTCCAGGATGATAAATCGCCAGTCCCGGTGATCGAAGGTCAGGAAACGTTGCGAGAGGCCGAGACGCTTTTGCCACCAGCGTTTGCCGTACTCCGGGTCCTGCGCCGCCAGACGGTGGATGCCCGCCGTGCCCAGACAGTCGCCGTTGCCGACGCTGTAATAAAGGGGCAAAGCCAGGACGGCGGACGCTTCCTGCCAGAGGTCGTAAAGCCGTTCGGCGCGCTTCTTTTCGGCGTGGCTGGCGGCATGGACGATGTCGCCGCCAATCAGGACGAAAGCGGGCTTTTCCGGAAGATGCGCAACCGCCTGAAGCGCCATTCGCACGCCTTCGACGGCGCGGTTTTCCGGCATGATATGCAGGTCGGTCAGGTGGACGAAGGAAAAAGTGGGAACCTCCGCCGTCGTGCGAGCGGCAAGCCACGGGGATACCGTCATGGTCGCGCCCAGTTGCGCCATCGCCTGACGTCGGGAAAGAGGATTGCTCACGGAAACTCCTGCAAAAGAGCCTTCCCCCTTCCGGGGGAAGGCGGGATCATTTAGATTCGGAAGTCAGGGATCGTGCCGTCGTTGCCGAAATCGGCACCGCGGCTATCGTTGAAGCCGCACATTCCCCGGACACGCTCGGGGCGCAGCCACTTGGCATGCCCGTCGACGAAGCCGTAGTTGGCCCCGCCGCTGTGCCGCCGGCTCGAGAGCTGCGCACGCTCCTTGTTGGCCTGCTCCGGTTGGATACCGTTGACGATACCAAAGAAGTTCGTCTGGTCGTTCGTGGCATTGGTGGCGTCATACATGTTACAGGGAACGCCCGCCGGGGTCCAGGAGGTGTATTCGGTGGAGCGGATGATGGTATTGACCGCGCCATAGCCACGTTCGCCCCGCTGACCGCCGCCGCCCGTATTCGGAGCGAACTCCAGGATCAGGATGGTATTGGCCGGAAAATTCACCTGTGCCAGCGCGGTGGTGTTGTTGCCGTTGTTGGCGAAGTTGTTGTTGCGCGCATAGGAGCAGCGCCACTCGCCGCCACGCGCCCAGGGGTTGTCGCCCCCCTGCGACCAGTCGTAGAAGACGAAGCCGTCCGTGCTGGGTTGATCCTGCTGGTTCAGCGTACCTGCCGGGACCCGGACGGGGGTGGTCGGGTCGGAGGGGCATTTGAAGATGCCCGGCCCCTTGACGTAAGGCATCACCAGGTCCATCCAGCCACGCATCGTCTGATTGGGTTTGCAGGCCGGAACCGCCGGGTTCGGCAGATTGCACTCCCGGTTGAAGGCGACGGTCTCGTCCCAGTCCTGCATATACATCATCTGGGCAAGAACGATCTGCTTGACGTTCGAAATACAGGTGATCGCGCGCGCCTTTTCCCGCGCCTGAGCAAATACGGGGAACAGAATCGCCGCGAGGATGGCGATAATAGCAATAACAACAAGCAATTCGATCAGAGTGAACGCTTTACGCATACGAATGACCTTTCTCTTTGCGTCTCCGGGACTGTCCGCTCCCGTCCGTCGAAGCACCGGCGCTTCCCGGGGAATGACCTCTCCCCCTTACCTGCCCCTGGCATCTCCTTTTTGATGACTGTTCTTGATTTTGATGGATTGTCACAACGTTTACGGTGTCAGCGGTCCGGGCAGGCGACACCTGGCCCGATGGACCGGACGTTCGCTCTCCGGAGATCCTCCCTCCATCCGGCGGATCAACTCCTGCAATAACAGTCGGGCCAGTTCCGTCGGCGATACCTCCCAGCGGGCGATCCGATCCCCCCACGGAGCAAGGACCGGACAGCCTTCGTTCGCATGGGTCGCAACATGGACCGTCTCGCCGATCGCAATTCCAAGATCGCGCAGTCCGACCACGATGCCCTGGGAGAACAGTTCGCTCGGGGAGACGATCCCATCCGGACTCGTCCCCTGACTCTCCTTACCGAAGAGTCGCTGCGCGTGAACGTACCCCTGATCCCAGTAGGTCAGGCGTCCCCGTCGCTCCTCCGGATCACCCAGACGACGGGCATCATGAATCAGTCCCTCGTCAAAAAATCGATCGTTCGCGGTCAGGGCACGCCGATACCCGTCTCGGACGGTATCCATCACCTGGAACGGAGCCAGCAAGGCGATACGCTGACATCCGCGTTCGATCAGGTACTCCGTCGCCTCATACGTCAGGGACTCCATATCGATCCGAACATCGTTCAGTCCCGCCACCGGCACCTGATGGTGTGTCAGCAGATCGATTGCCTCCCCAGTCAAGCCGACCCCGACCACCCCCTGTATCCGTCGCTCCTCGATGATACGCAGAAAGTCGTCGAAAAACGGCCGTCCGGGATCATCCGGGGTGGAGAAATGTAATGAGAAGGAGAAATCATGCTCCGCGACATAAAAGCGAATCTGCTCCAGCATGATCCGATAGAACGGCGATACCTCGGGTCCGTCAAAAAAGTGCGGGTTATAGACCAGCGCGATACTGCGCTGCATCGTCGGAGAGACAAAAAGCCCGACCCCGTGTCGTCGGACGATGATTCCCTGCAACTCCATCTGCTCCAGCACCCGATTCAACGTTACGGTGCTCACATCGAGACGTTCACGCAGTTCCGCCACGGTCGGCAGTTGCCGGTTTGGTCCCAGATCCCGCGCCAGGCGTGTCAGGTGAGTGAAAGCTTCCTGCGCCCGGTTCGGCGGAAATTCTCCGTTCCCGCCCGTTTGAATCGGCTCGCTCGTTTTTATGGATCGCATAGAGTTACTCTGTATCAGTGTTCTGTAAAACTAGAACACTCAGAGTATGCCGTTCCTTTTCACGGTTGTCAAGTCCCTGCTTCAAAATTTTCCGGAATTCGGGCAGGGAGAGATTTGACCAGCGGAATCACGGCGTGTTTTCACCCTGTTCCTCGCGCAACGCCGCCCACTTCAGAAGAGCGTCGAGTGCCGGACAGAGCGCCTGCCCCCAGTCGGTCAAGCCATATTCGACCTTCGGCGGCACCTGATGGTGGACAATTCGACGCACGATCCCGTCCTTTTCCATCTGACGCAGTTGCTGAATCAGCATTTTTTGCGTGATACCGGGAATCGCTCTTTCAAGCTGGGAAAATCTTAGCAGATTGCCACCGAACAGATGGAAAAGGATAACTAATTTCCACTTTCCTTCGAGAATTTTAAGAGCCTGCTCGACGCCATCGGCGGCTGATGTCGGTGTCCATTCTTTTTTCATACTTTTTCGTTAGTACCTTACTTTTTTGTGTGTTCTTGTTGTTTTCGAAGTCTACCCTTATACTGTTGAAAAATCCCATCGGAGGGCATAAACCGATTCGCTCATCCGTGAAGGAGTAATCCGAATGCCTGTTGACCTTCCCAAACCTATCGAAGCGTATTTTACTGCGGACAGGGGAGACAGCGAAGCTGTCGCCAGGTGCTTCACAGACAATGCGGTTGTCAAGGACGAAGGCCAAACCTACCAGGGTCTGGCCGCCATCAAGCAGTGGAAAACCCATTCCTCGGCGAAGTACGTCTACACGAGCGAGCCCTTAAATTTCGAGGAGCGGGATGGAAAAACCATCGTGACGAGCCGAACGACCGGTAACTTTCCGGGAAGTCCCGTCGACCTTCGGTACTTCTTCGGCCTCGAAGGCGATAAGATCGCATACCTTGAGATCGTTCCATGAGCTTCATCCTTGAACTCACCGACCGCCGAGCGCTTGTTACGGGGGGCACGAAGGGCGTTGGCGCAGCGGTCGTCGCCGTACTCCGTGACGCCGGCGCCCGGGTTATGACGACCGCACGTTCGGTTCCCGGTGCCTTGCCTGACGGGGTCGGCTTCTTCCCGGCGGACCTGTCGACCGCAACGGGTTGTGCCGCCCTTGCGGAGGCGGCTCAGGAACGGCTGGGCCGGATCGATATACTCGTGCATGTCATGGGTGGGTCAGCCGCGCCAGGGGGTGGGTTCGCTGCGCTCAGCGACGATATATGGTGGCAGGAGTTGAACCAAAACCTGCTGGCGGCAGTCCGCATTGATCGGGCACTTTTGCCGCCGATGATTGAGCGGGGCGACGGTGTCATTCTTCACGTCACCTCGATCCAGCGCGAGTTGCCGCTCCCCGAATCGACAACCGCTTATGCCGCGTCAAAAGCGGCGCTTTCGACGTACAGCAAGAGTCTGTCGAAAGAGGTCGCTCCGAAGGGAATCCGGGTGGTGCGCGTTTCGCCGGGCTGGGTGGAAACCGAAGCCTCCGTCGCCCTGGCGGAGCGCGTCGCACAACAGGCGGGTACGGACTATGAGGGAGGCAAGCAAATCATCATGCAGGCGCTGGGTGGCATCCCCCTTGGGCGTCCCGCAAAGCCGAAGGAAGTAGCCGACCTGATCGCTTTTCTGGTTTCGCCCCGGGCCGCTTCCATCACCGGTACGGAGTATGTCATTGATGGCGGAACCGTGCCGACGGTTTAGAGACGGATCAGAGAAGTTTGACGGACGTCTAACCTTCCGGGTACGCAGGGAAACCGAAGCCGACGGAGGAATGGAAGGGACATGAGCGATTCGATTCCCATTCTGTTCGACACCGATATCGGTTCCGATATCGACGATGCCGTCGCCCTGGCCTACCTGCTGAAACAGACCCGGTGCGAACTGGTCGGCATCACCACCGTGACCGGCGATACCCGGAAACGAGCCGCCCTCGCCGAGATCGTCTGCCGCGCGGGTGGCCGTACCGATATTCCGATCCATGCCGGCCTCGAAAGGTCGCTGCTGTTCGGACCCGGACAGCCGGAGGTGCCGCAGTTCGAGGCGGTCGCCGATCAGCCGCACCGGACCGATTATGATCTGTCCGCCATCGACTTCCTTCGCGCGACAATCCGCTCCCGCCCGCATCAACTGACCCTGCTCGCGGTCGGTCCGATGACCAATATCGGCGCGCTGTTCGCCGCCGATCCGGCAACCGCTCTCCTGCTGAAAAATCTGGTTCTGATGTGCGGCGTGTATACCGGAAACGCCGGTCATGGGCCGGGCGCGACCGAGTGGAACGCGGACCGTGATCCGATCGCCACCGCTCTGACCTACAAGTTCGGCTCGGGGAAACTTCTGGGCGTCGGGCTGGACGTCACGCAGAAGTGTCAACTCTCGGCGGACGAATGCCGGAAGCGGTTCGTCGCGGCGGGCGGCGCACTTGGCGTCGTCGGTCGGATGGCGGAGGTGTGGTTCCGTCACTCACCGCAGATCACGTTCCACGATCCGCTCGCGGCGGCCCTGGTCTTCGAACCGACCCTCTGCGAGTATGCGACCGGCACGGTGACCGTCCTTCCCGAGGGAGGACCGCTCGCCGGACTGACCCGATGGCGTTCCGGAGGGGATGCGCCGCCGCACCGGATCGCAGTGACGGTGGACCCGACGCGGTTCTTCGAACACTACTTCGGCGTCACCGGCGGATGATACGGTTCCTGATCGTCGGACTGGGCGGATTCCTCGGGGCCAACGCGCGGTTTTACGTGGGGAACTGGGTGGCGCAACGCTGGGGCAACGCCCTGCCCTACGGCACGTTCGTCGTTAATATCGCCGGCTGTTTCGTGCTCGGTTTGTTCGCTACCCTCGCCGTGCGCTTCGCCTGGCGGGAGGAGTGGCGGATGCTCGTCGCGGTCGGGTTCGTCGGCGGGTTCACCACCTTCTCGACGTTCGAATACGAGACGCTGCAACTGATCCTGGAAGGGCGGCACGGATGGGCGGCGTTCGCCTACGTCCTCGGAAGCGTGGTCGCCGGTCTGCTGGCGGCGTTTCTCGGAGTTTGCGCCGCCCGTCTCCTCCTGCTCCCTTTCCGGTCGCCCTGACCGGTCACTTCGCCGCGAGGCGGCGGGCGTCCGGATCGAGGGACGGAATCGCGGACAGCAGACGCTGGGTATAGGCTTCCTTCGGTCGGTCGAAGATCTCGTCCACGGTCCCCCGTTCGACGATCTTTCCCTTCTCCATGACGCAAACCTCGTCGGCCAGATACTCGACGACGGCCAGGTTATGGGTGATGAACAGGTAGGTCAGTCCGTTCTCGCGCTGCAATCGACGTAATAGGTTCAGCACCTGGCTCTGCACCGACACATCGAGCGCCGAGGTCGGCTCGTCCAGAACGATAAACTGGGGACCGACCGAAAGGGCGCGGGCGATGGCGATTCGCTGCCGCTGACCGCCGGAGAATTCGTGCGGATACCGATCCAGTGCGGTTCCCGGCAGGCCGACCTGCGCCAGAAGCTGTGCCGCTCGATCCTCGCGCTCCTTCGCGTTCGCGCCGATCCTCTGGATGATCATCCCTTCGGTCAGCGTCTCCCGAACCGTCATGCGGGCGTTCAAACTGGCGTACGGGTCCTGGAAAACGACCTGCATCTCGCGGCGCAACGTTCCGCGATCCCGGCGGTCGGCCATGTTGACCCCTTTGAACCGGACCTCACCCCCGGTTATCTCCAGCAGTCCGAGTAGCATCAGGCCGACCGTCGATTTTCCGGAACCGGACTCTCCGACCAGTGCCAGCGTTTTTCCGACGGGAATCTCGAAGGAGACATCATCGACGACCGTTTTGTACGTTGTCTTTTCGAAAAGGCCGCCGCGCACCGGATACTGCTTGATCAGGTGACGGACGGAGATAAGCGGGGAGGCGTTCTCGGACATTCTCCCGCGATTGTACCATGGGAACCCTGGGATTGGATCGGATTCGCGCGAATCCCGATCGACGCGTTCGCCTGCGATACAATGGTCCCGTGAAAATCATTCACAGCGAGCGGCATATGCTCCATGCCACCTCCGAGAACGTGCCCGGCTGCGCCTTCGCCTTTCGTGAGGTGCCCGAACGCGCGGAGCGTATCCTTGCAGCCCTGGAATCGGCCGTACCGGGGGAGTTCCGCCCGCCGGACGACTACGACCGGGCGGCGCTGACGACCGTCCATCCGGAGGGATATTTGGACTACCTCCGGGATGCCTACTCCCTGCGTCAGACGTTCCTGGCCGACGGTCACCCGGTCGTCGCCGAAGCGTTCGCGGTCCGAAGCGCACGCCGTCGACCGAACACCTATCCCGGAATCGTCGGAAACTACCATTTCGACAACGCCGCGCCGATTCTTGCCGGAACCTGGGAAGCCGTATTGGCCTCGGCCAACTGCGCCCTGACCGCGGCGGACGCCGTTCGATCCGGCGACCGGGTCGCCTATGCCCTCTGTCGCCCGCCCGGCCACCATGCCGCCGCCGATCTGGCCGGGGGATACTGCTATCTGAACAATGCCGCCCTCGCCTCCCGGCACCTGCAACGGGGAACGGACACCCGGGTAGCGATCCTTGACGTCGATTTCCATCACGGCAACGGCACGCAGGAGATCTTCTATAGCGACCCGACGGTGCTTTATCTCTCGTTGCACGCCGATACGACGGTCGAGTATCCGTTCTTCTGGGGCGGCGAGGAGGAGACGGGAGCCGGAGCGGGCGAGGGATTCAATCGCAACTTTCCGCTGCCCGACGACACCGACGACACCCTTTATCTCGAAACGCTGGATCGGGCGATCGACGTCCTTCGGGACTTTCACCCGGAATACCTGGTCGTCTCCGCCGGTTTCGATCTGATGGAGGGTGACCCGGAAGTTCTCGGCCTCGGTTTCCGGATCACCGGGGTCGGACTGGGGGAGATCGCTCGCCGCCTTGCGCGACTCTCGCTGCCCACCGTCCTCGTGCAGGAAGGCGGCTATCGACTCACCCACCTCGGGGAGTACGCGGCCACCTTCCTGCACAGCTTCAACGACGCGCTTTAAACAGGACGAATCCCAGGCAGGCGGCGGCCAGTAATACCTGCGGCAGAACCGATTCGGTCTTTCTGCCGTGAACGCCGAGGTGGGACGGATAGCGCATGGCTTCCGGGGGAATGATGCCCGCCAGCATGGCCGCATTCTCGATATCGGGGGCAACCGCCGCGCAGGCCCCGACGAACTCCGGTGAGTCGGGACCGCATTTCCAGGCAAGGACGCTCATGGTCGCCGCCAGCAACGGGGCTTCCACCTGCACCGGAAAGTCCCGATGCGGCAGCAGATCGCAGAGGAGATGCGAGCCGAACCCGGCCATCAACGCCCCCTTCGGTTCCCCCGCCACCTTGCCGATCGCCGCGCCGACCAGGGCATGGACCGCCGCGATCATATCTTATCCTCTCCGCCGTTATCGGCCGCGCGGGCATTTCCGGCCGCGTCGTCCCGGCAGAGCTGCCGGTAGATGCGCTCGATCTTCTTGACATAGTTTTGGGTTTCGCGGTACGGCGGCACGCCGCCATACTTTCGGACCGCGCCCATTCCCGCATTGTACGAGGCCAGCGCCAGCACGATATGCCGCATCGAGGCGTCCTTGAACGAACCGCTACCACTGTATTTGTTGAGCCGCTCCTTCAGGAGGAAGGACACGCCCGCGATATTCTGGACCGGGTCATAGGGATTGCTCAGGCGCAGTCGCCGCACCTCGTCCTTCATCAATTGCCCCAGACCCATCGCGCCTTTGTGACTGGTTTCGCCGGGTCGAAAATCGCTCTCGGCGATGATCAGAGCGACCATCAGGCGCGGATCGAGGTCGTACGCTTCCGAGTAGAGCAGGATCGACGCGGCGATCGCCTCCGCCTGCGCGGGGGCGAGCCGTCGGTTGTAACGCCGTACGAAGTCGAGATAGGCCGGATAGATGGCCTGTGCCTTCTCGGAAAGGTTGTACCCGGCGACACGCCTGCTGTCGGCCATGCGCCCCGTTCCGACACGCGGTGCGTTTCCGGCGCGGTTTGATCCGCTCAGTTCCTCCTGTGCCGCCCGAAGCCCGGCTTCCCGCTGACGCGCCCGGCGCGCCCGTTCGGCGGCCTCCGCCTGCCAGGCCAGTTCCGCCGCGGAAATATCGGACGCCGATGCCACCGATACGACCTGGAAATCCGGTATCCCTGCAAGCACCGTGCCGTCCGCCGGGCTGGTCACCACGACCAGGAGACGCAGACGCGTACCCGGCTGAACCCAGGACGGCATCTGCGTCATCGTGAGGTTCAGATGTCCGTCCCGGGGCGAGGTCAGCATCAGCAAGCAGCCGCCTTCGGACTGCTCCACGATGCCGGACAGCGTCCCTTCCAGTTCCATGGTCGCGCCCCGATACCGCCCCGGATCGGCGCCGACCAGAACCGGCGTCAGGCCGCGGGTCGGCGGATACAGTCGGCGGAGCGATAGATACTGCTCGGACGGGGAGCGGGAATCGTCCGTCGTTTGAGCGGACGCCGCCAGCGGTCGGAGCGTCAGATAGACAAGGGCGATTACCCCGACAAAGAGCGAACAAAAGCGCATATGTCCGGTTCCTTAGGATCGTGGGGGGCAGGCGGAAGGGAGCGGAGAGATCGGGATTCGAACCCGAGGTACGGATATTACGTCCGTACAACCGCTTAGCAGGCGGCCGCTTTCGTCCACTCAGCCATCTCTCCCTGCGGGCGTGATCGGACTGCCGCCCGGCGGGCGTATACGAAGTCCTATCCCCTCGATTCTAACATAACTGTCGGCAGGGCGCAACGCAAAAGAGAGAGCCATTCTCACCAGGCAGACTGCCCGAACCAGCGTGGCGTCTGCCGTTCCGCCCGAACCGCCGCTCTAGCCGCGACAAATTTCCGATTCCGGGCGGGCGTCCTTCCCTCCAGTGAGATACGCTGCCCCGGCAGGATCTCCCCGAACCGGACCGCCGCGCCGGTTTCCTCCTCGCGGACGACCGTCCCCGGCGCGACCCGAACATAGGTCCGGCCGGGCCGGGTCGCGGCGAACGTCCCTTTTCGATCGGTCGTCGCCAGAAGATTCAGAATCAGAACGCCCCGCCCCGGATCGACGCCGACCACGATGCCGTCGTACCGCAGCCAGCCGACGGGAGGACGCTCGTCGGTAACGGAGACATCGGGAAGCGCACGGGTCCGTCGGGCGGCACGCCGCAGCGAGGCCGTCGGGTTGGTGACCATTCCGTCCGGCCCCCAGAGTTCGAAATGCGTATGCGACGGAGTCGATTCCGCGTTCCCGCTGTTGCCGACCCAGCCGATGAACTGACCGGCGCGAACCTGCTGTCCGGAGACCAATCCCGGAGCGAACGCGTACCCCGCGCCGCCGCGCCCGTCGTTCGTTCCCGGAGTGTCGTTATTAACATGCATGTATTTGGCGGTGTACCCGTTGTCGCCGTCCAGACGCAGGATATGATGGGGCGCGGAACCATCCGCACGTCCCCCGTAGGAGTAATGGTGGATCGTCCCGTCGAATACGGCGACAAGCGGGGTCATCTTCGGCGCGAACAGGTCCTGACCGAGATGACGGTGGCCGTCGCGCTGCGCGCCGAACTGATCGGAAAACCCGTACCCTCGCCCCAGGATCGGGAAGACCATCGGTACCGTCGCCGTGGAGTTCGGCGCGCCGTAGGCGTTCCTGCCCGCCGGAGCGTCGAACGTCCGGGGGTCGATATCATTGACCGAACGGAAGTTGTTGACGCCGGAAGCGTCCGGGAAACCCGAAAAACCGGGGGTCCGGCGGCCGGCGGCGAGCCGTCGTGCCGATCCGCCATACTCCGCGCCGCAGGAAATCGTCGAAAAAGCCAGCAGCAACACGCCACCGGTGAGAAGGGAGGGGAATCGTGGAGGTGTCACACCAACCCCTACGTTCGAAAAAGCCGTTCCGGTTTCCGGACCGGGCGATTCTGCGGGAACGCCACCGGGGCCGGGTCCGCTTCTCCGAAGGGGTCGTCACGTATCCCTAGGTATCCGGTGTATCCCGGTCCGAAGGGTCCGCATACTGCCGTCGATACTCTCTCGGACTCACCCCCAGATGCTTGCGGAAACGGAGGGTGAAGTAGAACGGACTCTCGAAGCCGACCTCCCCGGCGATGGCCGCCACCGGACGCGTCGTCAGGGTCAATAACTGCCGCGCCCGTTCCATCCGTTCCCGTTCCAGAAACTGACCCGGCGTCTCCCCGATCTGCTCGCGAAAGAGATGGGCCAGACGGGACGCCGAGAGGCCGACCGACCGCGCCACCCCCGGCAGATTCACCGGTTCGGCAAGGTGCGCCCGGAGATACTGCCGTGCCTGCTCGACACGCGGGTCGCGCGTCGCCCGACTCTGACGGGGGTTCACCCGGTCACAATGCAGCAACGCCTCCTCCAGCGCGTTCATGGCGAACGCCTCGCGGCGTGTCAGGCCGCCGGAGGCGCGACGGTGCATCTCCCAGCAGAGATGGGTGACGACGTCGCGTGTCTCCCCCGAAAGCGCCATCCATCCGATCCCGTCGACACCCGGAGCGATTTCGGGCCAGAGCAGCCACTCGGCCCAGTGAGGATAGGGCAGAAAATGCGCCCAGAGCAGTTCCCAGCCGGCGGTACCCCGTGCGGTCCCGTAGTCGTGACGCGTTCCCGGCGAAAGGATCGCGATCTCGCCGACCCGAACGATCCGTTCGCCGCCCGCATACCCGATACGCCCCTCCCCGCCCAGCGTCAGCATCAAAAGCCAGTCCCCCGTCCCGGAGGAACGCCAGGTATGGTAGTTCGGTCGTTCCCGGAAATAGCCCGTAACGATGGGCGCGACGGTCGGCGCTGCGGCTTCCTGAATACGCATTTTGTGCCAATCAGCAGAATATTATAGGTGAGTAGCCGGTTTTGCCATGTTCCGACGACGATAATCGCCGTATCGTTATGTTACCATCCATCTGGCCTTATGAACGGAGTTACGACGCCATGACCACGATGCCCATCACGCCGGAAGATCCGGTCGCCCGGTTCGAACAGGACGGGTACGCTGTCGTCCGGGGACTGTTCGCTCCGGAAGAGGTGGCCGAACTGCGCGACACCTTTACCGATCTGAATGCGAACGGTCCGATTGAGGGACTCTCGGAGATCCTTCGGGGGAAGGACGGCTACACGGACAGCGATCCTCTCTCCTTCTATCCGCGCATGATGCATCCGCATCGTCACCTCGACAAACCGGTCGGCCCGCTCGCCCTGCGACGGATGCTCGATGCCCGGTTGTACCCCCTGCTCAAAGCGTTTATGCAGGATGAACCCGCCGCCGTCCAGAGCATGTTCTATTTCAAACCGGCGGGCGCGCGGGGACAGGACCTGCACCAGGACAACTTCTATCTGCGCGTCAAACCGGGCACCTGCTGTGCGATGTGGCTGGCGGTCGACGATGCGGACGAGGAGAACGGCGGTATGGTCGTCGTTCCCGGAACCCACGACATGGAGGTGGTCTGCCCGGAACCGGCCGACAAAACCGAGTTCTTCACCGACCACCATGTCGACGTCCCGGAGGGCAAGGAAGCGGTGCCGGTTCGTCTGAAAGCCGGCGACGTTCTCTTCTTCAACGGCAGCGTCATCCACGGTTCCTATGCCAACCGGAGCAAGGATCGGTTCCGTCGCGCCTTTATCTGCCATTACGTTCCCGCCTCCTCGGCGGAACTGTCGCACTGGTATGTCGAACCGCAACTGTTCGACGGCACGACCATCGAGATTCCGGAGGCGACCGGGGGCGGTCCCTGCGGAAGGGCGGAGGCCGGCATCCGCAGTCCTCACTGACCCGGTTTTCTCCGGTATTGGCGGTCGACACCTGGCGAAAATCGAAAACCCTCCGGTTGGGGTACTATCACCGGGGGGTTTTCCATGAACTATCGCGCACTGGGACGAACCGGCGTCCGGGTCAGTCCGCTTTGTCTGGGTTGCATGAACTTCGGAGACGATACGAGCGAGGACGACTCGATCCGGATCATGCACCGCGCCATCGATGAAGGCATCAACTTCTTCGATACCGCCGATGTCTACGGTCGAGGGCGTTCCGAGGAGATTGTCGGGAGAGCGCTGTCCGAGGACGGACGGCGCGACCGCGTCTTTCTGGCCACCAAGGTCTACAACCGGATGGACGACCACGACCCGAACGCCTGGGGAAGCCATCGCTACCACATCGTCAAGGCATGTGAGGACTCGCTACGCCGGTTGAAAACCGACCATATCGACCTCTATCAGATGCATCGCCCCCAGCCGTCGATCCCGATCGACGAAACGCTGCGCGCTCTGGACGATCTGGTCCGCCAGGGCAAGGTCCGTTACCTGGGGACGTCCACCTTCGCCGCCTGGCAGGTCGTCGAATCCCTCTGGGCGAGCAAGGAGCTGGGCCTGAACCGCTTCATCTGCGAACAGCCGCCGTATAACCTGCTGGACCGGCGGATCGAACGCGAACTCCTGCCGATGTGCCGAACCTACGGTATCGCCACCATTCCCTGGGCCCCGATTGCGGGCGGACTGCTCAGTGGCAAGTACCGCCCGGGTCAACCGCCTCCGGAAGGCGCACGGTACGCCACCCGGACCGCGCCGTTCCGCCGGGACAACGAGACGGCGCTGGCGGCGGTCGGGGAGTACCTGACGTTTTGCGAACGGCGGGGAGTCTCGCCGACCCGGTTCGCCGTCGCCTGGTGTCTGAACCAGCCGGGGGTGACGTCCCCGATCATCGGACCACGCACCATGGAACAGTACGAGGACTATCTTCGATCGCTCGAGATCGCCGTGACCGTGGAGGATCGCCAGGCGATCGATACGCTCTTCCCGCCCGGCACGCATGTCTCGGAATACTATCGCGCCGAGTTCGGCCCGAACGAGCGGTGGATCTGAGCCGTGAGCCTGAGCGGTTTCGATCGGGTCGCCGAACCGTCCCGGCCCGGAACTTCAGGGGATCGCACGGCGTATGATATTCTGGTGAAAACATCAAATCCCATTGGCAAAAACGGAGAAAGCGGGGGCAATCATGCGAACGGCTAACCCAACTCTCAACGAAGAAACTCTGAATAATTTTGCCCGAAACGGCTACTTCGACCGCGCCGCCGGTCGAATGACGATCGAGGGCACCGTCAACAAGACGGCCATTCTGTTGCTGCTGGCGGTCGCTGCGGCGGCCTACACCTGGAACCTGGTCCTGACCGGCGGCGCGGCATTGGCGATGCCGATCGCCTTCGGCGGAGCGATCGGCGCGTTGATCCTCGCGGTGGTGACCTCGTTCAAACCGGACGCCGCGCGGTTCACCGCACCGCTGTACGCCGTTCTGGAAGGGCTCTTCCTCGGCGCGTTCTCGGCGATCATCAATGCGCGGTTTCCCGGCATCGTGCCCCAGGCCGTGGCCCTGACCTTCGGTGTCCTGGCCGTGATGCTCGTCGCTTACCGGGCCGGGGTGATCCGGGCATCCGGCAAGTTCGTCATGGGCATCGTCGCCGCCACCGGAGCGATCGCGGTCTTCTACCTCGTGCTAATGATCGGCAACCTGTTCAACCCGATGTTCAGTTCGTTCATGTGGCAGCCGTCGCCGCTCTCGATCGGTATCAGCCTGGTCGTGACGGTGGTCGCCGCTCTGAACCTGGTGCTGGACTTCGACCTGATTGAGGACGGGGTTCGTCGGGGCGCGCCGAAGTGGATGGAGTGGTACGGCGGCTATGGTCTGATGGTAACGCTGGTATGGCTTTACATCGAAATCCTTCGCCTTCTGTCGCTGCTTTCGCGGCGCGACTGACCGACGTTCGGTCTGTCCGAGACTACCGGTTTTGTCAGGAAGGGCGGTGCCAACCGCCCTTTCATTTGCCAAATAGCGGAAAGACAGCGTATCATTAGGTATGTTGCCACCGGATGACCGCCAGGAATCGGAACCCGATCCCGACAACGCCGGGAATGCCCTGACCCCGTCGGAAAAAGCCGCGCTCGAAGCGTTGTTCTCCGAGCCGTTTCCCCAGAAGCCCTATGCTCTCGTTCCGGCAAACGGATCCTCCACACCCGAATACACCGATTATCTGATCCACAAGGATATCGGCACCGAAAATCAATGCATCTTCCTTTTTGACTCGATCGTCGATGCTCTGGGCGTCGCCGAGGAGTACAAGGAGGCCACAGGGAGGGACGCCGAACCGGTCGAATGCGACGTCTACTCTCTTGAGGAACGTTTCTGGGTGAAGTACTATCGGGCGAACGGCGTCGTCGTAATGATGCCCGTCACCGACTACCGGACCCATATCGGAGTCCGCTACAGCTATGAATAACCTGCCGATCCGTCAACCGGTCTCGGGAAGAAATGTCGGATGGACGATGCCGCGCGGTTCCTGCCAGACGCCCCGCACCTGAGCGAAGTGCAACTCGCAGTTTTTCGCTCCCCAGGCATAGCACTGCCGAACAAGATGCGCCGCCTGCATCGGCACCAGAAACACCGGAGAACGTCCGCGCTGTCGATCCAGTTCCGCATAGAGCAACGTCGCCGACACCGCCTCCGTCGCTGAGACGCCCGGTCCGATCATGTTACTGGCCGGATGCGTCACCGACGCCAGGAAGCCGCGAAGGCTCCCCATCTCCTCATAAACCGATAACGACCAGATCCCCTGCCGGTTCTCCAGGAAATGGCGGTAATCCTTCTCCCGCTCGATCCCGACCAGTTCGTACTCGAGGGCGGCGATTGCCGGCAGGTCCGCCGGAGTCGCCGCCCGCACCTGCGCAAGCCCCGGAGGCGCGGTCTGTGTCATTCCCCCCTCGGGAACCGCCAGAAACATATCCTGAAACGCGGTCCGTGGGACGAATCCGCATCGGGTGTACAGGGAGAAGGAGTCCAGATTCATCGCGCTCGATACCAGACGTAACGGCTTCTCGGACTCCAATGAGAGGCGAACCACCACATCCAGCAACCGACGCGCCACGCCACGCCCGAAGTGGTTCGGATGGACGTTCACAATTCCCAGCGAGAGATGCGTCGAACGCGGATGGTAGAAACAGGAGCCGATGATCCGTCCGGTTCGCGGTTCGACCGCCAGAAGGCAACAGCCGGGGTCCAGCATTTCATACGTTTCACAGAAGATACGGCAATTCTGCGGGTCGCCCGTAAATATCGGCGGCTTCCCACTCGAAACGTACCAGTAATTGGTGGACAGGTAGATCAGTTCGGCGACTTCCGGCAGGTCGTCCGCGGTCATCGCTCTTAACTCCGGCACCCTCATCGGCAGTCCTCTCGCCCGCATTCCTCCCACGTGGTTTCGGGGAACACGATACAATACCTTATGCACAACGCGCCGCCGGTCCTGCCTCCGACCCGCCAATGGATCAAAGATATCCTGTCGGCGGTCGCTTTCCTTGCGCTGGCCTTTGCGCTGGGGAAAGCGGCATGGCGAACTCTGGGTCCGTTTGGCGGCGTCTTTTTTCTGGCCGTCTCCCTGGGTTTGAGCTGGCTTTTCGCCCGTGCGGCATGGCGCGGTCTGTTGACCGGTCGTTCGGAACGCGGCCCGCGCCGCTAACCCCTTCAGGGAACGCTGATGTTGATGGCGGCCCGGCTTGGCTTCTCGCCCGGAAGTCGCTGCAGGACTTCCAGCGTGACGGTATCGCCCGGTTTCGTCTTCGCTATCACCTGATCCAGTCCGGCGCTGGTACTGATCGGCGTGCCGTTGATTCCGACAATGACGCTGCCGGTGATCAAGCCTTCCTGTTGCGCCAACCCGCCCGGTGTCACGGACCTTACCAGCAGTCCCTTGATACCGGCCGGCAGTCGTCGTTGGGTGACCATCTCCGTCGTCAGGGGAGCCGCTTCGAAGCCCAGTTCCACCAGTTGGCGCGCGGGATCGTTCTCCACGGCGGTCCGGGGCGTCGTATCCTCCCGTCGCTCCCCGAGAATCGCGGTGATCTTTTCCTCCTGACCGCGTCGCAAAACGGACAGTAGCACCCGGGTTCCGGGCGCGGTCATCGCAATCGCTTCCCGAAGGTCGTTCTCGCTGGTAATGGGACGGGTGTTAAACGCGGTGATGACATCCTCCACCCGCAACCCTGCTTTATACGCCGGTCCGTCCTCCGGAATCTCCTTGATATACGCGCCGTTGTTGGTTCCGAGACGCCGTCGAAGTCCGGGCGGAACGTCGTCCGGAACGACTCCGAGCGATCCGCGTACCACTTTTCCCTGGGCGATCAACTGATCCGCCACCATTTTGGCGGTGTTGGCCGGAATCGCGTAACCGATCCCCAGACTGGTGCCGGTCGGTGAGTAGATGGCGACATTGATACCGATCAGTTCCCCGTGGATGTTCAGCAGCGGACCGCCGGAGTTGCCGGGATTGATCGAGGCATCGGTCTGAATCAGGTTGGGATACAGGCGCGTATCCCCGCTGTCGCCGATCATTCGCTTTCGGTGGAGCGCGGAGACGATACCCGTCGTCACCGTGTTCTGCTGTCCGAACGGCGAACCGATCGCTACCGCCCATTGCCCCACACGCACCTTGCCGGAATCGCCGATCCGGATGAACGGCAACGGTTTTTCCGGCTGAATCCGCACCACCGCCAGGTCCGACGTAAAATCACGTAGCACCTTGCCCTTGTAAACGGTTCCGTCGGCCAGGGTAACCGTGACGGTCCGGTTGCGAGCGCTTTCGGTAATGTGGTCGTTGGTCAAAATGTAACCATCCGGGCGGATAATCACGCCGGAACCGGTCGCGGTCGCGGACCGTGGGGAACGGCGAAAGGGATTGGCATTGGGACCGAACAGATCGTCGAGGGGATCGCTGTCATTGTCCGGCGTGGACGGTGAAGGTTTCACCCGTGGCCTGGCCTCCGGGTTCGAACGACGCGGTTCGGGAAGTGTTTCCGAGGCGGAGATCGATACGGTCGCCGGCCCGACGGTTTCGGCGACGTGCATGAACGCTCCTTCCAGCGACGTCGCAACGTTCAACTGGCTCGTGGTCAGCGCGGACGTCTCCTGCGCGACGACGGAACGACTGCCCAGCGGCAACAGGAGAGCGCCGGAGGCGAAGCCAACCACTCCCACGGAGACGATGCCCCATCTCAAACGACCGTTGTTCGGCATTTCCTACTCCTCCCGAAACCCGGGCGTCGGGCGATGGACGCGGACGCCGGAATCACTACCCTTATGTACACTTTATGAACGAAATTGTAGCCGAAAAAACAAAAAGCAGGGCGAAGCCTGCTCCGTTCCCTGCCATCGACCCGGTATCCGTCGGGAGGTCAGGGGGACGACGATCCGGGTCGCCGCCCCCGCCTCTCACCCTATCGCCACATCACATCCACTGTGCTTCGCTCCGATGGCATCATACCGGGGATGCCGTACGCCACCGGGGAGATCCCGTCGCGGCCCGACGCGTTCCCGGATCGCGGCGACGCGGTCCGGTACAGCGGCATGGCGATGTCGGCAGGCATCCCCTCCATCCGAAGGTCCGCCGTGCCGTCGGACCCGGAGTTGCGATCGACCGCCGAGCGTTCCGCCAGCCGACCGAAATTCGTGGGGAAAAGCGACGAACGGACGCTTTCGGCCGTCAGGGAAACGCGTCGGCGGGCCGCCCGGACGATCCTCCCATCCGCCGTCAACGCCAGAATCGTGACCGAGGCGGGCATTGTCGCCATCGTAACGGGCATTGACGTTACGGGCGGCACGGTAGACACCAGCACCGGCGTCATGCTGACCGGAGTCATGGTACCGACGACCGGTTCGTAGCCGACCGGCAGACCGCTCCGGCGCCAGTCTCGCGGCCCATCGAGCGAGGTCGTCGCCAGCCACAGTCCGGCCAGCGACAAAACCGCCGTCGCCAGCATCGGGTGTCGGCTCCGCCCGTTCGAGCGTTGTTCCCGAACTTCCGCCTCCGCATCGGCCAGAAGACGGGCGATCTCGTCGCGCGGAACACGATTTGCCAGCGAAGCCACCGCGTGCTTCGTTCGTAACAACGTTTCATGCTCCAGGCGACAGGAGGAACAGAAAGTGAGATGCTCCCGCACCGCCCTCATGTCACCCTCCGGCAGTTCCGCGTCGATAAACGCGGAAAGAAGAGAGTTTACCTTTCGGCAGTTCACGTCGTACCCCTCAATTCACCGGATCGCTCCGGCGACTCAAAACATTTCAAGGCTACTTGATCCCGAAACCGGCCAGTTTCGATCGCAACAGCTTCCGTCCTCGATGCAGACGAGACCGTACCGTTCCCAGAGAACAGTTCATGGCCGCACTGATCTCCTCGTAGGACATTCCTTCGATATCGGCCAGGATGACCGTCGTTCGGAAGTCGGCCGGCAGTTGCGCCAGCGCCTTCTGAATCTGCTCATCCAGCTCCTCATGCAGGACGACACGCTCCGGATTTTCTCGCGTATCCGGAATCTCAAAGAACGCGTTGCCCTCTCCCGACGAATCCGTACTTACCGGCGCATCCAGAGAATGAATCCGGGCCTTCGGTTTTCGGCGCAGATCATCCACGAACAGATTGGAGATAATCCGGTAAAGCCAGTTCTCGAACGGGAGGTCACGGCGATAGTTGTCGAAGAACCGAAACGCTCGGACAAACGCTTCCTGGGTCAGGTCCTCTGCGTCGGCGTGATTGCCCGTCAAGCGATAGGCAATGTTGTACGCCTGCTTATGGTATTTCCGGACCAGATTGTCGAACTCCCGTTTCGGCCTCGTTGCCATCCGCCCGACGATCATTCCCAGGCTATTCGCATCGGTCATTTAAAAAATCCGCCTCCCTACGTCACTTTACGAAAGACAGGCCGTCCGTCGTTCCCATGGCGACGAATCCCTTCGTCACATTTTTCCGGGTCACTTCGGCCGATCCCCTTTTTCTGATCCACCATCCGCTGTTACTATTACAGACACAATTTTCAGCAGAAAAGTTCACCGTATCTCTGATTATCGTCCCATCGTCGCCGGTTCCCTATTGGAATTCTTACAGGATGGCCAGGCCGCCGTCGGGCGCGAGATTCGCCCCGGTTACAAAGTCCGCCAGCGGCGAACAGAAGTACAGGACCGCATTGGCCACATCCTCCGGTTCGGCCAGCCGTCGCAAGGGAGTCCGGTCTCGAACCGCCGCTCGCTCCTCCTCCGGAAGTGACTGCGAGTACTCCGTCAGGGTCATACCGGGCGACACGGCGTTGACCGTTACCCCGCGCGGCCCGACCTCCCGCGCCAGCGTGCGCGTGAACGCCAGCACGGCGGCTTTCGCCATGGCATGCGCGCCATAGGTCGGTGCGGGACGCTGCAAAAGCGTCGCCGAAAGATTGACGATCTTTCCATGCCCCTGGGCGGTCAGAATCGGGAGCGCCGCCCGCGTGACGGTGAACACCGGCTTGACCACCGCCTGCCACTCCTCGTCCAGATCGCTCCAGTCGGAGTCCTCCAACCGTTTCGCCGGACCGAACCCCGCCGCGTTGTTCACCACAATTTCCAGACCGCCAAGTTCCGCGACGGTCGATGCCACCAGCGCGTCGGACTGCGCCCGGTCTCGCAGGTCGGCGGACAGAACCACCGCCTTCCCCCCGAACTCCGCGATCCGCCGGGCAGTCGCGTCCGCCCCGTCCCGCGACGAGCGATACGCCAGCGCGACCGCCGCTCCCTCCTCGGCCAGTCGCAACGCGATGACCGGGCCGACCCCGCGCCCCGCCCCGGTTACCAGCGCCCGCATTCCGTTCAGCAACGACGGCATCCTGTTTTGACCTCTTCCACCGGGCAGCCTTCAACCGTCCCGATACGCTCTCCCCGCTCCTCTTTCAACGTCGGCAACCGGAGGTCGGTTCCCCACCTCCGGCTGCCGAACCCACACCCCGATACCGGGCCAACCCGGCAGGATCAATCCCAGTTCAGCGAAAACCGATAATCGCCCCGGCCCGCTTCGGGATCGGAAATCCGGATCACCGCCGTATAGCCGTTCCGGGCGCTCGGCTGCTCCACCAGTTGAATCCGACCACGTCCCTCGGTACCCACGAGCGAGACACGCACCGGACGCGAGGGCAGGCTCCGTCGAAAGGACGACCGCATATCGACGATCGGGCGCCCGCCGGTCGATTCCGCCTGAATATTGGCTCCTCGAACGTACAGCACCACCCCCTGATCGACACTCCCGCTCCAGCGAACCAGTCCGTTCTCGCGATCAAACCGGGAATCGCGATCGTTACGGGGACGATCATCATCCCGATCCCATCGGTCCCGATCCCTTCGATCTCGATCCCATCGGTCCCGGTTCCATCCGTCCCGGTCCCATCCGTCCCTATCCAAACGATCCCAACGATCCCGTGGCGCGCCGCCGTTATCGCGACGATCCGGGTACCAGGGACCGTTTCCGAACCCGTCACGACGGAAAGAAAACGGACCGTCCTTTCCGTACATGCCCGGATTATTGGTGCTCAGCCGCAGACGACGCTCCTCGATTCGTCCGGTGAACCGCGCGTTATCCCGACGCCCGGCGATGTCACTCAGCTGGATCGTGAGCGCATTGCCGTCCCCGCTCCAGGTGCCCGTATGCGTGACCCGTCGATCCCGTTCCAGGTAGACATACAGGAGGGAGCCGAAATCGTCGTCGGTCCGTCGGTCCCGCCGATAACGGCCGGATCGTTCCGCTTCCAGGACCGCGCGTCCGTCCTCACGCAAAACCAGCCGGTAACGGATCTCCCCTTCGCCGTACCCGGAGATCGACCGGGTCAAACTCCAGACCCCTCGCACCTCGTCACGATCCCGATAATCCCGATAATCCCGATCCCGCGCGTCGTAGGACCGGTCGCGGGGAGAAACATCGACCTGAGCGCGAACCGGCGGGGCGAAGACCGGAACCGTCAGGGCGAAAGCCAGCGCGAACCACGGCGTTCGCCGCAAAAACATCCTCATTGCAAAAACCCTTTCTCCGACACAGCACGACTGTTACGCTTCTACGAACCGCCGGTATCCTCCGGCGCATTTTCTCTGACAACAAACCGGGGCAAACGGTGCGGCTTCCTTGTTCGACCGCATGACTCGGGCCGTTCTCCGCCGAATTGCGAACGGCCAGCCCTTGCCTACGGCGATATTCGTGGTATAGTGAGTTTCGTTCGAAATGGGCACCCGTAGCTCAGCGGATTAGAGCATCAGGTTGCGGTCCTGGAGGTCAGGGGTTCGAGTCCCTTCGGGTGCGTGTGAAGCACAATCGGCGCGGTTCAAAACCGCGCCGATTGCTTTTCTCTCCTCGTTCTCTCCGTCGAACCCCGGTCGCTGTCCTGTCAATCCCACCGGTCGCGACGGTCCTCGCGCAGTTCGCGATAGCCGCCGCGAATCTCCCGCCGTTCCTGCCGCGCGCGATCCCAGTCGTTCCGACGGACCGCATTTCTCAGCTGCTGCCGATCCCGGTCGATTCCCCGCAGGTCGCGGCGGATCTCCCGTCGATCCTGACGGTGATCCTGACGTCGATCCGAATCGTTGCTCCGCCAGCCCCCGATACGGCAATTCGCCTCCGAGCGTGTTCGGTTCGAATAGGTTTGCGCCTGCGCCGGTTGAACCGCCAGCCAGCCCAGGGTTGCGGCCACCAGAGTGACGGCGCCTAACGATTTGATTACCATTCCCATCTGTGTGCTCCTCTCTCCCAACTTCGTCGAACCCCGCAGGGTTCTGTTTATGTAGACGCGTGTCCCAGCGAAAAGTTCATCCCTCCCCTACGGCAACGCGCCGAGGTGTTCGGAAAACCATTCCGCCAGCAACGGTATCTCGTTCTCGATTCCCGCCCAACCGTGCCCCTTGCCCTCGCGGACGATCAGTTTGTTCGGCACACGAAGCTCTTTCAGACGGTCGATCACCGTCCTCGACTGCTGGATCGGCACCAGCGTATCGGCGTCCCCGTGAATGATCAGGGTCGGAGGCGATCCTCCGGAAAGGCCGTAAACGGGCGAAAGGGTTCGGGCGATCCGTTCCCGTTCGGCGTCGGTCGGTGTGGCGGACATCGCGAAAACGTGCCGGAACGGCTTCAACGGTTCATAGGACAATGCGTTACGCCCCTTCTCTCCGTAATTGACAAAATCGGTCGGAGGAAAGAGGACCGCCACCGCCTGTACCTGGCTGCCGGCCCGGTCCACCGGGTCTTTCGCCCCCGAATCGCCCGTCGCGCCGTAGGCCGCCATCATCAGGGAGAGATGTCCGCCCGCACTCGCGCCGCAGATCCCGAGCCGATTCGGCTTTACACCGTACTCGGACGCCTGCGACCGGATAAATCGGACGGCACGATGAATATCCTCCACGATCTCCGGCAACGTGAACTTCGGCTGACTCCCGTGCACGACCTGAAACACCGTCTGTCCGCGATCGGTAAAGTATTTGCTGAGCTGCGGATTGATGGCTTTATGGTCGGACACCCAGCCACCGCTCACCATCCAGATTACGCCGATTCCGTTGGGCTTGGCCGGCTTGAAGATGTCCATCGTCAGGGCGACGCCCATTTTGCGCCCGTAGACGACGTCGCGCAGGTGACGGGGTTCCTCCTGCGCCCGCGCGACCGCAACCCAGAGAAAAAGAAAGAGCACACCGCCCCAACGTTTCGTCATCCTGGCCTCCGTTACGCCGCTTTCGAAAAATATCCCCCGTTGGGATCGGTACCGCCGTCCTCCGTTATCCGCCCGCTGAGCAGAAACTCCATCGGGATCGTCAAACGTTCCTGCCATGAACGTTCGCTATGCTCCGCGCCATCGAATTTTCGGGTGACCCAGTTCTCCGGAGTAAAACCTCTGGCCCGCATCAGGATATCGACGCTGTACTGGTGTGGTTCGTACAGGGCGTCCAGTGTGGCGGTGCCGAAATCGAAATAGACGCGACACCGGTCCGGGTCCGGAAGCCGGAGGTCCAGATAGCGCAAGAAGACATCCCGGAACTGAGAGTTATTCGGTTCGTGAACGATCGGCCAGTGCGTGGAGAGGCACGCCGCCGCGCCGAAGATATGCGGATACTCGCACAACGCATACAGGGAGATCAGTCCCCCCATGCTCGAACCGGAAATGAAGGTGTTGTCCCGATCCGGAAGTGTTCGATATGCGTCGTCGATCACCGGTTTGAGTTCCCCGGTCAGGAATCGCAGGTAGTCATCGGAATAGGAGTTCGGAAGGTAGTGCTGCTCCCGAAACCGCTCCCGATCCTGCGGCGAAAGGTATTCCAGCGGCTTGTTCGGGATGTACTCCATGAAGCGCAGGTCCGTGTTCCAGACCCCGACGACCAGGCACTCAGGCGCGCGGCCCTGTTCGATCAACCGGTGCAGGGCGCTATCGACTCCCCATGCCACCCCGGTGTAGGAGTAGTACGGATCGAAAAGATTCTGCCCGTCATGCATATACAGGACGGGATACCGCTTCTCCGGATTCTCCCGGTAACCGGGCGGCAGCCACACATCCACGTTACGAACCTTAACATGCTCCGATTCGATATGCGGCAGACGTTCCAGCGTACCGATGCTCGGAATCGGCGGCTGCGTCACAAAACAGAGCGCGAAAAACGAAAGAAGTCGATCCCTATGGTCCATAAAAGCGCTGTCCCCCCGGCGTCAGATAGATTGCTCGCGTGCTATTTTCACCCCAATGCATATTACCGCCAGCGAACGACCGTGACGGAGCGCGGCGCGATGTTCAGGCGGAATGCCGGCGAACCGTTCTCCCGGATCACCGGCAGCGCCGCCTTAGTTCGCCGGGGCGCAATTCGTTCCGGCGTCTCGAACGAGTTTTCCGCCGAAAGCGCCTCCCCGGTCAGGGTCGTTATCTCCGCCATCACCGTCCCTGCGTCGGCGTCCGCCCTGCCGGAAAGCGCGACGACCGCCGTCTGCGCGGTCTCCGCTCCGTTGACGACCTTCAGAACATAGTCCCTTCCCGCCCGACCCACAACGGCGTGGAACAGCGGCGTTCCCGGCTCCTCGAACGTATGCACCGCTTTCCCATCCAGGAAACAGACGATGCGAGGGCCGCGAACCTCAACCCGGATGTCGTACCATCGCCCGGTCTCGATGCGCCCCTGTGTCTCCGCTCCGGGTGGTATGCTTTTGCCGCCATTGTGCATGCGTTCGACGGCATGGCGTGTATTTCCCCACCCTCCCAGATTCCACCAGTACAGGTTGCGATCGTCCCCGGCCCGGAACAGGATCAGAAAACCTTCCGCCCCGCCCGTCTTGCGCGCTTTCAGTGACAGCGTGTAATCGCCCCAGGACGCGTCTCCGAACATGATCCGCCGATCGTTGCCCGACTCGGTCTGCGACAGCACGTCGCCCTGCCGGTTCCAGGTTCCCGACACGATCCGTTCCCCCGTCAACGGGAACGGGGTTCCGTCGACGCCGGTGACCGTCACGTCCCGAAACTCCGCCTGCGTGTCCCACGTGCCGAGTCCCACCGCACCCCGGAGCGGCGGCTGCAACGACGTCGCTTTCCGACTCGCCTCCGTCATTTCCAGGGTTGTCGGCAGGGAAACCTCCGGGCGGGCATGAGCGAACAATCGCTGAACGTGGTAGGAGGGAGTTCCGAAGACCGATCCGCTGTTGAAGACGATCGCATCCGGGTTCCAGGCGCGATTCTCTGCCCGGACGAACAGCGGCGCATAGGACGACATCGAGACGACATCGGCGTTTCGCTCCATGCCGATCATAAAGGCGGCCTCGCCGAGCGCCGCATGCAGGTTCCCCGTGCCCGCCCCCTGCGTGACGGCGTACTCGCCCACATAGACCTTCGGCCCGGTTCGGGGATAGTCATCGTAACGTCGGGCGTTGCGGAAGAAGAAATCCGGGTCGCTGTAGTAATGTTCATCGATCAGGTCGTACGGTCGACTCTTCGGCGCGCCCCCCCACAGATCGGCGATAATCCGCACCTCGGGATGGTGTTTCCGCAGGGCATCGACGAACAGGGCGAACCGCTCGTCGTAGGCCGGACCGCCGTTTTCGTTGCCGATCTCGATAAACTTCAACCCGAACGGCTTCGGATGGCCCTGCTGCGCCCGCAGCGCTCCCCATTTTGAGGTGACCGGACCGTTCGCATACTCGATCGCATCCAGCGCATCCTGCACCCACGGCCCCATCTCGGCCATCGGGACGACGTCCCGGTGGGCCATACCGCAGTTCACAACCAGCAGCGGGACCGCTCCGACGTCCTCACAGAACTGCAGATATTCGTGGTAGCCCAGTCCTTCCGTCGAACGATACCCCCACAGGCAGGCGCGACTCGGCCGAGATTCGATCGGCCCGATCGTGTTCTTCCAGCGAAAGGCCGACGCCATCGTCTCGCCCTCGACGAAGCAGCCGCCGGGGAAGCGCAGGAAGGCGGGCCTCATCGCCGCGACGGTCGTGGCCAGATCGGGGCGCAGTCCGTTCGGGCGGTTTTTGTACGTCTCGGGAAACAGCGAGACCATATCGAGGAAGACGGTCCCGACGCCCCGGGTCGCCAGAACCAGATGGGCGTCCGTCGCGTCCGCCGTCGGCTTCAGAACCGCCGTCTGCCGTTTCCAGTCCGCGCCGGGCGCGGTCAGGGGCGCTTTCGCCAGGGTTTTCCCGAGACGATCCTGCAGGCGCACCTCGATCGGCCCACGGAACCCCGGTGTCGCGCGGGCGAGGAGCGAGAAGTCGTACCGCTTCCCTTTTCGCAGGGTGATTCCCCAGTAGCCGGTATTGGAAAGCGTCACTTCGCCCGGATTGGAGGTGATTTCCAGCCGCAGAGAGGTCGGGTTGTTCGCATGGACCGATGGACTGCGGTCCTGCCGCCAGGTCGCGCTACCGCCCTCGCTCACATTCAATGCCCAGGCGTCGGTTCCGTCGCGTCCGTCCTCGAACGAGCGGTTCCTTACCAGTTCGCCATACAGCCCGCCGTCGCCGGCATGGTTTATCTCCTCGAAGAAGACCCCGTAGAGGTAAGGACTGACCGGGGTGCCCGAGGCGCGGGCATCGGCCCGAATCACGATCGGCGCGGGCTGCGCAAGGACCGGGGCCGCTCCGAAAACCGCCAGCATGGCCGGAATCCGTTTCATAAAACACCGTTTCATGGTGGGTAAATTCCCTGCGCCAGCGGAAGGATTCCTTCTCGCGACGCACCGCTTCGCTTCCCCGGTACGTGTCCGGTCGGTGAAATAGTCCTCCACCCGGCAGGAATCTCGCTTCGCACAGGCGAACAAGACGGCGGTGACCCGAAGGCTCTCCGCCGACCGGTCACGCTCTTAATACGGGTTCGCCCCGGCAGACGTACGGCTCGATTCGGCCTCTGCCGGCTTCTAAGGAGGGTAGCTTGTTCCACACGGGTCATTCGCGCCGCGCCGCGCTTCGTCTTTTGGGAATCGCCGGATTCTGCCTGCTGCCGTTCTCGCTGGGCTGCCCGGCGGCGGAGAACCCCGCCCCCGGTGAATCCGCCTCTCCGGCGACCGCCCCGGACGGCTCTCCCGCCGCGTCGACCACGAGCGGGAAATCCCTGAAGCTCGCCTTCGTCACCAACAACGCCTCCGATTTCTGGACCATCGCCCGCAAAGGCGTCGAAAAGGCGGACACCGAACTGGACAACGTGACGACCGAGTTCGTTATCCCGTCCGACGGTACCGCCGCCGAACAGCGTCAGAAAGTCGATGACCTCCTGACCAAAGGCATCGACGGCTTCGCCATCTCCCCGGTCGATCCGGCCAACCAGACCCAGATGCTCAACGAGGCGGCCAAAAAGACCCTGGTCGTCACGCAGGACTCCGACGCGCCGGAGTCCGAACGCCTCTGTTACGTCGGCACCGATAACGTGGCGGCAGGGAAACAGGCCGGCGACCTGATCAAGGAAGCCCTTCCGAACGGCGGAAAGGTCATGCTGTTCGTCGGCAAGAAGGACGCCCAGAACGCCAAGGAGCGCGAACAGGGGATCCGGGAATCGCTTCAGGGCAGCAAAGTGGAGATCCTCGATGTTCGCACCGACGATACCGACCGAGTCCGCGCCAAAGCCAACGTCGCCGATACCCTGGTCAAGTACTCCGACATCGCCGGACTTGTCGGCCTCTGGAGCTACAACGGCCCGGCGATTCTGAACGCCACCCGCGAAGCCGGGAAACTGGGCAAGGTAAAGATCATCTGCTTCGACGAGGAGGAGGAGACGCTTGCCGGTGTGAAGGAGGGACACATCTCCGGGACCATCGTCCAGCAGCCCTACGAATTCGGGTACCAAAGCATCCTGCTCCTGGCAAAGGTCGCGGGCGGCGATCGGTCCGTGGTCCCCGCCGACAAGAAGAAGATCATTCCCACGCTCATCATCCGGAAAGATCAGGTCGACGAGTTCTCCGCGAAACTCAAGGAACTGCGCGGGAAGTAGGCGGAGCCGTCGATTGAACCCCTCACCGGAATCCGATGCCCCGCTGCTCGCCATGCGGGGCATCACCAAACGCTTCGGCGGCGTCGCCGCCCTCACCGACGTTTCCCTCTCCGTCCGTCGCGGCGAAATCCTGGCCCTGATCGGTGAAAACGGCGCGGGCAAATCCACCCTGATGAAAGTCCTCGGCGGGGTTCATCGCCCGGACGCCGGGGAACTGCTCTGGGAAGGTCAGCCGGTACGTATCGGGTCCGTCACGGACGCGTCCCGCCTCGGGATCGCCTTCATTCACCAGGAATTGACCGTCCTCGACAATCTGGATGTCGCCGGGAACGTCTTTCTCGGACGCGAGCCGCGACGGAACGGCTGGCTGCTCGATCGGGCGAAGATGGAGGAAGTGACCTCCGGACTGCTCGTCCGCCTTGGTTTAAACGTCGCTCCGACCACCCCGGTCGCCGCTCTCTCCCTCGCGCAGCGACAGATGGTCGAAATCGCCCGCGCCCTGTCACAGGCGTCCCGGCTGATTATTATGGATGAGCCGACCGCCAGTCTGACCCCGGCCGAAACCGATCGCCTTCTGGAAGTCACCCGGGACCTGCGGCAGGCGCAGGGCGTCAGCATCATCTACATCTCCCACCGCCTCGGCGAAATCGTTCGACTGGCCGACCGGGTGACCGGACTGCGGGACGGCAAAAACGCCGGGGACCTGACCAGGGAGGAGATCTCCCAGGAACGCATGGTGCGCCTGATGGTCGGGCGGGACATCCTGCGGGAACGCAGCGAGCCGGTGCGGGAGGATCTGTCCGTCCGCCTGGAGGTTCGCGACCTTCGCACCCGGCGTTACCCCACCCGAACCGTCTCTTTCACGCTCCGCGCCGGGGAGATTCTCGGTTTTGCCGGCCTGGTCGGCGCCGGTCGAACCGAACTCGCCGAGGCGGTGTTCGGGATCGCGCCTCCCCTGTCCGGCGAGATTCTTCTGGATGGGCAGCCAAGATCGATCCGTCAGCCGCACGACGCCATGGCGGCGGGCATCGCCCTCGTCCCGGAGGACCGCCGCCGTCATGGCCTCATTCTCTCCCTTCCGATTCGGGAAAATATCACCCTGCCGTCGCTGCGTGATCTGGCCGCTCCGAAAAGCCTCCTCGGACTGGTGAATCCGGGCGAGGAGCGAACCGTCGCCGGGGAGGCCGCCCGCCGCGCCGATGTACGCTCCGCCGCCGCCACCATTGAGGCGCCGGCCACCACGCTCTCCGGCGGCAACCAGCAAAAAGTCGTTCTGGCGAAATGGCTCGCCCGTCAGCCAAGGGTGGTCATTCTGGACGAGCCAACAAGGGGCGTCGATGTCGGAGCGAAGGCGCAGATTTACGAACGCATCCGCAAACTGGCGCACGAGGAGAATGTCGCCATCTGGGTGATATCCTCCGATATGGAGGAGGTCCTCACCCTCTGCGACCGGATCGCCGTCCTGCACGAGGGCGCCATCACGGGCTTTCTCACCGGAAGCGAGGCGACCGAGGAGAGCATCATGCGCCTCGCCGTCGGCCAGGGAGCGCAGGGAAAGAACGTATGAAAAAAGAACTCGGTCTCCTGATATTGCTCGTCGTGCTCTGTGGAACGGTCGCCCTCCTCAACCATGACTTCCTCAGCGCGGTCAACCTGCAAAACACCGCGCGACTGATCGGGATGTACGGCATCTTCAGCCTCGGGCTGGGATTCGTCATCATCACCGGCGGCATCGACCTCTCCGTCGGCTCGGTCCTTGCCCTGCTCGGCGTTCTTCTCTCAATGGCGCTGACCGAATGGCGCTGGCCCGCCGCCGTCGCCGTCCTGTTCATCGTCCTGATGGGGGTCTTTCTCGGAACGATCCACGGTCTGTTTATCACCCGCGTCAAACTGCAGCCGTTTATCGTCACCCTGTGCGGCCTGCTATTCTATCGGGGGCTGGCTCGCTTCATCTCGCGTGACGAGACCAAGGGGTTCGGCGACGCTTCCGGGTTCAAGGGACTGCAGGAAGCGCTGACCGGGAAAATTTTCGGCGTCCCGATGCCGTTCGTCTTCCTGTTGTTCCTGGCCGCGATCCTCGCCGTGGTGCTGCACCGCTCGGTCTACGGGCGACATCTGCTGGCTCTCGGGCGCAACGAGGAGGCCGCCCGGTATGTCGGCATCGCGACCGACCGGATCACGCTCAGTGTCTACGTCCTGTCGGGCGGGTTAGCCGGCGTCGCCGCTCTGTTCGTCGCCTTCTATACCAATTCGGTCTCGCCCTCGTCCCACGGTAATTTCTATGAACTGTACGGCATCGCGGCGGCGGTTCTGGGCGGATGTTCGCTTCGGGGAGGCGAGGGGTCGGTCGGCGGCATCCTGATCGGCACGGCCCTGCTTCAGGTGCTGCAGAATCTGGTCAACCTGCTGGGCATCCCGTCGTCGCTCAACTTCGCCGTTATGGGAGCGGTGATTCTGATCGGGGTTACTCTGGACCAATTGCTCTCGAAACGTCGGAAAGCATAGCGAAAGCGGGAGTTTGGCAAGTGAACCGGGGCAGGAGTTCCCTCCGCCCCGGTCGATACCTACGCCGAACGGCGACGGCGGGCGAACCACAGACCGGCGGCCATCGGCAGCATCAGCGCCAGGCTGTCCGCTTCCGGCGCGGCGGCCGTGATCGTGCGCAGACCGGTGATGAACGTGGTATTCTCTCCGCCGTTCGCCAGACCGGGCGTCACGTCGCCGGTGGCGACCCCGGTCGTCCAGTTGGCCGTATTGGTGATTCCGGCGAGGCTTCCGTTGAAGACATAGCCCGTGTTATTGGTGCTCGCGCCGAAATCGACATCCGCCGCCGGGGTAAATCCCCCCACGGTCGTTCCGATATCGATCCCGAAACCGTCCGCGGAAATCGTTGCACCGGTCGCAACGGTATCGACCCAGACCACGTCGTTGGCGGCGATATCTCCGGTGTTGCCCGTGTTCGCGTTCGGCAGGAAACTCCCGTTACCGGTCAGAAGCAGGCTCCAGTCGCCCGCCGTCGGGTCATAGGAAGTATCCTGAGCGAAACGCCCGGTTCCGCCGACGGCGATAATCGTCCCTTTTCGGAAGATCGACGCGATCGATCCCATGTTGGTGAACTCGTACGCCGCAAACTTGTTGTTCTTCGCGGTAGTCGAATCCCCGACAAAGAAGGTTTCCAGTTCGGTCGACGTCAGGTCCTCAATCAGGAGCAGTTCGATGTATTCATCGCCGGTTCCCTGCAGCGTCCCACCACGGTAGAACTCATTGATGACGATCTTCTGCGCCCGCGCGGCCGACATCGGGCCGATGCAGAGCGTGACCGCGGCCAGAGCGGCAAATCCCATCCGGCTTTTCAACATAGATTGGCACCCCGTCATTCGTATTTTGTGCGGCAATAATGGCGAAACCGGCGTTTTTTCACGCAGGTTTGCGCCGGGCGCACTCCGACGATTATACCCATCGCTCCCTCGGGGGTGACCTACGAAATATTAACAAAAGATTAAATTTCCGAAGACTTCATTGGACTCGCGACACCGCGGAAACACGTCCGGCACGCAGGAAACCTTTTCCCCACGGGTGAAATTGACAGCGATAACGCCATGACCCGTCGACAATTTCTGGCCGCCTCCGTACTGGCAACGCATATGAAGAATCCTGCGCCCGCTCCCTATGGTATTCTGCCGTCCGAACGTCAGCTGCGCTGGCATACGCTGGAGTACTACGGCTTCCTGCACTTCACCACGAATACCTTCACCGACCGGGAATGGGGATATGGCGACGAAGACCCCGCCGTCTTCGCCCCGACCGATTTCGACGCCGACCGGATCGCCGCCGTCGCGCACGAAGTCGGACTGCGCGGACTGATCCTGACCGCGAAACATCACGACGGTTTCTGCCTCTGGCCGACGAAAACGACGACGCACAATGTGACCCTCAGTCCGTTCCGGGACGGCAAGGGGGATGTCGTCCGTGAGATGGCGGACGCCTGTCGGCGACACCGGGTCAAATTCGGCGTTTACCTGTCCCCCTGGGACCGGAACCACCCGCACTACGGAGAGCCGAAGTATGTCGATGTCTACCGGGAACAGCTCAGGGAACTGCTGACGAACTACGGCGAACTGTTCGAAATCTGGCACGACGGAGCGAACGGAGGCGACGGGTACTACGGAGGCGTGCGCGAGAAACGGCAGATCGATCGGCGAACGTATTACGGCTGGGAGGAGACCTGGGCGATGGCTCGCGAACTCCAGCCCAACGCCGTCATCTTTTCCGATGTCGGTCCCGATATCCGCTGGGTCGGCAACGAAAACGGAATTGCCGGGGAACCCTGCTGGGCAACCTACGATCCGGTCGGTGAGGACGGAGGCCCGCCCGCGCCGGGGTATACCCGGTGGCAGGAGGCCCCGCAAGGACACCGGAACCGCGGACGCTGGCTCCCCGCCGAATGCGACGTCAGCATCCGACCCGGCTGGTTCTGGCATGAATCGGAAAACGATCGGGTGCGGACCCCGGAGAACCTGCTGGACCTCTACTTCCGGTCGGTCGGACGGGGCGGTTCCCTGCTGCTCAACATCCCGCCGGACCGACGCGGCCACTGGCATGAAAACGATGTCGCCGCCCTGCGCGGGTTCAAAAAACTCCGGGATTCCGTCTTCGGGCGAGACCTGGCCCGAACCGCAACGGCGACGGCGAGCCATGTCCGGGCCGGAGATCGCCGCTTCGATCCGCGCAACCTCCTCAACGGCAAACCGGACACCTACTGGACGACCGACGACGACGCGTCGAATCCGACCGTAACGCTGACTCTGAAAAAGCCCGCCCCGTTCAACGTCGTCCGCCTCCGCGAGTATCTGCCCCTCGGTCAGCGAGTGGACACGTTTGCGATCGATATCCGGGAGAACGACGGCTGGAAGGAGGTGGCGCAGGCGGAGGGGATCGGTAGCTGTCGGATGGTTCGCATCCCGACGGTCACCGTCGACCAGGTTCGTCTGCGCATCGTCAAAGCGGCCGCCTGCCCGGCTCTCACCGAGTTCGGGCTATTCGCCGCCCCCTGAACGGACCGACCGGGCGACCCGCCGCCCGGCAGGGTTCTCTCAGTGCGTCTGACAGCTTCGACAGGTCAGGCAGAGATACTGGTTGAACAGATGCGCGCCGGCCACGATCAGTCCGCCGACCACGACCGCCGGAACGCCCCAGGGACCGATATGGCGGCTTTCGAGGATACGCCCGACCGAGGCAAGGCCGATACCGACGCTCAAAAGCGTCAGGGCGCGGCGCGAACGATGGGTACGGAATCCCAGACAGAGCGAAACGATACCGACCGTCGCCGAAAGCGCGAGCAGCCCCCATTCCACCCGTTCGTCCGCCAGGAAGGAAAGACCGATCAACGGAAGCAGGGTGACCACGAGCGGCATCAACGCGCAGTGAACCGCGCAGGCGATCGACGCCGTGGCTCCGACCCTGTCCAGAACATCGACGGTCGCTGTCGGCCGATCGGCCGCGGGCTTTTCCGGATTCGCTCTTCCTTCCATAAGACCCCCCCCAGATGCAAACTGATTACATTTATACCATCGGCGGCCCGATTTTGCACATACTACTTTTTCGCGCGGTTTATCATCGCCAATAATTCACAACAACAAATAAAATGCGCGAAAAGCGCCCTTCGGAGTGCGCCGTGTGCGCCCCTCACCGCAGATGTGCCATAATCAGGGAATGCGGGTCAACCCCGTCGGTTTCGAATCATGGCCTACCTGCAATCCCTGCTTCACGAAATCCTGCGCAGCATGACGCCCCTGGAACTGGTCGCGGCGGCGACCAGCCTCCTCTGCGTCTACCTGACCGTGCGGAATAACATATGGAACTGGTTCTGGGGCTTTATCGGCGTTATTCTCTACGGTTGGATCTTCTGGCAATACCGCAATTATGCTAACACCGGACTGCAAATTCTGTACTTTCTGCCGATTCAGTTTTATGGATGGCGGGTCTGGCTCAAGGGCAACCCGGCGCAGGACGACGCCCTCCCGATCTCCGTCCTCAGTAACCGGGAACGGGTCCTCTGGACCGGCGCGATGGCCGCACTGACCATGGCCCTCTATTTCGTGTTGCTGCGGACCAACGATCCCCTGCCCTTCGCCGATGGCCTGACCACGGCGATGAGTATCGTCGCCCAGTATCTTCAGGTCCATAAACGTTTCGAAAACTGGCTGATCTGGATCGCCGCCGACCTGATCTATGCCTTCTACATCTTTCCCGTACAACATCTTTATGTGTCTATGGGACTGTATATTGTCTTCACCGTCCTGGCGACGCTCGGCGCGATTCAATGGTGGCGATTGTACCGGACGCAGCGGGAACCCGATTTGACGGAGACGCCCAACGGGGATAAAACAGGGGTATGACTACCATCCCTCCCGCCGGGAAGCAGGGAGACACGCTTCCCGATACCTCCGGCGGAACCGAACACTATATCCGGGACTACTTCTCCGGTTTGAAGGCCCTGCTCGAAGCGGTCGATGCGACCGTCATCACCCGGATCGTGGACATTCTCCTCGACGCGTACCGCAACGACCGCCGCCTGGTCATGTGCGGCAACGGAGGTTCCGGTTCCACCTCCTCGCACATGATCTGTGATTTTCAAAAGAACATCCTTCTGGACGGCGGAAAACCGTTCGAAGCCATCGCTCTGACCGACTCTCCGGCCCTGCTGTCCGCCTGGGGGAACGATACCTCCTTCGAGAACATCTTTGCCGGGCAGGCGCGGACCTGGCTGCGCAAGGACGATGTGCTGATCGCCATTTCGGGGTCCGGTAACTCCCCCAATATTCTCAAAGCGGTGGAGACGGCCAACGAAATCGGCGCATTTACCATCGGCTTCTGCGGCTACGGCGGCGGGAAACTGGCCGGACAGGTACAACTGGCCGTCATCGTCGATCGGCGCAACATGCAGCAGGTGGAAGACCTCCACATGATTCTGGGACACGTGGTCTACTCCGCTCTCCGTGACCGGATCAAAGGCATTCTGGTCGCCTGAGTATGTCACGACCGGCGGTATTTCTGGACCGGGACGGCGTTCTGAACGTCTATTTACCGGAGGATTACGTCAAGACCTCGGACGAACTGATCCTGCTTCCGGGCATCGGCGCGGCGATCGCCCGATTGAACCGCGCGGGTCTGCCCGTCTTCATCATCTCCAACCAGCAGGGCGTCGGCAAGGGATTGATGACCGAGGACGACCTGACCGCGATCGACCGCGCGCTGTGTGTCGAGATCGGACGGACGGGCGGCTCGATCGAGCGGTCCTACTACTGTACCGCCCTTGCCTCCGAGAACAGCGAGGAGCGAAAGCCGCGGCCGGGCATGTTGCTGCGCGCGGCCCGCGAACACGACCTGGACCTGTCGGCGTCGGTGTTTGTCGGCGACACGGAGACGGACGCCCTGGCCGCCCGCGCCGCCGGGGTCGGCCATTTCGTTCTGGTGCTCACCGGCAAGCACCGGACCGCCGACATCGCCGCGAACCCGGCCCGTTTTCCGCACCCCCCCGATCACGTCGCGGCGGACCTGGCGTCCGCCGTCGACTGGATTCTCACTCGGACCCGCTGACCGCGACCGCCTTGCTCCGCTGACGCGCCTGAAGAATGACTTCGCCGAGCAGGATATAGGTCTGTTTGTCCGCCTTACCCAGGCTGATCACCTGACGCAGGGCGGTCTCCGCCCGCGCGAAATCGCCTCGCCGTATGTAAAGGTCTCCCAGCTGACGGTACTTCTCTCCGTCCGGTGGCGACAGTTCCAGGTACTTTTCCAGCGCTTCCTGTTCGTTCTCGAACTGCCCTTTCTCCCGGTAGAGTTCGGCCAGACGCCGATACGCTTCGGGATTGTTCGGGTCGGTAATCAACGCCTTATCGAACAGCGCCTCCGCCTCTTTCATCCCCTGTTCTTCGAATTTCAGGTTCAGACTGCCGAGGCTGAGCAGGGTCGGCGTATGATGGGCGTCGATCTCCTGAACGATTCTGGTGAAGACCTCCTTCGCCTCCTCCCGATTTCCACGGGCCAGAAGCGCCTCGCCCAGCGCATGATGCGCTCCCAGGTGCTTGATGCCCTCCGGAAGCTGAATGGCCTTCCGCAAAAGTCGGATGGCGGTAGGATAGTCGGCGTTCTGCTGAACCAGCAGGGTCGCCGTTTCATACTGGGCCAGGAAACTTTTCGGCAGCAGACGCGCCGCCGACTGATAGTAGGTGAGGGATTTTTCGAACTCGCTGCGGGCTCGCAGTTCCTGGGCCAGCCGAAGGAACATCGGCCCGTCCTTCGGGTTCTGCTCCACGGCGCGTTCCCAGAGCATCAGGGCGACGTCGTTGACCCGCTCCTCCCCGGTATAGGCCTTGGCCAGCGCATCGATCATCTCCGGCGACGCCTCACCCCGTCGGAACATCTCCTCCCAGAGACGCAGCGCGGGAACCCGCCGTGTTCCGACGTAGGCATTGTTCACCAGGTAAGCGGCGGCCAGCACCGCTTCGAGTCCCGCCTCCGGGGAGCCACCTTCGATCGCGCGTTCGTACACCTCCACCGCCTTCATGGAGTAGTCGGCGCGCAACATCAGCACCCGGGCGTACCAGCCCCAGAGTTCCCGATCCTCCGGGCACAGTTTGGTCGTCCGGTCGAACAGGTCCGTCGTTGCCTCGTCGGAACGTTTTTCGGTCGCGTACGCGACGGCAAGGGCACGCACGACCTGCACCCAGTTCCAGCGATGCGCCTGAAAACGGGGCATCAGGATTTCCTCACGCTCCAGCGCTTTTTCGAGGAACGGAATGGTCTCGTCATCGTGCGCCCGGTTTCTTCGCCGGATATAGGACGCCAGGTAGCCCGCTTCCAGATCCCGATCCTCCGGATGCATCGCATACGCTTTGCGATACGTTTCGAGGGTGGAGTCATCCGCGCGGTTCAATGCCAGGAAGGTCTGCGCGAGGCGGACGGTCCATCGGTTCGCCTCCTCCCCGCTGCCCTGCGCCTCGCACTGCGCGATCATTCGCGCGTAGATCGCGCAGGCGTTGGCGTCCCGGCGGACGTGATCATGGTAGGCGCGGGCCAGAAAGGCGTTATTCTCCTCATCCTCGGGCGCGTTGACGAACAAAAAGCGGTAAACCGTCTCGGCGGTCGTGTCCTGTCGTCCGGTCGAACGATAGGCGGCGGCGATATAGCGTGCGAACGCCATCCGATCCGGGGAGGTCTCCGCGCACTCCTCGAGCGCCTCCTCAACCAGGGTAACTCGCTCCGGCGTCAGAATGTCGGACTCATTCAGATAGATCCGTGCCAGTTCGGCACGAAGTCTTTCCGGTTTCAGGGAGAACTTTCGCCAGTAGGGAGAGCGTTTCCGTTCCGGTTCCAGCACGCGCGCATACGCGTCACGACGGATCGTCACATCGTCGAGCTGCCCGCTCGCGCACAGAGCGGCGATATAAAACCCCGCTCGCTCGTCGTCCGGAAACGACTGAAAGGCGAGGCGGTAGTGATCCGCATAGGCGGCGCAGTACCGCCCCGCTTCCATGTCGCACCAGAGCAGGCAGAGAGCGATCTTTCCCCGGACGTCCGCGCCGGCTGACGGTAGGGCGGCCGCGTAGAAGCCGGCTTTATCCGGTTCGATCGGCGGAATCGGCGCGCGAGCCCAGTTGACGGCCATGGCCGGACCGGTCACTCGCTGCCAGGCGGAGATGCTCTCCGCCACCGGCATCAATCCGGCGGGAACTCCCGCCCGTGCGGTCTTCGGGCGAGCAGCGGAAGCGGCATTATCGTCGGACGCGCTCTTTGCTATCATTTCGGAACCGTTACCTCTCCCATTGTTGCGTAACGCCGAATTCTCGGTCCGTACCTTCGGCCGCGCCGGATGGCCGGCGGACGCGAACCTGGGTTAACGGACCAGGAATTAACACCCCTACCCGTTTGTACAACTATTCATGCAAAAAGGCAGGTACTCCTGCACAATAGGAGTTATTCCTGAACATTTCCGTTGGTTTTTTCGGTTTTTGCGGATAGACATAACCGTTATTTGTTGTCGGATTGACGAATCGACAACTGCATAGGAAAATACGTCCGCGCGACCCAACTTTTTCGACGATTTCGCCTGACCGCCGTCGGCCACAGGCAATCGCCGTCAAACCATCGTAAAATCGCCAGGAAAAGACCAATGCCTCCCTGCAGTTCCGTATCGGCCCTTCCGAAAATGGCCTTGGTGCGGACGGAAAGCGCACGAATTTATGATCATCACCCAGACGCCGCTGCGAATCTCGTTCGCCGGGGGCGGCACCGACTTCCGAAAATATTACGAACGAGCGGGCGGCGCCGTCCTTTCGACCGCGATCGATAAGTATATCTACGTCATCATCAAGGAGCGATTCGACCGCAAACTGCGCATCGGCTACTCACGGACCGAGATGACCGACTCGGTCGACGAAATCGAGCACGAACTGGTCCGGGAATCGCTGCGCCGGGTCGGCATCGACGCCGGTGTGGAGGTGGCGACCATGGCCGATATCCCGTCCGAAGGGTCCGGTCTGGGTTCCTCTTCCGCCGTCACGGTCGGTCTGCTTCATGCCATGTATACCTACCAGGGAGAACTGGTAACCCCGGAACGGCTCGCCCGCGAAGCGTGCGAGATCGAAATCGATGTTCTCGGAAAGCCGATCGGAAAACAGGATCAGTACATCGCCGCCTACGGCGGTCTCCGCCGGATCCGCTTCCGTCCGGATGAAACGGTCGAGGTCGAACGGGTCCCCTGTTCGGAGGAGCAGCGGCGGCGGCTCGGTGAGAATCTCCTCCTGTTTTACACCGGCATCGCGCGCAAGGCTGACACGATCCTTTCGGAACAGCAGGACAACATCGAACGACGCCGGGAGACGCTGGATCGCCTGCACCAGCAGACGGAGGAAATTTACGAAGCATTGACCGGCGAGAACCTGATGCGGGTCGGGCGCATTCTGGCGGAAGGCTGGCGTCACAAGCGGCAGCTTGCGGAACGGATCACCAACCCGGAGATCGATTCGATGTACGATCGTGCGCTCGATGCCGGGGCGGTCGGCGGGAAGATCGCCGGAGCGGGCGGCGGCGGGTTTCTTCTTTTGCTCTGCCCTCCCGACCGACAGGCCGCCGTCCGCCAGGCGCTCAAATCGCTCCGCGAACTGCCGTTCGCTCCCGAACGCGACGGCACCAAAGTGATCTTCAACGCCCGGCGTTGAACCGGACCGCCGGAGAGGCAACGGAATCGTCCGGGAATCGGGCACCCGAATCAGGCACCCGGTGAAAGTGCGTTTTTTTGCCCTCAGGTGCGGGAACAACAGGTTTTAGTCTACTGAAGTTCGGGAAGAATCATGAGGGCAAGTATATACCAGAGGGCTACAGGACATTTGATCCGGGGACACCGACGTTCCGCTTTGTCGCCCCTGTCCGGGGCCGGGGCCTGGCGGACGGGAACGAATCCATGCAAGCAGGAGACGACTAGCGATGTCTATCACCTCGTTTGACCGCAATCAAAGTCAATCGAACACGCCGGAAACGGCCCCCTCGGCGATGTCCGGAGGCGTCGTACCGGGTTCCCTGACCGCCGTCGCTTCACCCGGCGCCCTCTCCCTTCATCCCAGTCCCTGCGGCAAAACCAGCAATGTCCGCATCGGACGGCACTCGATCCACCTTCCGGTAACACTCGATCCCGGCCCCCTGTACGCTCCGACGAAACGGGCGATCGATGTTTTCGCCGCCGTTGCGCTGCTGATCGTGCTGTCGCCGGTGTTCGCCGTCGTCGCTCTGCTCATCTTTCTGGAGGATCGCGGACCCGTTTTCTACTACCAGACACGAGTCGGCAAGGACGGACAGCACTTTCTGTTCTACAAGTTCCGCAGCATGGTGACCCGGGCCGACCTGATCCGACATCAACTGGAAACGCAAAACGAAGCGGTCGGCCCGATCTTCAAAATGAAGAACGACCCCCGGATCACCCGCGTCGGTCGCTTCATCCGCCGGTATTCGATCGATGAGCTGCCCCAGCTTTTCAACGTCCTTCGCGGGGAGATGAGCCTGGTCGGACCCCGCCCGCATCTGCCCCGCGAGGTCAACTACTATACCGATCCGCAAAAAGGTCGTCTGGCCGTTCAGCCGGGCCTGCTCTGCCTCCGGGAGATCCTGGGACGGTCGAACATGACGTTCGAGGAGTGGATCGAACTCGATCTGCTGTACATTCGTCATCGCTGCCTCCGCACCGATCTGATGATCCTGGCGCGCACCATTCCCTCGATTCTCGCCGCCGACGGCGCTTATTGATGCCGTACCGCCGTAACAAAAGACCGGGCGCCGTCCGCGAGGAAACTGCGGACGGCGCCCGGCGATTTACGTCCGTTGAGAGAATTTCCACACCGTCGGAATTCACCGCAATTGGTTGTCCCCGGGCTTGCTGAAATGATTAATCCCCCGTATAGTTTCTCTGGGTTACGAACGGCGGCACCACACCGGACCAACTCATACCGCACACCGGCAGCCGCCCTGAAACAAGTCGATTCGGGAAATTGCCTAAATCCGGCAGGAATCCCAACAAGTTCGGAAGAATACGGAATCATGCGACCGTCACCGGTCGCTCCTCCGGCGTCATGACCGCCGTCGCTCCTGCGCCGCCAATTCGATAGTCAAACCTCCGAGCGTCGAACGTTTGGCTAAGCGAGGCTGTTTTGGTGTCTCTGTCGTCGGGACGAACGCCGTCCTCGGGGTTCGTCACAACCGGAATAATTTTGTTTTGTCGTGTCGATGCGGCTCCAGGTCGCAGGCGACGCGCGGTCGGTTCGTCGGCTTTCCGGTCGGCGAAGGGTTCGCGCGTCCATACCGCACTGTCGGAGCATCCGCTCACGGCTGCTGCGAGAACCCTGAAATAGGACTTCGATGCAAGATTCTTTCCCCGCCTCACAAGAAACCCCTACTAACCTGACCTTGCGGGAGTATGGGGATATTCTGCGTCGCCGTCGGGCGATCATTCTCCAGACCTTCGTGATCGTTCTGGTAATCGGCATCCTGGTCAACCTGTATACGCCGCTGACCTACAGCGCGTCCGCACGGCTTCTGACCGAGGCTCCCCGGTTCCAGATCAACACGGTCAACACCTCCGACCCCCTGAGCGACCTGTTCCAGACGAACCAGGTCTACTCCCTGCCGACGCAGGTACAGATGATCCAGGGGCCGGACATGATGAAGAAGGTCAAGGAGAAACTGGGGAACGCCCCGTTGCCGGCCTTCTCCGTCAAGCCGATCGAAGGGACGCAGATCATCGAGGCGACCGCCGAAGGGGAAAGTCAGGATGTCGTCGCCAACGCCCTCAATGTCCTCCTCGAAGCCTACAAAGAAGAAATCCTTCGACGAAGCACCGAAAAGCTGAAAAAAGCCCTCGACCTGGCGACCACTCAATCCAGGGAAGCACAGGCCAAAATCGAGGACCTGCAGCAAAAGACCAACCGATTCAAGCGACGAAACTCCGTCTACTCCTTTGATGCGAACAAAGAGGAGTATGTCGGCCGGGTCAAGGACCTCAACGACCAGTATCAGGCCGCTCTGTCCGACATGAAGGCGCTGACCGGCAAGATCGACGCCACAACGGCCGTGCTTCGGACCCAGAAAGCGACCCTGCTTCCGTTCATCAGCAAAACCGGCGACCCGCGGATTCAGGGGATCGATGACAAACTGGTCGAACTGGACGCCAGCCGACAGGCGCTCAAAAAAGCCAGCGGGTTCAAGGACGACATGCCCCAGGTGCAGGCGATCGATGCCCAGATTCAGCTCTACAAGATGCGGAAACTGGAACTGCTCAACTCCTATGTCGCCCGGAACGCCGTGCCCAACCCGGCGGCCCGTACCCTGTCCGATCAGATCGGTGCGCTCCGGATCGAAATGACCGGGCTTCAGGCAAGGACCAACGACGTTCGCCGACGTCTGGCCGAGGCGAAGGCCCGACTCGCCAACTTCCCGGATTGGGAGCGGGAATGGAGCAGCCTGAACGGTCAGTTGGCCAAGGCCCAGAGCGATTTCACTTACTTCTCCAACCAGTTGAACGTTCTGACACTTCGCTCCAAAGCGACCGAAGGCAGCGGACCGACCATCCTTCAGTACGCCGTGCCGCCGACCAAGCCGATTCGCCCGAACCGTGAACAGAACATTCTCTTCGCCGGTCTGCTCGGTGTCTTTTTCGGACTCTGTCTTGCCCTCCTTCAGGAACTGTTCGACGACCGGATCAATACCCCGGAAGAGTCCGAACGACTGCTCAATCTGCCGAGTCTGGGCTGGATTCCGATGATCGAGGAGGAGGGTCTGCGTCTGATCAAGGAAACCAGCAGTTTCTCCCCGCTCATGGAATCGTATCGCTCTCTGCGAACGAACATCAATTTCGCGGCGGTCGGTCGCCCGGTACGCTCCCTGGTCGTCACCTCCTCACTCGCGGCGGAAGGCAAGTCCACCACCGTCGCCAACCTGGCCATGGCGATGGCGATGGAGCGCAAACGCGTCATCATCGTCGACGCCGACCTTCGCCGCCCCAGTCTGCATCGTCTGTTCAAGGTGGAGGCGACGCCGGGCCTGACCGACGTTCTGGTCGGTACGCACACCATCGATGAGGTGCTGCAGCCGGTCGAGGGCGTCGAGAATGTGTATGTCATTCCGGCCGGTTCAACCCCGCCGAACCCCGCCGAACTTCTCGGGTCCGAGGAGATGGGGCGGTTCATGGAAACGCTGGAAACCAAGTGCGATGTCGCCCTGTTCGACTCGCCTCCGACCGTCATGGTGGCGGACAGCGTCGTCCTCGCGTCACGCGCCGATGGCGTCCTTCTGGTCATTGCGTTCGGCGAAACCAAGAAAGCCAATACCCGACAGGCGCTGCAGCGACTGGCCCGGGCGAACGCCAACGTGCTGGGCACCGTCCTCAACCGCATGGAAGGCCACGGCGGCGGGTACTACGGCTACTACTACGGCAAGTACTATGTGCCGGTCTCCGATCGCGCCCGTCCGGCCACCGGAACGAACGGGAACGAGAGCGGCAATTCGCTGGCGTTGCCGCAGAACGCGTCCGATACCCCTCCCCTGACCGGAACGCCCACGGGCGTCGTTCGCTATGAAGACGACAAAACGGAGAAGAACGGATAATATGATCAACCAAGCGCAGCGAACTCGCAAGTCCCTCCGCGGATGGCTGACTCTGGGTATCGTCCTGTGTGGTCTGCTTCGGACCGGAGTCGCCCGGGCGCAGGAGACCGCACCCTCCGCACCCCCTGCCGGTAATCCGCCGGCAGCGCCCGCAGGCAGTCCCGCGACGCCCGGAACGCCCGCCACCGCCAATCCGGCCCCGGGCCTGATCACGTCGCCGACCTACCGGATTCTGGTCGATGACGTTCTTCAGGTGACCGTCACCCCGCTCAACGGCGTCGGACAGGTCCATACCAATGAAACGCTGGCCGTTCTCTCCGACGGAACCGCCGATGTTCCGTTCCTCGGCGAGACCAAAGTGGTCGGTCTCACCCTTTCCGAGCTGAAGGGACGCATCAAGAAGGTGGCCGCCAAATATTTCGAGGACCCTCGTATCTCGATCGCCGTGCGTGCCCGTTTTCAAAAGACCGTCAATGTCAACTCCACCGTCCTGCCGAACCGGGGCAAAATCATCCTCGGCGAGAACTGGAAGGTCCGCGATGTGATTTCCGCCGCCGGCAGCCTTCCGACCGACCGGTATGACCTTCTGGAAGCGTCTCTGTACCGGAATGCGACCGGGGAGGTCATCACTCTGGATCTCCAGCGGCTACTGGGGGACCTGGACCCGGCGCAAAACCTGCCGGTGGAAGCGGGCGACTTCCTGACGGTCAAGGAGATCGATCCCACCCGAACCCAGATTCAGGTGATCGGCCAGGTACAGAAACCCGGACCGGTTGTCATTCCGCGGAATCGCTCGCTCGTCGAAGTCCTTCAGGCGGCGGGTGGCCCGACCGAACGGGCCGCGCTTTCGGAAGTCCGGATCGAACGGGAAGGGAAGGACCTCATCGTCAATATGACCGACTACAGAAAGACCGGTTTCGAACCCGCCGAGAAACTGAAGATGGGCGACCGCGTCATCGTTCCGGAGAATCGCAAGGAGATTCTGCTGCAGGGAGCGTTCGGACGGGGCGGTATCATGCCCTATCCGGATGACCAGACACTGACCCTAACCCAGGTGATCGCCAGAGCCGGCGGACAGGTGCAGGGCGCCGAACTGAAATCGACGCGAATCACCCGGTTCGGACCGGACGGCAAACAGAAATCGACGATGGTCGTGAATGTCGAGAAAATCCTGAAAACCGGCGATTACTCCGATGACCCGGTCATCCAGCCCGGCGACCAGATCTATGTTCCCCCGGCCGGACGAAGGAAAGGTTTCAACCTTCAGGAAATGGTCGGTATCGTCAGCGGTGTCGTCTTCCTGCTCTATCAGGCGAGCCGCATTTAGGACATCGCCGGAAAGAACCAACAAACCGACATGAACAATGCATTGCTACGCGTTCTCGGATGGAAAGCGACCGTTCTGCACGGTGACCCGCTCTGCTATGACCGCTATCTCTGGCTGAAAAAGCATCTGCAGCCCGGTCCGCTCAGTACCCTGGACGCCGGATGCGGAAACGGGTGCTTCTCGTTCTACGCGGCCAGCGTCGGCAACCGGGTGCTCGGCCTCTCCTTCGACGCGGAACAGAACGGCGCCGCCTCGGAGCGTGCGAAACTGCTGGGACTGACCAACGCGGAATTCCGGGTTCTGGACCTGCGCGACCTGCACACCGTACGCGATTCGCTGGGCGAATTCGATCAGATCATCTTGATGGAAACGATCGAGCATGTCATCAATGACCGCAAACTGGTCGCCGATCTATGCCACCATCTGAAACCGGGCGGACGCCTTTACCTGACCACTCCTTATAAGGAGCATAAAGCCCTCCGACAGGAATACCTTTCGGAAACGGAGGACGGCGGTCATGTTCGCTGGGGATATACCCTGGGGGAAGTCCGAAACATCATGGAGTCATGCGGCCTTGAGGTGGTTGCGGAAGGCTACACCAGCGGCATGATCTCACAGAAACTGACCAACCTGATGCGGGTCAGTGACTACCGGAACGAGAAGAAGGCCTGGGCCGCCTCCTTCCCGCTGCGGCTCTTTCAAATCACTCTGGATGCCCCCCTGACCCGAGCGATGAGCTACCCGCCGTTCGGCGTCGGTCTGGTCGGCGTCAAGAAGTCGTCGGTCGAGCCGACGGTCGGTTCGGCGCATTCCGAACGCGTTCCGGTCGGAGCCGGCCGATGAGCGCGGTTTCGCGCGAGGGTCAGGGGTTTTCCGGTGTCGGGGCGACCGCGATCAGCCTCGGCACCTCCCCGGCGGGCGCGGCCGTCATCACGACCGTCGTCGTCCTGCTGATCTCTCTCGTCGCCATGTTCGGCGGCGGAGAAACCCAGCGGTCCCTGCTAACCTTTTCGCTCGCCGCCATCCTTTACGCCTCGATGGTCAATACCCCGTTCATCGGGGTGCCCCTGGCGTTGATTTACCTGAGTACGTTCAGCGTCGCCAAGCGTTACCTGATCCCGCTGCTGGGCTACTCCACCTATGACCCGCTGATTCTCGTCCAGCCGGTCATCATCTCCCTCTTCGTCGTCAACCTCCTGCTTCGCCGCCGGCTCCCGTTCGACACGCTTCTGTCGCGAATGATCGGCATCCTGCTGGTCATTATGATCCTGGAGATGGCAAACCCATTACAGGGCGGCATTCATATCAGTCTGGCAGGGGCCCTGTTTTATATTATTCCGTTGCTCTGGTTTTATGGCGGACGTACCCTCGGCACCCACCGGGTGACCCGGGCCTTTGCCAATATCGTCATAATTACCGCAATCATGGGCGTACTCTACGCGTTTCGGCAACAGTTCTACGGTTTTACGGACGTGGAGAAGCAATGGCTCGAGCTGACCAAAAACGACGTCGGTCAGTACATCAGCAACAACGTCATGCGCGTCTTCTCCTTTTTCAACTCGTTCGCCGAATACACGGGAGTCACTTCCATCGCGGCCATCTTCTGCTTCGTGCTTTTCCTGAACCGAAACCGTCTCGCGATCTTTCCGTGGCTCCTTCTCATGACCGGGATTATCCTCTCCTCCAGTCGTGGCGCCTTACTCGGCACCCTTCTCGGCTGTTCGCTGGTCTGGGGTCTGCAGAGCCGAAATCCGCGCGCCTGGCTCCCCCGCCTGACGGTATCCCTCGTTCTGGGCGGATTCCTGCTCATCGCCGGCTTGAATCAGGCCCGTGACATCGAGACCAGCAACGATACGACCGATGCCCTTCTTCAATGGCAGGCCAAGGGAATTTTGAAGGCCGCCGACGCCCGGGAATCCACCGGTGTCGTCCATTCCAACCAGTTTTTTGATGGGGTCGTCCGTGGTTTCGTTCAGCCACTGGGCAACGGTCTGGGCACCACCACGATTGCCGGAGCGAAGTTCGGCGTCTATCTGGGGGCGGCGGCGGAAAACGACCTGGGCAACCTTTTCATCTCCTGCGGAGCCTTCGGCGGACTTCTCTACCTGGCGATCATGCTCTGGGCGATCTGGCGGACGGTCTGGGTCTGGCATCGTCACCGGACCTGGCTTTCGCTGGGAATCGTGGGAATGCTGGCGGCGACCGCCGGCACCTGGCTGATCGGAGGCCGTTACTCGCAGTGTATGATCATCTGGTTTCTGATCGGCTACGTGGACCGAGTGGACCGTGAGGATGACGAGCGGAAGAAACGGGCCGCCGTCGCGAAGGAAAAGGAGTCGGCGGGTGAGGAGACGGCGAAGGAATCCCTCACCTCGCCGGACAGTTCACCCAGTTCGCCCCAAACTCGGAAGGCGCAGAGCTAATGAACGTGCGGCTTGCTGTGGTGACGCATAATGTCGTTCGCGGAGACGGCCAGGGAAGAGCCAACTACGAAATCGTTCGCCATGCCCTGAAGCGAGGATTTTCGGTCCATCTTTTCGCGGATCGAGTGGACGAGGATCTGATCGCGGCCGGCGCTGTCTGGAAACCGATTCAACCGGGCTTTCTGCGACGGATCAATCTCATCAAGGTCGCCTCTTTCGCGGCGCAGGCCGATCGTCTCCTCCGCAAGGCGCACGGAGAGTATGATGTCGTCCACGGGTATGGCTACTGCCTTTCCGTTCCGCATGACGTCAATACCTCGCAGTTCGTTCACAGTGCCTGGCGGCAGTCGCCCGCCCATACCGCCCGCCAGCATCGGAACGCCTACGGGGCATATCAGTGGACCTATTCCGCTCTCAATGCGGTCTGGGAACGCAAAGCGTACCATCGGGCGCGGCTGGTGGTCGCCGCCTCGTCGACCGTCCGGGAGGAACTGAAGCAGATCGGTATTCCCGAAAAGCGTCTGCGAGTTATTCTCAACGGAGCCGATCTTTCCGAATTTCACCCCGCGACGCGCCCCGAAGAGAGGGAACGCGCCCCCCTCAAACTGCCGGAGAACGTTCCCCTGGCGCTGTTTGCCGGGGACATCAAAACCCCCCGAAAAAACCTCGACACCGTCCTGAAGGCGATGGCGCTCCCGGAGGTCCGGGCGTCCGGTCTGCATCTGGCGGTCGTGGGACGCGCCGAAGGCAGTCCGTTCCCGGCGATGGCCGAGCAGCTGGGGATCGCGGATCGCGTTCACTTTCTGGATTTCCGGCGAGACATCGCGGCCATCATGCGAGCGGTCGATCTGTTCGTGTTCCCGTCCCGATACGAAGCCTGCGCCCTCGTGCTGGCGGAGGCGACCGCGTCCGGCCTGCCGATCATCACCGCTCGAACCACCGGCGGCGCGGAACTGGTGACCCCGGAGGCCGGAATTCAGGTGGACCATACCGAGGATGTCCACGGAATCGCCGCCGCGATGGCGCAACTGGCAGGCGACCCCGATCGCCGGGAACGGATGCGGCAGGCGGCGTGGCAACGCGCACAGACCAACACGTGGGAACATATAGCCGAACAGTATCTGAACGTCTATAACGAGTTTCGGAAGTGAAATGAGCCGATGAGAAGCCGACGACAACCGGGCGGGAGCCGTTGCGAACCATGAGAGTCCTAGTTGTCAGCCATTCCTGCGTGGTCGATGTCAACCAGCAGGTCTTTGTTGCGCTGACGCAACGACAGGGCATCGACGTCGGGCTTTTGATTCCGTCGCACTGGAAAAGCGATATCACCGGCGCACCCGTGGAGCCGCGTTTCCTCCCCGAAATCGCGACCCATGCCGTTCCGGTCATGACCGCACCGGTGCTTGCCCCCGGTCACATTACCTTCCACTGCTACAAATACCTGCCGATGACCGCCATTCGGGATTTCCGACCGGACCTGATCTTTTCGACCCAGGAGCCGTGGAGCCTGAGCAATCTGCAGGCGCTCCACCTCGCCTCTCGATTGGGATTGCCTTTCCTTTTTCAAACCAACCAGAACCTGAACAAAACGTACGCCCCGCCGTTCTCCTGGTTCGAACGTCTCTCCTACCGGCGAGCGTCGATGGCTCTCGCCTACTCCGAAGAAGCGCGTCAGGTGATGATTCGCAAGGGATTGACCGTCCCCTCGGAGGTCGTCCCGTATGCCACCGATACACGCCGTTTCCTGCCCCGGGAGACGACGGAACGACGGCGCACGCTCGGTATCGCCGATGCGACCGTCGTGGGGTACCTGGGACGACTGGTTCCCGAGAAGGGGCTTGATACGCTGATCGACGCGGTCGCGCGCCTGAAGACCGATCGACCCGTCAAGCTTCTCTTTGTCGGAGCCGGCCCTCAGGAGGCGGAGCTTCGTCAGCGAATAGCCGATGCGGGCCTGACCGAACAGGCCGTTTTCGCCGGGGTCGTTCCACACCACGAAGCCGCGGAGTACATGGCCTGTATGGACATTTTCGTCCTGCCGTCGCGCACCATGCCCAACTGGAAGGAACAGTTCGGGCGGGTCATCATCGAAGCGCTGGCCTGCCATGTCCCGGTGATCGGCTCCGACAGCGGACAGATTCCGCACCTGCTTCGTGAGACGGGCGGCGGCATCATCTTTCGGGAAGGCGACGCCGACGACCTGGCCGGAAGCCTGAAACGGCTGATCGAATCGCCGGAGGAGCGGTCCCGACTGGCGGTCGGGGGCGCGCGTATCGTTGAGGAACGCTTCACCTGTGAGGCCGTCGCCGCTCAACTGCACCGAATCTTCGAAGGCGTCCTCGGCGCGACGCCGTCCGGCGCACCACGGCAGGACGCCGCTCGCGGTTCGCGGACCGCCTCGGAGGTCGGCAGACCCTCATGAAAGCCATTCTCCTCCCCAATATGGCGGAGTTTCCGGCCGTCAGCATGAAACGCTACGCGGCGGAACTGGAAGCGGCCCTGCCACGCGTCGGCGGATCGGAGTGGGAGTTCGAGTCGTTGAACTGTCACCGTGTTAAATCGATCGAAAAACTTTTACCCGGAAAGCAGGGAGAGGCCTGGGCCAGTCGGGCGGCCCGGTTCATCACCTATCCCCGGATGGCCGCCGGAACCCGGGGCGAGGTTTATCATGTTCTGGATCACAGTCATGCCAACCTCATCCAGGCGCTGCCTCCGGACCGGGCCGTTCTTACCTGTCATGACATCATCCCCTATCTCGCCGCCCGCGGACTCGTCCCGATTCCGGTGTCACGCGTCACGGGAATCACCTTTCCCCTGCTGCGCTTCCGGCCGATGCATCGTTGCCGCTTCATCATCTGCGACTCCGAAGCGACCCGTCAGGATCTGATCCGCTACGCCAACCTGCCGCCGGAACGACTGGTGACCGTTCATATCGGCATAAACTCGGTCTTTCATGCCGTCTCCGAAGAGGAAACGGCGCAAATCCGGGCGACGATCCGCACACGGCACCATCTGCCGCCCGATGCTCCGGTCATCCTTCAGGTAAGCACCGCCAACCGATACAAAAATACCCCCGCCCTTTTGCGCGCTCTCAAACGATTAACCGATGAGGAGCGGTTCGGCGGCAACATCCATCTTCTTCGGATCGGCGCGGACCTGTTTCCCGAGGAGGAAGCCCTGGTCCGGGATCTGGGTTTGCGTGAGCGGATCGTCCAGGTAGGCCGCGTTAAAGAGGACCGCGACCTGGCCGATTACTACCGGGCCGCCGATGTCTTTGCCTTCCCCTCGCTCTGGGAAGGCTTCGGACTGCCGCCCGCCGAGGCGCTCTGCTGCGGAACGCCCTCGGTCGTCTCCGCTGTCGCCTCCCTGCCGGAGGTGGTCGGGGAGGCCGGTCTGACCGTGCCGCCGACCGATGATGAGGCTCTGGCCGATGCACTGGACCGAGTCCTGAGTGACCCGGTTTTACGCGCCGATCTCCGGCGCAGGTGCCTGGAACGCGCCCAGCTCTTTACCTGGGACCGGTGCGCGCGCGGCATACTGTCCGTCTACGAGCGTGTCGTACGAGAGCGATAATCGAATTTTACCGACGTTTCGAAAATATACCTGTTAAAATTACCAGCAACACCGGATTTCCGGTATAAAGAAGTGATCGATGCAATTGTCGGCGATCGATAACCAGACCGCGAATCGTTCCCGTGTCCCGGGGGACACGGTGCCGACCCGGCGTTTCACGGTTCTATTCCTGGACCATACGGCCAAGTGGAGCGGGGGCGAGATCGCCCTGCTACGGACGCTGGAGGCATTGGACCGTGATCGGTACCGAGCGGTCGTCGCTCTCGCCGCCGACGGTCCGTTTGCCGATCGTCTCCGGGAAATCGGCATCGAGACGCATATCTTACCGTTGTCCGAGGAGATGCGTGAGGTACGCAAGGGGAGTCTGGGCGGAGGGGGTCTCGCCGGTAAGTTTCGAGCGGCGGTAACGTTCGCCGGGTACGCCAACCGGATCGCGCGGTTCGCCCGTTCGATCGGCGCGGACCTGCTTCACTGCAATTCGCTGAAGGCGGACATCTACGGCGCGCTGGCCGGCAGGATCGCGCGAATCCCGGTCCTCTGGCATGTACGGGACCATATCGACCCGTCGTATTTGCCGGCGCCCGTCGTTCGCGTCTTTCGCCGACTGGCGAAATCCTGGCCGCAGTACGTCCTGACCAATTCGGAGAGCACACGTGCGGCGCTGTTTCCGGACGGTTCGGGGCAGCAGCGGGTAAAGGCGGTTCATGACGGCCTGTCCGAGACGGAATTAACCTCTCCGCCCCCGTCCGCCGGAACCGAATGGAAAAACTCACCGCCCCGAATCGGCATGGTGGGTAGACTGGTAGAGTGGAAGGGCCAGCACGTCTTTCTCGAAGCGGCGCTTCGCCTTTCGCAATCCGGTCGGCGGCTGGAGTTCGTCCTGATCGGCGCGGCCCTGTTTGGCGAAGAGGATTATGAAGCGCGACTGCGTCAGCAGGCGGAGGCGATTCGGTCGGCGGGCGGAGAGGTTGTCTTCACCGGGTTTCGTACCGACATCCGCGAACGTCTGCGGGATCTCGATATTTTCGTACATGCCAGTATAACGCCGGAACCGTTCGGCCAGGTCGTGATCGAAGCGATGGCGGAGGGGTTACCGGTGATCGGAAGCGACGGGGGAGGCGTCCGGGAAATCCTGCGGACGGGAGAAACGGGTATCCTTACCCCGATGAACGATGCGGTCGCTCTGGGACAGGCCATAGAACGGTTACTGGATAATCCGGCGGAGGCCGGACGGCTCTCCGGCGCGGGCTATGCCGAGGTTCGCTCACGATTCACCGCCGCGCATAACGCTCGTCAGGTGGAAGCGGCTTACGAGGAAATGCTGGGCCGTAAGGCCTGATGTCGTCCGTTCGACCAATTCGGACGGACGAGGGATGGTTAAGACCGAAGCTTATGAAAATCGCGATAGTTCATGATTACCTGGCGCAAGCCGGTGGTGCGGAACGGGTGGTCGAAGCCATGCATGAGCTTTGGCCGGAGGCGCCGATCTATACTTCCGTCTATGATCCGCAGGCGACCCTGCCGTCCTTCCGCCAGATGGATATCCGGACGTCGTTCCTGCAACGCTTCAAATTCGCGCGTCAGGCGAAGACGCATAAGTATGTGCTTCCGCTCTTCCCGCTCGCCTTCGAGCACTTCGACCTGCGCGGTTTCGACGTCGTTCTCTCGCACACGACCTCCTTTGCCAAAGGGGTCATCACCGAGCCGGAGACCTGCCACATCTGCTATTGTCATACGCCGTCCCGGTTCGCCTGGAGATATCATGAGTATATCTCCCAGGGCAACTACGATTCCCACCTGCGCTCCGCCCTTCCGTTTCTCGTCCATTTTCTGCGCAACTGGGATCTGAATGCCGCGCACCGGGTCGACTACTTCCTCTCGAACTCACACAACATCGCCCGACGGGTCAGGAAATACTACAGCCGTGACAGCGAAATCCTGTACCCGCCGGTGGAAACCCGCCGATTCAACGTCGAACCGGCCCCTTCCGCAGACTACTACCTGGTCGTCTCCCGACTCCAGGTATACAAACGAGTGGACCTGGCGATACAGGCGTGCAACAAACTGAAAGCGCCTTTGAAAATCGTCGGCGGCGGTCCCGAACTCGCCCGCCTGAAGGCGATGGCGGGGCCGACCGTCGAGTTTCTCGGTCGGGTTCCGGACGGTCAGGTCGAGTCACTCTTTGCCAACTGCCGCGCGTTTCTCTTTCCCGGCGAGGAGGACTTCGGCATCGCTCCGCTGGAAGCGATGGCCAGCGGTCGCCCCGTCATCGCCTTTGGCAGCGGCGGCGCGCTCGAAACCATCGTCGAAGGCGTGACCGGCCTTTTCTTTTGCGAACAGACGGCCGATAGCCTGGCGGATGCGATTCAGCGATTGAACGCCATGCCGATCGACCCCCGGGTCATTCGCGAGCATTCCGAACAGTTCGATACCCGGCAATTCCACCGCCGTCTGCAGAACCTTGTCGAACTCTGTCTGGCCGATCATCGGCAACATATGTCACCGCCCCGGCCCCGTGTCTCCGGTTTGTCGCTGCAGCCGCGCCTCAACGGCACGTCGAAAGCGCGACATACGGAAGCCGTCGGGCACGATGCCTGACCACGATCGGAGCGAACGGTGTGAACGATCCCGACAACCGAACCACCGACCCACGCCAGAGCGGGCAGGAACGCCGACGGCCCGCCGCCATCGACCCATGGGAAGCCCGGGAGCGGGAACGGGAACGGTTCCGCCGGGGCCGGTCGTCACGACGTCCCCGACCTGACCGGGAGGAGGTCTGGTCAAGCGCGGATTTCAACTTCCGGGAGAACTTTCTCGTTTTCGGGATTCTTCTGACCATCGTTCTCCTGATCGGGTCCGGTATGGCACGCTTTTCCGATGCCAACCGCTACCTGATGCTTCAGGTAGGCACCTTCCTGGTTCTCCTCCTGCTTGGAACCTGCCGGAGTTTTCAGGAGAACGTTTTTCCGGCGCTCGGTCGGGACCCTAACCCCTGGCTCCTCGGACTCACCGTCTGGACCGGTATCGCCTTCGCTCTCAGTCCCTACCGCAACTTCGCGGCCACGGAAATGCTGCGCGTCATCAGCGGCGTCGGCGTCTATTTCGTCACCGCCTACACCTTGCGCTCCCCGCGTCAGGTCTCGTTCGTCCTGTCCGGCATTCTCGGGCTGGGCGTTCTGCTTTCGCTGTATGACCTTTCTCAGGCGGGAAAGCCGGGCGCGCATTTGAACGATATGTTCTCGCTGCTGGGAACGCACGAGCACGCGGGATCGGTTCTGACGCTTTTGCTCCCGGTGGCGCTGGTCTTTGCCATCCATCCGGACATCGAGGAGAAACGCCGTCTTGCCGCCACCGCAGCCGGGCTGATCCTCGCTGTGGCCCTCCTGTCGTCCCGGTTTCGATCCGGATGGGTGGCGACCCTGCTCGCCGTTCTGATTCTGGCCATCCTTCATTTCCGGTATTTCCGCTCGGGGGAAAGGGACGATCGCCCGGACCGCCGTCCGGCCTGGCAAAAGGCCCTCCTCTCCCCGGTCGTTCAGGTACTGGTCGCTCTGACGGTCTTTCTCGTGCTGACCAATCTCGCCCCGCTGGTCTCACAGCGCGCCTCACTGCTTAACCTGCGCGATGACGCCGCCTTTGCCGGCCGTTTATCGATCTGGGAGGGGACGATCGGTATGATCCGGGACCGGCCGCTCCTCGGTTGGGGCCTGGGTTCCTTTCCCGTTCTGCAGGGCTGGTATACGCATATCGGCGACGATATGGCGGTCGTTCTGGCCAAGGGAACCACCCACGATAATAATGCCCACAGCTACTATCTGCAGTGGACGGCGGAAGCGGGTCTCATCGGGCTGTTCCTGCATATCGGGGTTCTGGCCTCGTTCGTTCTGACCGCACTGTACTCCATTCCCCGTCTCAAAACGCCGTTTCAGACGGCCCTGATCTCCGGCACTCTGGCGGCGGTGCTGGCGTCTCTGGTCGATTCGCTCTCCTCCCCGATGTATCACTTTGCCGGTATTCAGGCGATCCAGTACGCCTGGATCGGTCTGGGAATCGCCGCCATTCGCCCGATTCCGCGTACGGGGAGCGCGCCCGGTCCGACCACGCTTCATCCCTCGTTGACGTATCGCATCGGAGGTGCGCTCGCCGCTCTCCTGACGGTCGGCGCGGTCGGATTCTGGGTATGGCGCACCGGGGAGCGGCATCGCACCATGCCTCCCGGAACGTTTCAAATCATCGCAGAGCCGATCGGTCCGGTCGCCCCCGGTACGACGGTTTACTGGCGGGCGGTCTTTTCCGACGCGCAGGGTATCGCCCAGCCGACGTTGCCCGGAACGCTCTGGACGGTTCAGGGAGGCGACTCCTGGCGAAACGCCGACCAGGAGCTTCGGGAGATACGGGAGGCGGAGCCGATCCACCCGCCTCCGGGCTACTACGCTCCGCGCCCGTCTCCCCGGCAATCGCTGTTCTCGGTACTGATACCGGGCGAGATCGGGGCGGCGAGCGTCCGAGTGAAAGCGACCTACCGGGACCGTTACGGGCGAATCTACGAAGCGTGGTCGGAAAAGTCGATCCGCTCCCGTCGGTAACCGCCCCCGGTTTATCCCCGTCGGCACCTCCTGACAAAGCAACGGGGTCGCTTTCCGTATAGGGAAAGCGACCCCGTGATTCGTTTCGGTGGTTTCAGGGCTTCGTCGAAACTACGGCGTTGCCGGTGCGGCCGGATCGATGACGCGTCCGATCGGATGGATACCGGCGTTGCTGGCCGGGATGTCGGTCTCGATGATACGGACATCGTTGATGGTCAGCACATCGCCCGCCATCTTCACGGTGACGGTCTTGCCGTTGATCGTCGGGTACTCCTTGCCCGCGCTCAGGCCCTTCACTTCGGACTTGAGCTGGTCGATGGTGTACTTGCCCTTGATGATGTGGTTGCCGAGCAACTGAGCGAGCATCGCCTTATTTTCCGGCTTGGAAAGTTCCTGGATCTTGGCATCGCCGAGATCGGCGAACGCGGCGTTGTTCGGGATGAACGCGGTAAATTCGCCCGGCTGTCGCAGTTCTTCCTTCAGACCGGCAAGGTCGGCATACTGAGCGAACTTGTTCAGGTCATCACGACCGTTGAGGACATCCCAGAGCGATTCGGTGCTGTCCTGATTGTTGTTATTATTGGTCGGCGTGCCGGCGGGAACCGAGCCACCACCGCCCGAAGCGCCACCGCCGCCACCGGAAACCGCCGGAGCCGTCGCCGTGGAGTACAGGCCATAACCGACGGCAATCGCCGCCACGCCACGAATGATGTTGCGACCCGTGCTGCCGGAACCCGACCGACCGCCGTAACCGTCGCGCGCGAGGGCGATGCCACCATTCATCGGAATCTGCGTCGCAATCGCTCCTGCAATCGTCAGCGCAACCGCGAAGCGAATGATGCGATTCTTCAACTCCATGTCTTGCTCCCTTGTAACTTCCTGTATACCAGCCGAAAATCGAACCGACAGAGACGGAACGCACACCTGCGCTCCCGGCCTATCGAAGGTTATTATACCCGGATCGATTCCGAATCTAACCTGTTCCTTTCTCCGGAACAGGAATTTAGGATGCTCGTTTCGCCTTTGTCTGCCGAGAAATATTTCACCCTGTTTTCATGTCGGCAGTTATCCCACCGATTTGTAGCCGGTTCCAGGCTTATTTGCCTCCGGGGCGATACCGAACCAGTTCCTTTTCCACCAGAATATTACCGACATACAGCCGTTGCCGGACCATTCCCACCCCCGGAGCGAACCAGCGCGTCATCGGAAACGCGAACGGCTTTCCCTCGATCGTCGTCCGGATGACCGTCTCCACCCGCCATGCCCCGAACTCGCCCGCCGGCGTCTTCACGATCTCCTGAGCGCTGACCCGACTGTACGCGGTCCCCGGCGTCCGCACCTTACGAAACTGCAATACGCCGATCCAGTCCTGCTCCGCCCCCTCCCGCACCGGCAGACGCATCAACGGCAACGGCGGCACCATCGTGACCCGATCGCCCAGGCCGGCGGCTACCTGACGCACCTGCTCCGAGGAGACGTCGAAAATCTCCGCTCGAAACGGTTTTCCGTTCTTACGAATCTCAAATACCGTCCCCGGATTCGGTCCGTCGGACGTTTTTCCGACAATGACCTCCTCCTCTTCCTCGCGCAGCACCTGATCCTTGATCGCGTCGTCGATCACCTGACGGCGATGGGTCGTCACATGCCACTGGAAACGGTCCTTCTCCCGCGTCGGCAACACCGGCCCGGCTTTCATCGGCACCGAAGGCGTCGGCTTACCCGGAATACGAATAAACGAGGTATCCGTTCCCTTATTCTCCGCGTGGTCCATCCCGCAGCCGGCGCAGGCCAGCAACGCCAGCGCTCCGATCCGCCCCCCGTGACGATCCGGTCGCACCCCTTTCATTTCAACGGCTCCAATCCGGCGTCCCGGCGCAGCGCCTGGTAAATGGTTCGGGATATCTCCTCCACATTCCGTTGCGCCTGGACCCCATCGGGGTCATCCGGACGGATAAACGCATGTATCCGCATCAGGCATGTCTGACGACCGATCACGACCGCGCCCAGGCCGGTGTCGAAACGCGCCAGCATATCCCGGTAGTTGCCCATGCGGGCGGACGTATCCGTGCTGCCGTCCCGGCTCTGCTGCCAGTAGTACATCAGCATTCGCACCGCGCCATCCCGCCGACGAAAGATCATCGCGCGAATCTTTCCGCTCCCCGGTCCGTCCAGGGGAAAGATCTCCCGCGCGGTCATCGAGAAGTTTCCCCCTCCGGCGATACAGACCATCGGGTCGTGGTAGTTCTCAAAAGGCCCGACCGCCATGACCGACGCATACACTCGCTCCCCCAACGGATTGACGTACATCTTGGAGATGGTCGGCGGATTCCCCAACCCTTCCAGAATTTCCGCCGCGATCGGTGAATCGATGCTCTCCCAGTGCCCGATCGTGTTCGGAATGGCCGGAACCCACTCCCCGGCGTGACGGAACCGGGCGGACGCGAAGCCGCCGAACAACGCCACCAGAAGGATCGCCACTCCCATCGCGGCCAGGGGACGCCGACCGGGAAATATCGGAGCGGTATCGGGAACCATGACTTTCCACCTTTCCAAACCGCCGGAGCGACCGGCTAACGCCGCCGCCGCTTCCTGCGCGACAGCATACGGAATCCTTTTTCGATCGCCATCTCCGACCGTTTCCATCCGGCCGCCAGAACTCCGAACGGATTGACTCGAACGGGCGGCCGGCGCGGGGCGTGTTTCGGTCGATCGGCGACGGTCGCCGTCGGAGGCGCGACCACCGTGGAAGCGGGTGGCTCCGGCGCAGGTTCGGCGGTCGACACCGATGCTCTCCGAGGACGCGCCTTTTTCATCGCGCGACGTAACGCGACCTGACGCCCTGCCCGAGTCACTCCCGCCTCGATCGCCAGGCTCAACGCCAGCGATAGACCTCCCATCAACAGGAGAATCCAGCCGTTATGGGCCAGCAGACGGGAAAGCTCCGTGGCATTGCCCCCCATCATTCCGGCGACCATGACACGAATCAGGTTCAGTCCGGCAGTGAGCAGAACGCTCAACAGCAGAACGCTCAACAGCTCCGTCAGACGGAGCAGACTGAACCCTCCGGCCATTCCCCGGCAAAAGAGCAGCAGCAGGTTCAGGGACAGCACACCCAGGCCGGCCTGAGCGGACAGATAATCGACCGTATACCCGCGTTCCGAAAAGATCAGCGTGTCCGCCTTGTCGGGAGAGGTATAGGCCGAGACGTGAAGCCACCGGAAAAGCGCGGCGGCGGCGCTCAGGGTTACCCGACCGCAGAGACGCATGACCATTTCCGCGATCGAATCCGGCGGAGGAACGGCGAGCAGCGAAAAGGCCATCGACAGACCGAGCGCCTTCAGGATACGCGCCCCGAAAAACCGGTAGACGACTCCCCAGGCGATCAAGAGCAGTCCGATCACGGCCAGCCCTTTGATCTGTACCAGATGAGCAAACGCCAGAACGCCGATTCCCAGAGCGAACGGCAGCGCGTTGCCACGCATCAGGAACCCCTGGCTCGACCGTTTACCGTACCGTTTCCAAACCTGGGTCACCCGGTCTCGCTTGGTCCACGCCAGATAGACCGCCAGTACCGGAACGAACGGCTGAAAAAACAGGACATACGCCGGGTTTGTCCACCGATTCCAGGACCAGACGAACGGCAACCACCAGGCCAGCAGGTACGGGGCGAGTACGACCAGCCAGATCGCATGGCGTCGGAAAAACATCAGGCGCGGGTCCGTCGCCGTCGTCGGCGGGCTGTTTTCGATCGTGGCGGCATTGGTCGACATAGCGGTTACTGTCCTCCGAAGCGGACGACTTCGGCGGAGGCCGGGTTTTTCATTTCCGCATACCCTCTCCGCACAAATCCGACGCCGGGAGCGAACCAGCGGGCTGAAGGAAACTTGATCTGCCCGTCCCCCAGGGCGATCATCGTATCCACCCGGAGGGTCTTGAAGACGGCGGCGGGCGTCTGGACCGTCTCCTGCCCCGAAATTCGGGACAGGGCGCGGGCCGCCAGAGTCTCCCCACGGATCGTGAACGTTCCCGCCCAGTTCAGATAATCGCCTTCCCGCACCGGATATTTGAACAGCGGAACCGGGGGCGAATAGCGCATCAACTCCGAGTTCTCATCCTGGGCGGCGACCAGTTCCAGAACGGGACCGTTCATCCGGTAGACTTCGCGACGCCAGGTCTTCCCGTTTCTCAGGATTCGGATCTCGGTCGCGGCAATTCCGCCGACGGTGATCGGCCCATGAACCACATAGCGGTCACGGGTTACGGTCACCTCGCTCGACCCGACGTTCTGGCGGTAGGCCATCATCTCCCAGAAATTCCCCTTTTTCAGGGACAGGAGGGGATTGTCGAGTGTCGCCGTCATTGCCGTTCCGGAAGGACTCTCCAGAATCGCGATATCGGGGCCGGAGGGACGTATCTCGTTCTCGCATCCGGCCGAACCGACCGCCGCCAGCGCCGCCCAGACGCAGAGCGACCGACGGCTCCGGTTCCGTTTCGACCCGTCAGGAGGGGTCATGACCCGGTTCCTTTCCGTCCCTGCTCCTTCAACGAGTCATGGATCGCCCGGCAGACTTCATCCATGTTCCGGCGCGACTGGACACCGTTGCGATCATTCGGCAAAATACTGACCCAGACACGGACGACGCAGTTTTCCGTGCCCCGCAGGGTCGCCTCCGCGCCGAGACGAACGCGCGTCAGAAGGTCCTCTTTCTGCGTGAGAGATTCCGTCGCGCTCGTGCGGCCATCCCGATACTGCACCCAGTAGTACATCAAGACGCGATCGTTGCCCTCGACGCCCCGAAACACCAGGCCGCGAACACCGCCGTCCTTACCGAAAAGCGGAATCTCCCGCTGTGCGGTCAGGCCGTAGCGATAACGCGCCATAAAGACTTTCGGGTCAAGATAGGATTCAAAATCGCTCGTCGCGAACACCTGCGCCTGAACCCGCTCCTCGAAGACGTTGGAGAACTCGACGCCCCGGCTGAGCGGGTTTCCGAGCGCTTCCAGTGCGATCCGGGGGACGTCCTTCCGAGCGCCGATCCAGCTACCGATCTCGGTCGGCAGTTCGGGCAGCCACCGTCCCCGCTGCTGAAGGCGAATTCCGATCACAAAGAGCAGGATCGCCGTCACACCGAAGACGACCGTCAGGCCGACGAAGGTCGGACGATGGACCGGTATCGCGGTTTCCGCTCGCGGTACGGGAAGGGCCATCAGCGTATTCCCTCTCCCTCACCGGGATGGCGAAGTTGGCGCGGACGGAACCGATCGACCAGCCAGCGTACCGGGAAGAACGCGATCAGAACCGGAATCCAGAAGCTGATCCGCCCGACGCCGGTGCCGAAATCGGGATTGGAGTTGATCGCCACCGCCATGATCCACAGTCGAACGAAGTTGACGACCAGAGCCACCAGGAGGCCAAGAACCAGCAGAACGGGGTAGTTGTAGTATCGAACCCCCCGTCGCAGCGCCAGCCAGACCGTCAGTACCAGCACCGCGATGGAAACATTCAACCCGCTCAACTCCGAGGAGATGACCAGGTGGGTATTCGGCAGCGTGACCACATTTCCCATCGTGGCGACCTGCGGGAAGATCGGCCGAAGCGCGAGTCCCAGTCCCACCGCATTCCCTACCTGAAACGGCAACAGAACAT
>JANRLW010000063.1:0-17620 GCA_033762295.1 Capsulimonadales bacterium
CCGGTAGCCGCTGAGGTAAAGGTCATCGAAGCCATCGTTGTCGTAGTCGCCCACGGCCACGCCCAGGAAATGACCCCGGAGGACGTCCAGTCCCATGGTTCGGGTGGTGTCGGTGAAGCGTCCTTTCCCATCGCCACGATAGAGGGCCAGGGGCGAACCGACCAGGAGGATATCCAGGTTGCCGTCGCCGTCATAGTCCGTAAAACAACAACCGTTGCCGATTCCCTGTAGTGCATTGATCGGACGTTTTCCCGGAATGGTCCATCGGTAGCGGAGTCCTGCTTGCCGGGCCACGTCGGTGAAGCGTACGGAACCGGGAGGTAAGGCCCGAATCGGGGTCGGGGTCGGTTGAACGGAAGCCGAAAGCGTGGGGATAGGCTCCGGAATCCGCGTCGCCAGGGAAAGACAACCCGAGAGGCAGGGGACACTTCCGACCAGAAGCAGCCAGACTATTCCAAGCCCGGAACGCTCTTTGAGTAAAGGGAAAGGCAGATTCATCGCCCCTGAATGGAAATAAGGAGAGAAGCTTAGGAGCGGGACAGGAGCCGAAGTTCCTGTCCCGCTCCCAGGCCGGTGGTCAGGGTTTGTTCCAGTTGGCGAGCTGAGTTTCGGTCAGACTGGGAAACCAGTTGGTGACACGCATGGTGCCGAAACGGAAGCCTTTGGCGTGGCCGTCGGTGAAGCACAGGTTCGTGATACCTGTCCTCTCGCCCGAGCGGTTATGCCGGTAGGCAACCATCTTACAGGTGATGTTATTGTACCAGTTGAGCTTGATCGGGTCGGGGCAGGGGTCATAGCCCGGCTTCTTGTCGGTCATATCGACCTTGAGCCAGTTGTAGAAGTATTCGACCGCCGCGTCGGAGTTATCCGCCGGCTTACCGGGAATGTCGACCGAGGGGCGAGTGAAGTCCGTCGGAGCATTGGCGATATTTCCGTCCGACCCGAATCCGGGGATCATCTCCGCATCGAAGATAACATCCGCCGGTCTGTCGATGGCCGCCAGCGTTTTCGCGGGGAAGACCCCATCCCAGTTGGCCGAACCACCGCCCACAATCAGAGCGTTGGCTGCGTAGCTGATGTTCGCGACGCCGGTTTGCGAGTCCGACGGACAGTGCCAGATATTGTTTTTGTCCGTCAGAGCCCACTGAGAGGCGCCACTGCTCTTGATATAAGGGTTGAGAACGAAGTACCAGGTGCCGGATTCGGACCAGGCTAACGGGAAGGTCTCATCGTAGTCCTGCACGTACATTATGACGGCAAGCCCGGTCTGTTTCATGTTGGACAGACAGGAAGTCTTGCGCGCCTGTTCACGCGCCTGAGCAAAAACAGGGAAAAGAATAGCTGCTAAAATAGCTATTATGGCGATAACAACAAGCAACTCAATCAGCGTGAACGCGTTGCTTTTAACGGGACGAGCGACAAACATGATCTTTCCTCCTTCGAAAGAGGCATCCGCAGACAGTGCGGGATGCGTGCCACTCCCACCGATCCGGTGAGAGAAATTGCCTCAACCGATCAACCGATCTTCTCTGCTTTCCATGGTTCCGTACTTGCAATAAAAGCAAAGATTCCGTTCATCCTTTTCCTTCATCTCCGACCGTGAGAATCAGGTTGTGTCTCCGATAATAAACTGCCCCTGCAGGACGGTTTCCTGCGGTACGTCCGATCCTTCCATGACGTCGATCAGGACCTTCACCGCCGTGGAAGCCACTTCGCTCCAGGGAGCGCGAACGGTGGTTAACCGTCGATATATTCCACGAGAGGACATCACGCCATCAAAACCAACGATCGCCAACTCCTCCGGTACACGAACGCCCATGTGGAAGCAGCATCCGAGAAGGTCGTAGGCCGTCAGATCATTCCAGCATACGGCCGCCGTCGGTCTTATCTCCGCCGGAAGAGAGAGCCAGTCCAGGTCCGCCTCGGTTATATGCGGTGCGTTGCCGGAATGCGCCACCGCGCGAATGAGGACCTCCATCCCATAGGAGGTCGCCCGCTCCAGAAAACCCTCAAGGCGATCCGAAACCGATCGCATGACCGCCGCCGATTTGGAGGTGATCGCGACCACACGATGATGGCCGCGTTCCGCCAGATGATCCGCTTGCATTCTTCCGCCGAGCCGATCATCGACAAGAACCGAGGGGAAGAACGGAACGGCATCGGTAATGGCGACGACGGACAGGGCCGACTCCGCCAGCATCTCCACGAGCGGGTGGTTACGGGAGGTATAGAGGATCAGGCCGTCGATACGTCCGTCCGCTACCTCCGAGAAGATATCGGAGACCGCACCTCCCCGGAAAGTTCCATGTACAAGCAAGTCCTTCTCATAACGATCGCAGGCGGCCTGAAGACCGCCCAGAATCGTGGCAAGAAAGGCGTTTTCCGCATTGACATAGCCGTACCCTCCGAAAAGACCAATGATATTGGTTCGCTTACGCCGCAGAGATATCGCGTTGGCGTTAGGACGGTATTTCAGGAGGCGAACAGCTTCGAGGACGCGAGCGCGGGTTTCTTCGGAAACGTGTTTCCGGCGTGCCGTATTCTGGCTGAGTACATTGGAGACGGTCATCGGACTGACGCCGACTCTTGCAGCGACGTCATGTATCGTGACGTTTTTACGCCCCGCCATAGGACTCCGTTATCCTCTTCGAAAACGTTCGTCTCTACCCTTTACTACATCAAGGTTAAAAAATGTTTAACGTTATACTAAAGGGCACACCTCAACATAACATAAATCGTTGCCATCGTCAAGATGGGAGAGTCATTCTTTTTTCGCGGTAGGTAAGTGAAAGGGAGACTGTTGTAAAGTTTGTCGGCGGCGGGTTGCCGCCGAACGTTCGTGGGAGAGAATCTCCGTCATTTCCGGTTGGCGTACCACTTGTCATGGAAGGAGCGGTAGCCTTCGGAGTCCTTGATCTTTCGCCACCAGGATTCGTTCTCGACGTACCATTTGACGGTCTCTTCCAGACGCGCCTCGAAGTTGCGGTCGGGGGCGAAGCCGAGGGCTTCCATCTTGTGGGTGTTGAGGGAGTAACGCCGGTCGTGGCCGGGGCGGTCGGTGACGTAGCGGATCAGGCTTTCGTCCTTGCCGAGATACTGCAGAATGAGTTTGACCACCTCGATGTTATGGCGTTCGTTGCCGCCGCCGACATTGTAGACCTCACCCGGATTGCCTTTTTGGAAGGCGATGTCGATACCGGCGGCATGGTCTCCCACCCACATCCAGTCGCGGACCTGCTTGCCGTCGCCGTAGACCGGCAGCGATTTACCGTCCATCGCGTTGGTGATAAAGAGCGGGATCATCTTCTCCGGGTAGTGGTAGGGTCCGAAGGTATTGGAACCGCGCGTGACGATGGTATGCAGGCCGAAGGTGACATGGTAGGCGCGGACGAGCAGTTCGCCGCCCGCTTTGGCCGCCGAGTAGGGCTGGTTCGGTTCGAGCGGATCGCCCTCGGTGAACTCACCATCGGTCGTTCCATATACCTCATCCGTACTTACCTGGTGGAATTTTGTATGTTTGAACTTCCGGGCGGCTTCAAGGAGGGTAAGGACGCCGGAAAAGTTGGTGGTCGCGGCGGTGTGGGGGTCGAGGATCGCCCGGTCGTTATGCGACTCGGCGGCAAAGTTCACGATGGCATCGACATTACGGGCCAGATTATCGACCAGAGCGGCATCCTCGATCCGGCCCTGAAAGAACTGGAAATTCGGGTTCTCCCACAGGCCGACGAAGTTATCGAGGTTCCCGGCATAGGTGAGCGCATCCAGAACCATGATCCGGTAGTCGGGATACCTGTCCAGCATATAGCGCACATAGTTTGAGCCGATAAAACCCGCTCCGCCGGTTACGAGTAGTCGCATGGTTCACTTTACCCCTGGGTTATTTGCCAGAACTCCGCGCCCAGGACATCCCATGGCAGGCGGTGTTCATCCGGCGCGTTGATGTCGAAGTGCTGATTGACGTAGTAAAGAATGGTTACGGGCGTCGTTCCGACATTGGCGCAACCGTGGGCGACGCCGCGCGGGATGTACAGAATCTGCGCCTTACCGCCGCCCAGCACCGGCCGCATCGTCCGGCCGTAGGTCGGTGACCCCTCGCGGACATCCAGCAGACCGACGACCAGACGATCGGTCGGCGGCACGAACCAGACATCCTCCTGGCTGTAGTGCAGGTGGAATGCCTTGATGGCGCCGGGAAGCACCAGCGAGTAGGAGGACTGCCGTACCCGGAACTCCGGGATCTGCAGCAGTCGCCCCTCCTCGTCGAAGCGGACGATCTCGGCGAACGCGCCCCCATCCTCCACCATATGCCGCAGTTCGATCAGTTGGACGCCTTCGATCACGGTCTTCGGGCCGTATTCCTGGGTCGTGACCCGATCTCGAAAATCCGCCCCGATCCGTTCCCTGTTCAGTCGATTCACAAGCCTGTCTTCCTCATTCAAACGTTCGCTGCCAGCTGGCGAAGGTACGCCGCGTAGTCGGTCTTGCCGAGTCGGGCCGCGCGCGATAACAACCGGTCCGCGTCGATATACCCTTTTCGGTAGGCGATCTCCTCCAGACACGCCACTTTCAGGCCGCGTCGCTCCTCGATCGCCCGGATAAAATTACTGGCTTCAAGCAACGATTCATGGGTTCCGGTATCGAGCCAGTCGATCCCCTCCATGATTTCGACGTGCAGTTTGCCATTCTCCAGATAGGTGCGGTTAACGTCGGTGATTTCAAACTCGCCCCGTGCGGACGGGCGTAGCGAGGCGGCAATATCCGTAACCTGATCGTCATAGAAATAGAGGCCGACCACCGCGAAGTTGGATTTCGGCTGTGCGGGCTTCTCCTCGATTGAGATGGCGCGACCGGCTCCGTCGAATTCGATCACGCCGTATCGTTCGGGGTCGCGCACCCGGTAGCCGAAGACGGTCGCCCCGTCCCGCGTCGCCGCCGCACGGACCAGTTGATCCGGCAGGTGATGACCGTAAAAGACGTTATCTCCCAGAATCAGGGCGACCGGTCCTCCGCCGATGAAGTCCTTGCCGATATGAAACGCCTGAGCGATACCCTCCGGACGCGCCTGCTCGGCGTAGGTGAGACGGATGCCAAACTCGTTGCCGTCTCCCAGCAGTCGCTGGTACTGCGGAAGATCGACCGGCGTCGAGATGAGCAGGATATCCCGGATATCCGCCTCCATCAGCGTCGCGATGGGGTAATAGACCATCGGTTTATCGTAAACCGGCAGCAGCTGTTTGGAAATAACCTGGGTCACCGGGTACAACCGCGTACCCGCCCCTCCGGCCGTGACAATACCCTTCATGCCGTAAATATAACCCTCCCGTCGATTATACACCTTCGGGAGAACGATTTCCGTCCCGATCCGAAATGGCGCGATGGCGGCGCTATGGCACGACCGGTACGACGACGGTTCCGGCCCCGGCGGGAACCCCCTCCGTCGCCGTTCGACTCCGAAACCGCCAGCGGACGATATCGACCTCGAAGCACCCCCCGGACGGCGTGAGCGTCACCGGTCCCCGAAGACCCGTCTCCCCCGTCCCCCCGGTCAGTACGCAGAGGACATTGCGTCCGGCGATCAGGCGAACGTCGAACGTTTCCGCGCCGTTTCCGATCCGTTCGCCATTGAGCCAGACGACCGTTTCGTCGGTGACGGCGGCGAAGCGCAGAACGGCGTCCATCGGTTCATCGGTGGCGACGACGGCGCGGTACCAGCCGGAGGAAGCGTTCGTGGCGGCGAGGTCCTCGATCTCCGTCCAGCCGGTATCGTCGAAAGCGGGATCGGCGACCTCCGGTTCCGCGTCCGGTCGGGTCGGGAGCGGTGGCGCGTTCACATTGACATCGATCAGGGTACCGTCCGGGCGCAGAAAATACAGCGTATGGGCGCGGTCCGGAATCAGTTCGACCAGCGCGAAACTCTCCCGGTGCTCGCGCACGGCCTCCGGGCCGATCAGAACCGGATCGTTCGGGTCCTCGCTGAAGAAGGTGCGGCCGGCAAGTTCGGTGGTCAGCGCGACGACCTGCGACGGCCCGACCGGATAGACCTGCGGGGCGTCGGAGAACATCACCAGGACCGATTCGCCCCAACCGCCGCCGTAGAACAGCACGACCTCTCGCTCCTGCCCGATCTCACCGTAGACGAAGAGCCGCGCCCCGGCGTACGGATCGGGCCGCAGGTGAACGGTCAGAATCTGTGCGTCGGACTTCACCAGCCCGGCATACGCGGAGAGGTAGCGCGATTGGGATTCGTCTCCGTCCGTCTGTCCGACCGGAGTATCATGGACGTAGGCGAAGGACTCGCGTGGGCCAAGGGTGATTTCCGGCAGATACGGGAAAACGGAACCGGTCGTGGGCCGCTCCGTGTCCGGGTTGTCGATAAAAACGATACTGCCCTGCTGGCGAGTCGCCCGTTCGATGGCACGCAGCCCGCCGGTGGCTTTCACATCGCGTTTGACCTTGCCGTTCAGAAGGATCTCTCGAAACGTCTCCGCGAAGAGAGCGAGGCGTCGCCACGCGAATCGGAGCTCGGGGGGATCGGTTTCCGAGGGCGGCGGGAGGGCTTGCGAAGCCGTCCCGTCGAAATAGGAGGACGGCGCTTCGGCCAGGAGACGGCGAAAAGCGAATTCCAGTTCGGTCACCGATCGGGGGCGGTCCGATCGTTCGTCGGTCAGGTCAGGCATGGTGGCAATCTTTCCGGGAGGCGACGTTGCCACCGTAGGAAAGTATAGCCGAAAAACCCTGCGCCGAACAGGGGAGAGATCCTGCCCCGAGATCTCCTATTTCCGAATCGGCTGGCTTTCCGTATAATGAGGGCATGGAGTACGAAGTCAGTGTCGGAATGGAGTGCCATGCGGAACTCCTCACCCGGTCCAAGATGTTCTGCGGTTGCGCCAACGCCTTCGGCGGAACCCCCAATACCCGCGTTTGTCCGGTCTGCCTGGGTCTGCCCGGTTCCCTGCCCGTCTTCAATAAAAAGGCGGTCGAACATGTGGTGCGAACCGCTCTCGCCCTCAACTGCGAAATTTCCCTGCGGACGATCTTCCACCGGAAGAACTACTTCTATCCGGACCTGCCCAAGGGCTATCAGATTTCGCAATACGGAAACACGCCGATCGGGATCAACGGGTATCTGGAGATCGAACTGCCGGAGGGAACACTGAAACCGATACGGATTACCCGCGTCCACCTCGAGGAGGACACCGGTAAGTCCCTCCATGTCGACGGTATGGGCTACTCGGTCATGGACTACAACCGTTCCGGAGTCCCCCTGATGGAGATCGTGACCGCGTTCCCGCCGGATGTGCGGTCGGGCGAGGAAGCTGCCCTCTATGCCGAGTCGCTACGCTCCGTTCTTCTCTATCTCGGCGTCTCCGACGGACGCATGGAGCAGGGCAGCCTGCGCGCCGAACCGAACCCCTCCGTCCGTCCGAAAGGCAGCGAAGTCTACGGCACCAAAACCGAACTGAAGAACCTGAACTCCTTCCGCGCCGTCCGTAACGGCGTCGAGTTCGAAGTTCGGCGGCATATCGCCCTGATCGAGAGCGGGGGCAAGGTGCTCCAGGGGACCTACGGCTGGAACGAGGAGAAGGGAGAAACCTTCCTTCAGCGGGTCAAGGAGGTCGAGCAGGAGTATCGCTATTTCCCCGAACCGGACCTGATCCCGATCGACTTCGACGAAGCGTTCATCGAGGAGATGCGCCGGTCGATCCCCGAACTGCCGCTTCCGAAGAAGCATCGCCTGATGCGAGAGTACGGTCTGCCGTCCGCCGATGCCGCTCTGCTGGTGCAGGAGATCGCGACCGCCGATTACTTCGAGGCGGCGGCGAAAGCGACGAACGACCCGAAAGCCGTCGCCAACTGGATGCTCGGTGACCTGACCCGTCTGGCGAACACCGATGTCGTGCCGGTGCACTCCACCCCGATCACGGCCGCCCACCTCGCCGAACTGGTGACCCTGATCGAAAAGGGGACAATCACCGGAAAGATCGGAAAAAACCTGATCGAGGATATGTACCGAACCGGCAAGAGCGCGGCGCGGCTGGTCGAGGAACAGGGACTCAAAGTCACCGGGGCCGACGAGGTCGCAGGCATCGTCGCGAAGGTTCTCGCCGCCAACCCGGAGGTCGTCGCCAAGATCAAGGGCGGCAAAGCGCAGAGCAAGGGGTTTCTGGTCGGTCAGGTGATGAAAGAGGCGAAGGGACAGGCCCGTCCCGACGATGTCAATCGCCTGATCGACGAAGCGCTGGAGAACGCCTAGCCCCGGCGCACAAAGAAAGGAATAGCAAACGAAAACCGGAGGCACTTCCCTGCCTCCGGTTTTCGTTCCGGTGTTCGGTTACGGAACCGTGTTCGGGGGCAGCGGTTCGACCGGCTGGACCGGGATGATCACCGGTGCGCCGATATTGTCGCCGTAGTCCGCCTCGAACAGCGAGTTCGGAACACGGATCAACACCACCGGCTTGTCGCTCGTGTTGCCACGATACAGCAGCGAGAGCTTGCCCGGAGCAAACGTCGGAGACTGCGCCAGAACGCCGAACTCCGTGCCGCTGCCGACGATGATATTGTCGCGGATTCGGGCGAGAAGCGTGGAGTTCCCCGTGGCCAGCAGGCCCAGTCCGGCGTAGGCTCCGGCCAGCGTGGCGTTCCCCTGAACCCGGTTTCCTTCCACGATCGCGGAAAGGGTGGAGTTGTTGAACGCCCGCAGGGTGATCCCGCCGGTTCCCTGGCCGATCGGGCCGCCGCCGCGGTTATCGGTCACGATATTGTCACGGATCGTCAGGTCGCCCCGCGCCGCCGCGCCGTCAGGGATCGGACCGATATCGGCGGTGATTCCGCCGTACCCGTTGTTGTTGCTGGTGTTGCGTGTGACCGTGGCGGACAGCGTGGTCGATCCCGCGCCGAAGAGGTAGATACCGTTATACTCGTTGTTGTTCGCGTTGTTGTTGTCGACCGTCCCGATAATCTTCGCTTCCTCCTGAACGCCGACCAGGATTCCATGGCCGTTCGGGAAGCTGGGCGGAATCACGTTCGGATTGAACCGGTTGCCCGAGACCGTGTTCTCCCGGATGGTGACCGTCAACTCGCTCGTTCGACGGGCTCCGGAGAAGATACCGTTCCCCTGGTTCCCCTGACTGGAATTCGCCGTCACCGTCGCCGTGAGCTTGCACGCGTCGTTCGCGCCGGTGAAAATCCCGTTGCCCAGATTGTTCACGCTGGTATTGGCTTCGATATTGGCGACGCCGACGGCGGTATCAAATCCGGCAAAGCGGATGCCGCTCTCGTTGAAGAGTCGGCCCTGGTTATCGTTGACCGTGTTCCCCCGAATATCGAGGTTCATGTTGGACTGTCCGAAATAGAAGGGGAAGATGCCCGATCCGACGTTCGCCGAGGAGTTATTACCGACGATTTGCGCGGTGATGCTGGCGGTGCCGCCCACCCCGATCAGGATGCCGTTCGAGGCGGAGTTGGTGACGGTGTTCCGATTCATGCGGAGATCGAGCGTACCGGCGGTCGGGTTGTAGACGCGGATACCGGAAACCCCGCCTCCGAGGTCCAGGTCGGCGAGGAACGGCTTATCCTCAAACAGGGGACCACCGACGCTATTCACCACGCCCTCGGCGTTCGGCAGGATGGCGGTCGCATCGGTCACAGTGTTGCCGGCGACCGTGACCGTTCCGGTGACATTGATCAGGCGGATACCTTCCCGGCCCGGCCTGGTGATGACGTTGTTTTGAACCGCGACGTTCGCGACATCCGTTCCGAGAACGCCCGCGCCGGTCGTGTCGCTGATCGCGAAACCGTTGATTTCGGAGCCGGACGACAGGGTGACGGTATCGCCGATCGCCGGTCGGCTACCCGTCCCGGAACCGGGGAGCAGGACGCCGGTTCGCTGGGCGGTATCGATGCGCTGGACGACACCCGAGGACAGCACGCGGACGCCCGTCGGGATCGTCAGCGCGCCGGAGGAGGCGACGGTGTTGCCGGTCGAGCGGACATAGACGATATCGCCGGACTGTGCGGCGGTCAATGCGGCCGAGACGCTGCCGAACGGGTTCTCCGCCGTCCCGTCGCCGGAAGCGGGCGCGTTCAGGTCGACATGGCGGATGCGAAGCGCGGCGTTCCCGGCATCGCTGGCGGTTTCGCGCGTGCGAATCAGGTCGCGAGCGATCGACAGGTACGCCTGACGGGCAATCGGGTCCGCCAGACGCGCGACCGAAGTGGACGGTGTCACCCCGGCTCCCCGATAACCGCCGGAGGTGAAGAGAGCGATCCGGAAGACGCCACGGGTGCCGAACTGGCGGTCGTCCTGAACGGCGAAACTGACGTCGACTTCGTTCAACGGGCGCGCCGCGACACCGACGCGCCACCCGCTGAAGCCGTCGATCTCACCGCCTTCGAAACGGTAGCCGCCCACGAATCCGCGCACCGTCCCACCATTGGAAAAGCGATACACCGGCGCGCCGACCTCGGCGTCAAAACCCCGCAGGGCGTTCTCCACCAGCCGACGGCGTTCGAAGCGAAGTTGATTTCCGGAGAAGGATGTCTCCTCGGCCAGGGTGTTGCTCAGAGTGCGGTTCCGGTCTCCGAAGGGAAAATACCCGTTGATACGGAAGTCCAAACCGGTCCCCGTGGCGAATGTCTCCGCGCCGATGCCGAACTGATTGTACTGGAAGTTTCCGCTGTCGCGCCGATCCAACGCAACATAACCGCCGGCCACACGACCGGGACCGACCAGGTGACGGCGTCCGAGCAGCAGGCCGCCGCCCATATTGAGTCGCTCGGTTTCAGAGAAGACACGCCCTTCCAGAAAGAGCAAGGAACGTCCGCCATGAGTCGCCAGGGGGAGGAAACCCTCGACCGCGCCCGTTCCCTCGAACCCGGCGCCCGCGCTGGTGAACGATGCGCCCACCCGCGGAATGAAACGGATATCAACGCTCTCCTGAGCGTGCGCTCGCGGCAGAAATAACCCGGGAGCGATGAGCGCGGCAACGGCAGCCACGCCGTAACGTCCGAATACCGGGCACGGGAATACGTTGGGGGCCGTATTATCGTTCGAAAAGATGCGTTTCACATGTACCTCACAGCGGAATATTTCCCTATATATGACAGGCAGGAAGGACCGGCGTTCTTCGGCGTATCCTTTCGCTACCACCGTCATCCGTTTCCTGCCGGAATCGCGGACGATAAAATAAAACGTTACGTGTGGACCGTTTCCGATGACGTGTTACGAGGGATAACGGATGATACTGGAACAGATGTCGGGTGTTTTTGGGCTTTTCGGGAGTATGGTTCTACTGACGATACCGCAGACGATACCGCAGACGCCGCCGAGGGCGCAACGGATACCTGAGAGCCTGCCCGGACCGATCGTACCGGAAGGGTTCGGTGTGAACATCCATTTTACGGACCCGCAGCCGGGAGAGATGGAGCGGTTCGCCGAAGCCGGCTATGCCGTCGCCCGAATGGATCTGTTCTGGCATCAGGTCGAGACGGAAAAGGGCAAATACGACTTCTCCGCGTACGATCGATTGACGGAGAGCCTGCGTAAGGTCGGCGCGCGTCCGCTGTTCATTCTGGACTACGGTAACGATCTCTATGAGAAAGGTTCGCCGCGTTCACCGGAGTCACGCGCCGCGTTCGCACGGTTCGCCGGGGCCGCCGCCGCCCACTTCAGAGGCAAGGGCGTGATCTTCGAAATCTGGAACGAGCCGAACATCCACTTCTGGCAACCGTCGCCCGATGTGGCGCAGTATTCCGCACTGGCGCTGGAGACGGCGAAAGCGGTCAAGGCGGCGGACCCTCGATCCACCCTGATCGCGCCGGGACTGTCCGGGTTCGGATGGGAGTTTTTCGAGGGGGTCTTCCGTGCCGGACTGCTGCAATACCTGGATGGCGTCTCCGTCCATCCGTACCGGGGACAGGAACCGGAGAGCGCGGCGGAGGATTTCGCCCGTCTTCGCGCCCTGATCGCCCGCTATGCGCCATCGGACAAACGACAGATGCCGATCCTTTCGTCCGAGTGGGGCTACAGTACCGTCGAGGGGGGGCCGATCTCGGAGGCGACGCAGGCCCGCTACCTGACCCGGATGTGGCTGGCGAACCTGGCATCCGGCGTCCACCTGTCGATCTTCTATGACTGGAAGGAGGACGGACCGGACCCGAAGGAGAACGAGCATCACTTCGGCACCGTTCGGCCCGATCTGACGCCCAAGCCGGCGTTCCTGGCCGCGAAACATCTGATCGCCGAACTGCGCGGTTACCACTTCCGCCACCGTCTCAAGACCGCAAACCCCGAGGAATGGCGTCTTCTATTTCAGAAGGGGGACGCGGGCGACCTGAAACTGGTCACGTGGCGCGCGGACCGCAAGGCGAGCGACGCCGAGGCGACCCCGAAGGTGACGGCGGTGACGAAGACCGATCCCGCCTTTCGCGACCTGTTGCGTCTGGCGTCCGTCCGCTGGCCCGCCGGCGCTCTGGCCGAATCGACCGGGATGCCGCCCGACCTGAAGATCACCTTTCAAAATCCCGAGACGGAGGAGCATCGGGTCCGCGCTCTGATCGGCGGACCCACCGTCGACGTCGGCGCGTCCGTTCCGCCGGGCGCGACCCGGACCGTGGCGGCCCCCTGGTCCATGCCCGCCGGGCGGGTCGAACGTCGGGAACCGGTTCCGGTGACGATCGTCTGGGGTGGTCAACCGCTGTCGATCGAACCCATGCCGCTGAATGTCCGCCGGATCGACACCATTTCCCTCACCGCGCTGCCCGCGCAGACCGATCTCGCGCTGTTCCTGGAAAACCCGGCGCGAACGGCGTTCGACGGAACCGCCGTACTGAAAGCCGGGGAGAAGGTCGTCGCCCGTCGCCCGGTGACGCTGAAGGCCGGAGAGGAGAGGGGGCGGGCGTTTCTGCCCCATCCGAAAGCGGCGACGGTTTCGGTCGTGCTGCAGGATGAAAAAGGGAACGAGATCTCCGTCCTGCCGCCGTCCCGTTATGTGCCCATGTCCGAGTTCCCGAACCGCCCGACCGCGGATACCGGATTCGGCTACACGCTGTTTGTGGAGAACGCCGCCCGGAAGCCGACGCCGTTGCCCGCCGTGCCCGCGCCCGATCGAAGTCCGGGAGAGACCGCTCTCCGGATCGCCTATCGGTTCGATCCGGGCTGGCGATATGCGGGCTGGACGTCGGAAAAGCCCTGGCCGATCCCGGAGAAAGCGCGTGCGCTGACGCTCTGGGTTCATGCGACCGCGTCCGGCGATATGCTGCGCTCCCGGTTTCGGGACGCCACCGGTCAGACGTTCCAGATCGATCTGGGCGCACTGGACTGGAAAGGCTGGAAGACCGTGACAATCCCGCTGGACGGCACACGAGTCGGCGTCTCCTGGGGCGGAGCGAACGACGGGAAGGTGCATGGCGCGCGCCACTGGGAAACGCTGCTCCTGATCGACTCCGTTCACCGGACGAACGGCTCGGAAAGCGCCGTCCTGATCACCGCCCCCTACTACGTGATCGAATAGACCGAACGACCGGGCGCGGTGTTGCCCGGCCGGGGGCGGTCAGGCCGAATCCGGCGAAAGAAATTCCGGGGGAACGTGCTCGGTGAGCCAGACGCCGTTGTCCGAGCGGTAGAAGACATGGCCGGCGGCGTGCATGGCCGCGGCGTCCACGCGAAACACGACCGGCCGGCCGTGGCGACGACCGACGCGTTCCGCCGTTTCCCGGTCGGCGGACAGGTGGACATGGTGGCGGCGCATCTTTTTCAAACCCTCGCGCCGGATCGCCTCGACGCTGCCCGCGCCGGTGCCGTGATACAGAACCTCCGGCGGTTCGGCGGGGGACAGTTCCAGATCCACCTCGACCGAATGGCCCTGATTGGCCCGGATTTTCGTCCCGGTCGCATCGAAGGCGAATCGCTGCTTATCGTTCTCCCGAACGATTTCGTCCAGCTGCTCGCGCGTCAGGAGGAAGCCGTTTCGGGCGCAGGCGGCCAGCAGATCGTCCACCCCGACCCACCCGCCCGGCTCCAGGGTCAGGCCGATCCGCTCCGGCTGATGACGCAGGTGCTTCGAAAGATACTTGCTGGTTCTGACAAGGTGTTCGTTTGACATTTACCTGTCCTATCGCCCGGGGTCTCCGATGCGTTAAAGGTGGGCGTCGATAAGATGACCCTGCCGGCGCAGCGCGTCGATCGCTTCGGCGAACCGGACGGCTTTTACGAGCAGATAGTCGGTTTCGAAGGTGGAGAGGGCGAAGATCGGAATGCCCGCATCGGCCAGGGGGACGGTGAGGGAGGCGAGAATCCCGGTGAGGGCGAAATCCAGCGGTCCGACGACCATCAGGGCGCGCCAGTCACGCTCGACCTTCAGGGACGGCAGGCCGTCCGGAATCGTCGTGCGGGGAAGGACCAGCGACCACTCGTCCGGCGTGCGGGTGATGCTGAAGAACGACGCCGACCGCGCCCATTCGGGAAAAGGCGCGGTCGGTTCGAGTCGGCAGAGGGCCAGTTCGTCCGGAAGCGGGCGCAGGGTGAGAGCCGTCATGCGTTACGGTTCCGCCCGCGCTCGTTCCGTTCCTGCCGTGGCTCAGGGGCGCGTTTCCAGCGTGACGTCCGGCGAACCGGGGGTACGCCGCAGGATCGGGGCGGACTGCCCGCGCAGTTTTTCGTTGAAGAACCCGACGAGGTACTGATGCATGGTATCAAGCAGGGCGGCGGCGGGTGCGGTGGTGCTGATATCGTCCTGCGGGACGCCGTAGGCGGCGAGCAGGCCGAGGTCGGTGAAGTTGCTATGCCGGGCTTTGGTCAGCCGGATATAGAGGGCATCGGTCGAGTTTTCGAACGCCTTGCGATCGGACTCGCCCCGCGCCACAATCACGTCCGCCTGGCTCGCCGTCATCCCGCCGTCGATCAGCGTTTGCCGGAACGCCGCGTTTTCGGCCTCCGTCGATCGCTCGCCGGCAAAGATCAGGAGGGGGCGGTTTGCGCCCTCCGCGAAGTCGAGATTGATGAGCGAACCGTCGAGAACGGCGGCGGCCCGTACCCGCGAATCCTCCCGCAGCATCCGGAAGGCATGGGAACCGCCGAAGGAGTGTCCGAAGACGCCCACCCGATCCAGGTCGATGCGGCCCTGAAAGGCTCCCGGCGCGGCGTTCAGAGCGGCCAGTTTATCCAGAACGAACGGCAGGTCGGCCGTCACCTCCTGATCGACTTTCGCCGCGTTCCGCCAGTTGGCGTCGAAATCCGCCGCGCCGGACGTCGGCGTGAGTTGCGGTTCGACGAGCGACGGATCGGTCCCGGCATCCGAAACGGCCAGCGAATTATCGGAAAAGAGCGTCCACGCGGCATTGTAGGTGTGGGCAACGCCCACGACCAGATAACCGCGCGCCGCCAGATACTCGGCGGTACTGTTGTAGAGGAGGGGATGCATCCCGTTGCCGTGCGACATGACGAGGACGGGGAAGGCGCGTCCGGTGGTCGGAGCGGCGTTGATATAGCTTTTGGTCGGGAAGGAGCGAATCGTCGCGGCGGGAATGCCCAGGACCGGTTCGACGGCGGCCGACTGGTTCGTATCGAGGAACGGACCGGGCGTGGCGTTCGCGGGTTTCGTCGCCGGATACCAGAAGTAAACGGCGATCTTGCGTGAGGAACCGGCGGTCGGCCCCCACTTTTCGGCGCGGCCGGTATCGGTCCAGTCGAACGCGGTGCGTCCGACGGACGACAGCCCGTCCGATTTGGAGGAGCCGCCGCCGCAGCCGGTCAGGGGGACCAGCACGGCCAGCGCGACCAGAGACAGGAAGTATTTTCGCGAAACGGAAAGTTCGGTGTTCATGGAATCCTTTCGTTCTCTGCGCCCCCGGTTTGTGGCAGAGCGGCAGGAACGATCGGATTGTAGCGTTCGGGGGAGCGGGGCGAATCGGACCGGAGATGTAGGCGCGGTCGGTCGGTCGGCGGAAAAATGCGATCAGGCGGAGCGGACGGCGTCGAGGAAGCGGCGGAGTTTTTCGTGATCCTTGCGTCCGGGTTCGGCCTCGACCCCGGAGGAGACATCGACGGCATAGGGGCGTACCGTGCGCACCGCTTCCGCGACATTGTCAGGCGTCAGTCCGCCCGCAAGGAGGATCGGGATGTCCCCGGCGATCCGTTTCGCTTCGAGGGCCAGCGACCAGTCGAAGGTCTTGCCGACCCCGCCGAGGGCGGATTCATGGAACGTATCGAGGAGGAAAGCGTCGGCGGTGCGGTGGTAATCGCGCAGTTCGAGCAGACTGAGTTCATCCTTGACCCGGAAGACCCGGAGGCGGCGCATCGCGGTTGTCTGCTCGTCGCCGCCATAAAACTGCACGACCTCGCAGGGGTATTCGGAGGAATCGATCGGCTGCCGTGCGACGACGACGGTGGTCAGGAAGGGGGGGAGTCCGCGAACGACCTGTCGAACGGTCTCGGGCGAGACGAAACGCGGCGACTCCGGCACGGCGATAAATCCGAGCGCATCCGCGCCGAGCGCCGCCGCCGCCCATGCATCCTCCGCGTTCGTCAACCCGCAAATCTTGACCCTGGTCACCGTTCGGCTCCTTCCTGTTTACGACACGATACGCTGTCAGGGAACGAAAACGTTACGGTTATGCCAATCAAGATACTCATTATCCGGCTGCTCCGTCTTCCGAACCGGCAGGACTTCCAGCGTCTTACCATGCATCCGGTAGTACTCTTTTCCATTCCCATAGGATTCCTTGATGCGCGTACTGATCTCCACCCGGTGATCGGTAGTAACCGTCAACAGACCACGGTCAAAAAGCAGGTGCAGATCGGAACGCAAAAGCAGGCCGTTTCCGATCTCATGAGGACCGGAACGATGGTACGGCTTTATGTGGGCGGCCGTGAGAACCGGTAATGTCTTTTCGCCGGTAATCGCACAACGTCGCTGGTAGGCTTCGGTTACCAGGATACGAAACGCCCCCTGGCCCAACCGGGGACGAATTACCAGAGGCTGTCCGTACCGGTCACGCAGAGGAGTTTCCCGAACATGAGAAGGCACGTCCATGCGGGAGGACGGAAGATTATCGGAGAACTCCGTCGCCAAACGGGCCTCGATTTCCTGCCATGCGGCGGCCCCGAACGGTTCGGAATCGTCATATTTCCGGCCACGAACGATATTCGATTTCCAATCCGAGGGGATGGCAACCCATTCGGATTCGCGAAAGAAGAACGGATTTATCAGGATAACGCATCCGATAACAGGGTCTCGCTCGATGCTCCCTTTGCGATATTTTATAATTCGTTGGTAACAGCTGTCATAATCAGGCGCACCGTTCTTCTGTCCGAACGCTTCCCAGGCGATCGAAAGCGGTAACCGGGAGTATTGAGCGAAAAATCCGCCACCGACCAGATAGTTGTCCGGATGATGCAACTTGAACAGGAAAGGACCACCCGGAGGCAATGCGGCAAACCCCTGCTTCGGACTCGGAAACCAGAAGTTGACCTCATCCGGTTGACGTTCCGAAAGAAAGACAAACCAGTCCTTATCCGTGACACCGACAAAAAACTCCATGGTGGTTCGGAACCTTCATTCGGCGGGTGGCCGGAGGCGGTGGCTCACTCGCGGGTGAACGCGGACTCGATCGCCGCCAGCGC
>JANRLW010000064.1:0-173213 GCA_033762295.1 Capsulimonadales bacterium
ACCTCCGGGAGCGGCATGCCGAGATTCAGCATTTTGGACATGGTCGTCACCATGTCGATAACCGGCCCATTGACATTCAGAATATGCAGGTCGGTGCTGATCGTATCGGGTGGAAAGCCATGGGCCAGCATCGGTGCGGCCTGACGGAACCAGAAACTGCCCGCGCCGTGACCCAGGTCGAAAAACATCCCGCGTTCGCGGGCCTCGAACATAAATCGCTGTGGCTGTCGATGCTCATCCAGAATCGGGAAGTGTCTGGCGTACACATGGGTGTGGATATCGCCGGGGCGCATCCGGCGAAGAAGCAGTTCCTCGTAAGGACGCTCGACCCGCGGAAAGAAGTCGAACATGACCGGCTTGCGGCACAGTTCCGCCGCCCGGATGGAGCGATCCACCGCAGCCCAGGCCGTATTCCGGTCATCGAGGGGCTGCGTCGGCCGATAGTGGGCGGTCTTGATGCCGATACAGACGTCCGGATTTTCGAGGGCGGTGGCGGCGGCCCGTTCCGGGTCCATTTCGTCGACGTCATGCTCCCACGGGCCGAGCATACCGGAATCCACGATATTGACGAAGGCCAGAATCCGCGTCGTGGCGACGTCGATCACGGTGCGCTTGAAGTGCGGGAAATGCCGGGCACCGGCGGTGCCCGTATCGACGGCGGTGGTGACGCCGGACCGGAGCGTATGATGGTCGGCGACGACGCTCAACCCCTCGGGGGCACCTTCCGGCGCGCGCGTGTGGTAGGCGTGCATATGCATGTCGAGCAACCCGGGCGTCACCAACCGCCCGGAAACATCCACCACCGTTTCGGCGGAGGATGCCGGAATATCCTCGGCGACCTGCGCGATACGGCCGTTTGCAATCCCGACGTCGGCGATGCCATAACGACCGTTCGCCGGATCGATGACCTGCCCGCCCTTCAACAGCAGCGAAAAGCGTGGTTCCTCCATGTCTGCCTCCCTTGCCAACCCTTTCGCAGAGACTTCGACATGGCCGTCGGATTTCCTTCGAGGAAAAGGGCAGCGGAAGGAAAATAGAGGTCAATCGTTCGATGGCGTTCGCCCATCGCCAAACTTCGCCAGGTCGTTTTTCAGCTTCAGAACGGCAAGGTCCTTGGCTTTCGCCTCGACCATGATATCGAACGGGCGAAGGCCCTCCGCTTTTTCCAGGAAGAACCGGAACTCGAACGGGTTGACGTAGTCCGCGTGGAGACGCAGGTCGGGCGCGGCCTGGTAGGTCTTCATCTCGCCCGCCTTTCCGGACTTTCGCGCCATTTCGACCGATTCGGTGCGTGGGGTGGAGTAGTGGATCTTCGGGGTCTGGTCGGCGGGCCAGGTCGCCAGACAGCGTTCCAGCGTGTCGCGCAGCGGCAGGCGTTCCGGATTGTTACAGAAGAAATGAAGGTTATCGAAGACGACGCGCGCGCCGCAGAGCGCATGAACCCGGAGAGCGTCCGCCGCCGAGTAGGTGACATCGTCATTTTCGACGACCAGACGCCGCCGGGCGGCCTCCGGCAGCGCGTCGAACCGTCGGGCGAAGCGTTCGATGCCCGCCGTCTTGTTGCCGTACGCCCCGCCGACATGGGTGACCACGACCGCCTCCGGGCCGCAGCCCATCCGGTCGAGGATCTCTCCCTGCGCGATCAGGTCGCGGATCGACTTTTCCGCAATGCTCTCGTCATGAGCGTTGAGAACGATGTACTGCGACGGATGGAGCGAGAGACGGATACCGTACCGACGCGCCAGATCGCCGATTGCGGCAAGCTCCTCGGACGCCTCCTCCAACTGGCGATGAAACTGCGGCAGGTCGGGATGGGTCAGGTAGGGCGCGAGATCGCTGCTCATCCGGTACATGTTCAGATGGTGGCGATGACAGTAGTCCAGCACCTGCCGTAGATGGTCCAGGCTGCATTTCAGATGGGGATTGTTCTGCCAGCGGCGTGTGTCGCACTCTTTGATTCCGCCCTCGCCCAGTACCTTGACCGCGAACCCCAGACGCATTCGAGCGTCCCCGCTTTCCGTTCCGTAGTTTCGGTTCTAACGGCGGAAAGCGTCAGGAGGTTCCGTCCATGAGGGCGAGGATGTTGGAAATCGGGATGCGGGAACCGCCGCCAGACGTCTGACAGTGCAGAGCCGCCGCCGCGGTCGCGAATCGGACGGTGCGCTGCAGGGACATTCCGCGCAAAAGTCCGTAGCAGAGACCGGCACGGAAAGTGTCGCCCGCGCCGGTCGTGTCGACGATCGGGGAGACCGAGAAGGCGGGCACCGGAAACACGCCGTCCGCCCGGTCCGCGACGACGCACCCCTCCGCGCCAAGAGTGACGATGGCGGTCTGCGCTCCGGCGGCGACCCAACCGGCCGCAAGCGTCTCCGGAGGGTCGGTCCGCCCCTGACGCAGCAAGCGTTCGCGTGACTCGACGACGATCCGGCTCAACGCCACGATGTCCTCCCGGTGACCGAAATCCATAGCGACGATCGAACATCCGAAGGACGCGGCCCGGACGGTTTCAAGAACGGCCGCCTCGCCCAGGTTCGGATCGACCGCGAAGATCGGACGGGTCGCCAGGACGGGTTCGGGCAGAGGAGGAGGAGCTACCGCCTCGCGAAACCCCCGACCCGACATATACCGTTCGCCATCCGGGGTTACCCGCACCTGGCAGACCGGCGTTGTGGCGGTCGGGATATCGGGCACGAACGTGCGGGGCAGGCCGAGAGGATGATGGTCCAGAAGTTGACGAAGACGGTCGCCCTCAACGTCCGCGCCGATGGCGGTGCCGGTCAGCAGGACGTTTACCTCCCATCCGGCAAGGGCGGTGGCGGTATTGAACGCCTCGCCGCCGGGAAACTCGACCGCTTCGGTCATCGGGGAGTCCGGCGTCCGGACCCGCGCGAGAATATCCAGACAGACCGTCCCGTAAACGACGACCTCAGGCGACCTCGGAACGGTCGACATAGGGAGCGATTACTCCAGTTCGAGTTTGGCGAAACGGTTTTCGGTCGGATCGAGACGTTTGCGCAGGGCGTCGTAAGCGGAGTTGACACGGGCGAGGATCACTTTGGCGGTCTCCTGATCGTCAGACCCGTCCGGGAAACGGCGCGGATCACAGCGGTTGACCAGTTCCTCGTATTTGGTGACGACCGCCGCCAGATCGCTCCCGACCGGCAGACCGAGAATCTTGTAGTCCCGCGCGTTCGGGTCCTGTTCGGGGAGGGTATGCGGCGTCTTGTTCGCCGATGTCGTGGACGCGGAGCTATTGTCGAGGAGCGGCTCCTCAACCGGCGCACGGCCCTGACGGGCTTCCAGTTCGCGTCGGGCCGCGTCGATCCGCAACTGCGCCCGCTCCATGATCGCGTCCGGCGATGCGTCATCCATCGGAGGCTTGCCGGCTTCCGATGTCGCCATGTCCAGTTCCTTTTCGGCGAGCGCATCGTCGATCCGATCGCGAACCTGATTCAGATACGCCTTGCCGATATTCCAGATTCGATTGGGGATACTCAAAACGCCATACCTCTCCCACGACAATTCCCATTCCTATAGTATCTCAACTGACAACGCTTCCTCAAGGAAGGTTCTCAGGTGTCCGCAATCCGGGCGACCCGTATCGCCTCGTTGGGTCGTGCCGGAAAATGCATCAGTTCCCCCGGCGTCAGTAACTCCCAGAGGGCGTTTTCATCGGTCCGCTCGGACGCGATCAGAAAGCCGCCGTCCGGCCCGGCTTCGGTCAACGGACGCGCATACAGCGTGTAGTATTCCGGTTCACGACGGAACTGCCGCAGGACGAACAGTCCGTCCGGGTGCGCCATGACCAGATTCAGAGCGGTGTAACAACGGGTCTCGTCCCCTGCAAAGTCGCTGTCGGCAAGGAGACGAGAGCGTTCGGTCAGAACGCGCAGCGAGTCCGCCAGGCGAAGGAACGGATCGTCGCTCGACTCGACCCGTCCGGCAAGCCAGGCGGCCAGCACCACCGTGTCGTTGTCCGAGCGGGCGGCGGCGATCTTTCCTGCCCGTTCCAGATCCTCGCGCAACGATTTCAGTAACGGGGCGCGAACTGTCCCGTTGTGCGCGACAAGCAGGGAATCGCCCGGACGTCCGTCGGAGGGGGCGAAGTCCGCGCGGACCGGGTGAGCGTTCTCGCCGGTGACCGCACCCATGGACGCCTTGCGAAGATGCCCGATCAAGGACCGCGCCGGTCCGTTGCCCGCGCCACCGCGCGACGCCGACTCGGCGGCGATGACAAAGTAACCGGAAGCGGCGGCCGACCCGGTCTGCCGTATCAGCGACACCTGCCCGGCGTCGTCGAACCAGCCGATTCCCCAGGAATCCGCGTGTCCCGGATCGCTTCCGTCCGGAACGCAGCCGGTTTCGGCCTGCTGACGCAGGGAGTTGGGCGCGCCGACCAGATGCTGCCAGGACGGCAAAAGGGCGGCTTGCGCCGCCCCGGAGCGATCCTGAAAGGAGATCATCCCGACCATTCTGCACATAAGGATTTTTGAGGCCGATTAGCTACCGCTGCCGCTGATCTTGGCTTCCAGACGCGCCAGTTCGCTTTCGACGCTGTTATCGGCGACCGTGGTCGTCGGGCGAGCGACGGTGGACTGCGAACCGATCCCCATCTTGGCTTCGAGCTGAGAAAGTTCGTTCTCGGCGGCCACATCCGCTTCGTTGATCTCCAGTTCGCGGAGTCGGCTTTCGACGCGGGTCTTGCCGAGTTCGACACGGGCCTGCATTTCGGAGTTCGCGGACTGGATTTTGCGCTGAGCGTTGGCGAAGGCGCTCTCGGTGGATTCGATGCCCTGCATGCCATCGAGGGCTTTGCTCATGGCGATCTGAATCTGGCTGTTCTTCCACTGAGCCTTCAGGGCGAGCGCCTCGGCCGTCTTCTGGCGAATCCGCTCCTCTTCCCGCTTGATGGCGGCCTTGACCTGCTCGGAGGTTTCGATCGCCTGTTCCAGCTGGGAGCGAGTCATGGTCAACGACTGCTCGTACGACTGCTTCTCCTTCAGCAGATTGAGGGCCAGTTCCCGATCCCCTCGCTTCAGCGCGAGTTCGGCTTTGGCCTGAAGATTGTCGACGGTCTTTTGCAGATCGTTGACCATCTGCTGCAGGTTGTTTTTCTGGGTGATGGCCTGAACGGCGCGTTCGCGGTTCTTGGCATGAACGGCCCGCATCTCTTCCTGGGCCTGTGTCAGCAGCAATTCCGGGTTTTCCAGCTGCTCGATCCCGGCGCCAAACCAGGACTTAATCAGGTTAATCAGTCGCTTGAACATCGTGCTTTCGTTCCCCTGCGCTACAGGACGATAGGCTTATCGCGCCGCCCTGCCTCATCGCTGAATTTTTCCACCTTGCGGCGAACTACCGAAGACGTATATGGTACGTTGCGCGGCGCCGCGCAGGTTTCCGTCCGTCGTCTGCGCCGACCGCGTTGCGCCAGGAAAGACTTCGAACGCCCTGCCGCCCGATCCTGTGTTTTTCGACACCGGGACAAAGGTTTCGGTTGCGTTCTTCGCTCAGGGCTTCATTATACCAGAGATTGCCACGGTGTTGGTCACCCACGGGCGCGTCCCTATCCGATTTATCGGCACTCCTCACACCGGGCAATAGCCATACTCCGGATTTTCATGGGGGTTCCAAAACATGGCCACCGGACTCGATCAAGTCCGGTGGCTCCTTTGGCGAAGTGAACGAGGATCAGTTGTCGGCGAGGAGGATCGCTTCGAGCGGCCGACCGACACCCGGATCGCCGATCGCGACCCCGGTACGCACCTGCCCGGCGGTCAGGGTCACCGTTCCGGTATCGATCGCCACCGTCTTCGTACCGGTCGGTGTGATGCGGACGCGATACGAGCCGGCGGGTACCTGAAGATAGCCGGAGTTCGCCTTGAAAGGAACATTCGGCAGAGTCGGCGTCGCGGTCGCCAGGTCGGCGGTCGGCGCGGTGATGTAGATATCGACCGGTCCCGCGGCGGGCGAGGCGTGCACCAGGCGCAGTTTGATGTTCCCGGAGGTCGGAGCCGCCGTTTCGTCGGACAGGATCAGCGGCTCGATGCGGGCCAGACGGTCAACCGCCAGGACGGTCGTCCGCGTGTTTGGCGCGAAGTTTGCCGTGGCATTGATGACCGTCGTCTCGGTACCCGCAGCGTTCACCTTGAGGTTGCGGTTCCCGGCGAGGATCGTCAGGTAGCCGGAAGCGGTTCGGTAGGGAACATTGGTCAGAAAATTGATATCGTCGACGCGGACATCGACCGCCGGCGCGTTCGGAGAGGCGTGCACAACCCGAAGTCGGGACTGTTCGACGGAAAAGAGCGCACCATTGCCGGAACCGCAGCCGGCCAGGCTGGCGGCGAATAATGTGGTGAGGGTCACGAGAAGAAAGGAGCGTCGCAGCATAGAATTCTTTCTAATGGTCGAGTGGGATCGAGCCGGAAAACCCCCTCCGTGCTCCGAAACGCGAAAATGGCGAACGAAACAGGGACGTTAACCGGGCTTCCGGGACGTTCAACGCCCGCCTTATCGCCCGGTTCCCGGAATTGACGTCGGGGCGAGGAAAAGATCCGAGACAACCGGGCGATGGTCGGAAGCGGTCACCGCGGGAACGACCGTTCGCACGGCGCGGACACCGTTTCGGGTGAAGATATGGTCGATTCGGAGACAGGGGAAACCGGATGGGTACGTCCAGCCGAAACCGCTGCCCGAGGCGGTGAAGGCGTCCTCGAAATCGGCGGTCAGCCGCCGATACAGCACGCCGCGCGGAGGTGTGTTGAAGTCCCCGCAAAGAATCAGCGGACCGGCGATCCTTCGGGTTGCCGCCTCGATCTTTTCGAACTGCCGCGCCCGTATGGCGGTAGTGCGATGCAGATACGAAGGCAGCGACCCGCGATGACGACGGACGGTTTCCGGGGTGGCCGCCGTGACCGGATGGACCGTCATCACCGTCACGATCCGATCGCCGATCGTCACCTCCGCCGAAAGGGCGACCCGCCGGTTCCCTTCAACGATCGACACCGTACGAACGTTCCGCAGCGGATAGCGGCTCGCGATCGCCACCTCCGCCGCCCGAACGAAGCGGTACCCTGTCAGGCGGCTTTCCAGCAGGGGAATCGGGTCGGGCAGGGAACCGTCGCCCCGCGTCTCCTGGAGGCAGACCACGTCGGCCCCGGATCGACGGATCTCCTGCGCCACCCGGTCGATACCCTTCGCTCCCTTTTCAATGTTGTAGGTCATCAGGCGAAACCGTGGTCCCGTCGGCGTCTCCTGCCGGGTCGGAAAACGCCCGCCCAGACCGACCGGAACGACGAACGCCGCCGAGAGCAGGTGGATCGGAAGGGCGCGAAAATCGCGGCGGAACAGCGACCACGAAAAGGCAAGCGCGGTCGGAACCAGCAGCAGGAGCGGTGGCGCGTAGGCGAAAAGGGTCGTGATCCAGGTACGCTCGCCCGGATATTCTCCGGCCCACCAGAGGCCGACCGTGAGAAGAAGGCTCAGGAACGACGGAAGGATCGTACCGCGACGGGCTATCCGCTGACGTCGACGGGCGGGCGAAGCGGGGCGAGCCGGCGATCCGGAAGAGGGGTTTTCAGGCAAGGAATTCCTCAATCCGGTTACGAAATTAAGCCTGTCGGCAGTTCCGTCGTTTTTGCGGAATGGATACCGCCGGAGGATGATGATGACTTGGGAACGGATCACGGACGATCTTCTGAGGTTTCGCGACAGCTGTAATGTCTATGCGCTGCGCGCGCCGGAGGGAATCGTCCTCGTCAACGCCGGGAGCGGTCGGTGGCTGGCGCATCAGGACGAACTGCCCGCACAGCCCGTCGCGCTGCTCTGCACTCATTACTTCCGCGATCATTCGGCCGGCGCGGTCGCCGCCGCGCGTCGAGGAATACCGGTCCATGTTCCCGAGGGAGAGGAAGCTCTCTTCGCCGATCCGGAGCAGCACTTCCGTCAGCGGGAGACCTACATCATCTACGATAACCTCTGGGATCTCTACGCGCCGATCGAAGCGGTTCCGGTCGCCGCAACGCTGCGCGATTATGAGACCGTCGCCCTGGCCGGAACGTCGGTCGAGGTGATTCCGCTGCCGGGGGTCACGATGACCCAGATCGGAATCGGGGTGACACTCGCCGATGGCCGTTCGGCGGTTTTTTGCGGGGAAGCGATCCATTCTCCGGGAAAACTCGCCCGGATCGCGCCGCTCCAGTACAACTATAACGACCTGAACGGCGCGGTTCAATGCCATTTCGCCGCCGGAGAACTGCGCAAGCGAAAGCCCGACCTCCTGTTTCCGAGCCTGGGCGAACCCATCCTGACCGACACCGATGCCGCATTGGGCGAACTGCAGGACAACCTGCGCCGTCTGGCCGAACCCCGACCCGGACTGGTCGGCAATATGGCGGTCTCGGAGACCGAACCGCTGGAACGGGTCACCGACCATGTCTGGCTCGACCCGCATTCGGTCGCGAATACCTGGTACCTGATCAGCGACTCCGGGAAGGCGCTGGCGATCGATTACGGCTACCATCGGACCACCTGCGCCGCCTGGCAGGGCTATCCGAAACCGGAACGTCGGCGGGCGTTACTGCACGGGTTGACCGGACTGAAGCAGCGGTTCGGGATCGACCGGATCGATGTCGTGCTGGTCAGCCATTTCCACGATGACCACGTTTGCGGTATCCCGGTATTGCAGCGTCTTCAGGGGACGCAGTGCTGGGCCGCCGAGAACTTCGCCGACCTGTTGCGCCACCCGGAAGCGCACTGCTTCCCCTGCGATTGGCCGGTCGCCGCCCGGATCGACCGGGAACTGCCGCTCGGGACGCCGTTCATGTGGGAGGAGTATACGTTCGTTTTGCATCCGATGAACGGCCATACCCGGTTCGCCGCCCTGATCGGGTTCGAAGCGGACGGAAAGCGGTTCGCGCATACCGGCGACCAGTATTTCTTCAACGGCGATTTTTCGGGAGGTAAGGGCTTCGCCGGAGTCGGTCGGATGCAGAACCACGTCTTTCGCAACGGGGCGTTGCTCGACGGCTACGAGATCAGCGGGAAATGGATGCGGGACTGGCGTCCGGACATCGTCCTGCAGGGGCATCAACCGGCGATGTTTACCGACGACGCCTTCTTCGCTCATATCGCCGAATGGTCGACGGATTACGCGGACCTCGCCCGCCGGATTCTGCCCCTCGGCGAGGAGGAGGCGCATTTCAACCTGGACGCCTGGGGCGGGTGGGTCCGACCGTACCGGACGTGTCACCCCGACGTTCGCCCGATCACGGTGACGGTGACGGTTCGCAACCCGTTGCCCTGTCCGGCGATGCTGGAGGTCCGACTGGTCGGTATCGAGGGCTGGCAGGGCGAGACGGCTTCCCTGCCCGCCGACGCCCGAGCGGAAGTCTCGACCGAACTGACCATCGTTCCGACCGGTCGCTGTCGGCGTCAACCGTTCGCGGTCGAACTCACCGTCGAGGGGCGTTGCTACGGTCAGGTCGCCGAAGCTCTTGCCACTCTGGGGCACTCCAGATTCTGATCGACCGCAAAGCGCCGATCACGATACCGCGAAGTCCGTGTGTTTCCGAAACTCCGGGGAGCGAAAACCGAGGACGATATGCTCCCTGGGTACTCCCGCTTCCAGCAGACGATAGCCGACGCCATCCGAGGTGCCGTCGTGCTGAATCCAAATCTTGCCGTTACGAATATCGCGACCTGCCAGCGATCAAGCACCGCTTTTGCGGCTCGTTCGTTGCGTCCATGCCGTCGCTTTTCCGCTAATTATAATCCGGACACAAACCGAAATCCGCTACTTCATTCCGGTCGTGGCGATGCCCTGGATGAAAGTGCGCTGGGCAAGGAAAAACAGCAGAATCACCGGAGAGATGACCAGAACGGAGGCGGCCATCAGCAGGTTCCATTCGGTGCCGCCGTGCTGCGACTGGAACGTCTGCAGGCCAAGCGCGAGTGTGTACTGGCCCGGGTCCTGAAGATACACCAGCGGTCCCAGAAAATCGTTCCATGCTCCCATGAACGTGAACAGAGCGACCACCGCCAGGGCCGGGCGCGAAAGCGGCAAAACGATCCGCCGGAAGATGCCGAACTCCGAACAGCCGTCGAGCTGCGCGGCCTCCGACAATTCCATCGGAAGTGTCAGGAAGAACTGACGGAGCATGAAAATGTTGAACGCCGAGCCGAACCACGACGGCAGCCAGAGCGGTGTCAGTGTCCCGAGCAGGGGAACCCCGGTGTGGTCACCCAGCCAGCGGAAGACCGTGAAGAGCGGGACCATGATGACCGGGAACGGGATCATCATCGTCGCCAGCATCAGCCCGAAAAGCGTGCTGTTCCCCTTGAACCGGATTCGGGCGAAGCCGTAGGCCACGAGCGAACTCGACAGGGTGGTTCCCAGCACCGACAGCACGGCGACCATCAGCGTATTGCGGGTGAGCAACGGGAAGTTCAGTTTCGGGTTTTGCAGCACCTTGACGTAGTTCTGCGGAACGATCGGATCGGGGACCCACTGCGGCGGCATCGCCATAGTCCGGTCCAGCGTCTTCAGGCTGGTCGACATCATCCAGAGAAACGGCAGGGCGAACCCCAGGCAGAGGATCAACAGGGCGACCAGAACGATCATATTTCCCAGCGGGTTTGGTTTTCGGCTCATTTTGTCTGGTAGTGCACCCAGTGCTTGCTCGTGCGAAAGGCGATTGCGGTCAGCGCCAGGATCAGCAGGAGCTGAATCCAGGCCATCGCGCTGGCGTACCCCATCTTCAGGTAGGTGAACGCATTGTCATACAGATACATGGTGAAGAAATAGGTCGCCCGCGCCGGGCCGCCTCCGGTCATGATGTACGGTCCCGAAAACTCCTGGAGCGACCCGATGATTGCCATGATCAGGTTGAAAAAGATCACCGGGGAGAGCATCGGCAGGGTCACGTTCCACAATCGCTGGCCGGCGTTCGCACCGTCCAGTTCCGAGGCTTCCAGAAGTTCCTTCGGCACGTCCTGAAGGCCGGCCAGGTAGATGACCACGGTCTGACCGACTCCCCAGACACTCATGAAGGCCAGGGCGGGCAGGGCAAAGGCCGGATCGGTCAGCCAGCCGATCGGCGGCTGTACGCCCGGCAGATGAAGGACGCCGAGGACCGCGTTCAGGCCCCGGATCAGGGCGGCGAACGGCGGCGTCTCCAGCATCGTATTGATCAGGCCGAGTTTCGTATTGAACAGCCAGAGCCAGAGCATCGCCGAGGCGACCGTCGGCACGAGTGAGGGCAGAAAGACGACCGTCCGGAAGATCGATTGACCCGCCACCTTCTGATTCAACAGCAACGCCAGACCGAGCGACACCATCAGGCCGGCGGGCAACGCCATGGCGGCGTAGGTCAGCGTATTCCGCAACGATTGCCAGAAGACTGGGTCCGTCATCAGCTCCCGATAGTTGGCGAGGCCGATAAAGGCGGGCGGCTGCAGCAGGGAGTAGTCGCAAAAGCTGAAATAGAACGACAGGCCGACGGGAATCAGAAGGAAGGTCAGAAACCCGACGATCCAGGGCGACAGAAAGGCGAGTCCCTGCCGCAGACGGTGGCGTTCGCCGGAGGAGAAGGAGGTCATTGCGCCCCGCCTTTCCGAAGCCGTTGCCGCGCCCGGAAGGCGTCGAGTTTGGCCTGCAGGCGTTTCTGGGCGTCGGCGAGAGCGTCCTCCGGTGTCGCCTGCAGCAGATAAATCTTCTGCGTGGTGACCGTCAGTTCGTCGGAAACCTCCGGCCAGATCGGCACCGGCGGAACTCCGTGCGCGTTCGGGCTGGCGGCCAGCCGTTCGAAAACGTCGATGTACGGGTTCGGGTGGTTCCGGAGGTAGCCTGCGCTCACGCGGTGGAGCGGCGAGTTCTTACAGTGAAGGGAGGTCAGTTTTTCCATGACGTCCTGCCGGTTCACATAGGCGATGAACTCGAACGCCTCCTTTTTGTGTTTCGCGCCTTTCGGTATCATCAGGACATCGAACGCGGCGAAGGTGACATCATCGAGACCGGGTACCGCGGAGGGGAAGGGAGCCGCGCCCCACTCGTAGTTCTCGCGCCGCTCCTCCGGCGACATCCCCTTCTCCTGCTCCTTCGGGAACTTCCGGCGGTTCATGGAGGGCTTCAGGTCCTCGATGAAGTTTGCCATCCAGGGGCCTTCCTGTTCCATTGCCACCGCGCCGCTCAGGAACGCGTTCTGCGTCGAATTGAACTGACCGAACCCGCTGGTAAAGTCAGTCATGGCATCCTTTCCGAGGCGGACCGAGTAGCTGCGCACCCAGTCGTAGGTTCGAACGACCTCGGGGCGGGTCAGGGTCAGACGACCGGTCTTTTCATCGTAGACGCTGCCCCCGAACCAGTAGGGCATATGCGGCATCCACTGGCCCGGTTCGAGCGGCAGGTGTCCGGCGGCGCGAATCCGTTTTTTCCCGACGGCGTCCGTCTCGGTCACATCGAGCGCTTCGGAGTAACGGTCGAGTTCGTCAAGGGTGCGTGGCGGGCGGTTCGGGTCGAGTCCGGCGGCGCGCAGTCGATCGGCGCGTTCGAGGAACAGGGATTTGTTGTAGTGCAGAGCGGCCGCGGCCGGTGTGCTGATAAGTCCGTAGAGTTTCCCCTCGTAGGTGCAACCCTTCCAGTAGACCGGTTTGTAGAGGTCCGGAGTGATTCCGTACTCCGTCGCCAATTCGTCCAGGGGTTCGACCGCATCGATCGCGGCGAACTGGGGGACCTGGGCATCCCACAGACCGGCGACATCGGGCGGGACTCCGGCGGCGGTGGAAACCAGAGTCTTTTGCGTGATGTTGCTCATGGAGAGGTAGCGGACGTAAATGCCCTTGTCCTTGCCGACCGTGTCGTTGAAATCGCGGACGATCTCCTGCATCTGTTCGGCCTCGTTACCGGTCCACTTCTCCCAGTAGGTGACGACGACGCGTCCGCGTGCGTCCTCCGGCCCGGCGTTCCGGGCGAACGCCAGAAGGTACAGTCCGATTCCGGCCAGCGCCGTCAGTATGAGTCCGCGTACGATCCGCAATTGCCGCTCCTTGTCTCATCGGTTCGCGCCCGGCGTCCCTGCTTCCTTCCCGAAAGGCGGTGACCGAGTTACAAGCAAGATTCCAGGACGGCACGCGCGTCCTCGACGCCGACCGGACGCGGGTTGGCTTTCGTGCTTCCCGATTTCATCGATTCGGTAGCGATGTAATCCAGATGCTCCGGGCGAACGCCGATCTCCGACAGCCGACGGGGTATCGCCAGCCGAACCAGCAAATCCTCGATACGATCGATCAGGGCTTCCGCACTGCGCAGACCGAGCGAAAACGCGGCGTCCTCGTAACGGTCGTGGGCGGCATCCCGGTTGAAGCGGGCGACCGGCGGCATCAGCAGTCCGCAAACCGAACCGTGTGCCGCGCCGGTGATGGCCCCGACCGGATGGGCGAGACCGTGAACCAGTCCCAGACGTGACGTATTCAGGGCGGCGCCTGCCATGTAGGAACCGAGGAGCATCCCCTCCCGTGCGGGACGGTTCTCCGGCTCCCGGAACGCCGTCTCCAGAGAGCGTCCGATTCGGGCCAGCGCGTCGCGGGACAGGGCGTCGGTGAGCGGGTTCGCCCCCACCGAGGTAAAGGATTCCAGCGCCTGAACGAACGCGTCCATGCCGGAGGCGGCCGTGACCGACGGCGGGCAGGTGACGGTGAGTTCGGCATCGAGCAGGGCGACGGCGGGCATCATCGACCCGCCGCGAATGCTCGCCTTGCGCGGGTACGGATCGCCCGTCTCCCGGTCGACGAGTACCGAAACCCAGGTCGCCTCGCTGCCCGTGCCTGCGGTCGTCGGAACGGCGATGATCGGACGGGATACGGCCTCCGGGACCTTTGCCTTGCCGGTGAAATAGTCGCGTGGCGAGTGGCCGGTTCCGGAAAGAGCGGCGGCCGCCTTGCCGATGTCCAGCGGACTGCCGCCGCCGACCGCGATTACCAGGTCCGCTTTCGCGGCGTCGACCGCCTCCATTGCCGCCGTGAGCGCCTCGATGTCCGGTTCGGGCGGCACGCCTTCGTGAACGGCGGGTGATAGCCCGGCGTTCCGCAGGTTCGTCACCAGCGTGTCCAGCGCGCCGGAACGGCGCAGGGAATGGCCGGTGACGATCAGGGGACGGGTTCCGAGCCGTTTGGCCTCGTTGACCAGTCGATCGTCCGTGGCCGCGCCCCGGCCGACGACCAGGCGAGGTGGGGTGACGAACGTAAAGCCCGCAGTCTCATTACTCATGGTGTCCGATTCGCCACAGGCAGAGGTTTTCCTGCCGGACCCCACGGGACCGATCGGGCAGGTTATGGCGTATAATCGTAAGTATCGCCCGGAAAGAGTTCTCGCTCGCGTAACGTTTCGCGCCGCGATGCCGGGTCTGAAAGGATTTCTGATCGCTGTGCTGCGTTCCTATCCCTACGGTGCGGCCGCCCTGTCCATGCTGATTCTGGCGACCGTCGCCGGTCTTATTCTGGCATTCAACCCACCACCCAAGAAACAGGCGGACCTGGTCTTCTGGACTTTCGCCAAACCGCATTACGAGGCGTATCTTCAGGTCATCGGAGACTTCGAAAAAGAGCACCAGGTCAAGGTGGACATGCAGCTGGTCTCCAACCAGGGTCTGCCACAACGTCTCCAGGCGGCGTTCCAGGCGGATCTCGATGTCCCGGATATGTGCGAGATCGAGATTTCGTCCGCCGGATCGTTCTTTCGCGGGCCGCTCGAACATGTCGGGTTCGCCGACCTGACCGACCGGATTCGGTCCGAAGGACTGGACCGGAAGATGGTCGCCTCGCGGTTCGCTCCCTACATGAGCCGGGGTCGGGTTTTCGGACTTCCGCACGACGTCCACCCGGTTCTCCTCGGATACCGCCGCGATATTTTCGAAAAGGAAGGGATCGACGTCAACACGATCGAAACCTGGGACGATTTTATCGAGGCCGGGAAGAAGCTGACGATTGCCGATAAACGGTACATGATCGAGATGAGCGACACCGGCTCCGATCAGCTGGAAACCTGTCTGTTTCAGCGGGAGGGCGGTTATTTCGACCCGCAGGGCAAGGTGACCTTTGACAACGAAATCGCCGTCGAGACGATGAAATGGTATGTGCCGCTGGTCGCCCGCAACAGCAAGACGCGGATCGCCAATGTTCTGTCCTCCTCGTTCGGAACGGTCATCGCGCAGGGGATGGAAAACACGTACTTCCTGTCGGTCGTCATGCCGGACTGGCGCAGTAAAATCTTTGAGAACGATATCGGTAAATTGTCGGGAAAGATGGCGCTGATGCCGCTGCCGGCGGTGAAGAAGGGCGGACGACGGACTTCGACCTGGGGCGGCACGATGCTCGGGATTACCCGGAAGTGCAAAGATAAGGACCTGGCCTGGAAACTGGCAAAGTTCCTGTATCTGAACGAGAAAGACCTGGCGGGCAGGTTCGCAGGCACGAATATCCTTCCGCCGGTGCGTGCCGCCTGGAAGGAACCGGCGTTCGACCGTGAGTACGCCTACTGGAGCAACCAGAAACTCGGGCGGATCTATGCCAACTTCGCGCCGGAGGTCCCCGCGCAGTACACGCATCCGTTCATCACGCTGGCGAAAACCAAGTTCGGCGAATCGCTGACCGCCTGCGTTCAGCGTTACACGGCCAACGGCGAGAACGGCTTCGACGAGTTCGTCCGCCGGACCCTGAAATCCAAAGCGGATGAAGTCCGCCGCCAGATCGCACGCAACCCGTTCTGAAAAAAGGGCCGAGGCTGACTCGCCGGACGGGGTCCGGGCGGACTTGTCCGGAAAACAACCGGAAAAGTTTAAGGATATTGATTGTGACAACCACATCCATTGAAAAAACGAGCGTGCGCGAAGGGGCGTCCGGGGGCGGGGGATACCTCCGCTTCCAGCAGAAGGCCGCGCCCTATCTTTTTCTCGCGCCGTTTTTCCTGCTCTTCGCTCTCTTTGGCGTTTACCCGATCCTGAAAAGTGTGACCCTCGCCTTTTACGCTACCAGCGGCCCCAAGGACATGGTGTTTAACGGCGGGGCCAACTTCACCTTTCTCTTTCAGGACCGGGACTTCTACATCGCCGTCGGCAACACCGTCACTTACGCGCTTTTCTCGGTCTTCCTGCAGTTGCCGATCGCGCTCGGTCTGGCGATCCTGCTCTCCCAGACCTGGCTGAAAGGGCGCGAGTTCTGGAGGCTCGCCTTCTTTTCGCCCAATCTGCTCGGACAGGTTTTCGTCGGCGTCCTGTTCGCGGTCCTCTACCAGCCCCAGTTCGGTCTCGTCAACAAGACGCTCCATTCGCTGACCAACGGACTCGTACCGCTCGATACCAAGTGGCTCGGCGATCCCAATCTGGTGATGCCCGCGCTTGTCCTGACCTCGATCTGGATGTACGCCGGGTTCAACATGATCTACTTTCTGGCGGCCCTCCAGGCAGTGGACAAGGACCTTTACGAAGCGGCGTCCGTGGACGGCGCGAGTGCCTGGCAGCAGTTTCTGAACGTTACCGTGCCCGGTATCCGGCCGGTGACGACGTTCGTTCTGGTGACGGCAACCCTCGGATCGCTCCAGCTTTTCGAACTGCCGTACATCCTGTTGAATAACGGGGCCGGTCCGGATCAGCGGGGCCTGACCATTATCATGTATCTGTACAACAAGGGGTTTGTCGTCGGTGACCTGGGATATGCCTCGGCGGTCGGCTGGACGCTGGCTCTCGGAATGCTGATCATCTCATTGATTCAGGTGCGTATCACCGGCGCAGGAAAGGAAGGGCAGCAGTAATGGCTGTGGCAACGCATCGTCCGATAACGGCGCAGACCGGTAAACTCGCGCCGGGTACCCTGGCTTTTCGCATCCTCCTGTATTCCGTCCTTATCCTCGCCACCCTCTGTGCGCTCGTCCCGTTCCTCTGGCTGGTGCTGGCGACGATCAAACCGAGCGGAGAGATGTTCAGCGATCCGTGGATACTGGTCGCCCATCCGACGCTTGCCAACTATCAACAGTTGTTCACCAAGGAGCTTGCGCCCGGAATCTATTTCGGGCGTTATCTCCTGAACAGCGTCTTCATCACCTGTATGTCGGTCACCGTTCAGTTGTTCCTCTCGTCGCTGGCCGGGTTCGCGCTGGCGAAGTATTCGTTCGCCGGTAAGAAATTTGTTTACCTTCTGATGCTGGCAACCCTGATGATCCCGGCGCAGGTGACGATGGCTCCGACCTACGAACTGCTCTACCGGATGGGATTGGTCGATACCTACGTCGGCCTGATCATTCCGGGTGCGGTCAGCGTATTCGGTATCTTCCTGTTCGAGCGTGCGATGCATCAGGTGCCGGACGAATTGATCCATGCGGCGCGGATCGACGGCTGCACGGAGTTTACGATCTACTGGGAGATCGTGATGCCGGTGACGCGCCCGATGATCGGCGCGTTCTGTCTGATCGGGTTTATGGGTACCTGGAACTCGTTCCTCTGGCCGCAGATCATGCTCCACACCAATCACCGGTTCACTTTGCCGATCGCATTGAACCAGATGGTCGGCATCTACAACCAGGAGTACGGCATGCTGATGGCCGGGACGTTTATCTCGGTCCTGCCGGTGATCGCCCTGTTTTTTATGCTCCAGCGCGAGTTCGTGGCCGGTCTCACCTCCGGCGCGGTCAAGGGGTAAGGAACGGTTCCGGACGGTGGCTCAGAACGATTCCCCGGTGCCGGTGTCGAGCGGGGTGCCGTACTGTCCGGTCGTCTGCGGGCGCAACGCCGGGAACGCCTTCAGCCGAAACGCAACGTTGAACCCGCGTTCGGTACGGAACCCGTATCGCTGGTCGACGTAGGAAAAAAGCAGTTCGTAGTCGTGGAACGACTGCGTCAGGTAGAACTGTTTATAGTCGAAGCGGTAGGTGACGCCGTTGTAGCCTGTAAGAGCGGACAGCTTCAGATCGCGGGAGAACAGCGGAACGGTCAGGACTTCGGTGATCTGCGGAAACCGGTAACGGCGAGGGTCGAACCGAATGCCGGTGTCAAGAGCGAACCCGCCGTTGCCGCGAATCCGGGTTCGGTTGGTCACATCGAGCAGGGTGCCGGTGTTGATATCGTACGCGGTGGTGAAACGAGTTTGCAAAACCGGGGAGGGCCTCAGCCCGAGCTGTAGCGCCAGATTTTGCCAGGGCGTTTTCCGAACCCCGGTGACGCTGTCCGAACGCGCTTCCAGAATGTCGTAGCCCGTGACCAGGGAAAGGCGGGTCCGGTACGTTTCGACCGTCAGGTTGGCGTTCAGGTTGTTCGTCGTCCCCGTCTGGTCCAGGCGGAACTCCAGGGGAGAACCGCCGTACGGACGCAGGTAGTTGTAAGCGAAGTTCAGTGTCGAACGATCCCCGAGGCGCTGTACCAGATTGGATCGGCCGGTCAATATATACTGCGCGGCATCCTCCCGATAGACCGTCTGCTGGAAATTGCCGGCTAACTGCAGGGAAAGGTTGCCGCCGGGGGTCAACGGCACGGTTTTGTCCCTCGGAGTGAAGCCGAAGAGGAAACGCCCGGTCGTCACGGCGCGGGTCTGCGTGGAACCGGAGACGAACGAGGAGACGTTTTCCAGGAACCGTCCGTAACCGAGCGAGTAGGAAGCCGGGATCCGTCGGAGAAAACCGCTCAGAGTTCCCGACTTGCCGAACCGATCGCTCTCGGTGCTCACCGACAGGTCGGGCAGACGTTGTGTCCCGGAAAAGGCCGCGCTCCCGCCGGACTCGCCCTTTTGCGTCAGCTTCAGGTTGCGATTCGCTTTGAGAACCGTGTCGAAAATCCCCATCCGGAGGTTCGCCTGCAGGTCGGCGCTCTGTTCGGTCCGCCCGGAGGTCGTGGTGACCAGGCCGAGACTGCGGTTGGTGGTATCCGACCCGTTCAGACGGAGCGTCACCCGGTTCGATCCGCCGAACTGTTCGGTCTGTGTCAGAGTGTAGGTCGTGGTGCCGCTTCGACTGTTCGTGTAATCGCTGCTCGTCTGTGTCACGCTCAGATTGGTGTCGTGGTTGTCGATGTTGCGGGTCAGGGTCAGCGTCGAATTGGCGTTTTTCGAGTCCGCCGTGATGGATTGGTAGCTGTTGTTCTGGAACTCGGTGGTCAGTGAGGCGGTCGTATCGCCGATATACTGCTGATGATTGAACCGGCCGTTCAGGTTTTGCACTCCGCGGTTCCGGTCGTTGAGCGAGTAGAGGGCGGCGACCCCCGCGCCGGTGGCGCTCAGGCGGTAGGCCTGGTCGAACCCGACACCGATCCCCTTCTTCTCCATAAGATCGAACCGGAGCAGACCCGGCAAAATCTCGCTGAGCAGGTAGTTGAGCCCGAACTTGATGAAATACCCTTCCTCCTCGGTTCGCCCGACATTGGGAGGGATGCTCGCCCGGTTGGTTTCGCGCACCGGAATAACCAGATACCGAATCCGAACGATTTTGGTCTGGTACCGGTAGAGGGTCGAGTCGCGAAGGACGATTCGGTTATTGGGTATGAAATCGGCCTGGCGAAAACCCACTTTATAATGCGGGTTCGGAAAGTCGCAGGTCGTCAGAACGCCGTCCAGAGCGGTATAGATGTCGCCTTTACGCTCCAGGACACGTCCCTGCAAAAGAACGGGTTGCAACACATTGGGCGCGAGCAGTTCCGTCGGTATGATGGTTCGCGCCTCGCGCGCCGTAAACTCGCGGGTTCGCGTATTCAGGGTGACGCCGTCGGCGTAGACGATCTGCTGGCCGGTATTGAGGACGACCCGGCCCTCGAACGTCAGTAGCCGACGCCGGGGCTGGTAGACGGCGCGGTCACTGGCGACATGATAGCCGTTGTAACGCAGGCGAACGTTGCCGGACAGCAGTCGACGATCCTCCTCGATTTCGGACCGATCGGCGTTTTCGATGATCAGGAGATTACGTTCCGGGACGGGAGTGGCCGGCTCGGTCGCTGTCGACTGCGGCAAACGGGCGGGCGCATCGAGGGTGACGGGCGGGGCATTGCCACGGGCATCGGTGCGCGGAGCGGTCGTCGGTCCTTGAAGAGGGGGCGTTACGGGGTTTTGCCCGGTCGGCGGCGGTGACGCAGGGGTGGCGGGGAGCGGATCGACCGGAGGGAGGGCAGGGACCTGCGCGTTCGCATCGGACGGGAACAGGAAAAGGAAAATCTGGAGCAGGGCCACGGGGACGGCGCGGGAAACGGGCATCGGCACCATTTTAGACTACGGAAATCCGTTTCCCCTTCGGTTCGGCGACTCAGACCCGGACGACGTCGCCCGTTTTCGCCGAGCGCAACCCGGCATCGATCACGGTCATGACCCGCCGCATCTCCTCCTGCGTGACGACCGGCGACGCGCCGGTCGTGAGAACGTCGGCGATATTCTCGTAGTAGTTTCGCCAGCGTCCGGGAATCGTCGGAATCCGTTTTTCCTGGCGGTTATCCTTGACGAGAGCGTCGTTGGCGGGATCGTTCACGGCGGCGTCGATATCCCCGCCGATCATCGCCCGCTCCTGCGGGTCCAGTCCGTACTTTGCGAACGTCGCCCTGTCGCCCTTCAGCAGAAAGCGGGGCTTGGAGTGGGCGGTCATGCCGGAGAGGTCACAGATGCCGGTCCTGCCGCCCGCAAAAGTAACGATCAGCAGAGCTTCACTCTCGACATCGGTCGAGGGGAAGTCGTGGTGCATCCGGCAGTAAACCGTCTCGACCGGTTCGGGAAAAAACTGAAGCAACTGGTCGACCAGATGAGCGCCCAGATCGAAGTAACGTCCTCCGCCCATCTCCGCTTTGCCACGCCACCCGCCCCAGGCGCCCAGCCCCTGCCAGGCCATTTCGATCCAGCGGACCTCGCCCAGTTCGCCGTCCTTCATCACCTGTTTCGCGGTCAGGAAATCCCCGTCGAAGCGGCGGTTCTGGAAGACGGTGAGGAGCCGGTTATTCGCGGTCGCCGAGGAAAGCATCCGATCGCATTCGGCGAGCGAGAGACACATGATCTTATCGGTGACGACATGTTTCCCGGCGTCGAGTGCGGCGACCGCCTGATCGGCATGGGTGCTATTCGGTGTTGCCAGGATGACCAGATCGATGTCCGGATCGGCGAAAACCTCCGCCTGGTCGGCGTAAGCGCGGCAACCCTGTTCGGCTTCGATGCGCTGCCGGGTTTCGGGGTTGCGGGAGGCGATCCCCATCAGTCGGAGACCGGGAACCAGACCGACCAGATAGGCATGGAACGACCTGCCGGCGAAGCCATAACCGAGAATCGCCGTACGCACCGGCGCGGAGATCGGAGGGTAGCTCATGCCGTTGGTTTCGCCGAACGGACCGGCGATCCCTTCCCCGGCGACCCTTTCGTTACGGGCAGGTCGGTTGTGTGGTGCCGGTCTGCAGGCGCGGCAGAGAATGATTCCCTTTGAGCGGCTTGGAATGCCCGTCCAGGAAGGTCGCCACCGACCCGTCGCTGTGTCGTTCGCTCAGGAAGTTGGCGACCTCTATGTTTTGGAAGCCGTCATCGGTCGAGCGGTGACGCACATCGAATGCCGGGTCGTGTCCGTCCTCGTCCTCCTGATGTGATGCCTCCTCGGTCAAAAGGACGATTTCCGCGGGTGAGGCGAACACACCGTCGAGCGGCCTGCCGGGTCGAAAGCCGGTCATCGTCCGTTCGGAAAGGCAGCTGTTGATCGCGTAGGAGACGCCGGACTGTCGTCCCTCGGTGTCCCCCGGACAGATATAGAGGTTGCGTTCCCGAACATAAGGAAACAGCGCGCCACGGGTCGGATCGACGCTGCTCCGGTTACGGTTCACGGGAAACACGGTGTAGTAGACCCAGCCTCCTGCCTGTCTTTCGCCGTTCGTGCCATCCGTCGCACCCGGCAGACGTTCGTCGTAATCCGTGGCGTACATTCGAAACGCCATGCCAAGTTGACGGAGATTCGAAAGACAGGCCGTACGACGTCCGCTTTCGCGTGCCTGAGCGAAAACGGGAAACAGGATAGCGGCCATCACTGCGAGTATGGCGACGACGACGAGCAGTTCGATCAGTGTAAAACCTCGTTGTGGGAGCATTTTCGTCCCCTCCGACTATTCGGACGTACCGGGTCGACGGACGTTACAACAGGTACGCGAATATAAATCAGAAATTTAACTGACGAGCATGGTATATTGATCGGGAATAGGTTGTCTGTCAGAAAGAGTATCATGAGCCACGATCAGATTTTCAAGGAACTGCTCCGAACTTTTTTCCGGGAGTTCATGGAACTCTTTCTTCCGCGTATCGCCGGACAACTGTCCTTTGAGACGGTGCGGTTTCTCGAACAGGAGTTTTTTACCGACTTTCCCGAGGGCGACGTCCGGCGCACCGATACGCTCGCGGAGGTGCGAACGAGCGACGGAACTCCTGAGGTCGTTCTGTTTCATATCGAGACGGAAGCCGCACGACGTACGGAGTTTCGCGGGCGGATGTGGGAGTATTATTGCCTGATCCGGCAACGATGGAAGGAAGCGGTTTTTCCGATTGTCATTTACCTGTCTCCGGGAACGGGTGGTATCGTAAGAGAGGAGTATGCCGAGGAGGTTTTCGGCGACCGGATTCTGACATTTGCGTTTACGGCGGTCGGACTGCCGGACCTCCGGGCGGAGGATTATTGCGACCGGGAGAACCCGGTGGGCGTGGCGTTGAGCGCCCTGATGAGACCGGGACGTCTTGAACCGGCGCGACGGAAGTGGGACGCTTTACGACGGATTGTTCGGAACGAACCGGATGAAAGCCGTAAGGTCTTATTAACGAATATCGTGGAAAACTATCTCATCCTGTCCGATACGGACCGAATCGCTTTCGAGGAGATAGTGGCAAGGGACACCGATACGGAGGTGCGGGACATGATTTCCATCTACGAACGCCGAGGGATCGAACAGGGAATTGAGCGAGGGATCGAACAGGGAATTGGACAGGGATTGCTCGAGGGGACGCGCCGGACTCTGTTGCGGCAAATGGAAGCTCGATTCGGTCCGCTCAACGACGAAACGTTCCGGGCGGTTGCAGCCATCGTCGATCAAGGCCGATTGGACGATCTGACCCTCCGGCTCTTGACCGCAGGTTCCCTCGCGGAACTGCGTCTCGGGGACGAACGATCCGGAGCGGTATAATCCGAATATGTCGCCCTCTGCGGTTTCGCTTGTTCGTCTGGCGGCCATCAACGGGTTGGTGGCCGTCGCTCTCGGCGCGTTTGGCGCCCATACGTTGCGGGATCGAATTTCCCCGGAGATGCTGGCCATCTGGAAGACCGGGACCGACTACCATCTATCTCACGCTCTGGCCCTGTTGCTGACCGCTCTGATCTGCGATCGTTTCCTCGTCGCCGGAAACACGGTCGCCGCCAATCGCGCACGAGGCGCGGGATTATTGTTTGCCGTGGGAATCCTGATCTTCTCGGGAAGCCTCTATGCGCTGGCGACGACCGGACTTCGCGTTCTGGGGGCAATCACTCCTCTTGGCGGTCTTTGCTTCCTCAGTGGGTGGCTCCTTCTGCTTTTCGCACCCAAGTCCGTGCAAAAGTAAACTCGGTTCGCGCAAACCCCTCGGAATGTGCGATTATGCGGAAAATCCCCACAAACGTTATGTCCCTTCTCGCCGACTTGTGGCCGTTCCAATTAATCAGGGTGGGCGGTAAAACGTTCACCGAAGGAGTGAAGAACGATGAAGAAACAGGCGATCTGTGCGGCCGCCGTACTGGCGACCTCTCTGATGATGGGGAATGCGTTTGCTCAGGATTCGTCCGCCGGTATGAACGACAACATGAACAACGGCATGAACAACGGCATGAACAATGGCATGAACAACGGCACCATGGACGGTGACATGGGGAACAATGGCTCCTACACCGGGAATCTCCCGGCGACCGGAGCGGAATCTCTGGCGCCGGTCGTTATCGGCGCTCTTCTGGGAGGCGCGGGCCTGGTTCTGCGCCGCCGCAAAGCCGCATAGGATTACTGCCCCATCCTTCGTACGACCTCCCTTCGGCCACTTCGCGTGAAGGGAGGTACTCGCATTGGCACACGCTGTGAGGTGGGAAAATCGCAAAAGATAGCGGGAGAATATTACGGAAGCGCTGAAACTGTCAGGGGGAATCGGCGTCTATTAGTGCGACATGATGAAAGTTCCCCTCGCCAATCTCCCCGCCCAGTACGCTGCCCTCAAAACCGAACTGGATTCCGCCGTATTACGGGCGCTCGCCGACGGAGCCTTTGTTCTCGGAACGACCCCGGCCGCCAATGCGATCGTTGAAAAACTCGAACAGGGAGTTGCCGAGTTTTGCGGAGCCACCCACGGAATCGCGGTAAACTCCGGAACGGACGCCCTGTTGCTTTCGCTGATGGCGCTCGGGGTCGGTCCGGGTGACGAAGTGATTACGCCTCCCTTCACGTTCGTCGCCACCGTGGAAACGGTCGCATTGCTCGGAGCCACTCCGGTTTTCGCCGATATCGATCCGGTCACATTTAATCTGGACCCGGAGCGGGTGGCGGAAAAAATTACGCCGCGCACGAAAGCGATTCTTCCGGTTCACCTGTTCGGGCAGATGGCGGATATGACGGAGCTGGCACGGATTGCCTGTTCCCACGACCTGCCCCTGATCGGAGATGCGGCGCAGGCGATCGGCTGCGCTCATTGGGGGCGGAAGGTCGCCGCCTGGTCACGGCTCACCACGCTGTCGTTCTATCCGACGAAAAACCTCGGGGCGGCGGGGGATGGCGGCATGGTCCTGACCAATGAGGACGATCTGAACGCCCGTCTGCGTTCCCTCCGCTTCCATGGTACGGTCGGCCCGTATAAGTATGCATATGTCGGGGTTTGCTCGCGGCTGGACGGATTGCAGGCGGCTATCCTGAATGTCAAGCTGCCTCATCTGAGTGACTGGAACGAGGCGCGGCGCAGGAATGCGGCCCACTATTCGGAGGCTCTGGCGGACATCGACGGCCTTTGTCTGCCATTCTGTCGACCGGAAAACGTCCACACCTATCATCAGTACACCGTGCGGGTGCTCCATGGAAAGCGCGACGAACTGCGGCGATTTCTTCAGGAACGGGGAGTCGCATCCGGCGTTTTCTATCCCGGAGCGTTGCACCTGGAGGCGGCGTACCTGCCGTATGGCGGCAAGCCGGGGGACTATCCGGAGGCGGAACGCGCCTGCCAGGAAGTGCTTTCCCTTCCGATCATTCCTGAACTTACGGAAGAGCAGAGAGCATATGTCGTGCAAACATTACACGAATTTCCGTGGTAACTACGCGTGTTGACCGGTAGGAAACGAGGGTAAAATTCAGCGGGCGTTCTCGGGAGCGTCCGATGTCTCCCGAAATTCGGAGCCTGAGATCGAGAACTTTTCATGCGTGCAATGATCCTGGGGGCGGGTATCGGTTCCCGCCTGGACCCGCTGACACGTTCCCTGCCCAAGCCGCTGGTCCCGGTGGTCGGTAAACCGGTGATGGGGCATATCATGGACCATCTGCGCCATTCCGGAATCACCGAGATTGTCGTCAATGTTCAGTACCTGGGGGATCGGATCGTCGAAACGATCGGCGATGGGTCCGCGTACGGCGTCAAGGTCACCTATTCCTTCGAGGATAAACTCTGGGGGGATGCCGGGGGATTGAAGCGCGTGGAATCGTTTTTCCGTGAGAGCGACGATGAGACGCTTTTGGTGGTCGGCGGCGACGACCTGACCGACACGGATATTACCCACATTATCGCCGAACATAAGGCCAAGGGAGCGGCGGCGACGATCGGAGTGACACCGGTCGAGGATCCGTCCGCTTTCGGAATCTGTGTCACGGACGAACAGGGGTTCATTACGCGTTTCCAGGAGAAGCCGAAAAAAGGGGAAGCGTTCTCCAATCTGGCCAATACGGGTATCTACATCTTTGATCGAAAGGTCTTCGAGTACATCCCGGCGGACACGTTTTACGGCTTCGGCTTGAACGTACTGCCGGCCATGCTGGCTGCGGGGGAACCGATGCTGGCGGTCACCTCGACCGCCTACTGGCAGGATGTCGGTAATCTGGTGATCTATCGTCAGGCGCAACGCGATGTCATCGACGGCAAGGTGAAAATCGATTTCGTCGAGGGATCGACCGTGGCCGACACCTGCGTCGTCTGTCCGGGAGCCAGGGTCGACGGAGAGATCTCCGACTATACCGTGGTCGGACGCGGCGCGGTCGTCGAAGCGGGCGCGACCGTGAAAAACTCGATCCTCTGGGACGGGGCCGTGGTGAAGTCGGGCACCTACCTGGAAAACTGCGTCGTCGGAAACGGTGTCACCGTGGCCACCACGCACGGTATTTTCAATGGTTTGATCGTCGAGCCCAAACGCCCGGGGTAGTTTTTCGGCTCTGTCCCGGTTCCCGCCCACGTGCGGGCGGGAACCGGGGGAGGTGTTAGCGCAGGGCGGCTTTCAACCGGTCGAGCGATTCGTTCTGCACGACTTCATGAAGCGAGTCGCCGTGCGAGTCCATCGTGACGATGGCCGGGAAATCGACGACCTGCAGTACCCAGATCGCTTCCGGAGAACCGAACTCCTCCAGATAGACGTTCTCGACGGTGCGGATGCAGTCGGCGTAAACCTGCGCCGCGCCGCCGACCGCATGGAGGTAGACGGCTCCCTCGTCCCGGCAGGCGGCCAGAGTTTTCAGCCCCATGCCTCCCTTGCCGATCACGCCGCGAATTCCGTATTTTTTGATCAGGTCGGCCTGGTACGGCTCCTCGCGGATCGAGGTGGTCGGACCGGCGGCATTGACCGTAAACTCTCGCCGTCCGTCCTCCCCGGTCTTCTCCACGACCACCGGACCGCAGTGGTAAATGATCCCACCGGCCAGATCCACTCCCTCCGGAAGCGCCCCGCCGCCCGCCAGGTACTTGTGGACCGCATCGCGGCCGGTGTAGAGTCGCCCCGAGATCAGGACTTCGTCGCCCGCTTTGAGCGAACGCGCCGTGGTATCGTCCAGCGGCGTAGTAATTTTTTTCTGTGCCATTAGATAACCTCAGAGAACCTCAATTTCCTCGATCGTACGCCGGAATACGAACGGATCGGGGACGGTAAGGGACGGGGCGGCCCTGTCGTTTACCCCGGCTTTCTTCGACCGAAGCGCCGTGCCAGGAAGGCGATGCTACCGGCCGTGCAGCCGAGGCAGACGCACTGCCAGTAAAACGGGATCCTTTCCCCGGTCGCACCGAGAAGATGAACGGACAGGGATATCGGAAACGGAAGCGAGAGGAGAAACGCCACGACAAATTGCCCCTTCCATCGCCACGCGGTTAACAGGGCATAGGCGGGAAGATAGCCCGCCAGCACCGCCAGTCCGTAACGGATAAAGGCGAAGAACGCGGAAGGCAACAGCGACATTGATTAGCGGCTCCTGGTCGTTTCCGTAACGTTTCAATGGGTTTCGGGCAGGGTCTCCTCCGCGCTTTCGTATAGCCAACCCGTAATCCGATCCGTCGTCGGGTCGAGCGTTACCCCACGGCGGCGATGCGCCCAGCAGGCGTAGGCAACCGAGACGAAGAACGATGCGGGAAGGCGGTTACGGGCCGCGATCTTGCAGCCGAGAAGCGTCGTATCGCCGCCCCAACCCATCGGACCGACCCCGAGACCGTTGGCGATCCGGGTTATTTCGTCCTCCAGGGCGGCAAGGGTCGGATCGGGATTGGTGTCGCCAACCACCCGTAAAAGCTGTTCCTTCGCCGTTTCATATCCGGAAGCGCGGTCGCCGCCGATACAGACGCCTATATAGCCCGGCGAGCAGCCTTTGCCCTGCGCCTTCCAGATGGCATGCAGGATGACGAGTTTACAGCCTTCCAGGTCGCGGCCGGCCTTCTTGCCAAGTTCGGGAAGTTCGGCGGGCAGGGAGTACTGCGCCCCGACGTTCTCACATCCGCCCCCTTTGAGGATCAGGCGGACCTCGGTCCGGGGTTGTCGCCATGCCTGAAAGTGGAACAGCGGAGTGCCCGGCCCGAGATTGTTTCCGGTGTTCTTTCCGGTGAGGCTGTCGACCGAGTTCTGGCGCAGATAACCGACGGCGGTCGCTTCGGCGACGGCTTCCTGCGCGGCCTCCTCGAAGGCGAGAGTGTCATACCCGATCGGATGATGGACATAGAACTTGATCATCCCGGTATCCTGGCAGATCGGCGCGGATTCCTCGGCGGCGGTGCCGATATTGCAGTCGATGGTATCGAGGGCGAGCAGGGCGCGGCTGCCGCGCGCCTCCTTCTCGCGGCCCGCCTGCAACGCCTGTCGGATATCGGCGGGAAGATCGGAGGAGGTGCGGCGGATCAGTTCCAGTAGGCTCTGTTTCAGCATGATAAGTCCTCGGTCGGTGATACGAAAGTGGTCATCGGACGTCCGTTTCCAGTATATCGCGTCGTTTCCCCGCTTCGTTTCCCGCGACATCCGTCCGGGGCCGCTTCCCCTTGACACGGGGGTGTCTTTCCCTTTACAATGCGGTCGGGACCCTGACTGCCATCTTCTTCGGGTCTTCCTGCCATCGTCGCGATCTATCGTTTCCTTGAAAAGGAGTCGACCGTGTTGCCAACCCGCGCTCTCGATATTCGCCGTTTCCTCCCGCTGTCCGTGGCCGCGTCGCTGCTGGCCCTGACCGTCGGAGTTGCCCTCCCCCCGGCCCATGCTCAGACGGGTGGTCGGACCGCCGCCGCGCAGACGGGTGGTCAGACCGGCGTCGTGACACAGCCGAAGGCGGATGAGAAAGTCCCCGCCAAAGCCATCCGCCAGTACCTGGCGATCAAAAAGTTCCTCAAGAATGCCTCGCCGATCGAGCGCAAACTGCATGGTGACCTGCTGCCGTTGAGCCGGAAAGCGCAAAACAAACCGGTCCCGGCCGAACTGCCTCCGCCGCGAACGATTTCCGTGACGCCCGATACGGTCGGCGGAACCTTCCGGGTCGCCCGGGGCGCGGCCACGACCGTGCGGGTCGATATCCGGGGAACGGTCACCGACGGTCTGCTGGCGGCGATCGAGAAAGCGGGCGGGAAGGTCGTTTACGCCTCCCGTCGAGACCTGGGAGCCGCCGCGTTTCCGGTCACCGCCGAACTGCCGCCGTCCGCGCTGGAAACGATCGCCGCTCTTCCCGAAGTGCGGAAGATTCGCCGCACACCGCCGCGAATGGCGAGCCGATACGGAGCGGGACGCGTTCGCGCGCTGGTGCCGCTCGCCGGGACCGGCTCCGCCCTGTTGAGCGCCTCCGCGACCGCCTCCCGAGCGGCGTCCGCCCTCACCACCGCCCTGGCGGCGGTCGGCCGTTACAACTCCGAGGGGGACCGGGCGCACGCCGCCAATCAGGCAAGGGCCACCTACGGAGTGTCCGGCGCAGGCGTCAGAATCGGCGTCATTTCCGACAGCAACGATTTCCAGGAAAACTCCCAGGCGACCGGCGATCTGGGAGAGGTGACCGTCCTTCCGGGCCAGAGCGGCCGTCCGGCGTCCGGCGAGGGAACGGCGATGATGGAGATCGTCCGCGACATCGCTCCGGGGGCGCAGCTCTATTTCGCTACCGCCGGCGATTCCGAGGCGCAGTTCGCCGATAACATTCTGGCGCTTCGCGACGCCGGCTGTAACATCATCGTCGATGACATCCTGTTTCTGGCCGAACCTGCGTTCCAGGACGGTACCATTGCCCGCGCCGTCAACGAAGTGACGGGGACGTCAAATGTCCTGTATTTCGCCGCGGCAGGAAACTTCGGTAACATCCTGTACGGAAACAGCCAGGCGTGGGAAGGCGATTTCAAGGACTCCGGCCAGGAATTGATCGACCCGGTGGAACTGGTCAACTACGGACGCATCCACGAATTTCCGGGAGGCACGTTCAACTCGGTCGGCACGCCGTTCGGCGCGTATATCGGACTGCAGTGGTCCGATCCGCTCGGAAACTCCACGAACGACTACGATATCATCGTCACCGATCAGAACGGCGAGCTCTTTGACTACGCCGCCGACTTTCAGAGCGGTGAAGGGGACGATCCGATCGAGTTTCCCGCGGTGGCTGTCGGGGGGACACGGATCTATGTGGTCGCGTACCGCCCCGATGAAACATACCCGTGGCCGGAACCGCGCCAGCTGCGGCTTTACTCGTTCTTCGACAGTCTGAACCAGCAAACGGACAGTAACACCTACCACCATGCGGCGGGCAAAGGCTCGATCGGTGTCGCGGCGACCCCGGCATCGTTCTTCGGTTCCGCCTTCGTTCCCGGACCGTTCCCCTTCCCGTTCAATGCGAGCAACTATACCGAATCGTTCTCGTCCGACGGTCCGCGTCGCCACTATTTTGAGGAGGACGGAACGCCGATCACCGAGGGGAACTTCCTGATCGGAACCGAGGGCGGCGAGATCATTCCGAAACCCGACCTGACGGCGGCGGATGGTGTGGGCACTACCGTTCCCGGATTCCAGTACTTCCCGGGATTTTTCGGCACCTCGGCGGCGGCTCCCCATGCGGCGGCGATCGCCGCCCTGGTCAAGTCGTATCGGCCCTCCCTGACGGTCGAGGGGATGAAAGTCACGCTGCAGTCGTCCTGCATCGATATCATGGACCCGGGCTTCGATTATTTCTCCGGTGCGGGTATCCTGATGGCCAACCGGGCGGTGGCGTTCACGGCCAACTTCCTGGACGCCCGGACCATTCGGGTGACGAATGTTACCTCGAACTCGGCGACCGTCACCTGGACGACCAACCTTCCGGCCGACTCCCGATTGGATTTTTCGGAGACGATCACCCCCAAAACCGAAACGGTGGAAAACCCGGCGACGGTAACGAGCCACTCGTTGACGATGACCGGACTGCGTCCCAGAACCCGGTATTTTGTTGATGTTCGGTCGGCGAACGCCGCTCTCGGGGTCTCCGAAATCCGCCCGATCACCGTGACGACCCTGCCGGCAGTGAACGCGTCGGTGCGGATCAGCGGTGTGAAACTCACCCGGAACTCCCAGGGACGCATCGTCGCCGAAGTATCTCTCACCAACACGACCGGGGTGACGGCGACCAAGGTTCGCCTGAACACCGCCCGACTTGGCACATCCTCGCCGGTAACGACCCTGCCGCTGCGGGTGGGCGCGATCCCCAATAACGGCACCGTCAAAGTCTATCTCCAGTTCCCGAGCGCGACCGCCGGGGCGACCGTGTCGCTCTCCATTACCGGACAGAGCGATGAAAACACGATCGGGTATGACGCCAGCGTGAGGATTCCCTGACGTTTCCTTACCGGAGCCCAACAGGACCGGTCGAACAGGAGGAACCCTGTTCGACCGGTCCTGTTCCGTTTCGGATAAAATGGACCGATGCGTTCCGGATTTCCTGAGGATTCGTCCGCGTATGCCGTCTATGCCGATCTTCCGGACGAAGTCCTGCAGGCGGTTCTCGGGCAGGCGGCCGAAGTCGCCGAGGGGGTTCGCGCCCTGCTCGCGCGGATCGGGGATCGACGGGAGTCGCTCCGTACCCGACTGCTGGCGGAAAAACGACTCCGTTCATTCGACCCTTTGCCGAACGCGCCCGGAACCGCGGCGGTCGACGGCGGTTCGGCGACCGATCACTCGCTGGGAACCGATACGGCGCTGGCCGTCGCCGTCGGAATCGAAGGGCTGACCGACCCTCCCGGTCAGGGCTGGTCCGGCGTACAATATCTCGCCTGGCAGCGGACCCTGCCCCACGAAGGGGAACAGACCGTCGCCACCTGCCGGGGGATCATGAGCGCGCTCGAACTTGCCGTGCTACGGGACGCGCCCCAGGAAGTCGTTTTTCTGGACGGCTCTCACCTGACGCCGGTCATCGCCTTGAACGCCATGCTCTCCGTTCGCCAGGATTCCCTGCGCCGGGAGATCGCGGAGGTGGCGGAGCGGTACGCGACGGCGGACGCGCTGCTCCACGCGATGACCGCTCCGAACCGTGTCGCCGTCGTCAAATACGACTCGTCGCGCGACCTGACGCAGACCTGGATGCCGGAGACGATGCAGGGGGCAGGACTCGGACCGGATGACCGTACGGCAATGAGCATTCTTCTGGAGGCGGGAGAGTATACCGAACCGGTGCCGATCGCCCTGACCCAGCAGAGCCGGTCGAACTGGCTGGCAAAGCGGATCGATGCTCTGGACCCGGTGGATATGGCGCGGGAACGGGTGCGGTTGGCGATCAACGAGGCGATTCAACGGGTACGGGAGGACCGTCTTTGCGTCACCTACTACCGTCCGCATTCCTGGTCGTCGGCATTCCGTCTGGAGATCAAGGCGGAGACGGCGTCGGACCCCCGACGCCTGGAGCGAGTCCTGTCCGCCGTCCGTTCGCAGGTCCTCTCGCCGGAGATTCGGGAGCCGTATCCGCAGTGGGTGGCCGACCGTATGGCGAAGTCGGTGGGCGATGCCCTGATCGCCCTGCGCACGGCAGTCCGGCACGATCTGGCCGACGCGGGGATGGCCGATTACCTTTCGCTGGTCGCGCATTCGTACCGGACGGAGACCCATTGACGGGTCTCCGTCCGTAACCGTCCGTGCTTACCGGGTTCCTGCCTTTTTCGCGGTCGTCTTCGTCGGCGACTTTGTTTGGGCGGGAGCGTTCGCCGTCGTCGAGATCACCTGAAACATCCGGGCCGGAAGTTTTGCGCCGGGAACGATCTGCGGTTGTCGGTTGACGACCACGGTCTTGCCGTTCCGGAGGCTGTTCATCCACATCCCCATTTGTTGCGGGTTGTTTTGCATCATAGCCAGTTGCTGCTGGCGATAATCCGCCTTTTCTTTGGCGGTCAGGTCCGAACCCTTTTGGATCAGCTTGATCAGGTGCCAGCCGAACTGGCTTTTGACCGGTCCGACGATCTCGCCCGATTGCTGAATACCGAACGCGGCTTTCTCGAAATCGGGGTCCAGCTGGCCTTTCGACATCCAGCCGAGGTCGCCCCCGCTCTGGGCGTTGCTCGGGTCGTCGGACTCCTTCGCCGCGTCGTCCCAGGTTTTTCGTCCGGCCTTGATATCGGCGAGAAGACCATCGATTTTCGTCTTGGCCTCCTCCTCCTTCTTCTTCTGTTCCTCCGGGGTCAGCGGTTTGCTCTGTTCTCCCGGCTTCGGAAGTTGAACCGTGGCGGTCAGGATATGCGCCAGGTGCATCTGTCCGTCACGCGTCGGCACCTTTTTTTCGATCGCCTTGGCAAAGGTCTTGCGACGAAGGATATCCAGGCGAACGCTCCAGCGGATCAGATCCTCATTGAACCCTTCCCGTTCGGCAATCTCCTTGAAGGTCAGCGGAACGCCGGTCGTCTCCTGCTGGGCGACGATCCGCAGTTTGGCTTCGGCGATCGCCTTGTCGAGTTCCGCCGCCGTCACGGTCACTTTCAGACGTTTGGCTTCCTGTTCGAGGAGAACGTACTGAACCAGCTGATCGACGATCGGGCGGCCGCCGACCATCTGGAACATGGCAAGCAGTTCGTCCCGCGTGATATTCTCGCTGCCGACACGGGCGACGATGTTGGGAGGAAGTTTGGGAGCAGGCTTGGCTTTGGGGCGGTTGACCGGGGGAACGCCACGGGTCGGCGGGGTGGGCGGGCCATGCTGATGATCGTGGTCGGGCGGCTGTGCCAACGCCGTTCCGAGAAGGGAGTGGGCGACAGCGAGAACACAGGAAACACGAAGGAAGGTGAAAGTCATCGTCGGAAAAAGTCCCTTTCTGTGGGCGGCAACCAACGCGGCCCAGAGGTAAGACAGGAAGATAAGGCGAACATCGGGCAATCAACGGCGGACGGAAAAATCAGGATGCAGGCGGTCTGCGCATCGGATGGGCGTGTCCATCGGTCCGACACGTACGCCGCGTTATCCTATCGCAGATACGCCGTCAGCGTCAAGCCGGGTCCGGGGCGAAGGGGGGCGAAGTCGCCTGGTGATTACCCGAACGCCCGGAGGAACAAAGCCTTCCGCCATCGATTCGATAGGGCTCGCTATGGTCACCTTCAATCAAAGGCAGGGGAACGTCTCCGAGCGTCCATATCAGGGAAAGTGCCACGGTATCGGCCTCCGTGAACGTTCCCTGCGACAAAGACCGCTCGATCGAAAGCCCGTCCTCGGAGAGATGGCGGAGTTCCGACAGATACGCGTATACGGTGCGACGCAGGAGCAACAGCATCGTGCGCGATACGGGGGCCAGGTCCGAGGCATTGTGCGGGTTCGGTCGTTCGGGCGTCATGGAGGGCATATTCGCTACGGGGATTATAGACGTCCGTGTTGCCCACCGCATCAGGATTTGTCATATCGCCGACGGATTCTTCCGACAGACCCGTCGCCGGAAATCCCTGACCGGGATACCTTACATCTCTTCGAGCCACCCACGGTCCCGGGCGTACCGGACGATGTCCACCCGACTGTTCAAACCGAGTTTTTCGGTGGAGCGGGCTTTGTACGTCTCCACCGTCTTGACCGAGAGGGATAACTGCGCCGCGATTTCCTTGTTGCTGTAGCCGTGGGCAATCTGACGAAGCACGGCCTCCTCGCGTTCGCTCAGACCGTTGACGGACGCGCCGCCATAGGTCGGTTCCTTCCCGACAAACCCGCTGACCACCTTTCCGGCCATGGTCGGATCGAGGTAAACCCCGCCGGCGGCGATGGTGCGAATGGCGCGGATCAGATCGTTGGCGGCGGAACGCTTGATCACATATCCGGTCGCACCCGCCTTGAGCAGTTCGTGGAGGTAGCTGCGGTCCTCATGCATGGTCAGGGCGAGTACCCGCACATCGGGAAGGTGCTGTCGGATTTCGGCGGTCGCGGTCGCGCCGGACATACGCGGCATGGTGACATCCATCACGATGATATCGGGGCGGGATTGCCGGGCTTTTTCGACCGCCATCCGCCCGTCGCTGACCTCGCCGACGACTTCCATATCGGGCTGTGCATTCAAAAGTGTCGACAGTCCTTCGCGAATCATAGCATGATCGTCAGCAAGCAGTACACGAATTTTCTCACCGGTCGTTTTCGACATGTTGTTTTCCTTCCCGGTATCGGATCGATGCGGTCGGCCGGTGTCAGAATATCAGGTCATCGGGCGTAGCGGTTCTCTGACAAGCCCACCTCAACAACACGGAACCCGTCAAAAAATGTTCCCTCAAATAGCCAAACATCGGGAGCGGGGTCGGATCAGGCCGGCAGGATGGCGGTCAGAGTCGTCCCTAACCCCGGCTTCGAGTCCACCGTAAAGGTGCCGCCCAGCCCCTCGGCCCGCTCGCGCATCGAATGCATGCCGATCCCCGTTCCCGCGGCTCCGTCCGGATCAAAACCGGCTCCGTCGTCGGCAATCGTGAGCGTCACCTTATCGCGATCGCGGGCCAGGCGCACCTCGGCCTGCCTCGCTTCCGCCGCATGTTTGACGGTATTGGTGAGAGCTTCCTGGACGATCCTGAGAACGGCCAGTTGGGAGGGCGGCGGAAGCGTATCGAGAATCTCCGCGCCCTCCATCTGGATTTCCAGACGGGTGCGCCTTGCCAGGCGTTCGGTTTCCGCTTGCAGCCGTACGGACGGCGCCGTTCCGTCCTGATCTCCGACCGACCAGGGTTTCGTAAAGAACGTCCAGTCGCGAATGGCCGACATCGCCGTTCGCAAAAAATCCGCCTCCTCGCGCAACAGGTCGGCGGTCTGTGGCTGTTGCTCCTTTTCGGCCCGGTGAGCGGCGAACTCCAGACGGAGCACCGAGGCTGCCAGACTGTTCCCGATGCCGTCGTGCACTTCGCGTGACAGATGGCTGCGCTCCTGCGCCAGGGCAAGTTCGGCGCGCAGGGACGCGTTTTCGCGCTCTTTCGCCTCATGATTCAGGCGAAGGCGGCGGGCGACGCTGCTGACCGCCAGAAACGAGCCGATACGCAGAGCCATCTCCGGCAGGTAGTTGCCCGTAAAACCGGAAAGATCGGACGGGAAGGTTCCGAGTAGCAGGGACAGGATCGCTCCGTAACGGACCAGATACGCCTCGGCGGCCGGAGCGAGCAGGGTTTCCGCGATCCCGATCAGAAAAATCACCACCCAGAGCGGACTGTGAAAGCCCCCCGTGTAGCGGAGTCCCGCTGCCACCAGAATCAGGTCGACGGTAACGAACGTCCAGGAAAAAGGTCGGCGACGTACCCCCTCCGGCTCTCCGGTACGGTCGCGTCGGAACCGATCATAGGAACGGGCAGCCAGATTGCAGGTTTCCAGCAGTAGGACAATCAGGAAGGGAAAGGTGTCGACCGGCGGACTGTCGGGTACCAGACGGGACGCCGCCAGCATGCTCCAGACCCCGATACCGGCCAGAGCCAGCCAGTAGACCAGGCTGACACGGGTATTGTTGCGTATCTGTTCACGGGCGGGCAAGGGGACCATGGGTGTCGTCCCAAACGGGTGTGTAAAAGCATCCGAAAACGTCGGTGTGAGAAACTTCTCAGAATCCGGGCGAATTCCGAACGGAAAACTCCGTACTATAGTATATCACTACGCGCCTTCGTCGGCTTTTGAAATGATGTCGAAGGAGGCGCGCGGCTATGCGGGGGCGCGGACGACGGCTCGTTCGCGCAAAGTGAGGATTTGAAATGTCGCTGCGAACCCATACGAATACCGATCAGGTTGCCTGGCAACGTTCATTCAAGGAGAATCCGTTCATGGCGGACTCGGAGACGCGCCCCTCCGGCGCGACTCGCACCCTGCTTCTCGCGGCGCTCATTACGATCGGCCTGTATTTCGTGCCGTACGCGGGTTACGTCACGTATCCGATCCGCCTTCTGGTGACACTGATCCATGAAGGCAGCCACGCGCTGATGTCTTTGTTGACCGGCGGGTGGGTACAATCGATCTCGATCGAACCGGACGGTTCCGGACTGACCATGTCGTTGTTACGTGGCTGGCTTCCCCAGGTCCTGGTCGCCTCGGCGGGATACCTGGGAGCGACCCTGTACGGCGCCGGACTGATTTATCTGTTGCGACGCGGGGCGTCCGGTCGTCCGCTTCTGCTCGGAACGGGAATCCTCACCGGATTGGTGACGCTGGGAATTTTCCTGGGACTGATTTTCACCGGCAACGTCTTCGGGCTTTTCTGGGGGTTGATGATCACGGCCGGTCTTCTGATCGCCGGGCTCAAACTGCCGAAAGGGACCGCCGGTTGGCTGGCGGCGTTCGTCGGAGTTCAGTGCGTCCTGAACGCCCTGTTCGATCTCCGAACGCTGTTCACGCTGTCCGTCTCGACGCTGGCGCCGACCGATGCGATGGGTATGGCTCGCCTGACCCTGATTCCTGCGCCGATCTGGGCCGCCCTCTGGATCATTACCGCCTTCTTTATGCTCTGGTTGGTGCTGCGCCCCGCTCGGTCCTCGCGGTAATTCGGCGACCGACAGACCGACCGAGTGTTTGGTCACAAAGTTTGGTCTATTCGGTCATCGGACCATGCGAAAAAGAAAAACCCTCGGCATTCGACCGAGGGTTTTACCACAGCACGTGGAGAGAAAAGGAGATCACACGGGGGGATTATAATCGAAATCCTTCTGCTTGGCAAGCCTCTTCGCTCCGTCGTTTATTTGATTTTCGACCATTTGATTCCGGATTTACCACTATTTACCACTTCAGAACCGGAGGAAAGTACTCGGCGATCAGGTCCTCGTAGTACGGTCGCAGTTCCTCGACGTTCGGCTTTTCCTGGCTCTTGGAGTACAGGTCGTAGGGGTTGAAGGCCCGTACCCAGCGCAGCATCTCCCGGTCCTTCTCGTTCGTCAGGTGCGAGTAGGCGTTTTCCTTATGCCAGGGGTAGAATGAATGATAGCGAAGCATATACAATGCTTCCTCGGGAAGGTAGTCTTTAGTTACCTGGTAGATGTATTCATCATGCCCCCAGGAAAGGTGAACGTTGTCCAGTCCGCACCCCGGTTCGTAAATTCCGTTTTCCGTTTGATATTCCGGAACAAGGCTGTCCGGATTGGCATCGAAGAAATCGGAGAAAACGATTTTATCGGAGTAGGCGCAACCGACCGGGAAAGTATCGCCCACGACGGCCCATTGCGGTTCGCCGTAGAGGCAGAGAATCTTGCCCAGGTCGTGAACCAACCCGGCGAGTACGAACCATCGCGGATGCCCATCCTTGCGAATCTCCTCCGAGGTTTGCAAAAGGTGCTGAATCTGCGTCAGATCGGTGTCCGGATCACTATCGTCGACCAGCGTATTGAGGTACTCCATGGCCTCCCAGATGCCCATTTCGCGCCGGTCGAGCGCAAGATATTCGGTCTTCTTCGCTCGCACAAAGTCGACGGTCTGGTACGTATGGTTCAGGCGATAAAACTCGCGGACGGTCGGTCGAGCCTCCGCTTCATAGTTGCGAAACGCTTCTCTGGGCTTGTTCGGATCGGTAAAGCGGTTTTCCTCGCTTTCCGTCTCCGGGTAACGTTCCTTCAGCGACTCTTCCCATTCCTCAATGTAGTTGGGAGAGGGAGAAACGGTAGTATCCGACATGGGCGACTCCTCCGAAAGAGGTCAGGTGAATGCCCTATTATACGGAATGTGGCCGGGGATGCCAGTTTGTCGAAAAGGGGTTTACACGTAAATTCGGAGCGTAGACCATGACCATATGGGGAATCCTCACCTTGATTAGCTTCGCCCTCAGCACCGTCGGCGGCGATGCGCAAACACCGACTGGCGACGCGCCCAAACCGGCGCCCGCGCCGACCGACACCCTCGTTCACCTGCGGGCCGACTGGCCTGCTGTTCCCCCTCCGAACGACCCCGACGCGGCAGGCCGCGGCATTCAGCGGACGATGCGTCTGCTCGCGACCAGCACCCCGCAACATCGAAACTCCGTCCGAATCCTCTTCTACGGTCAGTCGATTACCGAGCAGAAGTGGTGGGAGCAGGTCGCCGACGATTTGCGGCGGCGGTTTCCGCATGCCGATCTCGATATCCGCAACCGGGCAATCGGAGGTTTCGCCTCGCAGCGACTGATCCGACCCGCGCAACATGATATCTTCCCCTGGTATCCGGATCTGGTGATTTTTCACGTTTACGGAGCGGATCAGGAGTACGAGGAGATTATCCGGAATATCCGGACCCGGACGACCGCCGAAATACTGATGCAGAAGGACCATGTCACCCGATGGCCGTTGCCGGTCCATGACCCTTCCGCCGATAAAAGCGACTGGTGGGACGATCGTATGAACCATCAGCGTCTGCCGGAAATCGCTGCGAAGTATGATTGCGGTCTGGTCGATGTTCGGGGCGAATGGTTGCGCTATCTCAAAGCCAACGCACTGGAACCGAAGGACCTGCTGACGGATGGAGTTCACCTGAACGAACACGGATGCTTTGTCCTGGCGGAGATCGTCAAACAGTACCTGGTTTACCGCCCGGAACGCAAAGCCGACGACCCTCGCGTTCGGGACGTTGTGGTCGGGCAGGACGTACGCTGGAAGGAAGGTCGCCTGACACTGGACTTTGTCGGTAACCGTGTCGACCTGCTGCCGGGGGCGAGAGGGGGCGGAGGAAGCGTCCGGATACTCATCGACGGCAAAGCGCCCTCCGCGCATCCGGAATGTTACACGTTCTCCCGCCCCGCTCCCAACCCGTGGGCGTCCCCGCTGGCACTGGTTCGCGTGGATAGCGTCCGTCCGCTTCTGTCCGAGGATTGGACTCTGACCGTGACGGAGGTAACCGGGGAAAAGGACGATGTTGTCTGGAGCTATCGGGTCGTCGGCTCGTTGACCGGTGAGGACGGCACGGGCAAAAGCGATGCGGTCTTCGTGTCCGCTTCGGGTCGCGTTCGGATCGAACCGGCGTCCTTCTTTCGCGGCTTCAATCCGCCGCTGCCAAAGAATCACCGGATCACCTGGCAGTCGTATTTGATGGGGACCGATCACTACCGGTTCGAGCGGGTGGCGGACCCGGGCCGAGAGAATGCGGTTTTGCTGGCACAGGGCCTGGAGAACGGACCGCATCGATTGGAACTGATCGTCGAGGGGAAAACGCCGGCACCGATCCGCGCTCTGCGGGTCTACCGTCCCTGAAAAACGCCCCGCCGGATTCGGCGGGGCGTTGAAACGCGATAAGGTCGAAAGGTTCGAAACTTTATTGCCCGTAGAGGAACCGCTCCTCCGTGATTTTGCCGTCCTGAACGGCATACAGCGCGATCTCCGCGAATTGCGCCACATTACCGCTTTCTTTCTGCACAATCTCCATGGTGAAGACCACCGCGAAGGAGTCGCCACCGAGAAACGGCCCGGTGACCGAGACGGAGCGAATGTCATTGGCCGCGCCCCATGCCGCGGCTTTGGCATGCAACGCATCCAATCCGGTCGCCGTGGCACCGTCGGGTTCGATGCTGCGAGCGTTTTCGGCGAAGAGGGTGGAGTAGGCGTCATCGAACTTGCCCTCACGGCAAAGAGCGACGAGGGAGCCGGCGATTTCGGAAACGGTCATCTGATTCCTCCAGAAAGGGATATGGGAACACCAGGAATAGACTGCTTTGCAGGGAGGCAACCCGGAAGGCGGAGCAAAGAAAAAGGACGCCCGAACGGGCGTCCCTACGATCCTCGAATCGAGACGATCACTGCGCCGTAAACGTTCCGGCGTTGTTATTCCAGTGATATAACTGCGTCCAGTTGCTGTTGAAGATTCCGATCTTGACCGTGTAGGTTCCGGCCTTCGTCGGGGTCCAATCCCATTTATAGGAGCGAACGGCGTTGGCGACCAGATTCTGCCCGGCGGCGTATCGCTGGTACACCTTCGCGCCGGCGGCGTCATAGATCTCCATATTGATGATCGACCCCATGCGCGGGGTGGCATCGTTAGTTACCGTGAGGGTGATGGTCGTTTTCGAATTGATCTTCACGGTCGACGGGTTGGCGACCGCCGAGGTGCCGAGCGTCTGGTTTTGAACCGGCTGCTGGCCCAGGACGAAGAGGGTGACGCTCTGCGGCGGCACCGTCGTGGTTACCGTGGTTGCCTGGGTCGAGGTATTGACCGACGGCGTCAGATCGGCGAGCCGTTTGATCACGTTGGCGGAGGTCAACTGGTAGACCTGTACCGCGCCTTTGGCGGCGAAACCGGCCAGATTCAGTGTCACCGGCGTATTGCCCGACAGAACCTTGTTGATCGCCATAACCGTCATCGCGCCGTCCCTGGTCCGCTCCGCAGCGAAGGCGGACAGGTTATCCGGGTTGGCGACGTTGGCGGCAACACTGGTATCGCCGAAGGTCGATTTGCTGCCGTCGTAGTTCCGGTACATCTTCATCGCCTTGTAGGTCGGTGTCGTGTTGCCCGGAATACCCCACCTGGCCGACAGGTTCAGTCCCTCTCGACCGAAGATACCCATGATATCCGCCTGCGTGGTCGCTCCGTTGATATGGTTTTCCGCGCCCCAGTTGTACTCGGTGATCGCCGTCTGCGTTCCCGGATAGTACTGATTCACCCAGGCGCGAATCCGCGGGATCAACTGAACCGGGGTTCCGATCCAGCTTTCGTCCTTGTAGTTGGGGTCCCACAGCGCGCGGGTGGATCGGTTGCGCCGAAGCTGCATCGAGGTCGATACGTCGTTTCCGAACTCACCGCCCTGCGGGTAATAGTGCACCGAAAAGATGTCCAGAAGCCGCTTGCCGGTTTTCGCCTGATGCTGGCGCATCTGGTCGAGAATCCATGGCATATAATCCCAGTTGCCGTTCTTCGACCGGTCCGGCAGAACGGACGACCATCCGTTGGTTCCGGCCCACTGCTGATCGTAGCCGCTGTAAAAGAAGCCGCTCCAACCCCACTCCTCCGGCCCGACCAGGATCGCATTCGGGTCCTTGTCGCGAATGCGGGTGCCGTAGTCGATCATTTTCGATTTGATCTCGTCCATCGTCGCGCCGACCGGGTGCACATCCCGATGGGTGAAATGCCAGATACTCGGTTCGTTATCGTAGATATAGTATTTGACACCGCCGGTCCCGGAGGTTCCGAACCGGGAGATCAGGTGGTTGATCATTCCCTGCTGGAACAGGCTGTCGGACGGAACGTTGGCATCCAGAGGGTTGTTATTGGTGATCGGCTTGCCCGTGGATTTGAGTATGCCGTTTCCCGCATCCGGGAACCATGAGGCGTCGGTCGCCGTCTGTGCGCCGTACTTTTTAACGGAGTACGAGGAGAGTTTCGAGCGATTCGCCCCGACCTTGGCGACATACCCGATGGTCGGAACGGTGATCATCGGCTCTGCGCCGACGAGCGCCGCGAACGTGCTACGCGTGAAGGTCTCCACCCGTTCGCCCACGTTCCGGCTGTCATCCGGAATGCTTTCGAAATACCAGTCGCTGCCCCGGTTGTCGGCGTTCTGCTGGTAGTTGTAACGCGTGGCGGCATTGCCACCATTACGATTTATAACGTAGTTTATATCCGCAAGATCGGCCGTGTTGGCGAAAGCGACCCCGTAAATGCGGGGATCGATCGCGCGTCGGTTCGCTTTGGCATCCACATTGATGTAGGTCGCGGCATTTTGAGCGAAGGCCAGGGGGCAAAAACCGAGGACAAGAGACAGGGTTCCGGCAGCGCCACGGAAAGCGGACGCCATGTGAGTGTTTCGGAAATACATTCGGTACTCCTTGATTGATACGATCCTGTCCGCAGGCTAACGTCAGGATCGGTGCACAAGTGAGCATCAGCCCTAAAGGACGATTCGGGTCTCCGGCAGCGGATACCCGGAATCGTTCCGGTCGAGGTATATCTTCTCACGAAGATACTGATGCAAAACCATCCGATTGTATTTTCGGGACGACGTGACCTTGAGTGGGCCGTCTTTTTTGCCGGTTTAGTTTGCGGGTATTGCGTCGCCGGGATGTCCGGGTAAAAAGGAAAAGATGAAAATTGCGGGGGTGGATGAGGTCGGACGGGGACCGCTGGCCGGACCTGTGGTCGCGGCGGCGGTGATTTTGCCCGAAGATTGTGAGATTCCGGGAATGACGGACTCCAAACGGATGACGCCGGCGGCACGGGAGCGAGTCTTTGCGCGGCTGTGCGAATTGGACGTCGCAATCGGCATCGGCATGGTCGAGGCCGACGAAATCGACCGGATCAATATCCTTCAGGCGACCTATAAGGCAATGCGGCTGGCCGTCGCCGCACTCCCGATACCTCCCGATGAGGTCCTCGTCGATGGCCTGCCCGTTCCGAACCTTTATCGTGTCTGTCGAAATCTGGTCCGGGGAGATGCGCTCTGTCCGGCGATTTCCGCCGCGTCCGTCGTCGCCAAGGTCACTCGCGATCGTTTGATGACCGGTCGTTACCAGAAGGAGTTCCCGCTGTACCAATTCGCACGGCACAAGGGCTATGGCACGCCGGAGCATCTGGAAGCGTTAAGGGAGCATGGTCCCTGCATCCTCCATCGCCGCTCCTTCGCGCCGGTCGCCCAGTGCGTACTGCGGTTCGAAGAGAGTGTCTGAGCCTACAATTCGACGGTTTTATTTTCGCCGACCGGACGACTCTCCTGCGTCAGGGTGTTCCGCACCAGAGCGATCGTGGTCGCTACGACCCCGGACGGCGAATCCCAGTACTCGGCGCTTTCGGTTTCCACCTTCAGCAGGCAGATGTTCGGCGTTTCCAGTTCCTGGGGAAACCATGCTTTGAAGGTGGGACGCCAGAGTTGCTCCATCTTGGCCCGGTCATGGAGGATGTGGGCGCGTCCCGAAATCGAGACATAATCCTGCTTGCTCGGATTTGAGTAGGCGACGTTCACCCGGGAATCATGACGGATCTCCTGCGCCTTCGGGGAGTTGTCGTAGGTGAAGAAATACAGGTCGCCGTCGAAATCGACTTCCTGGGTCGCCATCGGTCGGCTGAATAACCGTCCGTCTTCGCCGACCGTGGTCAGCATGGCAATTTTCACCCCGTGAATCAGTTCGCCGACCTTTTTGACGTTGTCCGCGCGCGTTGCGGCCAGTTCGTTCTGCATCCCTTGCCCCTCTTTCAAGCGGGGTTCGCCCGCGTGTTTCTCGAACAAGACGAGGAAACGACCGTCGGGTTCGCCAAACAAAATGTCGTATGACAGGCAGGGTCAAACGGCGGGCGAGCGGCACGGGATCGGTCGGGGAGGGACTCGCGCAGGAGTTTCTGGAGCGGGCGGGGTATTGCCTGATCGACACCAATATTCGTTTCGGGTCGACCTCAGGGGTGACCGGCGAACTGGATATCGTCGCCTGGGACGGACCGACCCTCTGTTTCCTCGAGGTCAAGACGCGCCGGGCCAGCGGTCGGGAAGGTTCTCCGGCGGCGGCGGTGTCCGCGGCCAAACAGCGACAGCTCACCCGATTGGCGACCGCGTATGCCCTGCGCTACGGTTTTCTCGGTGACGGGGAAACACCGATGCGTTTTGATGTGGTTTCGGTCACCCTTTGGCCGAATCCGGACCGTGCTCCGGTCATCCGGCTTCTTCGGGGCGCGTTCCCGGCTGCGGACGAGTAGGCCGGCCCCGGTCAGGCCAGAAGCTCGGCTTCGGCGGCGGCGTTTTCCCAGGCGGTCAGCGAGGCCTGTAACTCGTTCCGGAGCCGCGTGTGTTCGGCGGCGAGTGCGACCAAATCCGTCCCTTTCCCGCCGGAGGCCAGAGCCGCTTCGACGTCCGCAAGGCGTTTCTCCGCCTCGTGAACCGCCCGTTCGGCCCGGTCCGTCGCCTCCTTCGCTTTCGTCCGCGCTTTGCTCCGTTCGTGTGCGCTCATTCCGGCCAGCGCCGGGTTCGGGGCGACCGGTGGCGGGGCCGCGTTCTTGGCGGGGACGGGGGCAGGTGGCGGCGATGCCGACGCCGGTCGGACCGGTGCCGACGCCGGTCGGACCGGTTTCGATCGGATCGTGTCCCGCCAGACCGCATAGTTCCCCTCGACGAACGCCGCGCCGCCGTCGCCGGTCAGTCCGAGCGTTTTGGTCGTCACCGCGTTCAGCAGGTATCGATCATGGCTGACAATCAACAGGGTACCGTCGTAACGGGACAGCATCTCGGTCAGCGTCTCGACCGACGGCATATCGAGGTGGTTGGTCGGCTCGTCGAGGATCAGCAGGTTGCAGGGGCGTAGCAGCATCAAGGCGAGCGCCAGTTTGTTCTTCTCGCCACCGGAAAGCATTCCGACCGTTTTGTGAACATCGTCGCGGGAAAACAGGAAACGGCCGAGGTAGTTCCGGGCTTCGGTCTCGGTAAAGGTCGGCGCGGCGTCCGTCAGCGTCTCCACAACCGTCCGATCGACCTCGAGGCGATCGGTCGCGTGCTGCGAGAAGTACGCCGGGCGGACATTATGCCCGAACGTGATCTCGCCCCCGGTCGGCGGTTCCTCACCCAGGATCATCCGGACCAGGGTGGTCTTTCCCGCGCCGTTCGGCCCGACGACGCCCACCCGGTCGTTGCGCTCGACGACGGCATGAAGGTCCGAGAAAAGGGTGCGTTCGCCGTATCGTTTCGACAGATCGGTCAGGCGCATCACTTCGCGTCCGATCCGGCCCGCGCCCGCCGTTTCGAACCGGGCTTTCACCGTGCGGATGTCCGTTCCGGGCGGATCGATCTTCTCCATCCGATCAATGCGTCCCTGTGTCTTGTGCCGGATATTGCTGGCGTTGGCATCTGCGCCCATGTTACGTTTGATCAGGTCCTGAAGCCGGGAAATCTCCGCCTGCTGGATATCGTAGAGCTCCTGCTGTCGCTGCATCCGCTCCTCTTTTTGTTGTCGGAAGTGCGAATAATTGCCCTTGTAGACGGTCAGGCGTTTGTTTTCCAGTTCGGCGATGGTATCGGTCACGGCGTCCAGGAAGTAGCGGTCGTGGCTGATGAGCAGCACCGCGCCGGGATAGGACTTGAGGAAACCTTCGAGCCATTCGGTCGCATCGATATCGAGGTGGTTGGTCGGTTCATCGAGTACGAGGAGATCGGGGCGTGTCAGAACCAGTTTGGCCAGGGCCAGCCGGGTTTGTTCGCCGCCGGAGCAGTCGCCGACGCGTTTCCGTCGCGCCTCCGGGCCGAATCCGAGCTTTTCCAGGACGGAATCCCGTTCCTCCTCGATCGCGTATCCGCCATGCGCTTCGAAATCGTCCTGTGCGGCGGTGTAATCGGCCATCGCCTTTTCGAGGGCGGCGTCATCGGTCGCCGTACTCATGGCATGTTCGGCGTCCTGCAGGCGTCGCTCGATGGCGCGGAGCGGCGCCAGCGCCTCGTCGATCTCCTGTTCGATCGTGTGTTCGGGATGGACGGGCGCTTCCTGGCGCAGGTAGCCCATACGCCGACCCGATGCCATGGCGATGCGCGGGTGGAGCAGTTCGTTTTTGGGGCCGACGCTGGCGTCGGGCGTCTCCTGACCGAGAAGTATCCGTATGAGCGTGGTTTTGCCGCCGCCGTTGCGACCGATCAGGCCCATCTTCTGCCCGGCGGCGAGGCTGAACTGAATATCGGTGAAAAGCAGTTCGGCACCAAAACTCTTGGCGACGTTGACGACGGTTAAAAGGCTCATACAGGTGTTCCGACTCCGAGGCATTATCGCCCAAAGTCAGGCCCAAGGCAAACGGAAATCGCTCGCCACAAGAGAAAGGCCGGAGCAACCGGGGACCGAACGCCGGAGTATTCACCCCGGCGTCGCCCGCCGCCGTTGTCCTCACGGCTGGTTCGGGTCGAACCGGAAGGTGGTGGTCTTCTCGCCCGGTTGTCGGCTCTCCTGTGGAATCACCCCGATCCGGGCGATGTCGCGGAATTTATTCTTTGTATTGGCGTAGGCCACCTTGACGTTTCCGATCGTGCCGGACTGGGCCCAGACGATCCGCAACTCGTTTTCGCCCGGGCGCACCAGGTTGCCCACATCCAGGTTATTGTTAACCTGCACGGTCCCGACCCGCTTGCCGTTCAAATAAACGACCGCCGGGCGAATCAAGGCCGACCGGAGGATCACCTGCCGGGAAGCGGAACCGGAGACCGGGCTTTTGCCCTGCGCCTCGTCAAGGGCGGAACCGGGGAGCGTAAAGGTGAACGTACTGTCCGTCTTGCCGCCCGTCACCGGGTTGATGGCGTAGCGCAGGAGGCGGCGGAACTTCCCGGCGGTCGGGGCATGCGATATCTCGACGCTGCCCATGCGGCGGGACTGCACCGCGCGGACGGTGTTTTCGCCCGGCTTGCAGTAGGCGGTGATATCGGTCCAGTAGATGACCGGCTTGGAGTCCACCTGCTGACCGTTGACATACACGGTGATCGGGGTACCGTAGCCGCCGCTCGCCCGAAGGATAACCTGGTTGTCCCGTCGGGGTATGCGTGCCAGCGCGGCGTTGTTAAACTTGTCCTGTGCGGAGACGGCGGCAGTCGACACTACCGGAACGAAGCACAGCAATGCCACCCGTCCCGCGATATCTCGCTTCATCAATGGTTCTCTCCTTTCGTCCGTTCCAGGATGTTACCGAAAAACCGGATACTCGACGGGCGGAGCGAGAACACGGTTCCGTTGACCGTTCGCCGCATGGTCGCCTCCGGGGGAGCCGATTTTCCGATATCGTTTCGACGCACCGGCCCGTCGCACCGAAAAGGGCAGGATTCGACGAGGTCGGCGCGGAAGTGACCACCTGAACGAACGAGGCCCGTTTTTCGGCGAGTTTTTCACCGGAAAACGGGAAAACATGGGCCGTAGCCCGGTCGGACTGCCACCGGATGGACAGACCGGGTGTCGGATCGTTGGTGAAAGACGATGTTTTTCATTCTTCCCGGGATTCTGTTCTGTGGTTTTCTGATGATCGCTGTCTGGTGGGCGTTCTTTCGGGCGGCGGTGCGGCATGAGCGTACCGTGAGAGAGGCGCGACGGCGCGAGGCGGCGTTCGAACGCCTGCTGGCGACCGAGGGGTTGCCGCTCTATTGCGTCGCCTGCCGTCGTGTATTCCGTGGCCCCCTGGAACCGGACGGATGCCCGGAATGTCATTTGCGCTCGTTCGTCCTGCCGGCGTATCTGAGCGAGGAACGGGGCGTGCCCGAAGCGGTACGGAACCTGCCACCGATCCCGGATCGACGGCGACCGGATCAGGAGGAACCCACCGTTCCGGAAGCCCCCATCGTCGAACCCACCCCTCTACGAAACACCTTGCCCCAGGGAAAACAACCATGAAAGTTTCAAAAGTCGGCTGCCTCACCGGAATCGGGGTCGGCATCGTCGGCACCGTCCTCTTCTTCGTCGTGTCGCTGGCGGCCGGAGGGCACATGCCGGGACCGACGTATATCGCTCCCGGCAACGTCGGCCTGCGGATCGACAACTATAAAGGCGTCGTCCAGGACAACCTGATGCCCTCCGGCGTCCACTTCCAGGGCATCTGGGAGACCGTCATCGAAGTGCCCACCATGCAGCGGACCCTCTCGTTCGATGGCGACGGCGCGATCGATGTCAATACGTCCTCGAATATGCTGACCGCCGACGTGACGGTGCAGTACAACGTACGCGGGGACAAAGCCCGGGCGCTCTACACCGACTATCAGGACACCTTCGCCGATCTGGCCCAGTTCGAGTCGATCAATGTCCGTCCGGCAATCAAGGAAGCGGTCAACTATGCGATGGGCGATCTCGATACCGCGGCCGCAATGACGACCGAAGGAAAGACCAAAGCGGAGGAGGAAGCGCTGGCTCGCCTCCGGAATGAATGGGGACCGCGCGGTGTCGAGTTCCATAACCTGCTGATCCGCGCCGTCGAACCGGATGCTCAGGCGAAGGCGCTTCTGTCGGCGACGACGGCCAAGATGCAGGACATCGAAAACGCCAAACTCGCCCTGAAACAGCAGGAAGTCGAAAATCAAACGCTGATCCGTACCGCGCAGGCCGAGGCACGGATCAACAACGCGCGCGACTCCTCGCTCACCGACCTGTATATTCAGGACAAGATGCTGCAGCGGGTGGATACGATCTACCTGCCGTCCGACCGGATCATGGGGATGCTCAACAAATGAAGCCCACGACTTTCCTTACGCTGCCAGCCGACCGACGGACGCTCGGCATGGCCTTCGCCTTCTTCCTGGCGACGTTCCTTCTGTCCGGCTGCGGAACCATCGTCAAAACCGGGAATGTCGGTCTGGTTGTCAACCACTTCTCCGGAAAAGTGGACGGCAAGGTCCGTCATGCGGGCTTCAACCCGTTACCGCCGATGTCCGGATACGAGATGATCGAAATCCCGACCCACAAGCGCACCTACACGATGGTGCGGACCAGTGCGGAGGGGTCGCGTCGGGGAGATGACAGCGTTCGGGTCAATACGTCTTCCGCGAACGTCCTGAACGTCGACATCTCCGTCACCTACCACCTGGCGTTCGATCCGGCGCGTGAGGAAGGGCTGAAGAACCTGTACGATAAGTACCGCTCCCAGTTCCAGGGCCAGGGGTTCGATGCCTTCGAGGAGAACCAACTCCGTCCGCTCTTTCGGAAATTCGTTTCGAACGCCTTCGGTAAACTGACCACGGTCGAAGCGATGACCGGAGAGGGCAAGAACCGGGCTGCGAAGGATGCGCGCGATGAACTGAATCGAATGCTGAACCCGGATTCGATCATCGTGGATGAAGTCCGTATCCGGGCGATCTGGCCGGATGAAAACACGAAAAACACGCTGCGCACCCATCTGGTCGCCGAGCAGAACCTGCGACTGTCGAAGCTGAACCAGCAGTTGGCAGAACTGGTCAACGCCCGCGCGGTCTCCCGGGCGGAAGCGGAGGCGAAGGCGACCCGGATTCGCGCGGCCTCGCTGACACCTCGTCTGGTCAAGTACAAACATCTGGACGCGATCCGAATCGTCGGCGTCCCGCAGGGAGCGATCGTCAACGCCGGTGCGCCGGTCGAACGTGTTCGGCCCACCGACCTCCCCGCTTCGTCTCCCGACGCGGAAAACGGCGTCCCCTAGGCGTCTCTCCGTCAGGCGCGGTCTTCGTAGAGGTCGCGCCTGGTCGGGGGAAGACCGGACGGACCTTTGCTCCCGTGTTTGGTCGCCAGAATCTGGTAGAGGCGAAGCGGCCCGTCGGCAAAATTGAAACTGACGGCGGCAAGGTAGGCGACCCACATCCGATAACGCTCCTCCCCCACAAGCGCAACCGCTTCCTCCCGACGGGCCGACAGACGCTGACACCAGTAGCGCGAGGTCAGACCGTAATGCCACCGCCAGCCCTCGACATCCTGTATCTCGAAACCGCCCGCTTCCATGCACTCCTGAACATGTCCGACATGGTCCAGTTCGGAACCGGGAAAGATATATTTAAGGATCAGCCGCTTCTCCGGGGTGATCTTACGAAAATCTTTCGAGGAGGCTTTGGCGCGACGGGTGATTCCGTGATTGAGAAAAATACCGCGGTCCCGCAGAAGCGACGCGACCTTGCGGCAGTAGCCAGGGAGGTTGTCGATACCGACATGCTCGAACATACCGACACTGGCCACCTTATCATAGACCCCGGTGACATCCATATAGTCGCACAGTTCCACCGTGACCCGTCCTTCCAGGCCGAGGTTTCGAATCTTTGCCTGAACGAACTCATGCTGACGCTCGGAAAGGGTCACCCCATGGGCGATGACCCCGTATTTTCGGGCCGCATAACATATCAGGCCGCCCCAACCGCATCCGATGTCCAGCATTCTCTCGTCCGCCTGAAGACGTAGTTTCCGGCAGATCATTTCGATCTTATCGGTCTGCGCCTGCGCCAGCGTATTGTTCCAGTCGGTGAAATAGGCGCAGGAGTACTGCATCTCCGGATCGAGAAACAGGGCGTAAAACTCATTGCTGACATCATAATGAAACTGAATGAACTCCCGATTATTGCGGCGTGACGGATTCAATCCGGTTTCATCGTCGGCGTATCCATGTTTCAGGTCCGGTTTGTCGGGAGGCGTTAACAGCAAAACCAGGGCGTCCCGGAGAAGCACTCCGTAGCTGACGCCGCGCAGTCGTGTCTTCGATCTGCGCGAACGGGCGATATCGCCGAAGGCCATCAGGTCGCCACCATGAAAATCGAGATCGCCTGATGCATAGTGGCGCAGTAGCGTCTCGATATTCGGGCGACGTAGGAGCGAACCAAGGACACCCGGACCGCGGATCGAGAGGAAATAGCCGGGTTCGACCTCCGGTCCGAGCGGGACGAGGGAGCCATCCCACAAACGTACGCTGAAGCGGGCCTGAACCGCTTCCGCGACATATTCGAGGATCTTGCGAGCCGCCGCCAAACGTCGGGCATCCTGAGTATCGGGCACGAATCCGCTCCTTCGAACGCCCTGAACGACAGCATTCGTGATACGGATTGTACCTGCATCGCCGGAGGTTTCGATACCTGCGGTCATGCCGACCTGTCTCCGGAGCGATCCGGAAGAGCGGACCGGCGATCAGTATACGAAAAACGGGGTAAGACGGTCAAAAAACTTCCGAAGGTTTTGTCGCCGGACAGGGGCGACGGGGTTTACCGACCTTCCTGTCTCTGTGGAAGCTTTGCGGCGATCAGGTGAAAACATAACGCTGTTGCCACGATTTTATTCCTACTTTCGCCGCCATCTTACGGGGTCGGCAAGCACGGAACGCAGGCGGGCGGCGGTGGCGGCGAACGGAGCGAAGGTCAAGAACCCCGGCAGGAAGCCGAAGCCGCTTTCGGAGTTCGCCTGTACCTGCGGGCGCGGCGACGCACTGGAAGGACACCCGACCACTTGCCCGCGTGGTCTGAACATTTACCGGCGGCGGAAGGCGGGGAAATTGAAGACCGTGTGAAACTAAAACGCCCCGCTCATTCTGTATCGGCGGGACGCGACGGCTGTTCAGTACACACTACGTTAATTCTAACTTAGAGAGGAACGTTTCAAAGTCTGGCGCTATAGTCCTGACCAATACAAACGGGTATTGCTCTGAATAAACGCTAATCACCTGCGGACTGTCGGCGTCTGTGTAGCAAAGCGCAACCCCGCCGTGTCCCTCATGGGATAGGACTACGCTACTTTTTGGATACCCCCACTGCTCTTTCAAACAATCGTTCCATAACTTGCCATTAACCACCCTGTTTATACCGTGCTGACTACAAATACCGAAAAGGGTGCTTACGGATATATACCCTTCCGTGTCCGCGTCTGGAAAACTCTCTGTGTCAGCACCTACATAGAAGCGATTGGGATGAAGCAAGCCACCATTTCTAACTTTCAGAACAGCAGTTAGTGACTTAGGCAGGACGAAGCCAAGTTGCCGTTCCGCTTCGCTTAACATACTCGCAGTTAGCGGCGGACACGTCAAATCATCGTCTTGTATGTCCCAAAACAATTTCTGAATATCCACTAATTATCAATACACTTTCAGAAATCGAAAATGTGAACCTTGTCCCACAGTTGCCGGTTGTTTAACAGGTAGTTCATTTCTGCTTCTGTAATCGGCGTGTCAGTGCCAATGTTCTTCGTATTGAACAGTATGCGCTTCGCGCCCTGCGCTTCCGCCGCAAAGCCAGCCGGGTCGTTAAGGATGTTGACCGATGTTCTTCTCGGAATGCCTAATCCTGACCGTGCGCCGCCCGCTAACTTAAACTCTTGCATGAAGCGGTTCCAAGAGTTTGTCAGAACATTCCCCTTATTCGTACCTAAAACCAAGTCATAGCCACATTGGTTGTGAACCCAAATGCCGCCGTTTGCCTTGCCGACGAAATAGGTATGGTCGCCTTCTACCTCGAAGTTGTAGACCGCGACGCCTTCGGGGTGGCTCTCGCGGGTGATGGACTTGACCACAAGGGCGGGGCCAGCGCGGACAAGCACCTTCGTTCCGATGCCTAACTGCCCCATAGCAACCATGCCCCCGCCTTCCACGAAGAACGGGTGTTCCGGCGTCCCCTTGATGGTTTCCACTACCTTACCGGTTGTTGCGTCGGCGAACTCACCTTTGACCAATTCGTAGGCGGTTCGCTTGAACGTGCGGGTCACCGTGCGAACGGTCGCCTTTCCAAGAACGGCGGCAGACCGTGTAAGCCGCTGGAAGACTACGCCTGCACTTGCGGCGGCGACGGTCTGGAACATCGGGCGTCCTGCCCGCGTGGTCAGGCGATATACCGGCGGCGCAAAGCGGGAAAGTTATAGGAGCGGGCTTTTACAGCCGGTGCGCTCCGTGCGCTTCCGGGTCATAGCCGGAAGGCCATACTGTGTTATCATTGAACTTCACTCCACTGAGCAGGGGCGAAGTTTCCGAAGGGGAACGCAGGTCAGCCAAACCGTTTACCAGCACCTTTGCCGCTTCAAGCGTAACCCCTTGCAGTGATGTTCCAATCACCGTTGCGCCGGTTAAATCGGCCCCTTGTAGAAGGGCATCGTCAAAAGTCGCGCAGTCAAGGTAAGCGGATTGCATCGTCGCATTGGTCAAGTTGGCTCTATGAAGGTAGGCATTCGTAAGGTTCGCGCCCGTTAAATCCGCGCCTGACAGGTCGGCTTCCCGAAGGTCGGCATTACGCAGGTCGGCACTACGTAGGGACGCTCCTTTAAGGTCGGCTCCGACAAGCCATGCACGGTGTAAATTCGCCCCGTCAAGGTTGGCTCCTTGTAGGGTGTCTACATCGAACGTTGCCATCACCTTTGCCGTTGTGTAGTCACGCACCTGGTACACGGTAGTTCTCCCTGCAAAGTATAGCCCGTTCTAATGGGGCGTTTGTTGCGGCGCGTCAGGCGAACGGATACAAAGGCAGGGGAAGGCCACGTAAAGCCCGTACCTAAATGCCGCGTGACTGAACCGCAGACATTAAAAACATTGACAAGACATCACACCGGATTATTAAGCAATATTATTGTTAATTACGCTCTTAACAAAGTCTTCAACAACCCGTCTTGCAGCACCCCAATCACTGAAGGCATATGTCTTCCAGTAGACTTGCGCTCCGCTGTCTACGTCAATTACTTCTAAATCACAACTCCCTAAGTCCCACAATGTAACTCGCGCCATCTTCACCTCTGTCTCTACATCTAAGTAGGCAGAGTTATTTGCGTTCGTTACGAATGAAAGTGTAGCCGCGTCCGCTTCTCGGCTCCATTCATTGAACCATTGTCGGAATTGTTCAGTTAGCGCCATTTGCTTGCTATCGGATTTATATTTTGTGCGGCAGGCATTTGTGGGATAGGCAAACCTTTACGAGCAGCCAAACGGCCTTGAAGAGAGTTCGGACCAATAATTTTTGCCCACCCTTCTGAAGTTGGAACAACAGATGAAGAAGGAACATCAAACTCAACATAAACAGAACCGGGTTTGGCTTGCCGTATGAAAGCATTCATGTCTGCTGGGTGAGCAACGTGTGTTGTACCACTTAGTACTACAGCGGCACATAGCCTGAAAAGCCGTCGGGAACCGTAAGAATAGTGTTATTGGTTGCGTCTGGAGCCTACCCCTGGCAGACGAAAAATCAACTGCGGCTGTAGTACTAGGCTTTCTGGAACCATGCCTGTTCGTTCCATAGCAGCCAACTCATCAGGGTGCATCCATCGTCCTACTGTGGTAAGACAGTCGTTATGCACCCATGTCCCACCACTGGCTTTGCCAGCCGCCGGGAGGCGGCCAAGTTGTAGGGATTATTTGCTATGCTGGCAACGATGTTGGAGCAATAACCGTTAAGCCATAATCCTCTGCTAAGTATTCGACCTTACGGAACTCTTCGCTTGTAAGCCAAATATCTGCCTCTTCTTCAGACGCGAACGAGTAGAACTTTTGCTCAACCTGTATTGTTGCCGTCCCGTCAGTAAGGACATGGAGCAACGCAAGATACAAAGTGCGCTGGTCGCTGTAGAATGCGGCATCGTCATACCACCATTCGGACCTAATCACAGACTGTTTCATAAGTATATGGTTCTATGGTAGTTACTGTGCAGGCTATAGAATCGTTTGCGTTGCCGTTCTTTGTCGATACCATTGCTTCGCTTTCGCCCCACAGACCGAACAGCGCGACGAAGGCGACCAATATGCCAACCGTCCACAGGGCGAACGGTCGGCGCGGCGCGTTCGTCACCGGCGGGGGCGTTGCCGCCGTCGTGTTCGGCTTCGGCGTCGCTATCTGCTTGGCTTTCTGCTCTTGCGCCTTCCGGTCGGCGCGTCTTTCTTCCCGGTTCATGGCTTGCCGCCTAAAATGCCCGTTCACTGCCTCCCGACGGCAAACCCCCTTGCACAGAGCAAGCGGGGCGACTTCGTTGTCATTCCTGCTCAGAGGAGGGTTAGAAAATTGGCTTGCAGTTCTCGGCTACTTCCACCTTCCCGCCGCGGGCTTCAAAGCCGACGGCACGGTCCCTTAGAATAACCGTATCCTCGTACACGCTATCCGCGTTCACCTTTTCAATCTCGAAATTCGCCCCATCCCATCCTGTTGGGCCGCATAAAAAAGACAGGTCGGCACAGCTTATATGAAGGTTGCCCTTGCTTCCCTCACGTTCGACCCGGAGTGTCAGCACTCTATGGGAGACGGTGTACTCCCATATTTTGACTCTGCCTCCCCGCCACCTGTTGATAAGTGTTTCCATGACAGGAATTTACGGTATGGATACCGGGCTTCCTCCCAAGTAAAAAGGTGTTTTCGCATGGGAGGCCGGGTTAGTCATAATGTAGTGAAGTTCAGAATCGGTCATGTTTACCAAACGAAAACCGTCTGTTCCTTTCCGCACAGCATTTTCCACACCTTCAACGCCCATACCATCAAGCGCAAAGTGGATATGACGCGCTCTGTGTACCGCGTGATGGAAAGCGCGTCCTCTACCCATTATCGTTGCTTCGCTCAACTTGTGAGTATAAAAACTCAAATCCGCACCGGATATTTTTTGTCCGTTAGCCATCGCATTGCGCCTTCCGTTCCTCCGAAACGACCGGACGGGCGCGGCGGGCGGTCCGGCAGGAAATCCGTCGAAACGAAACCGAAAAGGGCTCTGCGTTTCCCGTGCGGTTCAGGTTCTTTAGCGCGGAACGTTTCGCGGCGATAGTGGTATAACGAGACGATGCTTCGACGATTCTTCGCCTATTATCGCCCCCATCTCGGGCTGTTCAGTCTGGACTTCTCCTGCGCGGTCCTCTCCGGTCTGCTCGAACTGGCCTTTCCGCTGGCCGTTCGCTCCTATGTCGATCAACTGCTGCCGAGCGGCAACTGGACCCTGATTCTGGGGGCGGCGGCGGGATTGCTGCTGATCTATCTGATCAATACCGGTCTGCAATACGTCGTCAACTACTGGGGACACGTTCTCGGTATCTCCATCGAGACGGAGATGCGCCGTAAAATTTTCGATCATCTGCAAAAACTATCCTTCCGGTTTTACGACAACCAGAAAACCGGGCATCTGGTCGCGCGGATTACCAAGGACCTGGAGGAGATCGGCGAGGTGGCGCACCACGGTCCGGAGGACGCCTTTATCGCCATCATGACCTTCCTGGGCTCCTTCGTCCTTATGTTCCAGCTGCATCCCCAACTGGCGCTGATCACCGGGATTGTCGTCCCGCCGATGACCTTCATCTACACCCGCTACGGACGGGCGATGACCCAGACCATGCGGAACCTCTTCAGCCAGGTCGGGAATTTTAACGCCCGCATCGAGGAGAACGTCGGCGGTATCCGCGTCGTGCAGGCGTTCGCCAACGAGGAGCACGAACGTAAACTTTTCGCCCTCGACAACGAAAAGTACCGCGACACCAAGCTGGACGCCTACCGCCTGATGTCCCGCAGCATGTCGCTCAGCTACATGACCATGCGTATCGTCCAGCTCTTCGTCATGATCGCCGGCGCCTACTTCGTTCTGCGGAATCAACTGACGGTCGGCGGGTTTATGGGCTTCCTGCTGCTGGTGAACGTCTTCTTCCGCCCGGTCGAGAAGATCAACGCCGTGCTGGAGACCTATCCGAAGGGGATCGCCGGGTTCAAACGCTACACCGAACTGCTGGACACCGTGCCCGATATTCAGGACGCTCCGGACGCGATCGACGCCGGGCATCTTCGGGGGGATATCCGTCTGGAAAACGTCAGCTTCGGTTACGACACCCACAAAAAGGTGCTGAACGGGATCGATCTGACGATTCGTGCCGGGGAGACGATCGCCTTCGTCGGACCCAGTGGCGCGGGCAAGACGACGATCTGCTCCCTGGTGCCCCGCTTTTATGAGATCGACGGCGGACGCATCACCATCGACGGCCTCGATCTGAGGACGTTGACGCTGGCCTCCCTGCGCCGGAATATCGGGATCGTTCAACAGGATGTCTTCCTGTTCGCCGGGTCGATCCGCGAGAATATCGCCTACGGCCGACTGGAAGCGACCGAGGAGGAGATTTGGGACGCGGCCCGTCGGGCGCGTCTCGACGAGATGATCGAACGTCTGCCGGACGGACTCGACACGATCATTGGCGAACGGGGCGTCAAGCTGTCCGGCGGACAGAAGCAGCGACTCGCCATCGCCCGCATGTTCCTGAAGAATCCGCCGATCCTGATCCTGGATGAGGCGACCTCCGCCCTGGATACGGAGACCGAACGCGCGATCCAGGCGTCGCTTGCCGAACTGGCGGTAGGGCGTACGACCCTGGTGATCGCCCATCGACTGGCGACAATCCGCAACGCCGATCGAATCGTGGTCGTGGACGAGTCCGGGGTGGCCGAACAGGGACGTCATCAGGACCTGCTGGCCCGTGGCGGCGTCTACGCCCGTCTGCACGAGGCGCAAAACGCTCCGCCGATCGGTATGGAGTCCGTCCGGACCGGGCGCAACCACCCCGGCGAACCGGTCAGGGTTTGAGATAGGGGGCGAGGACCTGCGTCCAGAGTTTGTACCCCTCCGGCGAAAGGTGAAGCCGGTCCGCGACGTACAGTTCCGGACGTGGCTCACCGTTCTCCCCGAGCATCGGGGTATGGACGTCCACGAACGCCGACCGGGTTTGTCGATGCCAGGTGTACGGGTTGGCGGCGGACCGCTATGACCTTTGGTTGTTTTGAAGTGCAGTCCGGGTCATCAGGTCGAGCACCTTTCCCCCTGGTGAGAGGCTGATGGCTGTATACCGATGGGCAAGAGCTATGGGTATCACGGCATTACGATAAAGATCGCTCTCGAAATGATTGATCAACGCCAATGCTCGCGAAAGATTCGGGTAATTGGCCATGTCTGTCTTGAAAGTTTTGTGAAAACTCGGATTTCCACTTTTTGACGCTACCGGGTAAGGTATGCCAAAGACGAAGTTGCGTCCGCTCTTGCTTTTGTAAATGAAATCTTGCCCATAATAATCTTCATCCCCAAAGCCATTCTTCGCCTCCGTCCTCTGAACAATATGTTCATACCGGTAATCGTCGGCGATGGGAAGGATGCGTTCGCGCGGTACATATTTCTCGATTAGAGTAACGTGGTCGACAACTTGTCCCGTCTTTTGAAGGCCAATCATCAGAAGGTCAGGACGACCAAGGGAGTGAAGTTTCTTTCGGACGGTATCCAAGTAAGACATGATCGCACGGCTTAACCAGGCACCGTTGCCGAACACGGCCAGCGGCCCATCCATAAAGAAAGCGACATCCCCCAGTACATTGGGCATTATTTTCATCATGTGTCGAGCCCAGTGAATCGGTAGCATATGCTCCACTTGGAGCATACACCGGGAAAGTGCCTGATAGCTGGACTGGAAATCGCTGACCTCTTCCCAGAGACGGAGGCAATCCGACGGATAGATTTCGTTTTTGCAAGCCGGGCAGAATTGCGGTTCAGGAACATCCTTCACCTTTACGTCTTGTTCAGAGCAGGACGGACACCGCGACACGGTTAATGTCATCGTATCCCTACCGCCATGGCGGTGGCTTGCGAGATGAAATAATGTGGTACGAAGGCTCGTGTCTGGATCATTCGCCACAAAACGCGTATTCTCACCATAAAGGTAGGCGTCGAGAACAGCGCGGAAACTATCCCGGACGGATTTCTTCCCTTTGAGAACGTTAGCACTCGGCAAGACGATCAAGAGTGAATCCTTGTTGCGTTGCAATGCGGCAACCTTAAAAGGATCAACAAACTTCCGGTCCGGCGTACGCAGATCACCGAACTCCGAAAGCATGATCATCATGGCACTGACCTTGATGTAGCCTACTTTGCTACTCGGAAGTTTGTCATCTATACTCGATTCGTGAACGCTTCCATCCACTGCGACAATTCGCTCCGGGAGCGTCTGCGGGTCGCCGAGGGCGGTCGGCGAAAACATTTCGGCAATCGCCTGCCCTTCCTCATCCGACGGTTCTCGCAGGTATTCGCACTCCGCAAGAAACGCCGCGACATCCGGATTCTTGATGATGTCGGAATGAGACGCCTTATTGGCAAATTCCCCTTGGTATGGCATCCCTCTATCCTCCCTAACCGGATATAGAACGGACCCTTTCCTTCTCCGTTTCCGGGTCAAATTTATCAATCTGAACCGGAGTCACGAACGGACTGGAAAGAGTTTTTACACGGGCAAAGCCTACGTCTTGCGCCCGCACGATACTCCGGGAGAAGTCTTCGAAATCGTAGAATTGCGCCAGTTCCTTAACTTCACGCGCGTTATTGAGGTGGCTGATGAACCAATTTTCTGTGTTCGACAGAATATTCGGGTGTACGCTGGAAACTTCTTGGGTAGCGTAGACCAAGCCAATCCGGTATTTCGCTCCCTCTTTGGCAAGACGTGGCCATGTTTCCGTCAATTCGAGATTCTTCCCAATCAAGTTATGGGCTTCTTCAATATAGACGACAATGTTTGGGGGAAATTTGCCCTCCACGAAAACTTTCATATTCTGATCGAAAATCCGCTGTGCTATCGACTTACTGATCTTTTCCCGCAGGGTCGGGTCGCCTACCGAAAGGTCGAGAATGACGATATGTCCCTTCTTGAGGTATTCGTAAACCTCGGTGCTTACATCACCGCTGCGTCGCGGAGAGTGGTACGGCTCGATCGCGACAAGATCACGCCATCCATTAATATAGCTGCCATTTTGTTGTTGAAACAGCATGTCGAGTAGTACTTTTAACGTATCATCGATCCATGGCTTTTTTGATGAACTGGACATTAATGGTTTTTGGGCATTCTCTGCCACCGCATTCCTAAACCATTCGACGGCCTCCTCTAAAGAAAAGCCGTTACTTGGATTGCCTAAGTCAACGCCCGCGATATTATTAACAGCCTGGCGAATCGTTGCGTTTGCATCAAAATAAACGCGATGATTCTCTGGCGGCTTAAACCCAGCCCTAAACAGCAGGCATTTATATACCGCTAAGCGAACTTGCCAGCGCTTGAATTCAGAACTGTTTTTCTCCTCGGGTTGATCAAAGCTGAGGCCGTGGAAGACGGTGATGTATCCACTGGTTCGGCCAGCAAGAGCCATCTCGCGCTTGATGATTTCAAACCCTTCGGTTACTTGCTCGTAAAAGTTGTTGCGAAGTTCATTGAATCCTTCTGCGGGGAGCATTCGATACCGAACGGTATCGTCGGGATAGACATCCGCTATCGAGCCATTGTCTTGCTGGTTGGCGTTCGCATACTCTCCGTTTAGGTCGAAGATGATTTGTCCAATCTTCAATCCACCCTGGAGGGAGACACGCTTAACTACGGCGACTGTCTGCTTCACCATATTGGATTTGCCGGTTCGAGTCATGCCAAGGACGGCCGTCCGACGCGCAAGGAAGTCTGACGGCTGAATCGCGACAGGTACTTTCTCGTCATCACTTCCGCGATGCAAACGGTCAGTAGACGTATACCGCACCGTTCCTAACTGGATTGGCTGAATGCTTCCTTTAATCCCGAGGGCTTTTGCCTCCTCTTCAGCTACGGCTTTTCGGATTGGGTCGACATAGTTTACGATGATTTCCAGGGCTTTTGTCCTGGGGCGATAGACTTTGAGACGTGCGGCACTGGCAAACGATTCGAGGTCGCTGCCCATCCGGAGGTTGGAATTCTTATCCATGTAAAACGTGCCCAAGACACGGCACTGAAGCCCGCCAAACTGCATCCGGGACTGGGTGATATCGTCCATCCCCTCATCGATAGTCGGCGAAGCTTGCTCCTGGAAGTTGTCGATCTTGGTGCGGACGTTATCGTCATCCTGTGGCAATCGACATGAACCTACGACACGTAAAAGGATCACCTCTGCGTCTGTGGGATCGAAATTGTTTGCGCCGTCTGCGGAGGCATCAAATGCGCAGGCGATAAGGAAACTGTTATGGGGAATACCTAAGGCTTCGGCCTTCCACTTGTCGTTGGTCATCACCAAAGCCCAGTCGTAATCGATATTGTAAACCCACCCACAAAAGTTCTCGGTCTGGATCAAGCGGAAAAGGGGATGGTTTTCCGCGACTATCCGACCCATGTTTCTGAGGCTCATGTCGTCCGTACTCCTTTGCTCTCACTTTACCGGACATTAGGAGTTACCCACTCGCCGAAAAGCTTACCTACCTTAACATGAGAGCACTTTGGCGTCAATAGTAGACAGGAGATAGTAACGAAAGCGAAGGGTAGAGAAGAAGAAAGGAGGATTTTGCGAACGGCTGCACAATAGATCAGGGATACCCTGATGAAAGTTGCCACATTAGATATCGACGTGTTGGAGGATAATGATCGACCGAACGAGGATGCCGTCGTTTGTCCAGGCTCTTCCGAAACAGGAACACTCCCGTACGCTAAGCCCATCCTGGTCGATTATATTTCACGTCTGCCCAAGCGCAGCCCCTTTCGTTATCCCGGGGGAAAGACCGCTTTAATCCCTGGGTTCAGACTATGGCTCAAAAGTCTCTCCCGTCGCCCGAAGGTTGTGGTCGAACCCTTTGCGGGAGGAGGCACAATGTCCTTGACAACCGTCATGGAAGATTTGGCTGACGGAGCATGGATGAACGAACTCGATCCGACCATCAGTGCTTTTTGGAAAGCTACCTTGAACCCGGAGGAGGCTGAATGGCTTGCCAAACGCATATTAAACTTTGAGGTCAATACCGAGAGCGTTGAAGCAGAATTGCGTCGTACAACGACTACTCAGCGCGAGATCGCCTTTCAAACCCTTCTCCGAAATCGGACGAACCGCGGTGGACTGATGACACCAAATAGCCGATCGCTTCGCAAAGGTGAAAATGGTCGGGGAGTCCGATCGCGTTGGTATGCAGAGACGCTTTCTGCACGGATTCGAGATATTGCGGCCGTTCGAGAGAAGATAACGTTTACGACCGGTGACGGAGTTGCCATAATTTCCAAGCACTTGGAGGAAATAGGTATGGCGTGGTTCATCGATCCTCCTTATTCTGTCGGAGGCAAAAAGGCAGGGGATAGGCTATATAACCATTCCGGCGTCGACCATGAGGCGCTTTTCCTCTATGTGTCCCGTCTCGTTGGTCCATGGTTAATGACATATGACGACGCTCCTGAAGTTCGTAAATTGGCACAATGTTTTGGTTTCGAAATCGAACCGGTCGTACTTCGAAACTCCCACAATCGAAATTCGGGTGAATTACTCATCGCCTGGAACCTTTCTTGGGCAAGAGGGCAAGACGCTTGCAGCAAGTTGCCGCGCCCTATCGGATAAGCCATATTAACATGCCCAATAACCGTATCGGAAATAGCATATGACCATAGCTCAAATGTTCCCGATGCACGAGGCGCAAAACGCTCCGCCGATCGGTATGGAGTCCGTCCGGACCGGGCGCAACCACCCCGGCGAACCGGTCAGGGTTTGAGGTAGGGGGCGAGGACCTGCGTCCAGAGTTTGTACCCCTCCGGCGAAAGGTGAAGCCGGTCCGCGACGTACAGTTCCGGACGTGGCTCACCGTTCTCCCCGAGCATCGGGGTATGGACGTCCACGAACGCCATGTTTTTTTGCGTCCCGATCCAGTCGGCGATGTTTTTGTTGGCCGCTTGAATCCGATCCTGAAACTTCCACCGGGACGGACTCGGCTTGATCGCCAGATAGAGGATCTTCGCTTCCGGCAGAGCCGACCGGATCTTCAAAGCGAACGTTTGAAAATCCCCGGTCACCTGCGCCGACGTATGACCGGCGGCGATGTCGTTGTCCCCGGCGTAGAGAACCACCGTCTTCGGGGCGTAGGGAAGAACGATCCGGGCGGCGTAGAAGGTCGAGTCCGGAATGTGGGAACCGCCGAACCCGCGATTGATCGTCGGCAGTCCGGGGAAGTCGGTGGCCAGCGTCTTCCATTGAACGATCGACGAGGAACCGACGAACAGAATGCCGCCCGGCGGGGGCGTTCCCTTTTCCCGGTCCGCCGTCTCAAAGGCGACGATGGCCTTTTCCCAGAGGGCGGTCCGCTCGGGGTACGATTGCGGTTCGGACTTCGGGGGCGCGGTCGATTGCGCAAGGGCGGGAACCGTCGCGCCGAGAGTCAGGACGGACAGGACGACCAGGGTCCTGCGAAAAAAACAGGTTTGCATCTACCGGAGCCTATCACGATTTGTCGCTCAGATACCAGGGTTTCGTCCCGTGGACGACGGTCACGGTCTCAGGCGGCGAGACGACCGGCGGGCGAACGACCGGTGGCGTCGGCACTGGGACCGTGGCGCGGGGGGGCAGAGTCGCGTCCGGGACGTAGTAGGTGCGAAACGCTTCCAGAAATTGCTGCAGGTCACCGGCGTTCAGGCGTCCGTTCGGAAGGACGTACGCGGTGGTCGAACCGATGAACAGAAACGTATGATCCGCCGTTGCCTCGATCCTCTCGAACGCGCCCCAGGCAAGGCGTGTCTCCTGATATTTCGTCCGGACGATCAGACCCTCCGGAACGACCTCCAGTTCGTGTTCGGTGAACAAACGGCGGTTTCCCGGCTCCGAGTACAGCTGACGGACCATTTCCTGTACCGATCGGCGATATTGACGCGACGACTTCCAGGCGAAGATTGCGGCGTAAAGGAGCGGCAGCAGAAGGACGAGCGGCGACAGGCTCAGAGGTTCGAGCAGAATCGTCAACAGAAGGAACGAGAGAAGGGAAGCGAGGATCGCTCCGGTCAGACGGTAGCGTTGGCGCGCCCGGCGAAGCGTCGGGGATTGTTCGTGGTTGTAATCGCTGAGGGCCACAATATCGTCGATCGTATTGGAAAATCGCAATTTCACGGAGTGCCTCTCGCGTCGGGCGTCGGATGGCTCATTGTACAGGATTACCTCGTGACTACCAACGGAGCAAATCAGGTACAACAGTGTATGGAACTGCTGACGTTCGGCCTGAACGCCTGGAAATCGGAACCGGCGATGCGGATCGAGGACGCCTACAAATGGCTGTTCCATGCGGTCCGCGGTGGCGAACATGCGGTCACCGACCCGGATGGGCCGCGCCGCTGGCTCGACCGGGAGTGGCTGACGCTGGACGGACCGTTTCCGAACGAACCGCTGGTGGTTGCGCTGCGTCCGGACCGGGCGATCGTCCGACTGAACCTTCGACCTTACCGGGCGCGCGGGGGCGGCCGGGAGCGACTTCTGCAAGCGTTCGTCCGAAGCGCGCACGGATTCCGGGGGGAAGCGGCCACCTTTGCCACCGTCTGGCGCGAACTGGGTCGGACTTTGGAACGGGGCGACCGGGGCGCATTGACCGCCGCAGAGTGGCGGCGTTGCGACCGGGAGACCGCCCCCGATCACTACCCTGCGCTCCACCATAGCGAACACTACGAGAAGATCCGGAAGCCCGCCTACCGTGTGCTGACGGCGACGGAGGCGGCAACACTGTCCGCTTCCCTGCGTCCGTCCGGAATCGGCAGGAGCGGGGAGGGCAAAGCGGCCTCCGGACGATACACTCCCTGACAGGAGAAAACGATGCGCGTTTTTGTTTTCAGCACCCGACCCTATGATCGTGACGCTCTGGAGAAGGCCAACGGCGGCCAGCATGAACTGACCTTCTCACCGGTCTCGCTGGACGAACAGACGGCCGCACTGGCGAAGGGCTACGAAGCCGTCTGCCTGTTCGTCAATGACCGGGCGGACGTCGGGACACTGGCCAAACTGGCCGAGGGGGGCGTCCGGATGATTGCCCAGCGGTCCACCGGTTTCAACAATATCGACCTCGAAGCGGCACACCGACACGGAATCAAGGCGTTCCGTGTCGGGTACTACTCGCCGTACGCCGTCGCCGAACATGCCGTCGCCCTCCTTCAGACCCTCAACCGACGAACCCATCGCGCCTTCAACCGCGTCCGGGAGAATAACTTCCTTCTGGATGGCCTGGTCGGACGCGACATCCACGGGCGAACCGTCGGCATTCTCGGAACAGGGAAGATCGGGACGGTCTTCGCCCGGATCATGAAGGGGTTCGGCTGCACACTCCTCGGTTACGATGTCGCGCCGAACCCGCAGTGTCTCGAACTGGGCGTGTCCTATGTTCCGGTCGAGGAACTGGCGGCGCGCGCCGATATTCTGAGTCTGCATCTGCCCCTGACCCCGGAAACGCATCATATCATCAACGCCGACGTACTGAATCGGACGAAACCGGGCGTGTTTCTGATCAATACGAGCCGGGGCAAACTGATCGACACGGACGCGCTGATCGACGCCCTGAGGACCGGGCATATCGGCGCGGTCGGCCTCGATGTCTATGAGGAGGAGGAGAGTCTGTTCTTCCGTGATTTTTCGCAGGACTACGTGCGTGATGACCGGTTCACCCGCCTCCTGTCGTTTCCCTCCGTGCTGGTGACCGCCCATCAGGCGTTCCTGACCGAGGAGGCTCTGGCGACGATCGCCCGAACGACCCTGCAAAACCTCTCGGACTTCGCCGAGAATCGCGATAACGAGAACCTCCTGCCGCCGCGATAGCCGGGGCCTGCAACCCGCCGCCGCCGATCCGGGTCCCATGAGAAGGTAGGCCCCGTAGAGGAAGGAGTAGTGATGAAATTTCCGATACATCCGTTATCCGTGTATCTGGCGGCGATCGGTCTGGCGGTTGGCCAGGTGCTTTACTACTTCCCGTTATTGCCGGACACCCTCGCCAGCCATTTCGGTCCGAACGGAACGGCGGACGGCTGGATGGGGAAGGCGGCGTTTATGACGTTCTACCTGACCCTGCTTCTCGTGGTTGCCGCGGTGTTGGCCGGGGTCGGACTGCTGATGACGAAACTGCCCGTCGATATGATCAACCTGCCGAACCGAGAGTACTGGCTCGCCCCGGAACGACGGGCGCGGACACAGGGGATACTTCAGGAACGGATGACCTGGTTTGGCGCAGCCACCCTTATCTTCCTGATCGCGATGATGCAGCTGACATTCCTGGCGAACCTGGGGGCCGAACCGCGCCTTGACAATCGCGCGATGATTGCGACCATCGGCTACCTGGTCTTTACGATGTTCCGGACGATCGGCCTGATTGCGAGTTTCTCCCGGGTACCCGACCGCTAGCTTGCTGGCGACCGTGCGAGGTGTGTTATAATGAGCCGGAAGCCACGCTTCCGGCTCGTCAATCGTTACGTATTCCGAAATAGCCTCTCATCTCTTCTATCTTCGGAACCCATTCGTTCATCATTCAGGGCTCGGTAGCCCGGCATCGCCCCTGATTCAGGAGACTGCGCCATGTCCGTTCCGCCTTTTAACGTCGGCAATCGCGTTCAAGAAGCCATGCGTCTGTTGCAGTCCGGCAATGCCGACAGCGCGGTCGCGATCCTCGAAACCGAGATCCGGGAAAACCCTCAGAACGGCACCGCGTTCCAGTATCTGGGCGTCGCCCGCGCTCAGACGGGAGATGTCGGCGGCGGGATCATGGCCTTGCGCGAGGCCATCCGCCTGATGCCCGGCAACAGCGCCGTCCATTACAACCTCGGTGTCGCTCTGGCGCAGGCCAAACAGGTGGAGGAGGCGCGACCGATCCTCGAAAAGGCGTACGCGCTCGATCCGGGGAATGATCGGGTCCGGGCGGCGCTCGAAAAACTCGGCTTTCCGGTGCCGTCGCCGAGAATGCCCGCGCCCGCCGTCGACACGGGCCGTACGGCCGTTTTCGATCTGGGGATCGATACGCCGGCGCCTCCCGTCCCGATGCCTCCGCCTCCCGCCCCTGCGCCTCCCCCGGCGTCCCTCCTCGGAACGATCGGCGGGGGCGCGTACAACTCGCCCCCCTCCGCCGCACCCGCCCCGCCGGCCCCGCCCGCGTACGGACCGCCGCCGTCGTACGGACCGCCACCGTCATACGGACCGCCGGCGCATGGTTCGTTGCCGGCCGCCGCTTCCACCGGGTTGGGTGGAGATGCGGTCGCCGGAGGGATGTACGTACCGCCCGCGGCCGTCACCTCGCAGATGATGGGTCGCGAACCCAGTGCCGGGGAGCGGATCGGTCGCGGGCTTGGCTGGGGCGCACTTTTCGGACAGTGGTGGACCCTGTGGATCATGGTGTCCGTCTTCCTTTTCCGGGGGCTGTTCGGTCAGACCTCGATGCCCGTGTTCCTCATCATGACCGCGCTTCTCGTTCTTCTCTTTGCCGTGGTCGGAGGCGTCACCGGCCTGATCATCGGTATTACGAATGCCGATGATGAAGGCGGCGCGATGATCGGTATCGGAGCCGGTATCCTCTGCTTCATCGTCGAAACGGCCATTACGCTGATGGGCGGCGGCTTTTCCTTCGGGATCATCATCAACGCGATCTGGTGGTTCTTCACCGGACGCTTCGTCGGCGCGAACGTCGGACGCCGGGTTCAGGAACGGATCGGCGTCTGAAACAGGAACGGAGCGAAATCGAGCCGGAATGACCTGTCTTGCCTGTGAGCGACAAAACCTGCCCGGCGGGATTCGCTGCGCCTATTGCGGCGCGTACCTGCCGCAGGCCCTGGAATTTGATCTCGGAGAAACGGCAGGAACGCCGCCCGCCGCGAAGGGTACGCCGATCGCTGAGCCGGTTCCCCTGACCGGAAGCGGCCAGGCGATGGTAAAGGCTGTCGGCTGGATCACCCCGATCGTCCTTGTTGCCACGAAGCTGAAATCGATTCTCGCGTTACTCAAACTGCAGAAAATCGCCACCACGCTGATCTCGATGTTTGTTTTCATCTGGGCGGATGCACTGCTTTTTGGCTGGAAGTTCGGTGCCGGGATCGCTATTTCCATCTTCATTCACGAGATGGGACACGTCTATGTCAACTGGCGCTACAAACTGCCGCAGTCCGCGCCGGTCTTCATTCCATTTCTCGGGGCGGCGATCTTCCTGAAGAATTTCCCGGATAATCCGCAAATCCAGTCCGAGAGCGGCGCGGGCGGACCAATCGCCGGATTTCTCGCCGCCATCGGGTGTTACCTGATCTACCTGGGAACGAAGGACCCCTTCTGGCTGGCGCTCGCGCATACCGGCTTTGCCATTAACCTGTTCAACCTGATTCCGTTTCCCCCACTGGACGGTTCACATATCCAGACCGTATTTTCACCCGGTCTTCGGAATCTGGTTCTGATCCTGATGCTGCTCTGGGTGATCAAGATTCCGGCAGGGATTCTCTGGGTGATCCTGATCGGCAGCGTCCTGGTGCGTTTCTCGCAGCCGGAGTCCGATCGTTACCGTCTCGCCCGGCCCGCCGTACGCGCCCGGATGGCCGCGATCTACCTGGCGATGTGTCTGCCGATGAGCTGGGCGGCGGAACAGACCACGGTCAGTCGGACCCGTGCCTCCGCTCCCCCGGTCACCGTCGCCGCGCCGCAGGAACGAGGAACCGCCGGGACGCCGGATCGCCCGCCGGAGGATTTGCAGCGGATCGTTAAGGAGGCGGAGCGGCGGCGGCAGATCGATTACGGTCGTCGCTGGAAGCAAAGTCGCCTTTTCCTGCCTGTCAACCTGGCGGCTGCCATGGTCGGAATCGGCCTGTGGACGGCGTCGGTCGGGCTGTTGCTGGCAAGGCGTCGGCGCGGGTGGACCCCGGCGGACGGACGCTTCGTCCTCGGTATGGCCGCTCTGTTCCCTCTGACCTGCGCCGGGGCGTATGTCGTGGCAAGACCCCTGGCGGAGCAATGGCAGATTCTGGGGGCGTACCTTCTCGGTACGGCCGGCGCGTTCGCCTATACGGTCTACCTGCGCGTTCTGGGACGAGATGCCGGAGAAACGATGGGCGCATTGCGAACCCGTCTTCTCGGCGTTTTTGCTTTCGGCGTTTTCCTGATGGGATATGGCGCGAACCATCCGGGAATCCTCGCCGTCTGCGCTCTGGGAATCGTCATCTTCTTCGCTCTGCATCGCTGGCAGGTTCCGGCGACGCTCGGGCGGATCGCCGAACGGTCCGAGGACACGGCGAAGGCGATCAAGGAGTACGAACGGGCGGTGACCGCTTGCCCGGACGTGGAGGAACAGGCGGTCCTGCGCACGAAAATCGCCCGGCTAAATCTCCAACTCTATCGGGGAAGCGCAGCGCTTGCCGCCTTCGAAAAAATCGACCGAAGTCCGCAACAGGAGGAGAGGGCCGGTATGGCTCGCCTGGGAGAGAACTACGAAAAGGCCCAGGCATACGGCTTAACCGACCGGTTCGAGGAGGGACTCGCCCTGTGCGAGAGATCGCTTCACGAGGCCGCAGCCGATCCGGTCCGCTCCGCCGCCCTGGTGCCGGTAGCGCTGGCCTACACCCATCTGACACTGGCGCATTACGCCCTGCTGCGCGGCTGGCACGATGAAGCGATCGTGCAGATCGACTGGTGCCTGGGGGCGCTCTCCGCTTCGTCGGTGACTCTGCGGGCCACCCTGCATCTCTTCAAAGCGGAAGCCCTGGCGGCGCAGGCAGCGGAGGGCGGAGAAACCGAAAGGCACGAACGTCTGCTCAGGGCGGAGGAGGAGTGCCGTCTGGGCGCCGAACGGAACCATGGCGCGATCGGTCAGGCGCATGTTGCGACGGTGCGCGCACAGATCGCCCGTGGGCGTAAGGACGAACCCACCGCGCAATCGGAGGCGAAAAAGGCCCTTCGTCTGGCGCCGGAGCATCTTGCCTGTCGCTACTGGTACGGGCGACTGGTCGACGGGGAGGCATCGCGAAGTCTGGCCGTCGAGTTCCCCGAGGACCATTTCGGGCGTCTGGCCGTGAAAGAAAACGCCCCCGCCGCATAACGACGGGGGCGTTCGTGAGCCGGTTCGTGAGCCGGTCCGTAACCGGTTCGTGAACCGGTCCGCCGTTCCTTTACAGTTCGCGCGGCACCTGACGCATCTCGAAACACTCGATCACGTCGCCGACCTCGAACTGGTTGAAATCGGAGACCGTCAGACCGCACTCGTAACCGAACGTCACCTCGCGGACATCGTCGCGGAAGCGTTTCAGGGTTTCGATGTCCCCGGTGGTCAGCAGGTCCTTGCCCCGGAACACCCGCGCACGGGCATTACGGCGAATCTGACCATCCGTGACATAGCTTCCCGCAATGGACCGTCCGCCCGGCAGTCGGAAGAGGGCGCGCACTTCGGCTTTGCCGAGGGTGGCCTCCTCGTAGATCGGCTCCATCAGGGCGACCAGGTCCTCCTTCACCGCATCGATCAACTGATAGATGATGTTAAAGGTACGGATCCGGACGTGCTCCTGCTCGGCCTTCTTATCGACCCCGTTCGCCGTCCCGACGTTGAAACCGACGACCAGGGAGTTTTTCTCATCCTGATCCTTGTCGGAGGCGGCCAGAAGAACGTCGCTTTCCGAGATCGCTCCCACGCCGGTGGAAAGAATCCGGACACGGACCTCGTCGTTCCCCAGGTTGGCGACGGCATCGCGGACAGCCTGCACCGAACCCTGAACGTCGCCCTTGATGACGAGGTTCAGTTCCTTGGTGCCGCCGGAGAGGAGCTGCTTGTACAGGGCCTCGAGCGTCATACGTCCGCCGGACTGCAGGCGCAGGTTGCGAATGGTCTCGCCCCGTTCCTCGGCCAGCCTTCGGGCTTCGCGTTCGTCCTTGGCGACTTCCAGACGATCGCCCGGTTCCGGAACGGCGTCCAGGCCGACGATTTCCACCGGGGTGGAGGGACCTGCCTTGGACAGTTTGTTTCCGCGATCATCGGTCATCGTCCGGATCTTGCCGAAGGACGCGCCCGCCACGACCGCATCTCCCTGGGTCAGCGTTCCCTGCTGCACCAGCACCGAGATAACCGGTCCGCGGCCCTTTTCCAGTTTGGCCTCGATCACGGTTCCCTGCGCTTTGGCGTGAGGATCGGCTTTCGGATCGACGATGGCTTCCGACACCAGAAGGATCGTATCCAGCAGGTCGTCGATTCCCTGCCCGGTTTTGGCCGAGATCGGTACGGTCTGGACATCGCCGCCGTAGGCTTCGGGGACGAGTTCATGGCTGGTCAGGTCGATCATGACCTGGTCCGGGTTGGAATCCGGCAGGTCGATCTTGTTGATCGCCACAATGATCGGGACACCGGCATCCCTGGCGATTTTGATCGCCTCCTGGGTCTGCGGCATGATGCTGTCATTCGCGGCGATGACAATAATCACGATATCGGTGACCGACGCGCCGCGCGACCGCATGGAGGAGAAGGCGGCGTGACCGGGCGTGTCGATAAACGTGATCCGTTGCCCGTCGCGATCGATCTGGTACGCGCCGATATGCTGGGTGATGCCGCCCGCCTCGCGGCTGGCCACATCCGCCTTACGGATGGAGTCAAGCAGGGAGGTTTTCCCGTGGTCGACGTGTCCCATGATGGTGACGACCGGCGGTCGGGCCACCTCCTGAACCTTCCGCCCCTGAACCGCGAGCGCCTTGCTGCCGCCGGCTTTCGGCGCCGTCGGCGCTTTCCCGGTCGCAACGGGGGCTTTCTCCACGCCGGTGGCGGCGGGACTGGCAACGGGAGCCGGAGTGGCCGGTGCGGGCGTGCCGATTCGAACGGTTCGCCCGAGTTTCTGGGCGATTCGGTTGACGGCGTCCGGGGCGAGTCGCTGATTGAGCGCCGCCAGCACTCCCATGCCCATCAGGACCTTTTGCAGTTCGCTCGCGGACATTCCCAGACGTTCCGCCAGGTCCTTCACGGTAACATTGACCGGAACATCGACCGTCTCTCCGGCCGGGGGCGCGGCCTGTGCCACCGGGGGAGGCGCTGCCGCGGGCCGTGCGCCGTTCGAGGACGCGCCATTACTCGCCCCATGGGAGGGGCGACCGGCGCCGTTCCGCGCCCCGGCGACCGCCGTACGGACCCTTCGAGCCGTATCATCGTCCAGATCGCTGGACGGACTCATCCGCTTCAACCCCATTCTGTCCAGCAGGGTTAACGTTTCCGTGTTGGACAGGTTTAATTCTTTCGCTAAATCGTATACCTTGACCGGCATACCGGTACCTCACTTCCTGACTACGCGCTTCAGTTACTCATCAGGGAACCCCCTCTGCATAGCGCAGTTTCGAATGGTTTTTGTGTTTTCCGAGTTGATTTCGATGGTGGTTCGGACGACGTCTCCGGGGAGAGGCGAACGAAATCGCCGCAGTACATTCCGGGAGACGCAGAGACAAGGGGACGCGCCATCGTCGCGCCCCCTGCGCCTTTTACTCTACCGCAAAATGTCGGACAACGTTACCTGTGCGGGAACGTTCTCGTATTTTTATCTTCAGACGTCGCCGCTCTCATTTTCTCGCACGGAGGATTGAAGCCATCCGGCCACCTCCTCCGTAATCGGCGTTTTAAGCGACCGCTCCAGCGCTTTTCGTTTGAGCGCGATGTTCACACACTCCGCCGTCGGACAGACATAAGCGCCCCGCCCACTGCGTTTGCCGGTCGGGTCGGGGGCCATGCCCCCGGCGTCGGGCAGACGGACGATTCGCAACAGACCACGCTTGCCGCCCGTGGTCCGGCAGGCGACGCAGGTACGCTGCGGTACACGCCTGGGTCGTCCCGCCGTTGCTGTCGGCGTTGTTCCCTCGTTCACGGCCGTCTCCCTCCGGATACGGAGTCTCACTTTTCGTTGTCGAAATCGCCGAAAGTGATCGGTGGCAGCATGGATTCGGTGTCCGGGTCCTCGTCCGCGATGGCCAGGGCGGCGGCGGCATCCAGGAACGCCTGTTTCGCCACCTGCGATTCCGACCGGATATCGATGCGCCATCCGGTGAGACGGGCGGCGAGGCGGACGTTCTGTCCGGCTTTCCCGATCGCGAGCGAAAGCTGATTGTCCGGAACGACGACAAAGGCGGACTTGGTGTCCTCGTTCAACTGAACGGACGAAACGCGTGCCGGCGACAGCGACTCGGTGATGAACTGCCGGTTGTCCGCACTCCAACGAACGATATCGATCTTTTCGTCGAACAGTTCATTGACGACCGCCTGAACCCGCGCCCCGCGATGTCCGACGCACGAACCGACGGCGTCGACCCGGTCATCCCGGGACGCCACCGCGATCTTGGAACGCTGGCCCGGTTCGCGCGCCACCGACTTGATGGTCACGATCCCGTCATGGATCTCCGGCACCTCCAGTTCGAACAGGCGGCGAATCAACGACGGATGGGTTCGCGAGACGATGACCTGCGGCTCCTTGGAGGTCTTGCGCACCTCCACGACGAAGACTTTCACCCGGTCGTTGAAGTGGTACCGTTCCGAGGCGACCTGCTCCTTCATCGGCAAAATGGCTTCCAGCTTACCGAGAGCGATACGGACGTTACCACCTTCCCGACGCGACACCGTGCCGGTCAACACCTCGCCGACCTTGTCATTGTACTCGTCGAAAACCTTGTCACGTTCCGCCTCGCGGATACGCTGCATGATGACCTGCTTCGCCGTCAGCGCGGCGATGCGTCCGATACGTTCAAAGTCCTTGGGAGCAAGCAGCTCCTCCACGGTGCCGCCCGGTTCCGCATTCGGATCGAGTTTCCGCGCGTTCTCGAGCGTCATTTCACCGTGCGGATTGGAGACCGTCTCCGATACCGTCAGGACGCGGAAGACCTTCAGCGATTTGGAAGTGGCCGACGAGCTGCCGGCATCGACCCGGAGGCGGACCTCCTGCTCGGTGCCGTAGCTTTTCTTATAGGCGGTGACCAGAGCCGATTCGAGGGCGCCGACCAGCACCTCGAAGGAGATATCCTTCTCCCGCTCGATCTGCCGCAATGCTTCGATAAATTCTGCGTTCATACCTTGCCCGGCTCTCCTCCCCTGTGCGGACGTTTCGGCCCGGATAGTAAGCGTCCTCGAACCACCCTGTACGCCTGTATGAAACGGCCTGAAATCCGGTGCTGCACGCCGAAAAGGACAAACAAAACCCGGTCACGCCTGACCGGGGTAAAACTACGCAAAACCCGCTGCTTCGCCACCGAAAAGCGAGCCTCATCATTACGACAAAAGAGCGGGCCAAAGCCCACTCTTCATCAATCGGACGATGATGGACATCCGCGACCTCTGCCGACGGATGAGATAAGGTGGCGACGTTGCGCGAACTGCCAGTACCGTATTATACCAAGGGAAAACTTCCCCCGCAAATGCCGCGTTCCCGCGAGGTATCGGACGGCGAACGGAACGACCGTAGGAGCAGGGCGGTATAGTGTCCTGTGGATTGTCCTGATGAGTGTTTTGTGTTCGGTCCGCGCCGGACAACGGACACGGACGCCGCCACAGGACGGAAGGAGAAAGGAAAATGAGACTGCACACCGCCATTGGTTTGCCGGTCGTCGGTTTTTTCGTCGCGACGTTCGGTACCCCTGTATCCGTGTCGGCGCAGCCACCGGTCCCATCGGTTTCGATCGTCGAACGGTCGTCCGTGCCGGCGATCGTGGCGAGCGGCTCGGGCGAGGTGAATATAACGCCGAGCCTTGCGTACATCACCCTCGGAGTGGAAACCCGTGATGCCGATTCCGCCAGGGCAAGCACGCAAAACGCCGGGCGGATGGAACAGGTGATGAAAGTGATTCGCTCCCTGGGGGTCGCCGAAAAGGACCTGCAAACGGTCGGCTACAATATCTATCAGACCAACCAGACCGGAGCGAACGGAAAGCCGGAACGGAACTTTTACGTCGTCACGAACAGCGTCCGGGTCACCGTCCGTAAACTCGCCGACGTCGGGCGCATTATCGATGCCGCGACCCAAGTAGGAGCCAATGTCGCCGACGGCATCCGACTGGATGCGGAGGACGCGGCGAAGGAACAGGCGTACGACGAGGCCCTGGAAAAGGCGGTCGCCGCCGCTCTGCGCAAGGCGAGAACGATGGCGCGGGCGGGGAACGTCACCTTACAGCGCCTGGTGGAGGTGACCGAGGAGGCGCGCGATATCGCCGTGCCGATGCCCGCGATGGCGATGGAACGGTTTTCGAAAGCGGAGACGCCGATTGCGGGAGGGGAACTGACCGTCCGGGCGAATGTTACCGTCCGGTATGCCATCGGCGGAACGGGTTTGTAGCAGGTCGCGCGGGGACCGGTAAAGTGGGGTAGGTCCCCGCGCATTTCCGTCAGAACGTGATCGTCCGACCGGTTTCAGCGGACGTGTAGATCGCTTCGAGCACCTCGGAGACGACGCAAGCCTGCTCGGGCAGGATCGTCAGCGGAGTGCCGTTCAGAATCGCCGAAACAAAGACCGCCATCTCGGTGTTCTCCGGTCGTTCGGGAGTCGCGTCGTAAAACGCCACGCCCTTGCCGCCCAGCTGGACCTCGTTGACATAAAGCTTGCTGTGCTTCTCGCCGTTGATGAAGAGGCCGCCCTTCATGTCCGCGCCGGCTTCCGATCCGTAGAGGGTGCACTTCGCTTCGTCGGTTTCACGGGCGTTGAGCGCCCAGGAGGATTCCAGGAAGATGGTCGCGCCGTTCTTCATCTTGATGAAGCCGAAGGCCGAGTCCTCGACCGTGTACACCTTCGGGTCCCAGGAACCCCACGCGTTGGCGGCGTTCTCACGATCCGCCAGCTTGCGGTAGACGGAACCGGTAACGGAGGCGACCTCATAGTTATCCATCAGCCAGAGGGTCAGGTCAAGGGCGTGCGTGCCGATATCGATCAGCGGACCGCCGCCCTGCTTTTCGGCATCGAGGAACACGCCCCAGGTCGGAACGGCGCGTCGGCGGACGGCGTGCGCCTTGGCCATATAGATTTCGCCCAGTTCGCCCTCGCTGATAATCCGTTTCAGGTACTGGCTGTCGGCGCGATAGCGGGACTGGTAACCGACGGTCAGAATTTTGCCGGTACGCTTCGACGCCTCGACCATCGCGCGGGCGTCCGAGGCGGTCTTGGCCATCGGTTTCTCGGTCAGGACATGGAGACCCGCTTCCATCGCGGCGATCGCGATCTCGGCGTGCGAGTTGTTCGGCGTACAGACGTTGACGGCGTCCACCAGGCCCGAGGTAAGGAGTTCCCGATAATCGATGAACGATTTCGCGCCCTCGACGCCGTATTTCTGTGCGGCATCGACCGCCTTCTCCACCTCGATATCGCAAAATGCGGTCATCTCGACATTGTTCTGTCGTTTCAATGCGGGCATATGCTTGCCGTGGGCGATTCCGCCACAGCCAATGATTCCGATCCGTACCTTTTCCATAGACACAGGTCCTCTCTTGGGTAACGACGTAATATTCTCCGGAGAAAAGCGGTTTCCTTCCCGGTCGGAATGCCAGAGGGCAGTTTCCGGGAACCGATCCGGCGACCGGGCCATACCGTTGGCAGGAGGGTTATCATGAAGGCTGTTCGCGTACATGAGTTCGGCGGGCCGGAGGTTTTGCGGCTGGAGGAGATGGCGGACCCGACGCCGGGGCCGGGATATGTCGTCATCGACGTCCGTGCGGTCGGAGTCAACCCGGTCGACGCCTATATTCGCAGCGGGAACTACGGACGCAACCGTCCGCTGCCGTATACGCCGGGAAGTGACGCTGCCGGGGTCGTCAGCGCGGTCGGCGAGGGCGTGACCAACGTGGCGGTCGGAGATCGTGTCTATACCGCCGGAACGCTGACCGGCGCCTATGCGGAAAAAACCTGCGCCGAGGCCGCCAGCGTGTACCGATTCCCCGATCAACTGACCTTTGCTCAGGCGGCGGGAATCAATGTGCCGTATGCCACCGCCTACCGTGCGCTGATTCAGCGGGCGCACGCCGTCGCCGGAGAGACGGTGCTGGTCCATGGCGCGTCCGGCGGCGTCGGAATCGCCTCGCTGCAGATCGCGCGCGCCCTCGGCCTGACCGTCGTCGGAACCGCGGGAACCGCGGAAGGACGCGAACTGGTTCTGCGGGAAGGCGCTCACGCCGCCTTTGATCATCGAGCCGATGGGTACCTCGAGGCCGCCGTGAAGGAAACGACCGGAGGAAAAGGGTTCGATGTCATTCTGGAGATGCTGGCGAATATCAATCTGGCAAAGGATCTGACCGCGCTCGCTCCCTTCGGGCGCGTGGTTGTGATCGGGAACCGGGGGACGATCGAAATCAATCCGCGCGAGACGATGAGCCGGGACGCCGCCATTCTGGGGATGTCTCTGTTTAACGTCCCGACGACCGAACTGCGCAGCATCCATGCCGCCCTGTTTGCCGGATTCGAAAACGGGACGCTCCGCCCCGTCGTCGGCCGGGAACTGCCGCTGTCCGCCGCCGCGCAGGCGCACGTCGATATTCTGTCGACGACCGGGGCGCACGGCAAGATCGTTCTGATTCCCGGTGCCTGAACCGAACGCGGAACGGACGGCCGAACCGCCCGCCTCGGTTACCGGGTGGGCGGCGACCGGCATACGTCGGTGTCAGACGCCGACGGGCGTCCTGGCGGAAACCGTCTCCTCGCGGCGTTTCACCTCGCGATACGCGGTGGCGAAGGCCGGAATGAAGCGCGATTCCCGTTCGAAGATCGTCAACTGTCGTTCGGGAGCGACCGTCAGCAGATCGGGCGGGACCGTATCGGCTGTGCGGCGCACCACGCCCTGCATCACCGCGAACGATTCCCGGAACGCCGGGAACGCCAGGTCCAGCGTCACCGTACAGGCGTTGACATGGCCCAGTGTCGTCCAGGCCGTCGCCGTTTCATACCGTTTTTGATAGTCACGGACCCTGCCCGGACTGTCCGTTACCAGGACGCCCGGCAGGTCGATGTCCGTCGGGTCGCAGAAAACGACCACATACATCGTCCGATCGCGCAAAACGCCCTTGATCTCGCCGGCGTTCAGCGCAATATCGAAAACGGAATGAAGCGTTCGGACCGGGGAGTCGGCGCTGTCGCCGGTCAACCGCACGACGAGGAACTGTCGGTCGTCCGCCGGCGTCCGGAGGGTATCCGTCGCGGAACACTCCTCGCTGCGCACGATCCTTTCCGGAGCGCAAAGGCTCTCGCAAAGACTTACCCATTGTACGACAAAGTCACGCATCGTCACTTCTTCCTTTCGCAACATTACCAATCCTAGTATTGCCCTCTCGTTCGCCCGGCGAATCCGCCAATTGCCGGATTGAGGCCGGATGAAGTTCGGTGGGAGACTCGGAGGGAGACCCGGAAATCCGCCGACGGAGGGACGTAGAGGCCGTTTGACAGCGAGACAATACGGTAACAATGGCGTCATTTGCCATCTCGAAAGCGAGGAAAAGGGTGATGCAAACGGTACTCGGTGTGGACGGACGTTGTGGCGACAGGGTAGCCGCACAACTCTTACGACGGTTGGCGTTTCCCCATCCGGACTGTGATGTGGTCAATGTGGTCGAATCGCTGCCGTTCCCCTGGTGGGGAGCCGGGGAAATGTCCTCCCCGGATGTGGTCGAGAAACTCCTGGAGGATCAGGAGGAGCGGGGGGCCGCGATTGTCTCCGATGCCAGCAAACTGATCGCTTCGACTTCGGCGCGGGTGCGAACGCTCGTTCGGCGTGGCGGCGCGGCGGACCAGTTAATGAGTCATGCGGACGAGATCAACGCCGATCTGATCGCGATCGCCGGATCGTCCCATACCAATCTGGGCGCGTTTCTGACCGGAAGCGTCGGACGAAGCCTGGTGCTCGGAGCGAAGCAAAGCTTGCTGATCGCCAAGGGAACCGCGGACAGTAGCCGTCCGTTGCGCGCCGTGCTGGCGACGGACCATTCGAGATATATGGACGAGTGCATCGAACTGCTGGCGCGATTCGCTCCGCAGGGGGCGGAGAATATCACCCTGCTGACCGCCTATCCGAAGTCCTATACGGAAGCGATCCGCGCGTTCCTGCCGGAATTCATCCGGGACCCCGCCGCCTGGATTCGGGAAGGCATCGAACGGCGCAGCAGCGAGATCGCCGAACGGCTCAAACCGCTCGGAGCCACCGTCGATTTCCGCGTCAGCGATCTGAATCCGAATGAGGCGATCAAGCAGGTCATGGAGCAAAAGGAGGCGGACCTTCTGATTCTCGGGTCGCGCGGCCATGGTGGGCTGGAACGTATCCTGCTCGGAAGCGTGGCCTTTCATCAGGTCATCGGCGAACCGTATTCGACGCTGGTTTTGCGGGCACCGATAAAGGAACGCGCTCCGGAACCGAAACAGGCATCGGAAATGCCGATTCTCATCTGACCCGATCAAGGACGCCCGGATACCTTTTCGGTATCCGGGCGTATTTTGATTTTTTGGAAAGCGTTCTGATTCCCCAACTTTCTTCCGGTCGTTCCCCGTTCATTAATGGCCATGCTTTGTTTCCGTGATTTTGGACATCGATCGCGGTATCCCCGAAAATAGGCCGCACACAACGACCGTTTTTTCCGTTCAATACCCGGATGAGAAGGTTCCCAACCGCTCATACCCCGAATCGGCCGGCGCAGTGACGGTTCGATACACGGAAGAAAGGAAATCCCTGTGAACTCATTTGAGGAGTTGATGCGAAGCCCTCTGCAACGTCGCGCATTTTTGACGCGAATGACCGCCGCGGGCCTCGGAAGCGCCGCCGTCGCGCTTCTTTCCGGCTGCGGCAGCCGAAGCGGTACGCTTTACCCGTCCCCGTTCACCGACCCCACCAACTTCCCCGGAATTCCGGGTCGCAACGCCGATGAGACGGTGCTGAATTATGCCCTGACCCTCGAAATTCTGGAAGCGGACCTGTACCGACAGGCGCTGAATCTGGCTTCCGGACGCTCCGTCGGCACCGCGCTGGACCCGACGCTGCCCGCCGGACCGACCGGTACGGGCAGCTACCGCCTCGCCGTCAGCCCGGGCGGCATCGCGGCGGATCGGGTCGCACCGGCGTTCGCCTACCTCGTACAGTACGCCTACGTGGAAGCGGCGCACCGTGACTTCCTGCAAACCGCGCTTGCTTCCCTCGGCGCGCCGGTCGCCCGCCCCAATGCGCAGGGGTATCGCGCCGACTTCGGCACCACCCTGGAATCGATTCTCACGGTGATCTATGCCATCGAGGAGACGGGGGTACGCGCCTACCTCGGCGCGGCGGGCTTTATGAACGATCCGCAACTGCTCACGACGGCCGTCGCCATTCATTCGACGGAGGCGCGGCATTCCGGCGCGGTCGCCTACGTTCTCGGACTCCCCGTCGGACCTCGATACCTGGGGGGCGATCGAAACGCGCTCAATCAGGCGCAATCGCCCAACCCGAGTCCCTATGGGGAAAACACCTTCCAGTACTATCTGGAACCGAGGACCGTGCTGCAGGCCGTGCGCCCGTTCATCGTCGGAGCGTAAAGGAAAGGAAAGAAGATTATGCCTCAGATGACAGGCGCGGCAACAGGTCGCGTCACGCCCCCGTTGCGATTCTCCGATATCCCCGGCCAGGGCGATATCAAAGTGCTGAACTATGCCCTTGCCCTGGAAGCGTTGGAAGCGGACTTATACGCCCAGGCTCTGTTGCGTCTGACCGGCGGCGGGACGAATCAACTCGGGCGAACCATTCCGGGATTGGGCCTGAATGACAGTGCGCCGGATGTCCGTTACGTCCGGGAGTTCGGTCAGGTGGAGGCGCAGCATCGGGATTTCCTGAACGGCGCCCTGGGCGGGCAATCCATCCTGCTGTCCGCTCTGCGAACCGCACGGTTCGACTTCGGTATCGAAACGCAGAGCCGTCAGCAGGTCGTCGATCTGCTGTACACGGTGGAGAACCTCGGCACGCAGGCGTACCTCGGCGCCATCAAGTTCTTCGCGACGAAGACCTACCTTCTGCCGGCGGGTGCGATTCAGGCGACCGAGGCGCGGCACACGGCAGTGATTGCCGCCATCTCCAACGCCCTGTTCGGACCGACCAAACTGACCGCTCCGCTGGCCGGTCAGACGGCCAACATCAACGGCCAGGTCAATACCGCCGGAATCGACAGCACGGCGGAACCGGATGCCGTCCTGGCGACCGCCTCTCCCTTCATCGTTCTTTGATTTTACACGGCCCCCGAAAAATTCGGGGGCCTTTCTCCGCCCGGGTTGTGAAGCCTTTGACTACGGGAGGCGACTAAACGCCGTATCCGCCCGTTGAGGAGGTTGTCATGCGCCAAGCCGTTACGATCCTGACCGCCCTGTTCGCCCTTGCCGTCCGTGCCGTGCCCGTCGCCGCCCAAAGCGGCGGGAGCGAGGAGATACGGACGCAATTCATGTTCCGTCATCTCCGCCCCAGCGCATTCGTCCGCCAGTTAACCGAGGTCGAACGGTTGCCGTCGCCGGTCGCCGGAGTCGCTCCCGTCCTGCCCTCGCCGGCGCCGCCGGTCCGTGATCTCTCGCAGATGATCCCCGACGACGATCGGAATCGGCTGACCGTTCGTGGAACGAAGGAAGCCGTGGGCGTACTGAGAACCCTCGTCACTTTGCTCGATGTGCCCGAACGTCTCTCCACCCTGCGATACCGGTTGTGGTTCCGCAAGCAAGGCAATACCGCGCGCGGGACCGTCGCGGCTGAAGGAGCGATCCCGGAGGCGAACCGGGGCCGGCATCGGACGACGATGATTGTCGAACGGCTGCCGATCCGACTTGACACGCTGGCCCGAAGACACGGTAACGGGGCGCTGACCGTAGTAACGACGCTCGCCGTCGATGAAATCCGTGCGGGCGACAGGATACATCAGACACAGGTCACCGGAACGGTGCTGGTACGTCCCGGCGCACCTCGTTCGAAGAGTCCCCAGCTGGAACTGACAACCCGAGACGGCATTTTCGAACTGGAACTACTGCCCGGTAAGGGCTGAAGCGAATATTCAAACCCGCAAAAACGGGGCGATGCGTCGATCAGGGGACGCGTCGATAAGCCTCACCGCCGGAACCGATTCGGGGTGTATAATCGTTACCGTGAAGGAAACCACGGGACAACGACGACGGGGGCGACGTCCGGCGGATGCGGGCATTCGGCGGCAAGCGGTGGAAAAAGCGATCGCCGACCTGACGGAGGGCGGCGTTCCTTTTTCCATGCAGGACGTCGCCGAACGGGCCGGAATCTCGCGTGCGACCCTCTACCGGGACGCCAACCTGCGGGATCTCGTCGGCGCGGCGGGGGAAGGTCCCGCCCTTCGTCCGGTCACGGGCCGTGAATACGATCAATTGAAGGAGCGAGCGGAAACGCTCGCCCGTGAACAACGTCGCCTGAAACTTGCCCTGCGTCAGGCGGAGGACCGGGCGCGAGCCGCCGAGCAGCGGGTGATGGAACTCACCGACGCGCATTCGGAACGGGAGCGCGCCGGTCGAAACGCTCAGGAACCGCCGACCAACGCCGAACTGGAGCAGGCGCGGAAGGAAGCCTACGCCGACGGGTTTGCCGCCGGAGTGCGGGCCGCCGGGCCAAGGGGCGGTGTGGGTGCGGGACGCAGCGGAAGCGAACTCGGCGCGGTGGCGGCCCGTCTGCCGAAAGCCGCGCTTCTCAACGCTCGTAGGACCCTGGTTCGCGCACTGCACCCCGACCTGTTCGCGCAGGACCCCGCCGCCGCCCTGCTCGCCACCGAATTGTTGAAACAGCTCAACGCGGTCACGCAGAGCAATCGATAAGATGGGCGTGCCGACCGTCCGTGAACTAACGCGGAACGCTCGAGTACATCCGACCATCGCGGCTGTAAACGGTTTTCGCCGTTCCGGTCGCCCGGGAGGACGCCGTCCGGATTTCCGATTGCGCCACGCTCTCCGTCACGGCGTTGACATAGTTCTGAAGGCAGATTACCGATAACGTCATAAACAGCAGGACGACGATCAGGCCGCCCGACTTGATCCGCACCACCTTGCCATTTCCCTCGATGTCCACCGCCATATTTTTCAGATAGATCGTCATTTTCACTCCGGGGCGATGTATTTCGGTCATCGCCATATTTATTAAGGACACTTAAAGAACAGGCATCTTTCATGCCGCTTCGGGCCATGCTTCTGTGAAAAAAAAGACAGCGGGTTCCGGACCCCGCAGGGATACCGGGGAATCCCTGGAGAGTCAGGGACAGGGTCCGGTCCGGCTCTCCGCAGGTAAAGAGAGGAATTCGGGAGGCATCGGGCGAATCCTGCATAGCCGATGCCGCCGGTTGGCGGCACCGAGCCGGATGCCGGAGCAGGGATAGTGGAAAGCGTTCAGGTGACCCAGCTGGTCAAAAAGTTCGGAGATAAGGTCGTGGTCGATAACCTCGATCTTCAGGTGGATAAAGGAGAGTTCATGGTCTTTCTGGGGCCGTCCGGCTGCGGAAAAACGACGACTTTACGCTGCATTGCCGGACTGGAAATCCCGGATGGCGGCGAAATCCGGATCGGCGCGAACAGCGTCACCAAACTTCCGCCCGCCGAACGGGATATCGCTTTCGTCTTTCAGTCGTTCTCCCTTTACCCCCACATGACCGTGCGCGAAAACCTCTCCTTTCCCTTGCGAGCGGTCCGAACCCCGGCCAATGTGATCGCCGAGCGAGTAACCGCGGCGGCCCGCTCCCTGCATATTGAGAAACTGCTCGACCGTCGCCCGAACAAACTGTCCGGAGGCGAGATGCAGCGGGTGACGATCGGCCGGGCCATCGTCCGACGGCCGCAGGTCTTCCTGATGGATGAACCGCTGTCGGCGCTCGACGCCAAGCTGCGTACCGAGATGCGCGCGGAGATCAAACGACTGCAGAGCGATCTGGGCGCGACCACGATCTACGTCACCCACGATCAGCTGGAAGCGATGAGCATGGGCGACAAGATCGCGATCATGTACGGGGGAATACTGCAACAGGTCGGCACACCGACGGAAGTCTATGACAATCCTCGAAATCTGTTCGTCGCCGGGTTTATCGGATCTCCGTCGATGAACTTCTTGCCGGTCCGGCGCGAGGGCGATCAACTCCGGATCGTCGGAACCGAGGGGGCGAGCGACGTAATGCTGCCCATCGCCGCCGAAGCGGGACACCGTTTCTCCGGCGGGACGCCGGATCGCGAGTTGGTCCTCGGTGTCCGCCCGGAAGATATTCAACTGGTTTCCACCGGAAGCGTCGGCGCACCGGAGGCGGAGGTCTATGTCGTCGAACTCCTGGGATCGGAAAATATCATCAACCTCCGAATCGCCGGGCATATCGTCAAGGCGCGTACTCCGCCGACCTTCCGCCCGCAGGTCGGGGAAACTCCGGGACTGCGCCTCGATCAGACACGCAGCCACCTGTTCGATGCCGCTTCCACAATCGCCATCACGAAAAAGGAAGGGTAGGAAATGCTACACGGACGTTTCGCCCAGATCGCCGAGTTCGCCTCGATCGTCCTGATCCTTCTCGGCATCGTCTGCCTCTGCCAGCCGTTCTTCTTCGTGCTTTTTCAAAACGGCTTTTCCCTGTTGCTGCTCGGATGGATCGGCCTGACGATCTTCTCGCACCGTCACCCGATCCTTCCGAAACCCGGCGACTCGAATCCGTCCGCCGACCACGGTCATTGACCGATCCCGGCGGACGGAACCGGGCCGTCAGATCGCTTTGCCGACCTCGGTCGCTTCGGGCACTTCGATCAGTTTTCCCGTTCGGACATCATACACGTAACCGTAGATCGGGATCGATTTCGGCACCAGCGGATGAAGGCGAATGCGCCGGACATCGGTGATGACGCTTTCCGTTTCACTGCGGAAGGTCAGCCAGTCGATAAACTGCCCTTCCTCGGAGCCGGGTCCCGCTCCCGTATCGCGCCAGCCGTCCGCATCCACGGTCGCCGTCTCCAGACTGCTGGCCAGCAAGCCCCGCATGATCTCATCGGAAAAAAGCGCCATGCCGCAGTCCGTATGATGAATCACGAAGAACTCACGGGTCCCGAGCAGTTTGTAGGAGATGACCAGCGAACGGATCGCATCATCGCTGGCGCGTCCGCCGGCATTGCGAATGACGTGCGCGTCGCCCTCGGACAGACCGGCAAATTTCGCGGGGTCCAGACGAGCGTCCATGCAGGTCAGCACGGCGAAGCGACGTCCGGGCGGCAGGGGGAGATTCCCTTTCTCACCGAAATTTTCGGCGTAGGCGGCGTTGGCGGCCAGCACCTCATCCAAAACCTGACTCATTGCCTGAGATTTCCTTCCTGAGTTGCAAAGAATGCCCGGCCTCGAAACGGACAGGACCGGGCCGGAAGTAAATATACCTCCTCAGACCTTCCGGACGGATAGCATTGAACTTTTTACGGCGGTCATTCGTACATCGGGCAACACAATCCGCTGGACCGCATCCGGTTCGGCAGGGGGAAAAATGAATACTTCCGTAAAAAATCGATGGGTGGGGGGCGGCGTGCTTGTCGCTCTGGGAATCCTGATATCGGTTCTGCCGGTATCCGCACGACATCTCGTTCAGGACGACTTGCGGCGCTCCGCTCCGGAACTGACCGTGGAGGCGACAAACTGGATCAATACGGGGGGGAAAGCCGTCCGGTTGTACGAAAACGGTACGAACAAGACGGTCGATCGGGTGACCGTCCTGGCATTCTGGACGCATGGTTGTATCAATTGCGAGCGCACCGTGCCTTTCTGGAACGATTGGGCGAAACGGTATGCGGAAAAAGGCGTATCGATTATCTCCATCCATACGCCCGAACTCGATTTCGAGCGGAAACCGGAAAACGTTCGGCGTTACGTCCGGGAGAAAGGCATCGTTTTCCCGGTAGCGATCGATAACGATTCGGCGGTGTGGAACGCCTACGGCGTTCGGGTATGGCCAACGACGATTCTCCTCGATGCGAAGGGGCGGGAGCAGGCTCGCTGGGAAGGGGAACTCGATTACAACAAAAGCGGAGGCTATAAACGGTTCGAGCGACGGATCGAACAACTGCTGCGTCGTCGACAACAGTGATAACAGTCCCCTTTCCGAAGCCGGAAAGGGGAGGGCACCGCAAGGATCAACGATTTCGGTCGGAAAGGTCCCACAGACGACGTGACAGGCGGGCGGCGACCGCGAAATCGATCGGCAACTCCAAAGAACCGGTCAGGCAATCGTCCCGGTAACCGGCGGACGCCATCAGCGGAGCGTCGCCGCACAGCGCGGACAGATCGTTCGGGTCCCAATCCGTGTCGGATGTGGGGCGGGCGGTCGAAGTCAGTTTCGGGCGAAGCCAGTTCACGACCGCTTTGGTCTCGAGAACGAACGCGATGTTTCGGTCCCTCGTCAGCGTCGACAGCGGGAGCGGAACCGCCGGCGGCTTGCGAAAGGCGTCGACCGAACGGTTCAGCAGGTCGGGAGCGGTCGCGAAGAGAACCGCCCGGTCGATCTGTGCGACCTGCTCGCTGGGAAGTGGGCGATCCGGCGCAGGGGCTCCCGGAGAGGAAACCTTCCAGTCCGTGGGCAGGGAACGATAGACCGCGTCTTTCGCCGTGCGGCGGGGAAACGTCAGCCGCGCATCGTGCGCCGTAATGGAGTCCGCAAGACGGTCAGCGAGGCGTGCGGGGTTGGCTCCGTGGGAATTGTCCAGGACGGCCAGAAGATCGACCGAGTCCGGATGGGAACCGGGATAGGCAGCGACGGTCAGGTGACCGGACAGAGCCCGAAGAACGTCCCGATCCAAACTGAGCTGTGTCTGACGTTCGAACTCGGCAACGGAGCGTTCCCAGGATCGCAGGCTCTCTCCACCGCTGCGCCGGACAGCCTCCTCGAATACGGCCAGGCATTTGCCGGGCTGCGCCATGACCACGAGGCCCAGCGAACCGGGTGGAATACGGAGGGCGGCTTCCGGTTTGATCGGAGCGATTCCGGCCATCGGGCGGAGCGCGTCCGCGTCGCCGCCGGTGACGCTGTCGAAAACGATGCCGTCTTTCCGAAGCGTCGCACTGAAGCAGGCCGGCTGAACCTGCGACAGAAGACGGACCGTCGTTTCGTCGGGCGGGCCGCTTTGCCTCTGCGCCCGCCGGATCAGGTCGGGCGATACATAGCAGAGCAGGTTGGCATCGGCCGGCAGCTTACCGCGCAGCCGAACGAAGGCCGGGTCCGCCGCCAGGGAGGTCCGTTGCGCCCGGTGGACGTTTCGAACCACTTGCAGCGACGATGGTTCCGACAGCAGGAGATAGCCGTCCGTGACAACGGCCGCGATATCGCCACGGAAGGGGGAATCGGAACCGGACGGGGAAAGGTTGAGAAAGTACATCGACGGCCCGTCCCGGTCATCGGTTCGGATGGCATGGCGTTTCAAAACCGTAATCGCGTCGCTTTCCCGGCGTACGCGGACGACGATCACCAGATTGGGCGCGTCCGGTTGTCCGGGCTTGTCCCAGATCAGGACGCCGCCCGCGCCGGTCAGGGACGGCATCAGGTCGCGCAGGACCGGAACCGAGTCGGCCGCACGGTTCAGCGACGATTCGATACGTCGGTTGAGCCCTTCACGCTCCAGCGCGGAGGCGATGCGTCGGAAGGCTTCCGCCTGATCGAACGATCCCGGTTGCGGGTCGAGGCTGATCGCCAGGGCGGTCTGCGGCGGCGCGAAGAGGAGAAGCGTCCTTTCGCCGGGGCGACGTTCCCCGGAACTACCGAAATGCCGGGCCAGCGCCATTCCGAGCAGCACACCGAGAATAGCAATGAATGCGATTGCACCGAAAACGGTCAGGCGGCGGGTCATGCAGGAACCTCCTGTGGAACGGAACAAAGGGATTCGGCGATAAAATGAACCGGGTACGGAAAGAAAGACACGTGAAACCGACAGTGGTTGCGGAATCCGGGATTCCGACAGGGAAGGAAAAAGCATGACGACCGCTCCGATGGAAGCGATGCCCGCCCCGGAAGGGGAGGCCGTTTCCGGAACATCCCCGGAAGTGCGGCTGGTTCGGAAGCATCCTCTGGCAATCCGGTGGAATCACTGGATCAATTTTCCGGTCCTTTTCGTGATGGTCTGGAGCGGATTCCTGATTCTCTGGGCGCACGACGCGTACCCGAACGAACCGCTCGCGTTGAAAGTTCCGAACCGGATCTCGTTCTATCGCGGCCCCTCGGCTCCGGCGGCGCAGACCGAGTCCGAACCGGGGATTCGTTTTCCGGTGAACTTGCGTCTGCCCGGGGGCGGGGTGGCGGTGGTCTATGGCGACCGGGACACGGCGGAGTACCCCGCGCCCGTGGAGCGGCGGTGGGACATTCGTACCGGCTTCCGTCTGTCGGAGGGGATGGCCTGGCACTTTACCTTCGCCTGGCTATTTACACTGAACGGTGTCGCCTATACCGTGTTTCTGCTCGTTTCGGGGCAATGGCGGCATCTGGTCCCGCTTCGGAACTCGCTGACCGAGGCCTGGAAGGTCGTACTGCACGATGTCGGGCTGTACCGGAAACCGCTACCACCGGGCAAGTATAACCATGCCCAGCGGATCGCCTACACCGGTGTCTGGGCGATGGGAGTCGGGATGGTGGTGACCGGACTGGCGATCTATAAACCGGCGCAAATGAACTGGCTGGCGGATCTGCTCGGGGGGTATCAGGCGGCGCGCACCGAACATTTCCTGTTGACGATGCTTTTTCTGGCGTTCTTCGTGATCCACATCGCACAGGTGATGCGTGCCGGATGGCAAAATTTTCAGGGAATGATCACGGGCTACGAACTGCAAAAACGATCGGAGACGGCAAATGAACGACTCTAATTCCTGTCCCGCCTGTCATCGGCAAAACGACACCGACGCCATCTTTTGCCGGCACTGCCGGAAAGCGCTCGGCCCGTTTCCGTATATCGAGGAGGAAGTGGAGCGAGAAACCGCCTGGTACGAACGCTGGGCCGAAAGAACCGCGGAGTTCATCGGGCGGCCCCATTATTTCGCGGTCCATACGGTCTGGTTTCTGGGATGGGCACTATTGAACGCCGGAATCGTAGCGGCGGTCGGGAAGTTCGATGCCTATCCGTACAATCTGCTCGGACTGATGCTCGGGATCGAAGCGATCTTCGTCACCGGATTTCTACTGATTGCCCAGAACCGGGAAAACACACGGGAACGGCGACTCGCCGAACTGGAGTACGAAATCAATGTCCGCGCCTACCGTGAAATTCAAGAGGTAAAAAGTCTGTTGAACGAATTGGCCGCACGGCGCGATCAGGGAGGAACGAATGGATAAGGAAGCGACCGAACAACCGCTGACGGAAACGACGGAAGCGTCGGAGTCCGCACCGACACCGGTCGGTCCGGTCGCGCCTGCGAAAGTGACGATCGAGGCGGACGAACCCCTCACGGGAGGAGTCCTCACCGGGGAAGCCGCCGAGCGAGAGATGCGCCGCCATACCCGCCGATCGTTTCTCTGGGCGGGTGCGGCGCTCCTCGGGGTGCCCGCCGGCTGGAAATGGTTCAACGATCATGCGCCGGAGGACGGCACGTCGATCAAACAGGTATTTCGCCGGACGCTCCAATTCAATGAAACGGTGGCCCGTACGGTGTTTTTCTCACCGACCCATCGGGCGCGGGAGTTTCCGCGCGAAAAAGCCGTCGAACCGCGTAACAACTATAAGGGCGAGACGCCGGAGATAGACCTTGACTCCTGGCGGTTGCATCTGTCCGGGACGGCGGAGGGCGACCGGGTTCTGACGATGGGCGATCTGGAAACGCTTCCACGGTCCGAGCAGACGACCGAACTGAAGTGCGTCGAGGGCTGGTCGGCGGTGGTGAACTGGTCGGGCATACCGCTCGTCGAATTCCTGAAAAAATACCCGGTGCCGGTCGGCGTCGAATACGTGTCCATGCGCTCGGAACCCGAAGGTTACGAGGATGAATGGTATTACGTCGGGCTGGATATGCCGGGGTGCCTGCACCCGCAGTCGCTTCTGGCCACCCATATGAACGGTGAACCGCTGACGGCGGCGCATGGCGCGCCGCTTCGACTGGTGATGCCGCACAAATACGGGATCAAACAGATCAAACTGATCACGCACATCGCGTATGAAAAGGAACGCTCCAGGGATTACTGGGCCGAACAGGGGTACGATTGGTACGCCGGACTTTAAACGGAATCGAGAAGGGACGGTTATGAAACTCGCTAAAAAGATCGGATTCTTTGTGGTCGGCATCACGCTCGGAAGTGGAATCGCGTTCGCCTGGCAGGCACAACAGGCGCAGCCGGAGCCGCAGGAGCCGGCGAACGCTCGGACGGAGGCGAAAGACGCAAATACGGCGAAAGTCGGCAAGAACGACGGCAAGCCGATTGTCCGGGTCGTGAAGAGCGATGCCGAATGGCGGAGAAGACTGACCCCCGGCCAGTATCACGTTCTGCGGCAAGCCGGGACCGAACCGCCGTTTACGGGGGAATACTGGAACCACCACGGAAAAGGAACCTACGTCTGCGCGGGCTGTGACCTCGAACTGTTCTCCTCGGCCACCAAGTTCGAGAGCGGGACGGGCTGGCCGTCGTTCTGGCAGCCGGTGGGTCAAAAGCAGGTGATCGAGAAGACGGACCGAAGCCACGGAATGGTCCGGGTCGAGGTCGTGTGCGCCCGCTGCCGGGGGCATCTTGGCCATGTGTTCGATGACGGTCCGAAGCCGACCGGACTGCGCTATTGTATGAACTCCGCCGCTCTGAAGTTCGTACCGGCCGCCGGAAACAAAAACGAAAAGAGCGACCGGCACTGAGCGGGCCGGCTTTCGGCTAAGCGTTCGCGGCGGGACGGACGGACGGATCGTCGACCGGCAGTTCCCGTTGCACGGTCGCCGGGTTTCCGGCGACCAGGGTGTTCGGCGGAACGTCGCGCGGGACCACCGCTCCCGCCGCGACGACCGCCCCCTGACCGACCGTTACCCCCGGCAGTATCATGGCGCCCATCGCGATCCAGGCACCGTCCTCGATCACGATCGGTTTGGATTTCAGCTCATACTGCATCCGACGCTGGCTTGGTCCGAGCGAATGAGTGCCGGTATGAAGAACCGCCAGCGGACCGATCGAGACGTTTTCGCCGATGGTAATCTCGCCGTCCAACCCGAGGGTGACGTCCGTCGCGATCAAACTGCCCTCCCCGACGGTCAGGCGTGACGCAATATCTCCGTCCCCGACGATGCGAAGTCTGCCATACAACACGACACGCCGACCGAGACGAAACCCGGCGCGACGGTAGAGGACGGCGCGTATTCGATGGAGAGTAAAGTCCGGCAGGAGGTTCGCAAGACCCAGCCAGAAATTCAGACGAGGTCGAAACCGGTGTCGCAACCCGTTCCACTCCTTCACTATCGAATCGGAAAAACGTGACGAAGGGGGCGTACCGGGGCCTGACAATATGGCATTGTCCGTTCTGGTTCTCAGAGTCATGCGTTCATTCGTTCCGTAAGAGGCTGTTCCCGTTCGCACAACCGAAAGCCAACCCGGTCGTCCGGCGCCATCCCCTTACCCTCTACTTTGTCGGTGTTGCGGGCAAGGAAAGTTCCCTCATTTTCCGCATTCCCCTACATGTCGCAAAGAACCGCCTGACGGATCCTGCCTATATCACCCAAACTACCCGCAATCTCGTCAGGTGTCAAGGCGTTTTTCAGTTCATTCGTGACGGAATGCCTGCAAGTTTCGCGCCGAAAAAGCGTCTTCCCCGGTCCGGGGAAGACGCTTCGGATTCCGAAAATTACCGGTTTTTAGCCGAACCGGTGAAGAATGTCTGCCAGTCCATGCCTGCGCCGAGAGCGCAGCCGAACGATCCCTGTCCCGGCTGTACGGGGGTGACGCCGCCGGTAAAGGTGCCGTCCTCGAGGAAGAACGGCAGGAAGGACGCGAGGCTGGCCACGGCGGTCGGGCCGAACTTCGGATCGAGGATGCTGTCGATCTGCTTCTGGCAATCGCGCAGGTGTTCGGCGGTCAGCGGGTCGGTCGTTTTGGGAAGAACCAGAAGGATCTGTTTCTTCAGACCGCGCAACGCGGCGGAGGCCAGCGGGCGGAACTCGGATTGAGACGCGCCATCCCCGACCAGACGGGGGCGCATCGTCTGCAGATACGCTCGCTGGAGGTTCCGCCGATAGGCATCCACCCGGGGATTGGTCAGGTTCAATTCCGTCCACACGCCGCTCTGCACATCGGACACCAGTCGTTTGGCAGTGTAGGTCGGGGTCCTGGAAAGCGCTTCCGCGTCGACCAGACGCTTCACCCGCGACTCATTGAGCAGCGAGTTCAGGATCTGGCGCTGGCTCGCGAGGACCCGGTCCATCACCCCGTTCGGAGCGATCCGGTTGAGGATGCCGGGAACCAGGAGGCTTTTCGGGGTCGCGAACGCATTGTCGATCAGGAACTTGACCGCCTGCGCCTGCTTCGCCGCGGGAACCGGCACGAAAACCTCGCCGCCACGGCCCGCGTGGTAGTCGGTCTCCACGACGCCGCCCACCAGTTTGACCACATGGTTTAGTTCCGTCTGCCGCTGGCCCAGAAGCTCGTTGTACATCTCATCGAGCATCTGGTAGTCCTCGCCGAACTTGCTGGTCGCGGAGAGCAGGAGGTTGACATTCCGATCGATATTCTTCAGGCCGAGGGTCGTCGCCTCGATCGGATCGGAACCCAGGTCCTCGGTCTGGACCGTCGGGTCGATGATGACCGCGTTAAACGTCTCCCCGTTGAAGCGCAGGGTCGGATCGGCCACCTGTCGGGCGGCGATGGCATCGAGTTCCGGCTTCTCGGCGTCGGGGGTGTCGCGGCCGGGAAGGGGCTTGTAGCCCCATTCGATCGCGAACTTGTCGTAAGCGCCGATCATCGGGATCAGGCGGGCATTGTCTCCCGGCTGCGCCACATAGTTGAACCGTCCGTAGTCCATGATCGACGCCTCGTTGCCATTGGCCTCGGTAAAGGCTTTATCCCGAAGCTGGGCGACCGTAAAGGAGGAACTCGCCTTATGGTTGTGCCGGAGACCGAGGGTGTGGCCGACCTCGTGCGCTGTGACGTACCGGATCAGTTCGCCCATCAACTCCTCGGGGAGCGGCAGTTTCTGCGCCTTCGGATCGAGGGCGGCGCACTGGACGAAGTACCACGCTTCGTTGAGTTTCAGGATGTCGTGCCAGAAGATGATATGCGCCGAAACGATCTCGCCGCTACGTGGGTCGTGCACATGCGGCCCCATCGCGTTTTGAATCGGGTTGGCCGCCCATCGGATCACGGAGTAACGGGCGTCCTCCGGGTCCCAGTTCGGGTCCTCCTGCTCGGTCGGAGCGTCCTTGCAAAGGATGGCGTTCTTGAACCCGGCCTGTTCGAACGCGACCTGCCAGTCCTCGACGCCTTTCTTCATGAAGGAGCGCCACTTTTCGGGAATTTCCCGGCTGAGGTAGTAGACGATCGGTTTGACCGGCTCGGAGACCGTCGCCGTTGGGTCTTTCTTTTCCAGACGATAACGGGTGATGTACTCGCGGGGCTTGACCCGGTTCTCCGAGGAGCCGTAATCCTCGAAGCCTTCGGTGAAGTAGCCGACGCGCGAATCGAAGTATCGCCCGACCATCGGCTTCTCCGGAAGCAGGGTCATGCTGTGATGGACCAGAACCGTGATGCTGGGGGCGGGACCGGTCGGCGGCGCACCGGCGGAGCGGGCGGGGATGCCGGAGAGGGTGAGAAGGGAACGGGCCTCGATGTTGGTCGGGAACGCCTTGATCTTGTCGATGTAGCTGCGCGAGGTATCGGCGCCGCCCGCCCGGAGTTCGGGACCGACCGTCACCGGAGCCGAGTCGGAGTTGAACCACTTCGTCACATCGATGACCGCCGCCTTGTCCTTACCCTCCGCCTCTACCGAGAAGGCCGCCAGGATCGGCTGAACGGACGCCGCATCCACCGCCTTCTGAATGGCGGTCTTGCCGTCGCCGCGCAGGGCATAACTGACATCCCGAACGTACACGGTATTGTTGCGACGGGTCCAGCGCAGAATCCGGGAGTTGACCGGCGTGCCACCGAAACCGTAGCCGGTAGTTGTCTGGGCGATCTCCGTCGACCAGAGCATATCTTTGCCCATCGTCTCCGGCGGAATCTCAAAATAGACTTTCTCGTCGATGCGGTGTACGGTAAAAAGGCCGGCGTCGGATTTTGCCTCGGCGGTAATGACATCCTTATACGGCTTGGGCGTACCGGGCTTGACGGGGGGCTTCTTTTCTCCGTCGGCCGGCTTCTTATCGGCGCTTTCTCCGGGTTTCGGCGTCGGGGCGGGCGGCTGAGGCGACGGGGCCGGCGCCTGGGCGAAGGCGGTGACCGGGACCAGGACCGCGGTCAACAAAACGAGGGTGGGGATACTCTTCTTCGGCGGAAACTTCATGAAATACTCCGAACAATGGCTGAAGGATTAGATACGTTTCCCTGACGTCAGGAAAATTCCTTCCCGACCGCGCACGTCACCGCCACGGGAAAAAGCAGACCTTGATCGCCTCCTGTCGTTCCAGGAGATCGATCGCCTCCGCGTATCCTTCGAGGGGGAAACGGTGTGTGACGAGTGGCAGAAGATCGAGTTGCGCGTTGACAATCAGTGAGACGGCGTATTCGGCGGCGGCGCGGCTATGCCCCGGATAGCCGCAGAGACGAAGGCGGTAGTGACGCGGCGCGAACGTGTACGGTTCGCGTTGCACCCCGAACAGGGCGACCGTATCTACCGTACGGTCCATAAGCCATTCTACCGAAGCCCGGGCGCCGACGCAATCGATGCCAGTGTCAAACCGGAGCGGGAGCGTCTCCTCCCGTGAATCGAAGGCGGCATCCAGCCCGATCGCCAGTCCCTGACGCCGTCTCGCCTCCACGAAATCAAAGCCGATTACCTCGGCCGCCCCTTCCGCGCGGGCCATCTGCGCGGCGATCAACCCGGCCGGACCCAGGCCGACGACCGCGAACCGCCGCCCGGCGATGGCGTTCATCTCCCGAAGCATCAGGAACGAGGCGCCGACGCACATCGCGAGTTCGACCGGCGCCGTCGCCTCGGGCGGAAGATGGGACGGGACCCGGATCAGGTTCTCCACCCGGTGAACGACATACTGAGCGTAACAGCCCGGCCGGTGATGCCCGGTATCACGCCACGCACTGACCCGGTCTCCGACCGCCAGTGCGGTGACGCCCTGCCCGACGGCTTCGACCGTTCCGGTCGCCTCGTGACCCGGCTGACCGGGCGTATAAGGATACGTGAACCGGTGACCCGGATACATCGGTTCGTTGTGGCGCAGGTGGAGATCCCATTGCGGACAGGTCGTGACCGCGTCGATCCGGAGCAGCGCTTCGCCGGGGCCGGGCGTCGGTGTGGGGACGTCGAGAATCGCAAACGTTCGCCCCTCGCCCACCTGAAGGATTTTCACGTCAGACACCCTCCCATTCCAGAATCACGCCGAGAACGGATTCGCGTCGTTGCAAAATCAGATCGAACGCCTCGGCGGCCCGTGTCGCCGGGAAGCGGTGCGTGATCAGGTGACCGGTCGTCAGACGGCCTTCGGTCAGCCAGGCGAGGGTCGTTTCCAGGCGGGACCGGTTCCACCCGGCCGGGGCATACAGAGTCAGTTCTTTGGCCCGGAGTTTCTGGATGTCGATCCGGCCGTTCGGGCCATGAAAGCCCGCCGAGACCACCTGCCCGAAGTGACGCATCTGCGGAAGAAGCGCCTCCACCGACGCGATGGAACCCACGGTGTCCGCGAGAACCTGAATCCCCTGCGGAGCCCACTCGCGAACCAGCGGATCGAGTTCCTCGACGTTCGCTCGAACCGCCCGGTCGCCATCCCGGCAAACGAACCGTTGCAAACGGTCCTCGTGTCGTCCGACCAGAAGGACGCGCGCCCCGCGCTGCTGCAGCGTCTGCGCCGACCAGTGACCGACCAGTCCGTCTCCGAGGACGACGGCCGCATCCCCCGGCGATAGCTGCGGACAGGCGCCGATGTTGTAACCGACCTGCGTCAGCACCAGCCCGCTGGCAAGCACGGGGTCCGCTCCGGACGGGAGACGATACACCTGGGAGCGGGCCGTGACGGCGGGGGAGACATGCCCCCCGTTTGCGTAGAACATCCCCCCGACGTGCGAGACGGTGGCGAAGACGACATCCCCAACCGCAAGATCGGTGACGCCTTCGCCGATTCGCTCGACGATCCCGACCTTCTGGTAGCCGGGGACGTGGGGAAACGGCAACGGATCGGTCTCCGTTCGGGGCGTGTCACCGGCGATCCGTTCCCCGCGCACGAACGATCCCTCGGTCCCGTTGCTGATCCAGGAGTAGGTCAACCGGATAACCACATCCTCCGGACCGGGGTCCGGAACGTCCACTGTTTGAAAAGCCGTCTTCCATGGCTCCACCGCCACCAGCGCCTTCGCCTGCATGTTTTTGATCCTGTCCGTCGCAGTAGGTTCGCGTTTGTGGAAACGTTATCACAAACAAGGGAATTTCTCAACCGCTCCGTCGGTAAGGTTCGGAAAAATCCCCTAACGTCCCTTGATCGCGCCGAAGGTGAGTCCGCGAAGCAGGTGCTTGCGCATCAGGAACGTGAAGAGCGCCGCCGGGATGACGAAGACGACCGCGCGCACGGCGATTCTCTGCCACTCGATGACCCCCCCGCCGAGGACCGCCGTGATCGACGGCGGCGCGGTCAGCAGTTTGCCGGTAGACAGCAACTGTGCCAGCGCGTATTCGTTCCAGGCGTTCAGGAAACAGAAGACGGCGGTCGCCGCCATTCCCGGTACGATCAGCGGCAGCGTCGTCTTGCGAAACGCCTCCAGTCGGGTGTAACGGTCCAACAGGGCGGCCTCCTCGTACTCCGGCGGCACATCGTCGGTGAAACCCTTCATCAGCCAGACCGCGAACGCGCCGTTGACCGCCGCATAGAGCAGGATCAGGCCAAGGTGCGTGTTCAATAGACCCAGTTGACGGAACATCAGGAAGACGGGGACCGCGACGACGACCGGCGGAAGCATCCGGGTCGACAGAATAAAGAACAGAGCGTCGTTCTTCGCCTTGATCCGGAACCGGGAGAAGGCATAGGCGGCGAGGGTGCCCATGCCGACCGCCAGCACGGTCGACGTAACGCCGATAATCAGGCTGTTGACCAGTTGACCGGGGAAGTCGCGGGCCGAGGAGGATTCGGGCCGAATCAGCTCGGCGTAGTTATCGAACGTCGGTGTGAACACGAACTGCGGCGGCATGACGTTTACCGCTTTGAACGGTTTCAGCGAGGTGGCGACGATCCAGTAGAGCGGGAGCATCGACAGGATCAGCGCAACGGTCAGGCCGGCGTAGGCGAGGTAGGTCTTTGCCCGGTCGGGCAGACGAAAGATCAGCGCGCCGAACACCCCCATGGCCGCCGCGATGCCAAGAGCGACCGGACCGCCGATCGAGTACAGAAAGGTCAGGAGCAGAAGCGAGCCGAGATAGGGCAACACCTTCGGCAACACCTGACCGATCGGCGACTCTCCGAACCCGGCAAAGAGCGGGGTTGCGTCCGGCGAGGTCTCGCCCTTGACCCGGTTCAGCAGAAGTAGGTAGAGGTTTGTCAGGCCGATAATCACCAGCAGCACGATATAGGCGAGAGCGCAGGCGCGCCCCGTATCCCAGTTTCGAAGCGCTTCGCGATAGACCTGGATCGAGACCGTCTCCGCCGAGTTCGCCGTTCCGCCCGCGGTCATGATCCACGCCAGGTCGAACATTTTGAAACTGTCGAGGGTCCGGAACAACAGGGCGACCATCAGGAGGGGGGCAATCATCGGCAGAGTGATATAGCGGAACCGAAACCAGGCGGATGCCCGGTCGACCGCCGCCGCCTCGTACAGGGTGGCGGGAACCGACGATAGACCGGCCAGCGCGATCAGCATGATGAACGGCGACCACATCCACGTATCGGCAATTACCACCGACCAGAGCGCATGGTCCTTATCGAACCAGTTGATCGGGTTCGCCGGGTCGGACAGGCCGATCTTACTCAGCAGGAAATTCACCAGTCCGAACGTGGGATCGAGGAGAAACTTCCAGAACAGGCCGACCACCGCCGACGAGAGCATCATCGGGAGGAGAAAGAGGGTGGTGACGATGCTTTTCAGCCGGAAGGGACGATTGAGCATCAGCGCCAGACCGAAACCGATCAGAAGTTGCAGCCCGACCGCCAGGAGGACGAACAGCGCCGTGACCCGGAACGACTGCCAGACCTCCGGGCGGGAAAGCATCTCGGTGTAGTTGGCATTGCCCACCCAGACCGGCGCGATCTTCGGCGCGTCCGCCTTATACTTGCAGAACGACAGGTAGAGCGACCAGAAAAGCGGAAAGACGTTCATCCCGATCAGCAGAACGAGAATGGGCAGAACGAAGAGGTTGGCGACGGCGCGATCGGAAAAGCCGGCGCGTTTGGGCGCGGGCGTCGTCCGGGCGATCTCTACGGCGTTGGGCACGGTGACGGACATAAACACCGTATTCGGTGTTTCTCCCCCGGTCACCTTCCGAAACCGGCGGGCGGATTCGATCGCAGGGACGAAAGCGTTCCGATGGGTTCGGTCGCCGGAAAGACGACCGAACCCGTTCGTCGGCGCGTCGCCGATTAGAGGTCGACTTCGGGGAGGAAGTATTTGTTGACGATCGTGGTGACGTCGCCGGTGAACTCGTTGTAGCGGGACCACTTGGCATGGCCGTCGAGGTAGGCGATGTTCTGACCCTCGGAGTGGCGCGCGTGCAGCGACGGAACAATGGCCGGACCGGTAGAGTTGGGAACGGACGGCCAGAACGCGCTGGCGTTGCTGGCGATGAACGCGCTGTGATTCGGGTAGTTCGCGAATGCCAATCGCGCCGGTTCCAGGTCCTTGTGCGCGGCATCGGACAGCATGATCTTGGAAGCGGGGCGCGCGACCGAAGCCAGGGAACGGCCGGACTGACCGCAGCTGCCACCGAAGAAGACACCCTGGTTCCAGCCGTAGCTCAGCGGTTTGCCACGGGACGCATCGCCGACGAAACACATGAAGTCCGGATAGCCCCAGGCGCGCCAGGAGCAGACGTTACGGCTCGAACTCCAGAGCACCATCGAGTACTCCCGACTGGTCGGACAGAAGAAGATATCGGTGTTCTTCACATAGGGAGCCGTCTTGGTCTCGATTCGCCAGTCCGGGTTCCACTTGCTGCACGGGTCCTTGACCCCCGGCCAGCCGAGGGAGCCGCCCGAGGACGCATCGATCGGATACAGTTCATCGTAGTCCTGAACATACATCAGGACGGCAAGCCCGATCTGCTTGACGTTGGAAAGGCAGGAAGCCTGGCGGGCTTTTTCCCGCGCCTGAGCGAAGACCGGGAAAAGAATCGCGGCAAGAATGGCGATGATAGCGATAACAACGAGCAGTTCGATCAGGGTAAAGGCGGCTCGGGTCCGGGAACCGGAGGGCTTTACGGAAGAAAACGTTCGCATCGGGATTCGCTCCTTCGTTTCGGAAACTGAGGGAATACGGTTTCGTTCCCGCGCGGCGAAAACGAAACCGTATATCATGCTCTGATATTTCAGTGTATCCTTTCGGCGGCGTGACGATGTTAAGGTCACGTTAAGAAACCGTCAGGAAACCGTATTTTTTTCAGGGCGATCGGTCGTCAGGGGGCGATCGCGCTACGGGTCGCGCCGGGATACGGAACGTCCTTACCCTTGATGCTGTGCCAGAGCACCCGGTTCAGCGTATCCTCCTCGGCAACGGTCAGCCGGTCATATTCGGTGAAGTCCAGCTTCATCGACTCCCGCGCGCCGACCGCCGTCCCCGGGTTCTTCGCCATCAGGTCGATCCGTGCCGGAAGTCCCGTGTACGGCGTCAGGTCCGCCTTATCGGTGAACGAGGCGAACATGGGCGTGGCCGCCGCGTCGTACTGAGTCATCGGAGGCAGTCCCAGGATCAGTTCCATGGTTCGCAGCATCGAGCAGGTTGTGTAGAGCGTGCTGTCGATCGTTTTGCGCCGGGTATAGGGAGAGATCACCAGGCCGATCGTTCGGTGGCTGTCGATATGGTCCGGGCCATTCTGGGCGTCATCCTCGATGACGAAGATCGCGAACTCCTTCCAGACGCTGCTCTTGCTGATCGTTTCGACGATCTTTCCGAGGGCGACATCGTTGGAGGCGACGCAGGCCTGAGGTGTGAACGTGCCGGGGCGGGTACCGCTCGTATGGTCCTCGCCAAGCGACATGACGGTGAATCGGGGGATCCGATTCTCCCGCTCCATCTCCTTGAACTCACGGATAAAAACATCGGCCTTTTCGAAGTCGCGTCCGGGGGGATTCTCGCCGGGCTGCACTTTGCCCGAATAGGGTTCACTGACATTTCCGGCGAGCGTCGGATGGTTCCGGTACTCGCCATAGGAGCGGAACGTCAGTCCCTTCGCCTTACACGCTTCCCAGAAGTAGCCCGTGACCGGATCGTTGACCGAGGGTTCGTCGGCGGGTTTGCCTTTGCCGGAGTAACCGAGAACCCAGGAGCGCTGGGTGAATGCGGTCGCATAGGCCGACGTACTCCAGGGGTGACCGTCCTGGGAGACCTCGCCACTGCAGTAGAGGTTGTCCAGCAGTACGAACTCCTCGGCCAGCGCATGGTGGTTCGGCGTCACGTCCCGACCGAACATGACCAGAGACGGGTCGGCATTGCCCTGCGGCAGATCACCGAAGACCTGGTCGTAGGTACGGTTCTCCTTAATGATGTAGAGAACGTACTTGATCGGGGACGAATCACCGACCCGATTGGGGATGGCAGTCTTGACGCGGGAGTCCGCCTGCTGTCGCAGCTTATCGTTATTGTAGGGCGTATTGGCCCGAACGATGCGCGTGTAGTCGGCGAGGGCGCGGTCGTCGGGCGTATCGACGAAGGAAAGGATACCGCGAAGAAGGTTGCCATGGTGAACGCGGCGCGGCGGGCCGTTCGGTTCGACCCGGGTGACGTTCGTTCCGGTGCCCTGTCCCTTGCCCGTTCCGATAATCACCTTTTTACCGTCGGGCGTGACGCGCACCGTGGTAGGATACCATCCGGTCGGAATGAAGCCGCGAACCCGGCTACGCCCCCGCTGACTGACATCGGCGACACAGACATTGTTATTGTCGGCGTTGGCGACGTACAGCGTTTTGCCGTCCGGGCTGAGGGTGACCGCGTCGGGGGTGGTTCCGCCGGGAGCGTTGGGGGTGAGCGTCGTCCGAATGGTCTCCGTCGTCTGACCGGTCTTCAGATCGACGACCGACACCTGATCGGCGCTGCTGCAGGCGACAAACAGGCGGTCATCCTTCGAGAGAGTCAGATCCGCCGGGTGCTTGCCGACCGTGAACCGGCGTGTCAACTTCGGCTGCTCCGGGCTGGAGACATCGACGGCGACCGCTTCCGAACCGCCCCAGTTGGCGACATACAGGGTTTTTCCGTCCGCCGAGAGTTGGCAGGCGCCCGGATGATCGCCGACCGGAACCCGGGCCAGGGGAGTTCCGTCACCGGTCAGAACATACAGATGATCGTCGGAGATGTTGGCGGCGAAGAGGGTTTTTCCGTCCGCCGAGATGGCAAGGCCGCCGATACACGAACGTTCCGGGGTATTTCCGGTGAGTTTCAGACCCGTTCCGGCCTGCCACGCGCCGTCACCGCCCCGGACGAAAACATGGATGTCGGCGGTTCGATTCTGGGCGCCGCCCGAGACGAAGAGGCGGGAGCCGTCCGGAGACCAGCAGATACCGTTCCATGACGTGTTCATCGGAAGGGCGGCGACCTCCTTTTCGGAGGCGACATCGATCAGGTGCAGCTCATGGCGGGTATAGCCGGAATTGGCGACCGCGAAGAGCTTTCCATCCGGACTGAACGCGCCGGCATAGGGCATATCGCCGACGGAGAGGGGGCGGCCCGCCGGCTGAACGCGCCATCCGCTGAAGAGAAGACGTCCCGCCCCATCCTCGCCGGGCACGACGATCGGTTTTTTGGAGAAGGGATGCAGCATGCGAGAATTTCGCACATTAGGCAGAGAGGCGACCGCCGTCAGAGTTCCTGCGGCGGCCAGACCGGCAACGAGAGCAATAGTAGAGGAGCGACGCATAGAACCTCCTGGTTAGGGGCGAGTGACTGCCACAAGCAAGCCCCACGACCAGTATACTACCGGTTTTCCCGAATCCGACGGGAAAATCGGCGGATTTGGCTGCCGTCGCCCAGGGATTCGAGGAGGCCGTTAGCCGGACGAATTCCGGAAAAGGTCCGTACGGTAGCGATCGTTCCCACAATACCGACCGGGCGGTATCGGAAAGTAGTCCGCAGATATTTCATGCGAAAACGTACATGGCCCAGCCCAGGTGCTCGCGTTCGAACTGCAGGTAGCCCTCCTGTTCCGACCGCAACGCCTTCCGGACTTCCTGCCAGTCCGGGTGATCGGGGTTTTCCGTCAGCCAGACCATCAGTCCTGCCCAGTGATCGCTCTGGTACCGGTCCCAGTCCTCTTCGGTCGACCGGACGATCCGTTCCAGGTAGTACCCCTCCTCCTCGGCGATGCGAAGAATCTCCACCTCGGTATGGAAGCGATACCGGACGGTCAGTTCGACCGGAACCCGGTCGTGTCGCCAGTAGGGTTCGCCGATCGCGATGCGCCGACCGGGCCTGCTGACGCGGCGGAGCGCCTGCATCGTCGGTCGAAAGCCACCGAAGACGAAGGATGCCCCGAGGCAGACGGCGTTATCGAACGAACCGTCCGACGCCGGATAGTCCGCACCGGGGCCGCAAACGATCTCGATCCGCTCCGACTGGCCGCGTTCCGCCAGACGCGCCCGCGCCCGTTCGCAGGCGTACGGGCGAATATCGACACCCACACCGGAAATGCCGAACGCCTCCGCCCAGAGCGTGAGCGGTTCGGCGAAGCCGCAGCCGTAATCCAGTACGCGGTCGCCGGGACGCAGGCCCAGATACCGACCGACTTCCACCACCTTTTCCGGCGAGGCAGGATTGATCAGCGTCATCTCCCGTTCGGCGATATTCACACGATCAAAGAAATCCATGCCCGTATTCTACCCGTCTAACGCTTGCTTTCATTGAGGTTGGTCCCACGCATCGTCTCCGCGACATTGACGAACGTATCCTTGTCCTTGATGACGGCCTGGGGCGGCAGGGTCGGGGTAAGGGTGCTGATTCCCGGCATCCTTTTGACCGCCGTCCCGATCGCCATAAACTCGATCAGACCGCTGCCCAGTTCGTAGACATAGGTTTTGATGCCGACCACATCATCCGCGCCGAGCAGTTCGGCGTCCGCCTTGATCCGATGCAGGGCATTGTCACGCGCCTCATAGATCAGTGTGCTCATCTGCGGAATTTCGCCACGGACCAGCGAGCGAAACGCCGATGTGAGCCCGCCGACAAAACCGAGCGAGTACACCGAAACGCCGAGGACCAGTTGCACGGGCATAAAGCCCAGATGCACGACGTTCCACATCTCCTCGTTGGTCAGGTCGCTCGTGATCGGGCTGTTGAACGATTCCGGGGGCAGACCGGCGTGGCGGGAGGCCGTTCCGACCATGATCATCTCCTGCATTCCGGCGATCGGAAGGATGGAGGTTCGTATGCCCAGGACGGCATTCGCGCCCGCATGACGGGCCTCCTCGGTGATACGCCAGAGCGCACGGTGCCGCGTTTCGTTGAAGACGTCCGAAAACTCCCGGACTTCCCCCCGTGCCAGGGAGCGGAAACCCCCGACAATCCCGCCGCCCAGCCCGATGGAGTAGGCGACATTGCCGAAAACGAAGCGAACCGGCATAAAGCCGGCGTCCAGCTGGCAGTACAGTTCCTGACCGTCCGCCGAGGAGGAGAACGCCAGCTTTTCCACCCGTTGGCCCTCATGATGGATGGAGGAGCCTATCGAAAGGAACTCGATATTTCCCGCCTGCCAGATCAGTTCGCTGCTGACACCGGTGATACCGACGCCCTGATGGCGTTCGGCTTCCCGGATCATCCGCTCCAGCGCGCTGAGACGTCCCTCCTGAATGATCTCGGTGACCTGGGTAACCTCGCCCCCGGCAATGGTCTGCAATCCCGCGCCCAGGGTACCGACAAAACCCATCGAATAGACGCTGTTGCCGATCACCAGTTCGCCGGGTTCGAAACCCTTCAGATGCAGGCAGTACATTTCATTTCCCGATAAGCCGGTCATAATGGCCATGGTGTCGTCCTCCGTCCGGATTCGACACCGGATGCCTGCCCGCAGTTGCCGGTAACGGAAAAGGACGGCAGAGGTTACGATCGATCGGAGATTCCCATGGAGATTCGAATCGAGGAGCGGTTCCCGGTGACGGAAACGGAACTGCATCGGTACGGGACGGTGCCGATCGCGTTCGCCGTTACCGCCCGGTTCGTGCCGTCCCGGATCGACGGCGGACTGGGCGGCCTGCGACTGACCGAGGCATCGGTGGAACCTCCGTACGTAAAGGACTATGACGCGATGCCCGGCGAGGGACCGCATGCCTGGGCGAGTCATTTCGATCTGTCCGGCTGGACGCTGTTTCTCGCGCTGTGCGAAACCGGTCCCGTCGGCGGCGCGGCGCTGGCGGAGAACAAGGTCGGACTCGAACTGCTCAGTCCGCGCCCCGACGCGGCCCTGCTGTATGACCTGCGCGTGCATCCCCGGCACCGGGGACAGGGTATCGGCAGGCGGCTCTTTTCGGCGGCGGAGGCACGGGCGCGTGAACGGGGCTTTCGCTGGCTGGAGGTGGAAACACAGAACACCAATGTCCCGGCGTGCCGATTTTACGTCGCCATGGGTTGCGTATTGCGGATGATCCGGGAGGATGCCTATCCCGACGTACCGGATGAGGCGCAGATGCTCTGGGGCAAACGGCTCCGTCAGGAAACGAATCGGGGAGGAGTGTCGCGGGTTCCGTAGACACTCCTCCCCGGTAGCCGGATTACAGAAGGTTCCGGTTGGGAATCTCCAGGACGTAGATGGAGTTCGCCGCGTAGCTGCCGACGACTCCGTAGGGGGTGGTCAGCCATTCGCCCAGGGAGACGATCGCGCCGGCGTTGGCCGCGCTGTAGCGATAGACTCTGGCCCGCGGTCCGGGTTTGAAACCGTTGAGGGTCAGGTTGCTCGTGACGGTATTGGCCGTTTTATTGACAATGACGACCGTCAGTGCGCCGTCGGTCGAGCGTTCGGCGGCATAGACGGACAACTGGGCCTGGTTACGGCTGGCGGCCCGGACGCTGGTCTCGCCGAAGGCGCTGCCCGCGCCGTCGTAGTTGCGGAAGATGCGGAAGGCAAATGCGCCGGGCTGGGTCGGACCGGGCGGGGCGGCCAGGGTCGCCAGATCCAAACCTTCACGACCGAAGATGCCAAGTGCGTCGGCCTGGGCCAGCGCTCCGTTAACCGACTCCAACCCGCCGAAGTTATACGCACTGAGGGCGACTTTGGGGGAGTCATCGGGCGGGACATTGGAGAAGTAGGTGCTGACCAGTTCCCGGAGTCGGGGAATCAACCGGATGACGGCGCCGGTTTCCGTGTAGGTCGGGTCCCAGAGGGAGCGAGTGGACGCCAACCGCTGCGCCTGGGTGGTGGCGTTGCCGGCCGGAGCGAACGCGATCGGCTGACCGCCGGTTGCCGGGGCCGGGAAGTGATGCTCATCGAAGTAGTTCAGAAGCAGGACGCCTTCGGCGATGGATGCCTGGCTCATCGCCCGCAGATAGTAGGCCGCGAGCGGCAGACCGTGGGTGTTGAAGTTATCGCCGATCCGTCCGCCTGCGGTTCCGCCGATGACCGGATAACCGTAGTCGCTCGGCCCGATTATCTGGGCTTCCGGATCGATCTCTTTGATCCGGGTGGCGTAAGCGATGGAGCGGGTGGTCAGTTCGTTGAAGCCGATGGGGGCGGTCTGAACGTCGCGATGCTTGACATGCCACTGGCTCGGTTCGTGGTCCAGCTGGAAAAGGGTCAGGGGAGTTCCGTGCGTGTTGATCAGATACTGGACGAAAGCGGCCTGGTGGTCGGTGGTGTTATCGGTATGGATGGAATCGATGTGGGCCTGAACCGCGCCGGTAATCGGCAACGGCGTTCCCGGCGTATCGTTGCGGCGGCCGTTGCCGGCGACCACGGGCGCGCCGATCGCCGGGGTGCGGGTCCTGAATGCCTTCTGCACCGGGGTGATCGACTGCGGGAAACTGCAGTCCAGAGCGTTGCCGGGAACGTTGTTGATCCGGGAGATCATCGGGATGGTGACGATGGTTCTGGCCCCGGCGTTGGTGGCACTGGTGACGAAATTGTCGACGGAGGCGGCGGCGGAGTAGGAGGCCGCCCCGTTGCCCGCGAAGAAAAAGTCGTCATCGCCGGTATTGGTCGCATCCAGTTCCCAGTTGTACCGTGTGCTTTGCGCGCCGCCGAGGCGAAGGACGGGCAATTGAAGGTCCTGTGCGAAGGCGATCAGAGCGGGATCGGCATTGGTGAGGCTGAGACCGTAGATGTCCGGGCTGATCTGATGCCGGTTCTGACGAACATCAATCGTGAGAAGCGGGCCGGGAGCGTAGGTGACGGCGGCGTCGCCGGAAACCGCCAGGCCGGCAAAGCCCAGACCGGCGCACAGAACCACGAACGGGTTCCTGACGCTCTTCAGAAAGGCCCGCCGCGAGGACGAACCGGTAAATCGAGGCAACGGCATGTTGAATTCCTTTCAAACGGCCAAACGGTGATCCGGAAATAATGAATAAGGTTAACCGGTTCCCGGGCGGAGTTCCGAGACCCGTTCTCGCTTAGTTTCTTCGTCTCCCGAAGAAATCCTCGTCCCCGGGCGCGGGATTCCGCACGCAACGAAAACTTCAACGCGAGAAACCATCGGAAACCATCAGCGTCGGTCGCGTTCCCAGCGTTCGATCGCGTCCTGAAGATGCTGACGGCGGTCCGAATGGGGGTTGCGCTTCGCCTCATAGGCGATCAGACGTTCCGCCAGCGCACGGTCGCCCCGCGCCTGCTCCAGCAGCCGGTTATATAACGCTTGCTCCTCGTTGCCGGGTCGGCGAAACCCTGCGCCATTCCTCGGATTCCTGACGACAAAGAGCAAGATCAAGGCGAGAAGCAGGACGACCGGCAGACCGATGGTCGGCGGAATACCGATGGTCAGCAGTGAGGCAAACACCAGAAGTCCGGCGCCTACCGGAAGCCCGATCGTTCTCATGACGGACGGGGCGGGGGCGGAGGGGTCGTCGCGTTCCGGCAGCAGGTGGACATATTCCGCCGCCTCCGACCAGCCGGTTTCCTCATCGGAACCGCAGTGGGGGCAGGCAGGGGCCCCGCGCCGCACCTCACCGCCGCAGTTCGGGCAGGCGAAATATTCCGGTTCCGGTGTTCGTGGTCGCATCCTTTTCTCCCTTGGTAACGGGCGGGCGGCGACGTCGTTTCGCCGCCGCCCGCTTGCGTTCGGACGAAGGACCGTTCCCGTCCGATCCCCGTCAGTTCCCCGTCAGTTCCCGGCGGATGCCAGGATTTTGTCATGCTCGGCGGCGATGGTGTCGAGCGCTTCTTTCGGCTTTTTGGTGCCGGCGACCGCCTCATTCAGCTCCTTCTGCGTTACGGTCAGCAGTTCGGAGTAGTTCGGCGTGTTGTAGAAGTCCTTCAGGTAGGGGACCGACTCGGTAAAGACGACATTATACGGGGTCGCCTTCTTGAACAGGTCGGTAGCCGCCACCTTGCCGTTCGCGGTCAGACCGCCAAGCTCCGCCCACTTCTTCTGTGTCTCCTCTTTGGAGAACCAGGCCAGGAATTTCTTTGCGTTGTCCTGCTGTTTCGAGTAGGCCGACAGTGAAAGCCCCTGTCCTCCGAGAGAGATGAACTGGCCGGCGGGACCCTTCGGTACCGGGAAATATCCGGTATGTTCGGCGTGCGGATTCTTTTCCTTGTTGGTCAGGTCCGGAAGGAAGGCGAACCAGTTCTGGGCCATGGCGACCTTGCCCTGCTGAAAGTCGCGCAGACATTCGGAGAAGTAGTAGTTCTCGGAACTGGGGGGAGTGAACTTCTTCAGGCCGGCGTAGAACTCCAGCGCTTTGACGGCGGCCTCCGAATTGATCGCGCCGGTCGCCTTGTTGCCCTCGGACAGCTTGCCGCCGTAGGCCCAGAGTACCTGATCGAAGCCCATGGTGACGCCGTCGTACTCTTTGGAGTAGAACAGGGCCGCGCCGTAGAGGGGACCGGGCTGGTTCTGAGGTCGGGTGAAGAACTCGGCGACCTGCTGAAACTCGTCCCAGGTCTTCGGAACGGCAAGATCGCGCTTGTACTTCGCCTTGAACGCCGCTTTCTCCTTCGGGTCCTCGAAAAGGTCCTTCCGGTAGGCGAAGACGGTCGCATCGCTCATGCACGGGATCGCGTACAGCTTGCCGGAACCGGTCGGATACTCGCCGTAGTTCAGCAGGGCGGACCGGGCGACATCGGCTTTCGGGAAGTTGGCGGCATCCTCGGTCCACTCGGTCAACTCGACATAGTGTCCGGCGGTCGCGGCCTTCCCGAGCCACTGGGAGTCGCCGACGATCAGGTCGAACGAGGCATCCTGTCCGCTCCAGGCCGTCTTGATCTTGTTCTCGAAGTCGGACCAGGGGATCTGCTGGACCTCGACCGCGATCCCGGTCTCTTTGGTGAAGTCCTGGGCGAGTTTTTCCAGCTGCTTGGCCGGCTCCCATTCGGCCCAGGCGACGACCAGCTTATCGCCTCCGGCAGCCGGAGCGCCGCCGCTGGCCGGGGAGGCGGCGGTCGTGTTCGGCGCGCCGCCGGTAGTTCCCGCCTCGCCCCCGCCGGAGTTATCGCCGCACCCGGCCGTCAACGCCAGTCCGGCCACAAGGGGGAAAGCCGTCAGAATGGTAAGTAGTGAACGCCGTGTTACGGAAGGGAGTGTCACTGGGAGATTTCCTCCATCGATTCGAATGTTCCGAGACGTCGGGAGACATCCGTTGGTTACCCAAGGAGTTAGGCGGATCGCCCCGAATTTCCTCTCCGATTCCTGAGGAACCCTCCGGACGCGAATCATAGTCTTGTTCCCGACCGCAGGCGGCGATGCGGAAGCGTGCCGTCCGCACCGGACCCCGCAGGGTTTCCGGAGAGAGGGAAACGCCGTCATGGCAACCGATCCGCCGTCCAATGTCAAGATTTACGATCGCCCGGAGTCCAAAGCGCCCTCCCCGATGCTGATTGTCCTGGGCCTGATGGTCGCCCTGCTCCTGGGGTACGTCGTGTACCGGATGTTCTTCACGACGCCCGCCACGCCGGTGCCCTCCGCGTCGACGACGCCCTCCGTCAGCCGGTTCATGCCGAGGCTGCCCGCCCACGGGCGGGTCTTCGGGCACGCGATCCGCGTCCCCTCCGGAGCCGAACCGGTATGAGCGATACCGAGCCTCGCCGGGTCTACCACGGACAGGACTTTCTCGGTTTCCTGGAAGCCCCCGGGCCGGACGCTTCCGGTTTTCTGCGTATCCGCACGGAAAAGGGCGATTTCCTGCGCGTTCCCGCCTCTCTGTTGAAAACGAGCGCCGATGGCCGGGTGCAATCGCCGATGTCGCTGCGCGAGCTGGAAATGGTGTACCGAACGGACGGTGCCGAAGTCGGGCAGGGAATCACGGTTCCCGTTGTCGCCGAGCAGGTACGGGTCGAAAAACGGACGGTCGAAACCGGAGTGATTCGCGTTCGGAAAACGATTCGGGAGGAGGTGGAGACGGTCGACGAACCCCTCCTGCAGGAACGGGTTTCGGTGGAACGTATACCCGTCGACCGAATCTGGGAAGGTCCGTTGCCGGAACCGCGCCAGGAAGGGGATACCCTGATCATTCCCGTCCTCGAGGAGGTTCTGGTCGTTCGCAAGGAACTCCGCCTGAAAGAGGAGATCCGGATTCGCCGTGAGCAGGAGGCGGTAAGCCGGCCGCAGCAGGTGGTTTTAAAACAGGAGAACGTGACGATTGAGCGTTCCTGGAACGCTTCGGAGGGATCGTAGGTTTGCCTGCGATCCCGGAACTCTCATCCGGAAGGAGAAAAACATTGAAGACAGTTATCGGAGCCTTTGACGATGCCAATCAGGCGGAACGCGCCGGGCAGGAACTGGTCGCGGCAGGAGTACGTCGGGACGACATCAGCATCGTCGCCAATAACGAGGGGGGCCGGTATGCTCCCGTCAACGAACGAACTTCGGGGACGACCGATCGTGACTCCATGGGCGAGGACGTCGGTCATGGCGCCGGAGTCGGCGCCGGCTGGGGCGCGGGGGTCGGTTTCCTGGTCGGCCTGACGGGATTGGCGATTCCCGGTCTGGGGTGGATCGCCGGCGCGGGCTGGCTGATGGGAACCGTTCTCGGAGCGGCGACCGGTGCGGTCGTCGGTGGTCTGGTCGGCGCATTGACCCATGTCGGCGTGCCCGAATCGGACGCCAATACGTATAACGAAGCGGTGCGTCGGGGCAGCACGCTGGTCGCGGTTCGCGCGGCCGACGAGGAGGCTCACCGTATCGCCCGCATTCTGGACGACAACGGCGCGATCGATATCGACGAACGCGCGGCGCGTTTCCGAACCGAGGGCTGGATGCCCGGGTCCGCGACCGGTATCGCGCCCGCCGGGATGGGCGGAACCGCCGCACCGCTCAGCACCTCCGCCGAGTTCGCCGACACCCACACGACGGAACGCACGACCGACCGCACGAACGACCGGTCGGGCGATATGGTGCTTCCGGTTACCGAGGAGCAGGTCGCGGTCGGCAAACGCGCGGTGGAACGGGGTGGAGTTCGCGTCTACACTCACGTAACCGAACGACCGGTGCAGGAACAGGTGACGCTGCGCGAGGAGCATGTCACCGTCGAACGCCGGCCGGTCGATCGCACGGTCGATCCGAACACCCTGCGGCCCCTCCAGGAAGGCGTCGTGGAAATCCGCGAGACCGCCGAGGTACCGGTCGTTTCCAAGGAAGCCCGTGTCGTCGAGGAGGTCGTTGTCGGCAAGACGGCGACTCAGCACACGGAAACCGTCCAGGAAACGGCGCGCCGCACCGACGTCGAGGTCGAGGAGATTACCGACCGAAATCGGCCGGCCCGTCCGTAGTTTTTGCCTTCGAGTCGTCAGCCCCGTCCCTCTCCGGTTTTCGGAGGGGGACGGACCTTTTCCGAAGTCCCCGGCAGGCCAGGATTTACGCTTTTCCTTGACAGAGCAGACGAGCTTGTGGTAATAATCATACGAAGCGAGCATTCGTAAGGAATGGGGATAGCGTTGGGCAGTGGCGTTATTCCGAGAGAGAAAGATTCAAGGAGACAATATCCAAAATAGTATTATGGAAAGCTGCCACAGATCAACTTTTTTCTCGTAGCCCTTACGAAGTAGGTAGCATAATGTATCAAAATTTTGTCTGGCGGAATCTTCGGAAGCAGTGGAAGGCGTCCTTCAGCGCCCTGGAATCGGAGTTGTCGGAGTACGGACTGGAAGCGTACGACATGGACCGGGAGTTCCCGAAACGATTTCGGCTCTCCCCCCTGCTCGACGAACTGGCGGACGAGGAGGAACTCTGCGGAGTGTATCCGTTCGCCTCACAAAATTATTTGCGTTTCAGTTTCACCCCCGAGGGGATGCACCCCGGAAAAATGAGCCACACGTGGGTGGAAGCCGATAACGACGGGAATTTTCATGTCTATCAGTATCGCCGGACGACGGACCGGACGGTCGACCTGATACCGGTTGTGGAAGGGGACGCTCCGCACGTGGCCGAAACCGTGGTCCGATTGTTGCGCGAGGAGCAGCGGGAGCGTTAGGCCGCAAAGGCATCGGAAGAGGGGCGGGACCGTCCGTAGTCGGACGATTTCCCCCTCCGCCTTGCCATCCCCGTGACATGGGCGACCACGGGCGACCGTGGTCGCCCGTCGATGTCGCGCCGCCATTGCCCGTATCACCGGTTTTCCCTCGCTTTTCCTTCTCTTCCTTCCTCAATTAACGGAACTTCCCGGACCGTTTCGGTATTCTTAACTCGGGAAACGAGAGAAAATGGCGAGGATCTATTTGCGGCGACGGGTGACGTTCGCCGCCGGACATGCCTACTGGCTGCCGAACAAAACCGAGGCGGAGAACCGGGCGTTGTTCGGTCGGTGGGCCGGTCGCTACGGACACGGGCACAATTATGCGGTGGAAGTGACGGTCGTCGGGACGGTCGACGAGCGCACCGGCATGGTCGTGAATATCACCGATGTCGACCGCGTCCTGAAACAGCAGGTGACCGGGCCTCTCGCCGACCGTCACCTCACCTATGAAGTGCCGCATTTCGCCGATACGCCGCCGACACTCGAAAACATCGCGCGGTATGTGTCCGAACGTTTCACCACCCAATTTCAGGACGAACGCGCTCGCCTGGCGCGGGTCGTTGTCGAGGAGTCGCCAACGTTATGGGCGACTCTCGATCAGGAGAAACATCTGGAGATGATTGCCCTTACCCGCGCCTTCGATTTCGCCGCCGCCCATCGCCTGCACGCGCCGGCTCTCTCGGAGGAAGAGAATGTCCGCGTTTTCGGCAAATGTAACAATCCGCGCGGACACGGACATAACTACGGGGTCGAGGTGACCGTGCTCGGTACTCCGGACCCGGTCACCGGGATGATCGTCGATCTCGCGGCACTGGACGAAACCCTGGAGCGCGAGGTGATGCAGCGGTTCGATCACAAGCATTTGAACGACGATACGCCGGATTTCGCCACGGTCAACCCGACCTCCGAAAACCTGACGATCGCCATCTGGAAGCATCTGGAGGGAAGGATTCCCGCGCCCGCCCGCCTCTACCGGGTCGTCGTGCGCGAGACGGAACGCAATTTTTTCGAGTACTACGGGGAGTAGATCGAGCCTATAATGGAGTTGGCGCCGGTGCGCTCCGTGCCGACGGAGAGGCCCACACTTCTGACGACGGACGGAGAGCGCACGGGTCCGGTATCGGATCATCCGGGTCAGCTAAGCAGGGAAACGGCGTCCTGCCTACGGTTATCGTCCCAACCGCCTGACCGGGAGCGGCCAGCGCAGAGGAACTGCCTGCCGCTGAAAGAGGAAAAAACGAGCATATGGTCGCGACAAAGAAGAAAATGTACCTCCACCGGACGGCGGATGCCTCCGGTGTACCGACGGCGGAAGCCTTTTCCCTGAAGCGGGAATACGATGCGGATTTCAAACCGGACCTCCTTTATAAGGAGAGCCTGCCGGACATGCAGGAGTCGGTCAAGGCGATCGAGGGAGCCAACGTGCCGATTCAGCAGGTCGGCGTCTCCAACTTCCGTCTGCCGTTGAAGTTCGCCGCGGAAGACGGGGAACCCATGACCCTGGAGGCCAGTGTCACCGGCACCGTCTCGCTGGAGGCCGATCAGAAGGGCATCAATATGTCCCGGATCGTCCGCTCCTTTTACGAGTTCAAGGACGAGATTTTTACGCTCGACACCCTGACGCGCATCCTGACCGCCTACCGGGAGCAGGTAACGGGGTTCAACGCCCGGGTGCGGGTGGCCTTTTCCTACCCGATGTTGCAGGAGAGCCTGCGCAGCGGGCTGGCCGGGTACCAGTTCTATCAGGTCGTCTTCGATGCGGCGATTGATCGCTACGGTCGTCCGCGGCGTTTTGTCGAGTTTGATTTCGTCTACTCATCGGCCTGTCCCTGCTCGGCGGAACTGGCCGAGCATGCGCGGGACATCCGCAATGTCTACGCGATTCCGCATTCGCAGCGCAGCCGCGCACGAATCAAGGTCGAGGTCGCGGAAGGGCGAACGCTGACCGTGGAGGATCTACAACGGCACTGCAGCAACGCCCTGAAGACCGAAACGCAGGTCATGGTCAAGCGCGAAGACGAGCAGGCGTTCGCCGAAATGAACGGCGCGTATATCAAGTTCGTCGAGGATGCCGCCCGACTGGTCTTCGAACAACTGAATGCCGATCCGCGTATCCGCGATTTTGAGGTCGCCTGCGCCCACCTGGAATCGTTGCACTCGCACGACGCCGTTTCGGTGATCTGCAAAGGGGTCCCCGGCGGATTCGTCGCCGATTTCATGGACTTCCGAAGCCTCGTCTGTTAGGCCAAAACATCAGGTCAAAACGGCTCGTCAGGCCAGGTACCGCCCCGGAAATTCCGCTTTCCGGGGCGGTTTTCGTTCGGAACGGTTCCGAAAAGGGGCCGATTGGAGTAAGATACGACCATACCTCACCCGGAGTAATGAAAGTCGAGTATCCGAACGGAGATGGCTTTGAAAATCGATCGCAAGGCCGCGCTTACGCTGGCCGCCTGTCTGGTTCTCGCCCCCGCGACCCTCGCCGAGAACGCCGAAACCCCTGTTACCCTGTCCGTGCCCGTCGATGAGTTTCGCCTGCCTAACGGACTGCGCGTGATTCTGCATGAGGATCGTAGCACCCCGATCGTCGCCGTGAATATCTGGTACCACGTCGGCTCCAAAAACGAAGTCGTCGGACGGACCGGGTTCGCGCACCTGTTCGAGCACATGATGTTCCAGGGATCGAAAAACTACGACGCCGACTACTTTACGCCGCTGCAGGAGGCCGGGGCGACCATCAACGGTTCCACCAACGCCGACCGAACCAACTACTACGAGGTCGTTCCGTCCAACTTTCTGGAACTCGCCCTCTTTATGGAGGCCGATCGGATGGGCGGTCTTCTCGAAGCGATGACCCTGCCGAAGCTGAACAATCAGCGCGATGTCGTGAAGAACGAACGGCGGCAGAACTATGACAACCGGCCGTACGGAACCTCGTTTGAGAGGATGTCAGCGCTTCTGTACCCGGAGAACCACCCGTACCGCTGGCCCACGATCGGCTCTCTGGAGGATCTCACCGCCGCGTCCGAGGAGGACGTCAAGGCGTTCTTCCGACAATACTACGTCCCTGACAACGCCGTACTGACGATTGCCGGAGACTTCAAAAAGGACGACGCCCGTCGCTGGGTGGAAAAGTATTTCGGCCCGATTCCGCGCGGCGTTCAGCCCATCGTCCGCCCGGACCCGCCAGCGCCGAAACTCGATCAGGAGGTACGGGTAAGCTACCGGGACAATGTCCGGCTGCCACGAATCTTCATGGCCTGGCATACGGTGGCCCAGTTCGCTCCGGACGATGCCGCCCTTGATATGCTGGCCACGGTGCTCTCGTCGGGGAGAGGGTCGCGTCTCCAGTCAAGCCTGATCTACGAAAAACAGATCGCGCAGGATGTCGGCGCGGGACAGCAAAGTCGGGAGATTTCCGGAGTGTTTCAGGTCCAGGCGACCGCACGTCCCGGTCAGTCCATCGAGGCGATCGAAAAGGAGATTCTGGACCAGATCGAGCGGATCAAAAACGCGCCTCCGACCGCCGACGAGATGGAACGCGCCCTGACCCAGACGGAAGCCGGGTTCGTTTTCGGACTGCAAACCGTCCTGGGCAAGGCCAACCAGCTGAACAGCTACGCGATATTCCGGGGTCGCCCCGACTTCTTCTCCGAAGACCTCGCACGGTATCGCCGGGTGACGGCGGCGGAGGTGCAGCGAGTCGCCCGCCAGTACCTGAATCAGAATCGGGTGGTCATGACCTACCTCCCGCAAACGGACGAAAAAGTCCGCTCCGTCACCGATGCGGCGGCCAACCAACCGACCTCCGTCGAATCGGAACGCGGACGCCCGGCGGACGCCTCCCGCCTGCCGAAACCGGGACCGAATCCGAAACTCAACCTGCCCCGGATCGAGCGAAGCAAACTTCCCGGCGGTCTCGAGGTGCTGCTTGTCCGGCAGACCGAACTGCCGGTCGTCTCGATGAATCTGGTGCTGAAGACCGGAGGGACGGCTGACCCGACCGGTCGGGCCGGACTCGCGCTACTGACCGCCGACCTGCTGACGGCCGGTACGGAGAAACGCTCGGCGCTGGAGATCTCCAATCAGTTGCAGGCGATCGGGGCGGGGCTGAACGTCGGGGCGAACTGGGACTCGTCCTCGGCTTCTCTGACAACCCTTACCAAAAACCTGGATACCGCGCTCGATATCTTCTCCGATGTCGTGGTCCGTCCGGTCTTTCCCGAAATCGAACTGGAAACGCGCCGCCGTCGCCTGCTGGGGGCGATCCTGCAACGACGCGATAACGCCGATGCCATCGCGTCCATCGCCTATGACTCGGTGCTATACGGCGAAAAACACCCCTACGGACAGGTCCTGTCCGGCGATGAAGCCTCGATCAAAGCGATCAACCGGGCCGATACGGAGACGTTCTACCGGACTTACTACCGGCCCAATAACGCCGTCCTGATCGTCGTAGGAGACGTCACCATGAAAGAGATTGCCCCGAAACTGGGACGCGCCTTCGCTGACTGGAAAGCGGCGGACGTGCCCCGGACGGCGGTTCCCGCCACCTCGCCTCGCGACCGGGCGGTTCTCTATCTGGTGGACAAGCCCGGCGCGGCACAGAGCGTGATCCGGATCGGACAGGTGGGGGTCGCCAGGGATACCCCGGACTACTTCCCGCTGGTGGTGATGAACGCCATTCTCGGAGGGCAGTTCTCTTCGCGGGTCAATATGAACCTCCGGGAGAACAAGGGGTATACGTACGGAGCCAGAACCGGCTGGGAGTTCCGACGGGGCGCAGGACCGTTCACGGCCAGCGCGGGAGTCCAGACCGCCGTCACGAAAGAGTCCGTCGTCGAGTTCCTGAAGGAGCTGCGCGGCATTCGCGGCGACATCGCCGTGACCGCTCCGGAACTCGAATACAACAAGCAGAGCCTGATCCGCCGCTTTCCGTCGAACTTCGAGACGGTCGGGCAGGTCTCCGGACAGCTTGCCAACCTGGTGATCTACAATCTGCCGGACACCTATTTCAACGACTACATCGCTCGAATCAACGCCGTCACGTTGCAGGATATCGAAAGGGTGGCGAACCGTTACCTCGATCCGTCGACAATGGCGATCCTGGTCGTGGGCGACCGCACGGTCATCGAACCGAAGTTGAAGGAGATTTCCGGCCTCGATATCCGTTATCTGGATACCGAGGGCAAACCGATCCGATGAACGGGGGGCGGCCCTTACGGCCGCCTCAGAGCAGGTCCCCGCTGATTTCGGCGATCCGGTCGTCCTCGATCCGATACCAGAGGACCCGCCCGATCCGGTCGTCCTCGACGAAAACGTCGATCTTCCGGTCTCGCGGGTCCCGGTTGGCGGAGATGCAACCCGTCGTGTCGAGCCAGGTGGTCAGGTTGGCCCCGACCGCGCCCGGCTTGACGGTCCCCAGCAACAGTCCGTCCGACGTATAATGGTAGATGATATCGGACGCGCCGCCTCCGATCAGTAGTCCGCCACCGGGCACGTATTCCAGTCCGACGCTGACCTCCGGAAGACGCCGGATCCAGCGAAGGCGACCGGAGGCGTCGAAGCATGCCAGCGAAGTGGCTCCCATCCAGAACGGATTGTTTTTCGGAGGCGGCCAGCGACGGTTGGGACCGATCACATAGAACAGACCGTTCTCACCGACCGCGACCGAGATCGGATTGATCCGGGCGGGCGGCCCCTCCAGCGAGGCGGACCCGGTGACATTTCGGACTTTGGCCCAATCGTAAACGGGATTCCCCCGTTCGTTGACTCCCTGACGCGGAAGATGCCAGATCGATCCGTGGAACGCAAACCAGAAATCCCCCCGGCGATCGACATGCATCCCCGGTGTCGCGTATTCCGACCATTTTCTCGGCTCCGGCTGCTCCGACGGATAAATCCGGATTTCCGACGGCTCCGGATTCCCATCCCCCTCGGTATCGTGCCATACCCATTTATCCGAGAGGCGTTTGGGATCGGTCTTGCCGTCGGGGCCGGGCGAACCGCCGCCGACGAGCGCCGCCAGCATCAGGACGTTCCCCTGAACACGGTACACCTGAACGCCGTCCCCGGTGGGATGGAAAACAAAGTCCGCGCCGCTCAAACGAAGCACCCGCAGGTTCCCGTGTGGGTGGGGATCGTGGTAGTCGGGCGGCGAGAACATGTTGCCCCGATAGGTCCATTCCCCTTTCTTTCGGTCACCGAGGGCGTAGCGATGGAAACCGAAGGAGTACAGCGTATCCGGGTCGTTTTCGCCATAGTTGGCTCCCGACATGGTTTCTCCACCGAAACGCTCCCAGAGAACGCGGCCGTTCGGCTTGAAGCGGGCGATTCGCGCGCCGACGGGCTTCTCCGTCTGGATCGTCACGAAACTGCCGTCCGCATCCACCGCGACGCCGCGAAGGAAGAAATACCGATCCGGCGCGACATCACCGGGAACCGCCTTTCGCCCGTAGGTCCGAAGCGCGGTCTTGCCATCGGGGGAGAAGACGCGGACCTGGCCCTTCTCGCTATCGGCGATAAACAGCTTGCCGTTTCGGGCGATTGAGATCGACTCGATCATGCCGATATCGCTCCGAACCGTTCGCACGGTCGGGTTCTCGGCGAGCGGGTTTTCGATCCGTCCCAGTTTATGCAGATCGTAACCGACCCAGAGCGATCCGTCCTTTGCCGGGGCGAACGTTTTCGGGTAAGGCAAAGGAAACCATCCCTTCGCCGCGCCGGTTTCGCGATCGAAGCGATAGACCCGATCGTTCAGGGCATCGCCGACGAGCAGGAGGTCACCCACCGTCGCTATGGCATGCAGAGGCTGCATTCGGAGGCCACGGGGGCGTCCGCTCACCTGTTCCGAAACCTGGCGACTCGGCCACTCCATGAACGCAAGGTGGCCGTTGACGGCGTTCGGCGCGGTAAAGGGGGCCGGTTTGCCGTCCGAAAGACGGAACCGGCGAACGTATTGCCGTTCTTTCGAGCGTTCGTTGGACCAGGAAGTGGTTCCGAAGTACAGGTAGCGGTCGTCGGAAGCCACCGCGTAGGCATGCCCGTTGGGATTGCCGTTCCGGATCGCGAAACGACCGTCGAATACCGAATTGCCCTTCCGGTCCCACTTTTTGAAATCGGCTCCGGCCTCATCCCAGGCGTTGGCGGTAAAGGCATTGCCATCGCGGTCCATCGTCAGACCGCCCATGAATGCGGGCGTGTGTCCGTCGATATCCGGCGCGTCGCCGAGGTTGCCGATGGCGGCGACATGTTCATAGGAACCGGGATTCCGGACGATCTTGAAACGGTACGGGCCGCTCGGAGCCGCCTCCCCCACCTCATTGAGACCGTCCCAGGTTTCCGTATGTTTGCCCGCCGTCTGCGAGCGCAACGACCAGAGGACGCGAACCAATCGCCCCTCCCGATCGAAAATGCCCGCGCTCGTTCGGCCATCGTCCGGCAGCACATAGGAGAAGGTGCGGGGCGACGCGGCCGGTGGCGCCTCCGGCGGTTCGGCCCCGAGCGCACGAACGCCCGTCAGCAGGCAAACAGCGAGAACCAGGACCGGGAGCGAAACCGGAACGCCGGGGGAGTTATACATGTGAATACCTCTGTCTTCCCTCTGCAATATGGGGAAACCCCGGCGTTCGAGTTCCGGTTCAGTTCGATTCCAGGTAAATTCGTCCGTCCGCCGTCCGTCGAACCGTGCCGGTGATGACGATCGCGCTGCCGACCTCCGCCAGCGGTGTCTTTCCGGTGACGTACAGGGTGACGCCCTCGGAAGCCAGAACCCAATCGTTCCGGGTCACGGGCGGGGCGCCGTTTCCGCCCTGCCGACCGTTGAACCGTCCGACCAGAGTGACCTGGCGTCCGACGAAGGTCGCGCCCGCCGGTGAAACAAGAACCCGCGCGCTGACCTGGGTCGCCCCGCCGGTCGGCGGTTTCAGGGAATCTCCGGTGCCCGGCGCCGGTCTGCCGACGGTGAGGACCGCGGACGCCGGAAGGTACGGGCGGCCGCGCGACTCCATTGGGGTCAGGAAGGCGTTGAGCGAATAACGGCCCACGGCGGCGTCGGGGGGGACGGTCCAGGTAGCGGTGAAGGTGCGTGTCTCGCCGCCGGGAATGACCACCTGTCCGAGCGCCTGCGTGAACATCATGCCGCGCGATAACTGCCAGATCGGGAGGCGTTCCGGATTGGTCGCGATCGCATCGAACCGCTGCCCGCTGGAAAATCGAAGGGTGACCGGAGCGGACGATCCGTTTCGGACGCTGTAGTTCAGCGTTACCTCCGATCCTGCGGCGACCACCGAAGGGGTGACCGCCAGTGCGGACGTAAGAGCGGTCTGCGGTTGTCCCGGGCGTGGCGGTTGTCCGGGCAACGTCGGCGGTTCCTCACCCGGCTCCTCCGGGGGATTGCCTGAATCCGCGCCGCCCAGGTAGATTTGAACGGCGACGCTGTCCTGGGGGAAAAGCCGGGCTTCGAGTACGTACACGCCGGAGGGGAGCGGCTTTCCGCTATCATCGGTCCGGTCCCACAACTCACGGTAGGTCCGGGATGCGCCGCCTTCCAGCGTGAACGACCCGTTCGGCAGACGAGGCCAGTTACGTGAGAGCGTGAAGACCGCTTTCCCGGTGCGGGCGTTGCGTACCAGGAAATCGTATTGCCATTTTCCGCCGGTGTTGACGGAGTGACGACGGTCGCTGAGGTTGGTCAGGGTCATGGTCACGCGCACCGCGCCGCGCGACCCGTACTGTGTTCGGTCGGTGGACAGCGCGGCTTCGAGCGTTCGAATCGGCTGGCGGATCTCATTTCGATTGCCGCCGCGATCGTTCTGTGCGTGAGCCGGGTGGGTTCCCCACGGCAGGCACGATAACACCGCGGACAACAGCGCGGTCAGGAAGGGGTTTCGCATCGATCTTTCTCATTCCGCGACGGCTCGTTCCTGCCGTTTGGCCTCCTGCCACCAGACCTCCATCCGGTCGGTCGGAACCGATTCCAGCGGAGTTCCCTCGGACCGGGCCTGAACCTCGATAAAACGAAAACGTCGCTTAAATTTGTCCAGCTGACGTCGGAGTGCGTCCTCGGGTTCGATTCCCAGGCGGCGTCCGACGTTGACGACGGTAAACAGCAAGTCCCCCAGTTCGTCCGACAGGCGATCCTTCGAGGCGTCGGCGATCATCTCCGCCCGCAGTTCGGCCAACTCCTCCTCCACCTTCGCAAAAACGCTGTCGGTGTCCGGCCACTCGAAACCGACCCGAACCGCACGTCGGCTTACTTCCAGAGCGGCGGCCAGGGCCGGGAGACTGGTCGGAATGCCATCGAGGATGGAGACACGATCGGCGTTTCCTTTCTCCGCCGCCTTTATCGCCTGCCAGTTTTTTAAGACCTCCTCCGGGTTCGCCGCCTTCACCTCCCCGAAGACGTGCGGATGACGGCGGATCAGCTTTCCGACGATGGCGGCGCAGACGTCGTCGCTGTCGAAGTCGCCCGTCTCCGCTCCCAGTTGGGCGTGAAAGACGACCTGCAGGAGCAGGTCGCCCAGTTCCTCGCACAGCTTTTCCGGGTCCTCCCGATCGATCGCCTCGGCAACTTCGTAAGCCTCCTCCAGCACGTAACGCCGCAGGCTGCGGTGTGTCTGTTCCAGGTCCCAGGGACAGCCGCCATTCGGATCGCGCAGTCGGGCCATCACCCGGACCAGATCGTAGAAGGTCGGTTTTCGAAGGTCGGCGGGGAGGGGAGGAACCCAGACGGAGGTCAGATGATCGTGTTCGTCGGATCGATCCAGTTCGAACAGCGGTAAGGAAAGGACGCGCTCCGCATTGGGGATGCCGGCCCAGCGAACGACCGTCACGGAGAAATCATCGGGATATCCGGCTCGCATCAGGGCCAGTTTGGCATCGGACGCCGCCTGTCGGGAGTGGACCTGGTACAGCAGGATCGGCCCTCCGGTACGCAGGGATTCGGCGGGCGCGGCCTCCGACGGGTTGAGCGAGAGCGCGTCGACCAGATGCAGATCGTCCGTAATCGCCTCGCCGAGGGCCTCGAGGCAGGCATCGACAAACGACGGTGCGGCGACGATCCGGAACGGGATATTTCGCTCTTTCAGCCGGGGCAGAAGCCGGGCGACGGTGGTTTCGCCGATCAGGGGATGTCCGGGGACCGCATAGATCAGGTCGGTCTCCGAGGCCGCGCGGAGGACCCGTTCGACGATGGCATCGTAGGTGGCGTCAAACGAGACACCGCTTTCGTACTCGTCGTCGAGCGCGGTCAGCGGGACGGACCCCGGAGCGAACTCCGGAGACTCCTGATGAAAAATCGGATGCCGCGCCGTTCGTGCGTACACCGGCAGGCCGGAGGTCAGCAAGGAAAAAGCCTGAGGCGGGAGACGTCGAATGTCCCCCGGCCCCAGGCCCACGATGTGGAGCATAGGTTCCCCTCTACGGAGTTTTCGGAGCGGCGACCGGCGCGGATTCCGGCGCGGTTCCGGCGGGCGGGGCGGTCAGTGCGCCACCCGTCAGGGGCGCGACCGGCGCGGTTTTGCCCGCGCCCGCCTCCTCGGCGTTCTTGCGCAGCGCGTCCCAGACGACGGAGTAGGTCTTGTCGGTCGGCTCGAACTTCGCCGCCAATTTTTTCGCCACGATCTCGTTGCGGGCGTTCTGGTTCGCGGGTTCGGCCAGCTTCAGCGTTACCAACTGGCGCTTGATCAACGGAACGGCATCATCCGGGTTGATATTGTAAGCCGGGATTTTGTGTTCGATCTTGACCCAGGCGACCGCTTTCGGCTGGTTGGGAAGGGCGAAATCGACCGGTCCGAAGAACTCGCCGTCTTTCCTCTGTTGCACCATCGCCTGATACTTCTGCCCGAGGGAACTGACCGGCTGGGGCTGGGCGATCAGACCGCCGGTCGCCCGGAGGGCGGGCGGGTTGATCTGTTTGGCGACCTCGTCGAAGGGCGTGCTCTTGATCAGCTCCTGAGCTTGTTTGAAGTCGGCGGAATTGGGCGCGACCAGAATCAACCGGAGCTGAACCCGGGCCGGAAGCCCGACATTTCCGGCGCGCTGATAGGCTTCACGGACTTCCTTATCCCCGATTTTCAGCTTCTGGGCGTAAAGGTTTGCCTCGGCCAGCTGAAACTTCATATCGGCTTTGACCTCTTCGGGCGAGGTCCCCTGCTCTTTCATCGAGGCTTCGTAGGACTTGCCGGGGGCCTGGTTTTCGAAGAGGCTCTTCTGCAGGTTGTAGTAGCTCTCCACTTCCTTATCGGACGGAACGGCATTGGCTTTGGCCGCTTCCGAGAGGATCACCTGCTTACCGATCAGCTGATCGATAACCAGCCGTTCGGCGTTAATGGCCTGCCCGTTGGGCAGCGCGACATTCTGCCGTTCCAGCGCGTGGATGTATTCGGCCTGGGTGACGGTGACACCGTCGATCCGGGCGAAGGTCGGTTCCGTAGCGCAGCCGAACGTGGAGAAAGCGCCCAGCGCGAGCGCTCCACCCAGAGCGACCCGCAGACCGACAGGTTGGCTGATGTTCCGATTAAACTTCTTCATTTCTGCCCCCACCCGGTTCCCACCGGGTGTACAATACCTGATAATGTCCGTTCAGGGATAGGAATAATTGGGAATCAAGATCTGAGGACGCGAGAAAATCATCCGATAAAGTTCGGTCGCGGCCTCCGCTTCATGTACGGGATCGTTTTGCGGAGAATTCCCAAATAGGGACTATTTGCTCGGGAAAAGATAACTCCGATCGCCATTCGACCGCGACATCCTACCATGCGGTCCCCGGACGTGTCAACGCGGGACCGCCCGGTCGGACGGTCCCGCGTTGACACCGGTGGAACTCCCGGTTCCCGGTTCCCGGGGCTGTTTCACGGGGCGATTACATCAAGTTGGCCGCGCCGAAGTTGACGGCGAACCGTTTGCACCAGATACTGACCGACCGGTAGCGGGCCAGGTCGACGTCCGCCGGAAGTTCGTAGTTCTGATCGCCGATATTGCCCTTGATCGTTCCGAGATCGAGGTAATTTCCGGCATTGATGGTTTTGTTGTCCTTACCGTCGGCTCCGGCGACGAGGTAAACCCGGACATCCGGGCCGTTGGACGTATGAAAATCGGTAAAACGAAGGAATTTTTTGCCCCCGACCTCGACGACCTCCGCTTTGCCGGCGGTTTGATGGGCCAGCGCGGTGAAAGAACCGGTGAGCAGCGCTTTCGGTTCGGCGGCGACCGCAGCGGCGGGCGGCAGCGATTCGTTCACGGTCCGATTGACGAAAAGCAGTTCGGGGCGGAACAGAGCCCAGAGAATCGCCAGAACCGGAAGGGCAAGAACGATCAGAAGGCGACGATTTTTGAACGGCGAGACTTGGTTGGTATTTTCCATGGAATTTCCCCTTGGCGTTCGGTACGGATGCGTGAGGTCGTGAAATCGAGGCGGGAAGGTGAGGCAGGGGCCTTTTCCGGTCCCCTGCCGCGGGAATCGTGGTTACTGTTTGGCGGCGAGCGGCGCGGTGCCGAAGTTGACGGAGAACTTATCGCACCAGATGGTCACGGCACGATACTTCCAGAGATCGATGTTTGCCGGAACCGCGTAGGTCTGAACGCCTTTCCGCATCTTGAGTTTGCCAAGGTCCAGGAATCCCGACTTCTTGACGCTGGCATTGTCCCGGGCATCACCGGCCGCGACGAGGAAAACATGCAGGGCCGGGCCATCCGCCGTGGCGAAGTTTTCGAGCTTCAGCTCCCGCGTTCCGTCCGGCTTTTCGAAAATGGTCGCAGTTCCGGACGTTTTATGCGTCACCATCCGGAATTTTCCGGTGGTAACGAGAACGGAGCTGCTCATTTTCGAAGTGTTGGACATTTTATCCTGGGCATTCACCGGCGCATTCACCATCAGAAGCGCGGAAAAGAGGCCGAAGATCGTTGCGGAGAGAAGTTTCTTGTTCATTTTCAATTCCTTTTGTTGATTTTTTGAGGATTTATCCTCGCACGCCGTATCAACGAATGGCGATATGGAAAAAGTTCGGTCGCGGCAAAAATCAAAAGGAAAATTTCCCGGTCAGGAATCCGTTGCCGAGTGTCGTTCGAACGGAGTTCTCTAACCGAACGGAGGCTATGCGGAAAATGAGGAATGTCAGTGAGAAAACGAAGGGCGGTTACCTGAGCGTGCCGACATCGGGGGGCGGGCCGGGCCTGATCGTCCTGCCGTCGTGGTGGGGGTTGAATGCGTTTTTTACGGGTCTCTGCGATCGTTTCGCCGAGGCCGGCTTTGTCGCCCTGGCGCCCGACCCCTATGATGGGGCGGTTGCCGTGACGATCGAGGAAGCGGAGAAACTGAAGGACTCGCTGAACGAGGAGGCGACCTTAGGGCAGATTCTCGCGGCGGCCGACCATCTGCGAGGACATCCCGCGGTCGAAGGCGATTACCTGGGCGTCGTGGGCTTTTCTCTGGGCGCGCACTTCGCTTTACAATTCTCGGCGTCTCGCCCCGACGACGTCGCGGCGGTCGTGCTGTTCTATGGCCTGGGGGAGACGGACTTCACGGCGGTGCGGGCGGCCTTTCTCGGTCACTTCGCGGAGAACGACCCGTGGGAACCGATGGAGCACGTTCGCTGGCTGGAGGGGCAACTCCGCGCCGCCGGGCGGGAAGTGACGTTCCACATCTATCCGGGCGTAGGCCACTGGTTCCCGGAGGCGGACCGGCCCGACGCCTTCGATCCGGACGCCGCCCGGCTGGCCTGGGATCGGACGGTCGCGTTTCTGAACGACCGTCTCAAATCCGCAGACCGGGCCGGGTAGCGCGGGTCGATTCTACTTGGCCGGGGACCAGGCAAGGTCGAGTTGCCGGGCGGCGGCGGCTTCGTCCAGACGGCGAACCGGGGCATGGTGAGGCGCATCCAGGATCACCTGCGGGTTCGTCTCCGCCTCTTCCGCGATCTTTTCGACGGCGGCGATGAAGGCGTCGATCGTTTCGCGGCTCTCCGTCTCGGTCGGTTCGATCATCAGGCACTCGGGAACGATCAGCGGGAAGTACATGGTCGGCGGATGGTAGCCGTAGTCGATGATCCGCTTTGCGACGTCCAGCGCCTTGACGCCCTTTGCCTTTAACGCCTTCAGGGTGAACACACACTCGTGCATGCAGAGGCGATCATAGGCGACCGGGAAGGTTTGGCCCAGCCGGACACGCAGGTAGTTGGCATTGAGAACGGCGTTCTCGCTGATTTCCCGCAGACGTTCCCGCCCGTAGTGCCGGATATAGGCGTAGGCGCGGACGACCGCAAGAAAAGCCCCGGCATACGGCCCGACCTTTCCGATGGTCAACGGGCGTTCCGCCTCGGTCGCCAGAGCGAACGAGCCGTCGTCCCGCCGAATGGCGAACGGAACCGGCAGGAACGGCTCGAGTATCGCCCGAACGCCGACCGGACCGGAACCGGGGCCGCCGCCGCCATGCGGCACGGAAAACGTCTTATGCAGGTTGACATGCATGACGTCGAAGCCCATATCGCCGGGACGCGCCGTGCCGACCAGAGCGTTCATATTCGCGCCGTCGCAGTACATCAACCCGCCCGCCTCATGAACCAGATCGCTGATTTCGCGGATATCCTCCTCGAACAGTCCGACGGTGTTGGGGTTGGTCAGCATAAACCCGGCGACGTTCCCGGCATGGGCCAGCAACTGCGCTTTCAGGTGCGCGACATCGACCAGACCGCGCGGGTCGGTATTGACATCGACGCATTTATAGCCGCAGCGGGCGGCGGAAGCGGGGTTGGTGCCGTGCGCCGCGGTCGGAACGAGGACGATGGTCCGGTGACCTTCGCCCCGATGCTCATGGTAGGCGCGAATCAGCATCAGGCCCAGAAGTTCGCCATGCGCACCGGCGGCGGGCTGCAGAGAGACGGCATCCATCCCCAGAATCGCCGCCAGATTCGTCTGCATCCGATAGAGCAGTTCGATCGCGCCCTGGACCGTCTCCTCCGGCTGGTACGGGTGAACCCGGGAGAAACCGGGCATCAGGACCGCCTGATCGTTGATCTTCGGATTGTACTTCATCGTACAGGAACCGAGCGGGTAGAAGCCCTTGTCGACATTGTAGTTCAGCGACGAAAGGTGCATGAAATGACGGACGACATCCGGCTCGGCCATCTCGGGGAGGGGCAGTTCGTCGCGGAGGGCGACGCCCGGAAGGAGATCGTCGATCGGCTGCTCGGGAACGTCACAGGCCGGCATCTGCGTCCCGACACGGCCGGGACGCGACAGTTCGAAAATCGTAGGCTCAATGGTCTTTTGAACGGGAGAATGGGTCGCGGGTGCGCTGCTCATGAATGGTCGCTTTTCTAGGTCGTGCCTCGTCGCACCGGAAAGTAGGAATCGGATTTCGGAACGCTCGAATTATACCCGATTTCGTCCTTTCGCCGGAAGACCCTCCGGAACCGGGACTACCGGGACTTTCGTTCGGCGTCCTCTTCGGAGCGAATCGTCGGAAACGGCCTTTTCCCTTTTGTCAGAGTGAACCAGTTGACGCGGTTGAGCCAGTAGTGATCCGGCCCGTCGATCCGGCTCCAGTCCAGCGCGACCGTCTTTTCATACCAGTACCGCTCCTGCGCCGTCATTTTCTCCGGTGACGGGTTCCTTTCATCCAGGGGGATACGGTTGGGGACGTGCGTATAGGGTGTCAGGTCCGGCTTTTCGGCGAAACAGGTGGTGATCGGTTCCGCCATCGCGTCGAAGCGGTTCATCGGCTCGAGTCCCAGCATCAAACCGATCGAACGAAGCATGCTGGCGGTCGTATACAGATGGGAATCGACGAAGCGTCGTTTCGTATACGGGCTGATCACGAAGTAGGGGACCCGATGACCGTCCACATGATCCGGCAGCGCCTGCCCGTCATCCTCGATGACGAAGATACAGGTATCTTTCCACTGCGGCGATTTCGTGATCCCCTCGACGACCCGCCCGAGAGCCAGATCGTTGTCGGCATGCATGGCGCGGGGAGTCGGGTACTCGGGGTTCAGCCCTTCGGTGTGATCGGCGGGCAGGCAGAGGATCATGAGATCGGGAACGGTGTCGGTCCGACTGTACTCACGGTACTCCTTCAGAAAGGCATCCGCCCGCGCCTGGTCGCTCTGAATCAACGGCCAGTACTGAACGGACGGGCAGATATAGGGCTTGAGCCCGGCGACCGTCGTATCGGCGGTGTAGGTGAATTTCTGGCCGCCGTTCTTCCGGTCCTCCCAGGCTTCGAACCAGTCCTTCGGGCGATACGGGGCGTATTTGGCGAGCCGGTCGTCGCAGTACTCGCCGTAGACCCGGATCTTCTTGCCCTTTCGCGCCGCCGCGTCCCAGAGAGCGCCACCCGCCGAAAGGGACATGGCGCAGTCTCCGTCGTCGGGGTAGGTGCGATAGCTGACGTAGAAGTGCTCCATATAATCGTTGGCAAGGCTTTGCGTCGACCAGGCGTGTCCGTCGGCGGAGTTGGTCCCGCTCACATACCCGTTGTCGAAAAGCGTGAAGGTGCGGGCCAGCGCCCAGTGATTCGGCATCCCCGTCTCGCCGATAACGCAGAGCGACGGATCGCCGTTTCCCTCCTTCATTTGACCAAATACCGAGTCGTATGTCTGGTTTTCTTTAATAATATACAGAACATGCTTCACTGCGCCATTGTAGACAGGGTGCTTCGGGCGGTCCGTGCCTCGGTCCCAGCGGTTGTTGCGGGCGACGATCCGCGTTTCCGCCTTCAGGTCACGGCGCAGACCCAGCGTGGTGATCGTTCCCTGGAAGTCATGGGGACTGCCCGGATTGCCGTTGCGCGTGTTCTCAACCGAACCGTTGCCCTTGGAGTTGAGGACGTACGCGGTCCTTCCGTCACGGCTGAGCGTGATGGCGCACGGGAAGTACCCGGTCGGGCGAAAACCCTTCAGCGTGCCCGACGGCAGATCGACCTCGGCGACCGCGTTATCGCCGCCATTGCAGACATACAGGGTTCGACCGTCCGGAGAGAGGGCGAGCGCGTTGGGCATCGCGCCGAAGAGCGGGGCGCCGCCGCCCCGGACGGAGATCGTTCGGATGGTTTTTCGCGCCGCCAGATCGATCTCGGTGAGCGTATCGCTCATGCCGTTGGCGACGTAGGCGCGGTTGCCATGGACGAGAAGGGCGTTGGGATGAATGCCGACCTCCAGCACGGTCGCCTGACCGGTCGCCCGGTCCACCAGGGACACGGTGCCGGTCGAAGCGACTCCCCGTTCGTCGGTGACGATATCCTCGTCGCCGCTTTTGGCCGTTCGGTCGTTCGACAGCGGTTTTCGACCGCCCCAGTTACTGACGATCAACGTTTTTTCGTCGCCTGAAAGCCGAACGTCGTAGGGCAGGACCTGAACCGGGAGTTCGCGCACCCGCTTGTGTGTCGCGAGATCGACCTCGACGACGGCGTTCAGTCCGGCGGCGGCGACGAAGAGTGTCTTGCTGTCCCGTGTCGCGCACATTCCGCCCGGATACGCATTGCGTTTGTCCCCTTCGGCGGCGACCGGTATCGTGGCGACATGCTCCAACTGGAGGTCGGCGTACCGGTATTCGATCAGAGCGCCCTGGTCGTTGGTGACGACGACATGCTGGGCGTCCGGCCACCAGTTCGACCCGCTATGGTCGCCGGTCCAGAGGACGCCGTGAAAGCCCGCGCTCGCATTCCCGAGCGGGGTACGGGACCGGGCGATGATGCCGGTCGGCGAGCACATGAACACCTCGCGTTGTGCCAGGACGGCGAAGACGTTCTCCGTCGGATGCAGCGCGAAATCGCTCGGTCGCCCGTTAAAGGCCAACCCGTCGCCTCGAATCCGCTGTCCGCTGCTGACGATGAAACTGCCGTCGGGCTGTCGGCCCATTTTCGGAGCGCGAAACAGAGCGGCGCCCACGGAAACGACGGCGCAAAGGGACAGGACGGCGTAAGCCGCCTTCGGGAACGGGCGACGGGGCATAGGTTTCCTTACGGTTTTTTCTTGAAATAGGTGACGGACGTTCCGTACTTTGCGGTGTGCGACGAGCCGTTCTTCCGATACCAATCCACCACCTCGGCGTCACGCAGGGAGCCGTCGGCATTGAAGAGAAAACCGGAATTTCCTTCTTTTCGCCGCAGTCGGGCCAGGTCCTCCGGAGTGGAATGGCAGCGGACGCAATAGGCGGTATCGATCACCTGCGGAGGGTTCTCGGCCTGCTCCCTGGCTTCCAGAACTTTGACCTCGACGACGCCGATCACGACGGCAGCCAGCGTGAGGGTGATGATGACGGTGTGCGGGGCGAGCTGTTTGGCGGTTTTCATAGGGGAACATTTACCGGGGAGAAACGCTGTTTCTCCCCGGTCCTCGGTCGGAGTCTAGTTGGTCCAGATACAACCGGCGCTGCTGGGACCGTCGCTGGCGGTACAGGCCCGGCTGAAGTTATCCTGAACGTACTGAGCGAGATCGCCGCAGCGGATGGCCGTCGGGATCGGAATCTCGTCCCGATAATCGTTGTCCTGGTACCGGATAATGTAATCCGGGTCGGCGCAGTAGTTGTTGATCAGGCTGGTAAGCGCAGGACGGGCCCAGCGGGCGTTTTCGCCGGAGGCCGCCCAACCGGCGATGTACTTGACCGACTTGGCATGGCCGTCGACAAAGGCGATGTTGAAGTTCTGCCGATGGCGCAGGGCGGAGGAAGTGGTGCCGTTGAAGGTGCAGAGCTGGGTCCACATGCCGAGGTTCATACGCGGGGTATCGTAGGTGTCCCCGAACGCGAACATCTGTGCCGGGGCGACGATTTTGGCGAGGCGGATACCCGGAGCGTAATCGTCATCATTATTGACGCTGTCCGCGTAGATGCCTTTCTGCTCGGTCAGACCGCCGCCACGGGAGTTGGCCGGTCCCCAGTTGTAGGCATAGCCGGTAAGGCGGCAGTTGTTGTAGCTGCCATCGGCGTTCGGCGTGGGATCGCAGCCATGAGCGCCGGGGCCGCCGGCTGCGGCGACATCGAACCCGCCGCGTCGCGCCCGGTCGTTGCGTTCCGGGCACCAGAGCAGATTGAAGGACTTGAAGTAGGGGACCAGACCGACCCACCAGTCCGTCTTGATGTGCGGGGTGGTCTCGTCGTAGTCCTGGACGTACATCGCATAGGCCAGACCGACCTGGCGTACGTTGGAAAGGCAGGAGATGGCGCGGGCGCTGGCGCGGGCCTGGGCGAAGACCGGGAAAAGGATCGCGGCCAGGATGGCGATAATAGCGATGACAACGAGCAACTCGATGAGCGTGAAGGCGGATTTGAAGCTTCGCATGCGGCAGTCTTTCTGAGCGCGTGGCTCGGTCCGAATTCAAATAACCAACGGCAATCTCGTTCACTCCGTCCGGTGGGTATCCGGGCCGTCCGACCGGGCGGACTACAGTCCCTTCGCCTCCTTTTTGGCGATCCGGTCGTTGATGGTTGTCGAATTGACCGTGTCGCCGGAAGGCGCAAGGAATCTCCACGCCAGGAAACCGATCAACAGGACGGCGACGGCCGCGGCGGCGGCAATCATCCAGGGAGCAGGCGTTTCTTTCATGATTCGTTCCTAACGGGGCCCGGAGCGATTTGTGACAAATTATTCGGTCACATTAACTAACCCGCGTATTGTAACCATCGCATGTTAAGGCCACATTAAGAAAGTAGGGGATTCCGGGGAAAATTCTGCTTGTTGCAATTCGTTTGTTTTTATGTCACGGAATGCGTTCGCAAGCCGACCAGGATACAGGGACCGCCGCCGACCACGTGCAAACCCGCACGAAGCGCCTTTTCCAGGACGGCGGGTGATTCCGCCCCGGGTTGTATCCAAAGGTGGCGAATTCCGGCCGCGGCGACCTCATCCACGAGTTTCTCCGTGGCGGCCGGAGGAATGACCGCCACGACGACCTCCGGCTTCTCCGGTAACGCCGCGACGTTCGGGTAGCACGGGTCCCCGTCGATGGTCGCCGAACCGGGGTTCACGGGCCAGACCGTTTTTCCGTGCCGTTTCAGGTCGTGATAGATGATGTTGCCGTACTTCTCCGGGTGGTTCGAGGCGCCGACCACCGCGAATGTCCGCGCGGCCAGCATCGTATCGATCGCTTCGTTCATATCTTCAAGGACCGCCCTTTCCGACGCCGGGTTCATCTTCCGTTTTCACCTTGCATTTTCACCTTCCGTTCGTCCGTGTAGGAACGTCATTCCGGTTCGGCGCTGCCTTCCAGAATCAAGCCCTTCGTCGCCGGAAACCGTTCGTACCAGAGAGCGAGAATATCGCGCAGATGTCCGGCATAGCGGTAATGCGCGCCGACGCCGGTTCGCAGTTCGGCCTCGTAGATAAACTTATCGGCGGTGGTCGTGTGCTCGAACGGGAACTCCGTGCCGAGGAGCGTATGGTAGATATAGGTCGCTTCACCCGATGTCAGCAGACGGTGCGCCCGGTTCGTCGCCATCACGCCAACGCCGACCGGAATCCGCGCGGCGCGATCGGGCGAGGGAAGCTCGTCGAGGGCGGCGTAGAACCCCTGCGGCAGAAGCGGGCAGTATTTGGTGCCGGTCCGGTGCCGGTTCAGGTCGCGAATCTCGGCGAAGGCGATCCGGTTCCAACCGAATCGGACGGCGGTCCGCCGAAGGGTGGCCCCGATATACGAGTATCGGTTGTCGTGGAAGGCGAGCGACAGCGTTACCAAGGGATCGATCGTCTGCGGCGGGAGGAAGACCTCCAGCAGGAGTCCGTCCGCGTTCGCACCGAAGAGGACGCCGTCCAGGCGATCCTCCGCCCATTTCCGTACGGTCAACTGTTCGACCGCCAGCCCCTTTTGCAGCGATTCGAGGGGGCGCGCATGACGCAGCAGGTTCGGCGCGGCGAGCGCGAGTTCGTCGCGCAGGCGTTCACCGAGAAGGTTGGCTTCCCGGAGCGGGTGGGAGAGCAGGTACTGGCAGACGTTCACCCAGGCGCGGGCCGACTGGACCAGCATGACGTTGGTGGTGGCGGCCACCGGCAGAAAATACCTTGCCCGGTCGAAGGCGTAGTTGCGCCGCATCCGGGCGACCGCCTTTTTCGACTTTTCGGACGGATCTTCGCGCAGGGAGCGGGGGATACGCGCCACATCCGGGTCCGCCCGGACGATTTCCTCCCAGACGGTGACGGCGGATTGGTAGGCGGCGAACGCCTCCTCCATGGCGGCGTTCCAGGCGGCGCGTTCGTTCTCCGGGATGCCGAGCGTTTCCGGGTCGGCCAGTCCTTCGGCATTGAGGCGAATATAGCGCGTCGACGACTCCTGACCGCCCGCCGTCGGACAGAGAGTCCAGAGATAGTAAGCGAGATAAAGGGAGATACCGTCGATGAAGAGGGCGACCGGGGCCATGTCGGCGATGGAGGCGTGTCCGTAGTCGACAAACCTGAAGATGCGTTCCACCGAGGCGTCGGCGTTCTCCGGATCGATCTTTTCCAGGATCGCCTCCAGCCCTTCGTTGTTGCGGGAGTAGCGGGCCCCGACGGCGGCGAGCAGTTCCGGAGTGAGGGCGGGCCGACCGGCCTCCTGCGCGGCGTCGGTCGGACGGAGCGAGACCTGCGTCACTTTCATACACCGCAGATTCGCTTCCGGCGATGCCGTCTCCTTTTCAATGGCTCGACGTGCCCGGATCGTTCAGGGGGTAGCCTCCTCGGCTAGCCGGCAGCCTTCGATTCCGGACCCCGGTTCGGTTATGGAAACGACCGAAAGATTCCGTTCCCGTTTTCGCGATGGAATGGAAACGTCCTGATAGCAAACCGCAATTGCTATCAGGGAGGAGGGGAGGGAAAATGGACCTGAGGGGATTCGAACCCCTGACCTCTACAATGCGAATGTAGCGCTCTCCCAACTGAGCCACAGGCCCGCAACGACGGTTAGTATATCACCCCCGGCCCGGGGGCGCAATTTCGCCGGAAGGGTTCGAACCGCCTATGGTCGCACCGAAGGAATACCCGATGGAATTACCTGTTTCTTTTAATCGTGTTTTGGCGTGGCAGGTTATCCATGAAAACGCAGGAAAATACGTTTGAAAGGATTGCCGGACAAAGTGTAGACGGCAGCTATCACCAGGGAGGTGCCTTTGAGACAACGAACGTTTTCCCTTTTCCCCTTTCTCCTTGTCTTCCTTTGCGCTTTGGGGACCGAAGCAAAGGGGCAGGACTGGGAGCGATGGCGGGTCGGTAAGCCGTCCTGGAAAGTGACGGTTAAAGCGGTCGGTACCGTTTCGGGAACGATAACCCAGGCCGGACGGACGACCTTTTTCAATCATGATGTGAACTCCTCGGATGCCAAGATGCTGTGTGAGGGCACGCCGGCGCTTTGGCGAATGCCCTGCGCAATTTCCATCCATCGGCAGGTCACTTACACCGTCCGAATGGAATGGGTCTACCCGGACGGAACGATCGGGGACAAACCGGCCAAGAACGTCGTCGTCAGGACGTCCGCCGGCGCATTTTGGGCAGGCCCGTCGGGGAAGACCACGGGTTCCTGCGACAATGGCATCGGCGGTTCCAAATCTCCCGTGCCTCCCGGCGCCGGGGAAGATCAATCGACCGACAAGTGGCAGGTGATGGATGGCTCGAAGGGGGCCATTCAGTACGACGTCAAAACGTCGGCCCGGGTCTCGGTCAACGGGACAGCGGCCTCCAAAGCCTACCGATGCAATACCGCCGTCGACGCGGTGGCCTTTCCGGTCGCTCTGGTCCTCCAGGGAACGACGATCGACAAGGGCGGAAACCATCATCTGCTGATCGGTCAGGGACTGTCGGGATATGTGAATGTGAATTCGTATCCGTTTGAACCGCTCCAGCAGTCCGGATGGGCGTGGACCGTGCCGGGCTTGACGTTCCAATCGTGGACCGTTTCAAAGGATGCCACGTCGGCAACCGTTGTGAACGGACCCGGCCCCACCTATCTGTCCGGTTTTCATTGTTATTTCCGAAAAGCGGAGACGGAACAGATTCAAATCTCCTGTAATCTCAATGTCCTGACGCCGTCCGGACCGTTGGCGGTGATGGCGGTGGAAACCGTCAAGATCCATGAGCCGAATCATTCCCTGAAAGTCATCCGAATCGGACCCGTTTCCTTTCTGGTGAATGGGTCCGGGGTTCGAGCCGGGGGCAGTGCCGTCGCGGAGGCGGATCCGCCAGGAATTGAGTTTGAGGCGTGGGCCGACACCGACAAGATTGTCGATCAGGGCAATCAAAACTTACCGATATTCCAACGGGGGGTAGGGTATTTCGGTCAACTCTGTGCTCTGTACCGACAGAGGAAAAACCAATTACCGGGTTGGAACTGGGTCCGAAACACCGGCAAATTCGTCCTGGATAATCGGTGGCCCTACACGACGGGAATGCGGGGACCGGGAAGAAACTCTGCAAGCGACAGCCCGGAACTCGGGTTCCGGTATGGCGATTATGAATGTGAGGTAAACGATCACTTCGTTATGTACTACATGTACACGCCGCCCGGAACCGACGTGCAGGATGTTCCCCTGGCAACCGTTGCCTGGGTCTGGACGGCGAAAGGGCGCTCCGTCGAGGGTGTCTGGGGACCGAATCCTCCCGGTAGGGTGACGGCGGGTGGATCGACTCGGTGTTACGACCATCCGGAATGGACCGACAAAGTCGTTCTCGATTGAGAAAGCGAGGAAAAGAAGATGAATTCCAAACATATGACGGTAATGTTGGTTGCCCTTCTCCTGATCGAAGGAGGCTGTCTGGCATTGGCGCAGACCGGTGATGTGCGGACGCGGAAAGACAGATGGGAGGCTCAGGATCGCTATGTCGCGCGTCAACGCGCGGAGATCGCGAAAGCGGAGGGGCATGCGGAAAAGGGATGGACGTCTCTGCACGCGGGCGACCTCCGGACAGCCGAGAGCGAATACCTGGAAGCGATTCGCATCCACAACGACGACCGATATCGCTTCGCCCTCGGTCGGATTTACGAACGAATGAACCGGCCTGCGGATGCCTTCCGGGTGTACGGCTCGGTTTTGAAACCGCAGGATGGTAGTTCTTCGACCGCTGAGAACGAGCCGGTATGGCTGCTTCGATACGCGGTGCTGGCCCGGAAGTTAGGTGACCTGGGCGAGGCCGAGTGGGCGGCCAACAAAGCCTGGGAAAACCGTGAACGACTGGACGACATTGGGGGGAACAATGTATTGGAGATGGTCCCCCGGTTCGGCGGTTCGATCGCCCGGTACCCCCTGAACGTCGTATCGGAACTCGCCTTCGTGGCGGAATTTTATGGCGCACCGGATATCTATGAAGACGTCCCCGAAATGCCCAACGGCCATCTGGTAAATCATGAGTCGGATCGGAAGTCGTTTCTGGCCGCGTTGCGTGCCGCCGAAGCCGGGTCGAAGGACCCCCGAATCCTGGCGATCGTCCATTTCGTGTGGGCCGGAGTGTACAGTTCCCGGTTCTATGAAAGCGAACGCCGGGGCGAACCGATCGAAATGCGGAAGAAATGGCGCAAAGCACAGTACGACGCCTACCACCTGGTAGCCCGGTACGACCGCGCGAACAAGTACTTTTACTCCGCACTGAAAAGCTACTTCGGTCCCCCGGACCTGGCGGCGATGTACGGCGAGTAGAGAGGCTTAGCGAGTAGTTTAGCGAGAGGAGAGACCACCTCGCTCCGGCAGGGATTCCGTGCCGGAGCGAGGGCAAATCCTAATCGAGGAGTTCGTAACGGGTGTTGCGGCGACGGGGGGTGTATCCGGCATCGGTAATCAGGCGTTCGATGTCCTCCGGCGAGACGTGAAAGACACAACCGGCCGCCGACACGACGTTCTCCTCCATCATCGTGCTGCCGAAATCGTCCACACCGTAGGACAGAGATAACTGGCCGATCTTCGGCCCCTGGGTCACCCAGGATGCCTGGATGTGCGGGAAGTTGTCCAGCATCACCCGACTGACCGCGATCGTTCGCAGGTAATCGAAGGCCGTCGCGCGTGTCCCGCCCAGTTCGGTGCCGTCCGGCTGGTAACTCCAGGCGATGAAGGCGCGAAAATGCGCCGGGGAGGTCGCTCGCGACTCGTCCTGCAGATCGCGCAGTTTCATCAGGTGCTCGATCCGGTCCTCCGCTGTGTCGATCGAACCGTACATCATCGTCGCCGTGGAGTAAAGACCGACCCGGTGGGCGACCCGCATGCAATCCAGCCACTCCTCCGCCGTATCCTTGTAGGGCGAGATGAAGTTGCGGACGCGATCGGTCAGAATTTCCGCGCCGCCCCCCGGAATCGACGCCAGTCCCGCGGTCTTCAAACGAGTCAGCGTTTCCGCCATGCTCAGCTTGCTGATGTTCTTGATATAGATCAGTTCGGCGGGCGAGAAGCAGTGAAGGATGACGTGCGGGAACCGCTCGCGCATCGACGACAGCAGATCCTCATACCATTCGATCTTGAGCTTCGGGTTCAGACCGCCCTGCATCAGCACCTCGACCCCCCCGACCTCGGTCAACTCCTGCAGCTTGGCGAAAATCTGTTCCTTCGTCAATACATAGCTTTCCCCGCTTTTATCACCGGGCGTACGGTAGAAGTTGCAGAACGAACAGCGGACCCAGCAGACATTGGTATAGTTGACGTTGCGCCCGACCACATAGGTGACGATCCGCTCCGGGTTCAGGCGGCGGCGAACGACGTCGGCGAGCAGGGAAAGGTCGGCCAGATTGGGATGCTGAAGGAGGCGCAAACCGTCCTCGGCGGAAAGGCGCACCCCATCGAAGACCTTGTCCGCGATATCGGTGATATCGCTGTCGGGGCCGCGTCGGGTCGGAACGGTGACGGGCAGAACCGAATCGAGGAGGGGCATAACGGCGCCTTTCTAGTTTGTGCCGGAATTCACAATGTTATGCCGTAGTGTACTGCCGTGATTTCCGGTTGTCAAGCCGGGCGGAAGATTCCCGTCGTCAAACGGGGATGTTCCGCCCGATTTCCGTGAGAAACCCGGTCAGGACAGTTCGACCGACAACGCCTCCTGGGTGATTTCGACGTTCCCGGAAACGGTGGAAACCGTCAGTTTGCCGGTTCCCGCGCCGATGGTGTCCGAAACGGTGATCAGCCCGGACGCCGACAGCGTCTTTTCCTTGCCGTCCGGTCCCCGGAAGGACGCCTTGATATCGCCGCCCTTGGTCGTCACGTCGAGGGTGAGATCGGTCGCCTTCGGCAGACGGACGGCAATGTCGCCCGAAATGGCCGCCAGGAAGTACTTGCCGTTCGAAACGGATTTCCCCGGTTCCAGAGCGATGGTCCCGCTGACGGTTTCCAGGTTGGTATCCTGATCGAACGTGGTTTCGCCGACCTCGACATCCCCGGAAACCGACTTGACCCGCAGAGTCCGACCGGTGAGACTCCGGACTTCGGCATCGCCGGAGACCGTCTCCACCAGAACGGTCGGGATCGTCGCCGATGTGAGCGAAACGTCGCCGCTCTGTGAGGTCGCCTTGAACTGGTTTCCGGAGATACGAAGCGCCTTGATATCGCCGGACGCCGACGACGCCTGCACGTTGCCAAGGATGCCTTCCACGGCGATATCCCCGGACGCGGTTTCGGCGGCGACATCGGCGGCGATTTCGGACGCGCGAGCGTCGCCGGACTGGGTCGCGACTACCACCGCCGCCTTCATCTGGCTGACCGAGACGTCTCCGGACGGCGAGAGAAGGGAGACACGCGCCGTTTTGGGGACGAACACTTTGAGGTGCAGCGAGACACGCCGGACGCGCGGCGGATGCTGGACGGTGACGTTCGGGCCTTCCGGCGTCTGCTCCACCTGCAGCGAAATCTGGGAGGCCAGGGTTTCGGCGGTGGCTTTATCCTGCGCCCAGATCTTCAGAACCCCGGCGATACGCGCTTCGGGCACGTCCGCGCCCTGCGCCTCGATATCCCCCAGAGAGTTGCGAACGCGCAGCATCCCGCCCGAGGGGACCGGGGCGGTCGCTTCGCGCGGCGCGGAAACGGTCGGTTCGCCCTGCATGTCGGAAAGGTTGAGATGCAGGTCCAGATTCAAATCGCCGAGCGACGATCGGACCTGTCGGGCGACCCGTCGCGCCTGACGTCGAGCGGACGCCGCCAGCCGTTTCGGGTCGCGCAGCGCCTCCGCCAGCGTTCGTGCCGCCGGCACGTCCTTCAGCGCATCGGCGAGCGAATCCAGGGGATTGGGCGAGTCCTCGGCCTTGTTGATTTTTTCCTCGGCGGCATTGAGCTTTTCATGGACGCCGGCCACCTGTTCCTTGGCGTTGGCGATCCGGGCGCGTGCGCGCTCGAACGCCTCTCCGGTCGCGGCATCCGCCGGGGAGGGGGGCGCAGGGGTCGGTGGAATCGGCGGGACGGGCGGAACCGGGGGGATCGGCGGTACGGGAACCTCGTCGAGTTCGACGCGGAACTGCGGAGGGGTAGGCACCCCGGCCGGCGGAGGCGGCGGAACCGGAGCCGGCGGCACGGCGGAACGTTGTTCGCTTTTATCGACCGCGCTGAGCAGTTCGGCTGCTTGCTCGGCGGTGATCGTGCCCTCCTGCAGCATCTTCAGAATCATCAGGTTTTCTTCACGGGCCATAGTCAGGAATCCTTTCGGAAGGTTAACGGTAGGAGATCAACCCGAGCGGCGCGGGACGACCGACCGGGACCGCGCCGCGCGAACCACGGTGTCGGACGGACTCGACGGGTGCCGCAGGGACCGCCGTCCCGGTTTCGGAGCGCGTTTCGGGAGAACGTCGGACAGGGGGAAGGGTGTTGACAGGCGGCGGAACCGGCTGTGAGGGTGTGTTTTCTTTCATCTTTCACCAGGTTAACTTCATAGGTGGCGCAGGCGTTCGGCGGCCTCCTCCGGCGAAAGGAGGCCCGACTCCACCTGCGTCAGCAACGTACGTCTCTGTTCCGCTGCCGTGTCATCGTTCGCTTCGTGGCGAAGCGCCGCTTCCAGCGCTTCCACCGCGGCATCGAGTCGAGCGCGGACCGTCGGATAGGAGATACCCAGCGCCCGCTCCACATCCCGTATCACCCCACGACAGAGCACAAACGTCTCAATAAACGCCTGATGCTCGGGCGCGACACGGGCCAGCGCCGTTGCGGAAAACCGTCCGGCTAGCCGGGTCCGGCACTCCGTGCAGGTCAACTCGGTAATCTCCAGCGATGCCTCACAGACCGGACAGGCGGTCAGGGAGCGTCGCTCCGCGCGTTTCGTCATCTCAAGGACACCCTTCCTCCTCTCCACGTTACCATCGATCCTTAAAAAAATTGAGTTCGACCTGAAAAAAATCAATACGATACGCGATTTTTGGTGCGGAACCGTTTATTGTTCGCTGTCCGTCGAACGATAAGGAAGTGAAGTTCGACATTGATCTAAGGAGTTTTCATGAAGTCCATCGAACCGAACGAGCGGCGTGTCGCCGCCCGGCGACAGACCGCCGTCCGACACCGACATACCGGCGATTCCCTCCTGCGATGCCCCGGAACGACCCGTCTCGACGGCTCCGACGTCCCGTCGCTGGTCGGGATGTACCTGGGGCATCGATCCCCGATCGACCTCCGAAGCGCCGATCTGCGGGGCGCGGACCTGACCGATGCGGATGTGACCGGACGGGACCTTTCGGATGCGGACCTGACCGGCTGCCGGTTGACCGGGGTCCGGTACGATCGATTCACCCGCTGGCCCTCCGGGTTCGACCCGAGCCTGGCCGGGACGGTCTTCGTTCGCCCCGACCTCGGCGGGATTCGATGGGCGGGCCGCGACCTGTCGGGTGAGGATCTGACCGGGGCGAACCTGCGGGGCGCGGAATTGGTCGACGCCAACCTGCGGCACGCACTCCTGAACGGAGCGCAGATGAACGGCGCGAACCTCTGCGGCGCCGACCTGACGGGAGCCGATCTGACCGATGCCGTACTGGCCGGGATACGCTCCGACGAACGGACCGTCTGGCCGGACGGGTTCGATCCGAAAGCGGCGGAGACGCCGAAGGAAGTTCCGCTGACGCTGGATCGACTGACGGCCTTTCTGAAAACGATCGCCGATCCCGCTCGTCTGAAGATTCTCGGTTTTGTTTCGGCGGAGGAAGCGACGGTGGAGGAGATTGCCGATGCGCTCGAACTGGCCGAAGCGACCGTCTCCCACCATCTGGCCCGCCTGAAAGTGGAAGGACTGGTGACCGTTCGCCCGGACGGAACCCGGCGGCCGCACCGAACCGATACCGAACGCCTGAACGGAATGCTGTCGAACCTGCCGAAAGAGATCGTTCGCCTGGCCCGCGGCGGAGCGGACCCGGTCGTTTTCGAGAACAAAGTGCTGGAAACGTTCTTCGACGGAGAGCGACTGCGCGAACTCCCCGCCCGCAGCATGAAGAAACAGCGGATCGTCCTGCAGCGGATCGTGCGGAGTTTCGAACCGGGGGAGCGCTATCCGGAAAAGCAGGTCAACGAGATCCTGAAGAAGCACCATCCGGATTTCGCGACATTGCGGCGATACCTGGTCGATTACCGTTTCATGGCGCGAGAGAATAATGTCTACTGGCGTCTTTAGGCGCGAAAAACGGCGGCGGCGGCGATAAAATACCGGATATGTCCATGCCCGAAACCTCGTCGCCGATCGCCGTCGCCATCGAATTGACGCTGAGCGAACGGCTCGCCACCCTCCCCCCCAACCCGGGCTGTTATCTCTACAAGGATAAGGACGGAACGGTGATCTACGTCGGAAAAGCCGTCCACCTCAAAAATCGCGTCCGGTCCTATTTCCAAAAGTCGGCCAACCACTCCCCGAAGACCAGGCGTCTGGTCGCCCAGATCGCCGACATGGAGATCATCGTCACCGATACCGAACTGGAAGCGCTGGTGCTGGAATGTAACCTGATCAAGAAATACCGGCCCAAGTATAATGTTCGTCTGCGCGATGATAAGCAATATCCCTACCTGATGCTGACCACCGCCGAACCGTTCCCCCGTCTCCTCGTCACGCGCCGCGTGAAACAGGGAGACGGAAACCGCTATTTCGGCCCCTACACCAACTCGTTCGCCGTCCGTGAAATGTCGCAGATGGCGCATACGCTGTTTCCTCTTGTGACGTGTAAAAAATACTGGACGAATCGCCAGGAGCAGCGCCCCTGTCTCTACCACCATATGGGGCGATGCCCGGAAGCGCCGTGTGCGGGAATGGCCGACCGCGAGCGGTACTGGGAAGGGGTTCGGGAAGCGGAGCAGTTTTTGGAAGGGCGGCACGATCGGCTATCGAAGGAACTTGAACGCCAGATGGAGGCCGCCGCCGAGGATCTTCAGTTCGAACGGGCGGCCAAACTCCGGGATCGGATGCAGGCGGTCCGCACGATCAGCGAAAAACAGAAGGTCGTCAGCACCCATACGGGGGATCAGGATGTCATGGCGGTCGTCGCCGATGATTCCGGCGCGGCGGTGCAGATGTTTTTCGTCCGCGCCGGAAAACTGGTCGGGCAGGAGACATTTCTGCTCGACGGAACCGAAGGGGAGAACGGCGTTCAGGAGGCGACCGCCGAGTTCCTGAAACAGTACTATCAGGACGCCGCCTTCGTGCCCGCCGAAATCCTGTTGCCGACCTATGTCGAGGAGGCGGAGATCATCGAGTCCTGGCTCCGGCAGAAGAAGGGGACGAAAGTCGCGCTGACCGTGCCGAAGCAGGGCGAGAAGAAGCGTCTGATCGAGATGGCGGCGACGAACGCCCAGCTGGCGCTCGAACAGGTCCGCGCGACCGCCGCCGCCGAACAGAGTCGCATCGAGAGCGCATTGCGCGAACTGGCCGATGCCCTCGGGATGCCCGATAACCCCCTCCGGCGTATCGAGGCATACGATAACTCCAATGTTCAGGGACGTCATGCGGTTGGCGGCATGATCGTGTTCGAGCAGGGAAAGCCTAAAAAAAGCGAATACCGACGCTTCAAAATCGAGCAGTCGGAGGGCGATCCGAACGACTTCGCGATGATGTTCGAAATGCTGACCCGGCGATTCAACCGGATGTCGGACGGCAGCGCCAAATTCGCCGCCGAACCCGACCTGATCCTGATCGACGGCGGCAAAGGGCAATTATCGGCGGCGCAGGCGGCGATGAAACAGTTCGGCTACGATTTCCCGATGATCGGTCTGGCCAAACAGTTCGAGCAGGTCTTCCTCCCGAACGAACCCGAACCGATCGAGTTCGCCCGGAACTCGCCGGCGTTGTTTTTGTTACAGCGAGTGCGGGACGAAGTGCATCGTTTCGCCATCGCGTACCACCGTAACGTCCGGGGCCGTGCCGCCCGGATGTCCGTGCTGGACGAAATCCCCGGAATCGGACCCCTTCGTCGCCGGGAACTGCTCCGCTTTTTCGGATCGGTAGAAAAGATGCGCCAGGCCTCGGTCGAGGACTTGATGAAAGCGCCCGGAATGAATCGGAAAGTCGCGCAGGACGTTTTTGAGCATTTGCAGGGGGCCGACAAAGGAAAGTCGTCGAAGTGAGACAAAAGATGGATCGGTCGCCTTGAACTTTCCGGCGGTGACGTTTGTAGAACTGCCCGGAGGAACAAAGCGAAACGATGTTTGCTTTTGAAGGCCGTTTTTTCGGGAGGAACATGACGGAGCGAGAACGGTTTGCCCAGATCGCCAAGCAGTGCGAGGCGGCGTTGATGCGCGCGGCGCTGCGTCTTTGTCGTGGCGGCAATGACTGTGCTCAGGAACTGGTACAGGAGGCGCTGGTCAGAGGATACGAGGCGTTTCGCGCCGGTAAGTTCCGCGAAGGGTTCAGTCCTTCCGCCTGGCTGACGCGGATCCTGACCAACAATTTCATCAACGAATATCGCCGGAAGCAAAAGTGGGACGCCGGGGTCGATGTCGACACCCTGACCGCGGGTGGCGAGGTGGGACCGGAAAGTACCCGCGCCCGCGCCTCCGAGGTGCCCGAATCGGCGCTCCTGGAGGGGGAGTTTGACGAACCGCTCGAAAAGGCGCTCAACGCGTTGCCCGAAGGTTTGCGAATCGTGGTGCTCCTGGTCGACGTCGAGGAACGCTCCTATCAGGAAGCCGCCGAACTGTTAAAAATTCCGGTCGGTACGGTCCGTTCGCGGTTGTCACGCGCCCGGTACGCTTTACAGGATATGCTGAAGGAATATGCGCGAAACCGAAGGATCATCTCATGAAAAACTGGTTATATCAATGGCTCGATTCTCTCTTTCCGCATACCAAGGACAGTGAAACGCCCTGCCCGCACATGAAGGGCGTGTTGAGCGAACTCTCGGATGACACCGCTTCCGGCCCGAAACGCTGGTACGCGGTGCAGCATGTGGCCGGATGTCCCGGTTGTTCGCGGACACTCGAACGATTGCGCTTGCTGCGGCAGCGTCTGCAGGGATTGAACCGGGAAGCGGAACCGTCCGAGAAGGAAAAGGTGATGCCCCTGTCCCCGGAACGTCGTGCCGCCGTCGAGGCAGCCTGGGCAAAACTGGATGAAACCTCCCCGAGATAGCCGGGGAAAGGAGGATTCCTCCGCATAACGGAAAACGGATGGAGGGCGGGACCGTCCTCGATCTTTCGCCGAACTGTCTGCAGAGGGACCGGTCGGCAGGAAGGCTTCCGTGCCGCGCCGAACCGTAAAGACGTTCATCTCCCCGAAAAGGAACGAAACGGATTATGACGGGAAATCGGCTCAAAGGGCGCCTGCCAAAGATCGGCATCCGTCCGACCATCGACGGTCGCTACGGCGGCGTGCGCGAATCGCTCGAAGATATCACAATGAATATGGCACGGGCGACCGCGCAGCTGCTGATCGATAACCTGCAGCATGCCTGCGGCCTTCCGGTGGAGGTCGTCCTGGCGGACACCTGTATCGGCGGCGCGGCGGAGGCGGCGGAGTGCGCCGAGAAGTTCGCGCGCGAAGGCGTCGGTGTCCACATCACCGTGACCCCGTGCTGGTGCTACGGTTCCGAGACGATGGCGCTCGAACCCGACCTGCCGACGGCGGTCTGGGGATTCAACGGGACCGAACGCCCCGGAGCGGTCTACCTGGCCGCCGTCCTTGCCGGACACAATCAGAAAGGGCTGCCGGCATTCGGAATCTACGGTCGGGACGTGCAGGACGCCGGGGACGCCAATATTCCGGCCGATGTCGCGGCAAAGCTTCTTCAGTTTGCCCGCGCCGGTCTGGCCGTGGCGACCATGCGCGGGACCTCCTATCTGGCGATGGGCGGCGTCTCCATGGGAATCGCCGGGTCCGTCGTCGATCCGACCTTCTTTGAAACCTTTCTCGGAATGCGCTCCGAAACCATCGACATGACGGAGTTCATCCGGCGGATGGAGCGCGGCATCTACGATCGGGACGAGTACGAACGCGCTCTGGCCTGGGTAAGGACGAACTGCCGCGAAGGCAAGGATTGGAACACCGAGGACAAAAAACGTTCGCGCGAGCAGCTGGATCGAGAGTGGGAACAGTGCGTCCGAATGGCTCTGATCGCTCGTGACCTGATGATCGGAAACCCGAAACTGGCCGAGATGGGCTTTGTCGAGGAGTCGCGGGGGCATAATGCCCTGGCGAGCGGCTTCCAGGGACAGCGGCAATGGACTGATCACTTCCCGAACGGCGATTTTTTGGAAGCCATCCTGACCTCCTCGTTCGACTGGAACGGCATCCGGCAGCCGTATATGGTCGCGACGGAAAACGATGCTCTCAACGGTGCGTCCATGCTCTTCGGACACCTGCTCACCGGCGGAACCGCCCAGCTGTTCGCCGACGTTCGAACGTACTGGTCACCGGAAGCCGTCCGGCGGGTCACCGGACATGAACTCACGGAAAGGGCGGCGGGCGGCATCCTCCACCTGATCAACTCCGGCCCGGCGGCGCTCGATTGGACCGGCGAACAGACCGAGGACGGAAAACCGGCGCTCAAGCCGTTCAACCGGATCACCGAAGCCGAGGCGCAGGCGTGCCTCGACGCGACCCGCTGGTGTCCGTCGATGTCCGAGTATTTCCCCGGTGGCGGCTGGTCCACCGACTTCACGACCCGTGGCGGGATGCCCGTGACCATGTTCCGGATCAATCTCGTCAAGGGACTGGGGCCGGTTCTCCAGATTGCCGAGGGCTACACCGTCGATCTGCCGGAAGAGGTGCATCGCGCCCTGGACGAGCGGACCAACCCGACCTGGCCGACCACCTGGTTCGTGCCGAATGTCACCGGGCAGGGCGCGTTTACCGATGCCTACACGGTCATGCTTCACTGGGGCGCGAACCACGGCGCGATCTCCTACGGCCATATCGGTGGCGATCTCATCACTCTGGCCTCCATGCTGCGGATTCCCGTCGATATGCACAACGTCCCGACCGAACGGGTCTTCCGACCGTCCGCCTGGATGCGGTTCGGTAGCGGAATGGACGAAACGGGCGCCGATTACCGGGCCTGCGCCGTCTACGGACCGCTGTACGGCTGAATACGACCGGGGACCGATCTTTTCTCGAACGGAGGCGGGGGAACGGTTCCCGGAAGGTGTGCAATATACCCCCGGGTGGTATAATGCCTCCGTGACACAGCGTGGATTCCGGTTCCGGCTCCCGATCGCGGTGATTCTGGCGGCTTTCCTTATCGGATCGCTACCATTGCCGCAAGTGCGGGCAATCTATCGCCCGCACCGGCCCGGTGCGACGACCGTTGGGACGACCGTTGCGACGACCGTTGCGACTCCCAATTCGGCCCGGTGCGCGATGAAGGCGGCCGGGAAGCCGTGCTGCTGTCCGTCGGCGCTCGCCGGGCCGACCGGGGACACCCCTTCCGAGGAGGTGGCATGTCCTTGCGCCCTGGGCTCCGGCGAACCCCTGCCACCCGACCCGACGACCTCCGTTCCGGTGTCTCCTTCCCCGGCGGACTCTCCGACGCGAAGTCACATCTGCACGCCGGCGAATCGGGGGCAGGAGCCTCCGCTTTCGCCGGCGACCAACTTCGACCCCGTCCCCTTCCGATCCGGAGAGCGTCCGCCCGACGCCGGACGCGCCCCGCCTTCGCCTGACGCGTAACGTTGTCTCGGCGGCCTGTTTTCGCGCCGCCACCGTGTCCACGCTCAGGAGAGGTTTCCATGCTACGTTCCTTTTGGGTTGCCTTGCTCGGCATCGCCCTTCTTTCGTTGCCATCGCCCGTCCGCGCGCAGGGGAAAAACCCTGTCGAATCGTCAGGACGATATCGTGTCGAACTGCGACTGCCTCCGGCCGGCGTCTATGCCGGAGAGGAGATCGATATCGAATTTCGTGTGACCGATACCGCAAAAGCCGACCCGGTTCTCGGTGCGCCCGGAGTCATCCGCGCGCGGATCAAAGCGGCGGTGACCATGCCCTCCATGGCCGGGATGCCGGCGATCGTTCCGAAGATCCATTCCGAAGGGGTGCCCGGTGACTACGGTCTGGTCGCGACCTATCCCCACGGCGGGGAGTACCGGATCGCCCTCAGTATCACGCCGCCCGGGTCCGAAAGTCCGTTCACGGTGGCGTTCCTCATTGATGTCGGGGATGCGGACGCGCGGCCGAAAGGGCGACCTGTGAACGCTCCGTACCGCCTCGACGTCAGGTCCAAACCCGAAAAGCCGACCGGGCAGCAGCCGGTCGATCTCGCTCTGCGGGTCCTCGAACGCGCCACAGGCAGGCCGGTTACCGCGTTCGAGATCGTCCATGAGCAGCCGATGCACCTGATCGTGGTTCGTGAAGACCTCGGGGCGTTCTTCCATGAGCACCCGACACGGAACGAGGACGGAACGTTCACCCATCGCTTCACCTTCCCGTCCGGCGGGTTGTGGCGGGTGTTCGGGGATGTCGCGCCGGTCGGCGCGGGCAGTCAGGTACTGGCAACGACCATCAAGGTCAACGGACCGGTGCCGCCCAGAGCGCCGCTGACGACCGTCCGCGGACCGGTCACCGATCGGGAACTGACACTGACCTTTCCGACGGATCGCCTGCCGGAACGCACGCTGTTTCCCTGGACCTTCGACCTGAAGGACTCGGCCGGGATGCCGATCACCGATCTTCAGCCGTGGCTCGGCGCGCCCGCCCACCTTATTCTGATTTCCGGGGATGGCGAAACGTTCGTCCATTCCCACCCGGATGAGTCCGACCCGAAGAACGGAACCAACGGCAAACTGACCTTTCTCGTCCGGTTCCCCCGATCGGGCATCTTCAAGGGGTGGCTCCAGTGCCAGCGGGCGAACGAGATCCGGACGCTGCCCTTTGTCGTGCGGGTGCAGGGGAAGGCGGCGAGCCGATGAGCGATTTTCGTTGCCGCTACCTGCCGTTCGTCGTGCTTCCGTGGGTGCTTCTGATTGCGCTGCTCGGAGGACCGAGCTCGGCGTCGGCGGCGCATCCGCCGAAGAAGGGCGTGAAACGTCCTCCCTCAAAAGCGGCCGCGCAGATCCGCGCGGCCGGACAGCGGATCGACGCGGCGAAAAAGCGATTGCGTGCGGAGGGGAAGTACGGCTGCTGTCTCAAACCGGCAGCCGGTCGGACGGTCGGGGGCTGTGAGCATTGTCTGAAAACCGCGGGGGAATGCCGCTGTGCCGCGAACCTTCGGGCGGGCAAAGGGGTGTGCGGACAGTGCGTCGCCGGGTGGAAAGCCGGACAGGGGGCCATCGCCGGCATCGACCGGGACCGGGTCCGATGGTCGCCGTCCGAGCCGTCCGAGTCGAAAAACGCGGCGACCGAAGTACCCGAACTGATCGAGGCCCGCGAACTCCTGACCATGGCGAAACGAACGATGGTCGCCGAGGGACGTTACGTCTGCTGTATCGGGGACGGCGGCTGTGACGAATGCGCCCTGGAGGGGGACTGCCCGTGCGGCATCGAACTCAACGAAGGCGCGGAAGGGCAGGGGGTCTGCGGTTCCTGCTACGACGGCTGGCATGCCGGTCACGGCAGCTTCGAAGGGGTGGAGATTGCGTCGGTACGACTCAACGTCCAGCCGGGCCACGGAAGCGGGGACGACCGGGACGTGTTCGGAATGTTCGGTGACTGGCGGATGAACCGCGAGGGGTCGGGAACCGCCTGGCTGCCGGACTCCTCGCCCCTGTACGCGCAAATGACCCGCTGGGGCGACTTCCGGACCATGCTCCACGGGTACGGCTACGGCGTTTACACCGATCAGAAAGCCCGGGGAAACCGGCGCGGCGACGATGGGACGTTCGTTGCTTCCCAGATCATGGGAATGGCCTGGCAGCGCAAAGGGAATGCGATCTTTGGTGGGCGGATGATGCTTTCGGCCGATCCGTGGACGATCGGAGATTCGGGCTATCCTCTCCTCTTTCAGACGGGGGAGACGGCGAACGGCCGGCCACTGGTCGACCGCCAGCATCCGCATGACCTGTTTATGGAACTGGCCGCCGCCTATACGCAAAGGCTGACACCGAACGGTGGCGCGTTATCGCTATATCTGGCTCCGGTGGGCGAGCCGGCCATCGGTCCGCCCGCCTTCGCCCACCGACCGTCCGCGTTCGACAACCCCGAAGCCCCGATTTCGCATCACTGGTTCGACTCCACCCATATTACGTACGGCGTGGCGACGGTCGGACTGGCGAATCGCGCCGTCAAACTGGAGGGAAGCCTGTTCACCGGGCGCGAACCGGACGAGAACCGGGAACGGTGGGACCGTTTCCGCTGGGACTCGACGTCCGTTCGCCTGGCGGCGAACCCGACCCGCGATCTGGCGTTTCAGATCAGCCAGGCGTGGCTCCGACGACCGGAAGCCCTGGAACCGGACACCGATCAGCGGCGATACACCGCCTCCGTCCTCTACAACCGGCCGCTGGCCGAGGGGCGCGCCAATCTTCAATCCTCCCTGATGTGGGCGCGTAATCGGAAGTATGCGCCGGACCATGCCCCGGCGAACAGCGATGCGCTTCTGTTCGAGACCGCCTTTCTCGCTCCGGAAGGGACTCTGTTCGGAAGGTGGGAACGAACGGACAAGGACGAACTCTTTCCGGGAATGGAGGACCACCGCGCTTTCCGGGTCAACAAGTTCACTCTGGGAGGCGTTCATAACCTTGCCGCAACGCGCGGAGCGGAACTGGGTATCGGAGGCAGCGTGTCCGCTTTCTCGATTCCGGCCGGGTTAAAGCCGGACTACGGTTCCTCACCGCTGACGTTCAACCTTTTCCTGCGGCTCCGGTCGGCGCGGATGATGCACTGACCCGATCGCCGGGATCGGAAGGCTTCGATCCCGGCGACGGTGATCTACGGACGGGCGGGCAGGCCCCAGTTGCTCCGGGCGATCTCGTTTTTCGTCATTCCGGTGTTACCCACTTCCGCCGCCTCACGATGCGGGTGGTGTTCGGCGATCCCTGCCGAACGATGAGCATAGCGGATGACACGTTGGGCGAAATCAAGATCGTCCTCGGTCCAGTTTTCCGACTTTTTGTCCAGCAGTTCGAGCACCCGTTCGGCGTGAAACCGACCCGACGGCGTCTCCTCGCCATCCTCCAGGCTTGCCATCTCCCGTACCTCCCGGTTCGCCGGGTCGATCCAGGCTCGAATGTTGGCCGGGGTATCGGTCAGGGAACGAAACTCCCGGACGGTCTCCTTATCCTTCGTCTCCATCCTCTTCCTCGACTTTCCGAAGTTCCTCCGGACGGTGTGCCGCTTCCGCGCCGGTTTTTTCGGACGTAACGAGATATTCGGGGTTTTCCTCGGAAGCACGGACCTGATGTCGTTTGATTTGGGTGGGTTCGGTCAGCTTTTTCTCCACCTTGCCCCGAACCTCCCCTTGCGAGGAGTCCCACGCGACCCGATCGCCCTTCTCGAACGTTTTTTCGGACATGGTCATTGTCCCTTTCCGTCCATCGGACGGGGAGGTTCCGGGATGGGTTCCGGGAGGGATTCCGGGGGGTGTCATTCTCGAATGCCGGTATAGGCGAGCGGAACGGCTCGACGGCAAAGCGGGCAATCGGCGGCGGGGAAGAGGGAAAACGGGGGCGGCATCAAAGAGTGGATCGGTACCCCGGCGATGCGGTCGCCCTGGCGGTTGACCCAGGCCGAAACCCCGAGAAATTCCAGTCCCGTCCCCGGAATGAAATCCGCATGGCGACGAACCTCGGTTCCGGAGAAGACCAGGTCCTCCACGAGAATCGCCCGGTGGCCGGAAGCGGGGAGGTGCATTCTATGGAAGGACAACATGTCACCCTCGGAGACGGTCAGAGCGATCGGAAGGTCCAGAAAGCGTGCCACTGCCGCCGCGACCACGGCGCCGCACTCGCCCGTGCACACGATCAGGTCGGCGTCGCGAAACCGGGTACGGATCGCTGCGGCCTGGCGTTCCGCGACCGTATCGAGCACGGCAACGTTTCGGATGATGGCTCCCTTCTCCAGCCAGCCATCGCCATGCAGTCCGTTACGGAACGCCGTATGCCCGGCGAACCACCCCGCGTTTTGCCGGAAAAGAGAGGCAAGGTAAAGACTGTTGTCCATAGTCGTTCGGGATTATACACGGAAATGGGGACAGCCCGGCGGTATATTCGAAACATGCGCGTCAACCATCTCAATATCGTCGTCTCCGATATGGAGCGCAGCCTGGCGTTCTATGTCGGTCTGCTCGGAATGCGAATCACGTTCGAAACCGAGTTATCGGGAGAGTGGATCGATACCGTGGTCGGCTTGGCGGGGGTGCGGGCGCGGTGCGTCTTCGTGCAACCGGAGGGCGGTGGCTGCCGTTTCGAACTGCTGCAATACATCGAACCGAGCGGTGCCGCGATTCCGGAGAACCGTCTGGCCCATACCCTGGGACTGCGGCATCTGGCGGTGGAGGTAAATGACCTCGATGCGGACTACGCCCGTCTGACCGCGGCGGGAGTCGAGGCGATCTCCGCCCCCGTCACCGTTCCGTTTCGTTTGATGGACGGCATTCGGAAGCGGCTTTGCTATCTTCGTGACCCGGACGGCGTCATTGTCGAAATCTGCGAGCATCGTCTGATGCCCTGATCGGCCGGAAACGTCCGGTGGGGAATACCGGAACCCGGTGTCGGTAATACAGTCTTTTTACCGTCGATGTTTATGAGGTAAAAGATGACACTGGCTTTCGCGCCCGACGCCTCCGCTGCGGCGGTTGAAAATGACGTTGATATTGACGAGGATGAAGTACCGGCAGGAAACGGGCGGCGTTGTGTAACGGTGATCTTCAACCCGGTTTCCGGTCAGACCGACCCGGACTGGCGTTCGCGTCAGATTTCGGAGGCGCTTGCCCGACACGGCTATACATGCCAGTTCATCGCGACGTCGGAGGAGCGCGACGCCGGGTTGCTGGCGACGGAAGCGATCCGCGACGGCGTCGACCTGCTTGCCGTCTCCGGCGGCGACGGAACCGTGATGGCCGCCCTGTCCGCCCTCGTCGGTACGGAGATTCCGATCGCCATCCTCCCGGCAGGAACCGGCAACCTTCTGTCGGTGAATCTCGGGATTCCGATGGGCGTTCCCGAAGCCGTGGAGGTCGCGCTGTCCGGAAGGCCGTATCGCCTGGACCTGGCGCGGACGCCGGAGGGACGCTTTTTCGCCGTCATGGGTGGGATCGGTCTGGATGGAAGGATTATTGAGGAGGCGGACCGTTCGGCAAAGAAACGACTGGGCGTTCTGGCCTACTTTCTGGCGGCCTTTCGCAATCTCGCCAACCGGCCCGCCTCGGTGTTGATCTATCTGGAGGACCGTCCGCCGATCCGGAGACGCGCCAAAAGCGTGCTGATCGGCAACATGGGGAAGATGACGGGCGGCCTGGAGGCGTTGCCCACCGCTTCGCCGAATGACGGCCTTCTCGATATCGCGATTCTGAAACCGAACTCATTGGCGCAGTGGCTGCGGCTTTTTTGGTTCGCGCTACGCGGGCGTTCCCAGGAGGCCCCGGAACTGGAGGTTTACCAGGCTCGCCGTGTCCGTATCCGTGCGGTCTCTCCGCATCCCATCCAGTTTGACGGGGAGCAGGGGGGCTATGCCAGCGAACTGGCGGCGGCGGTGGTGCCCCGGGCGGTATCCGTACTGCTTCCGGAGGAGTCACCGGCTGCGCGCGATGCGGTCGGCGCGCCGGCGCAAACCGCCCGAAAGGCCGCCGACCGTCGTCTCATGGTCGCCGGAGGCGTTCTTCTTTTCATGGCGGCGGCAGGATGGCTGATTCGCGCTTTCGTCGGTCGTCAGCGTCCGATTGGATGACTCGGAAAGTAACTCAAGAAATGAACTAAATCTTCCGAAAATGCAGACATAGAGTCGACCTGTCATAGCATCTTTCGGGAGAATCCGCAGTGCTTGAATTTCGTTCCGCCAACACGCGGGCGGTCAATCCTCACCGCGCGGTGATGGAAGCGTTCGATCTGGCGTACGGTGATACGTCCCCGGATTGCGATCTGGTGCTGATGAATTCGGCCATGGGACACGACCTGACCGTCCTATCGGAGAACGTTCGCTCCCAGTGCCCGAACGCCCGGGTGCTGGTCGCCTCCTGTGCCGGAGTCGTCGGGCGCGACGGTCCCGGCGAGTCACTCCACGATATCGCGGCACTGTATCTGCGCGGGGACGGTTTTTCGGTCGCGCATATCGACGGTCTTTTCGGGTCCACCTCCTTTGAAAAAGGCGTCGAGCTGGCAACCGGACTTCTGAACGCGCCGTATCCGGTGCGAATGGTTTACCTCCTGGCGTCGGGTATCGATATCGCCAACGATCGGTTGATTGCCGGCATCGAGTCGGTCCTCGGCCCGGACGTCGTTCTGTTCGGCGCAACCTCTTCCGACCAGATGCAGGGAATCGCGACCTTCCAGTGTGTTGACGGCGTACGGTACCGGCATGGCGCGTTCGCCGTCGGGATCTGGGACCCTACCCTGACCGTCGATACGCAGGCGTCTCACGGGTTTGTCGCGGTCGGCGAACCCTTCGTCGTGACGAAGGCGGCAGGAAACCGCATTTTTGAACTGGATGGCAAGCCGGCATGGCCGACCTATACGGAACGGTTGGGACTTTCGGCAACGGCGACTACCGGCGATACGATTCCCATCGGCGCGCTCGCCGAGCTTCTCCCCGGTAATCTCGCGGCGGAGTATGGCAATCCCCATATTTTGCGGGTTGTTACTCATTTTACCGAGGAGGGAGCCCTGGTCTATGCCACCGAATGCGAAAACGGTACTCAACTCTGGCTGACGGTTCGTGATGAGGATCGGATCTTTTGCGACATGGACCGGATGCTGGGTGCGATGACCGCGCGCTCACCCGGTGCGCCACCGGTCGTCGTTTTTCAGGCGGACTGCCTCGCTCGCGGACGTCGGCTTTTGAACCGCGTTATGAAGGAGGAACTCGTCCGCCAAATCCAGCAGCCGTTCGAGAGTTCCGGGGACGTTCCGCCGTGGTTTGGTATGTACGGGTTCGGCGAGTACGCCCGCCTGGGCGGACGAAACGCCTACCATAACTACACGACGGCGCTCGCCGCACTCTACCGTTCCGATCAGGAGTCATGACCCAGAGATGTCCGGCGAGGAGACGACGAAGCTTTCACCGCTAGAACTGGCTTCCCACAACCGCCTGCACCAGCGAATGATCTCGCTGAGCGGTCGACTGGACCGGCAGGTGGAGCAGTTGACACGACTGAACCGCCTTTCCAATCGGCTTCTGGGCAGTCTGTCGGGCAGTTCCGTCTCCGCGACGTTCGCTGAAGCGATTGCCGATGTTCTGGACGTGGCGATCGGCGCTGTCTGGGTTCTGCCTCATGAAGATCGGAAGGAAGGCGCGGATTTCTCCGTCTTTGGCGCGACCGGAACGCCCGCCGCCTGGGCGAAAGTCGGCGAGGCTCTGGCAGAAATGGCCGCAATGTCGCCTGACGCCGGGGTCTTTCGTCCGAGTGCGGATGTTTTGGGGCCGGTATCGGAGGTCGACCTCGTGAACCCGCTGGCGGGTCGCTGCGTTGGCAGGGATGGGGCGACCATCGCCCTGATTCTGGCGGCCAATACCGGCGCGACCGACCGCATGTGCGAAACCATCAATGACGAGACGGGGGAGATGCTGAAGGTTCTGGCGGAAAAGTGTGCGGCGCACCTGAATCATGCCGCCGACCGACGGATGATCGAACATCAGCTTGCCCTGCTGCGTGAGTCGGAAGCCCGCCTGGAACTGGTGTTGAACGGGACGAACGATGGCTGGTGGGACTGGGATGTTGCGGCCGATACGTGCTTTTTATCGGCACGCTGGCGGCAGATGGTCGGAGACATGGCCGGTCAGGGGATTTTTCAGAAAGGGTTCTGGCGGGATCGGGTTCATGAACAGGATCGACCGAGGTTCGACGCGTTACTGGAGGGCGTCCTGGGCGAGAGTTTCACCGGTTCGGAAATGGAGGTTCGGCTCCGGCGTGAGGACGATACCTACATTCCGGTGCTGGTTCGCGGGACGGTTCTTCGGGACAGAACCGGTCGCCCGACCCGGTTCGCCGGTTCGATTCTCGATCTGTCGGAACGGAAGCGATACGAGTCGCACGTCCACCAGCTGGCTTTCTTCGATCCCCTGACCGATCTGCCGAACCGACGTCTTCTAAGCGACCGTCTGCGCCAATCGCTCCTGTCCTCCGCGGAGAACGGTCAGGCGATTGCCGTTCTGATGATCGATCTCGACCGATTCAAACGCCTGAACGACACCCACGGGCATGCCGCCGGAGACCAGCTACTCTGTGCCGTGGCCCGTCGTCTGCGCGACGCCGTTCGCCCGTATGATACCGTCGCGCGACTGGGAGGCGATGAGTTCGTGATTTTGCTCGAGCATCTCGGCGGCGATCCGACGGCGGCAGTCGCGGCGGCCCAGGAGACGGCGCTTCGCGTGCTACATACCCTGGACGAACCCTTCGTCATCGATGTGGGGGTCGTGCACCATAGCGGAAGCGTCGGTGTGGCGGTCGCGCCGGCGGGCGTTCCGGTGACGGTGGACAGTATGTTGAGAGGAGCCGATGTCGCCCTTTACGAGGCGAAAGAGGCCGGGCGAAATATGGTGCGCCTGTACCAACCGGAGATGCAGCACCGGGTCGACCGGCGGGCGACACTGGAGGCCAGCCTTCGTCAGGCGTTCCGAAACGGTGAAGTCGAAGTCCATTACCAGGCGCAAGTGGACGCGTCGGGACGCCTCTTCGGCGCGGAGGCGCTGATGCGCTGGCGGCGTGCGGATGACGAACCGATCCACCCCTCCGAGTTCATTCCGGTCGCCGAGGAGTCCGGATTCATTCATGCTCTGGGCGGGTGGAGTCTGGAGACCGCATGCGCTCAACTGGTCACCTGGGGCGATCTCGTTCCCCCGGATTTCCGACTCGCGGTCAATCTGAGCGCGCCGGAATTCATGCACCCCGACTTCCCGAAGAGGGTCGTCGAAACGCTGGCGCAGACCGGGGTCAGCGGGCGGCGAATCCGACTGGAAATCACGGAGGCGACGGTGGTTACGGAAATGGATTTCGTCTCCGGTCGTATGAACCTGTTGCGTCGCCACGGGATCGAGTTCGCCCTGGACGATTTCGGGTCCGGGTTCTCCTCCCTGACCTACCTGCGTCGCCTGCCGGTGAACGAGGTCAAAATCGATCGGAGTTATATCCGAAGGATACTGAGCGATCCGCATGACGCGGCCATCGTCCGGGCGATTCTGGCGATGTGCACGTCGCTGAACCTGCGGGTTGTGGCCGAGGGCGTGGAGACAAAGGAGCAGTACGGTCGTCTGCTGGACGACGGCTGCCGGTTCTTTCAGGGGTTTTATTTCGCGCGACCGAAGCCGGCGCCGGGGGACCCCCGCCGACTGGTCGACCGTCCGGTGTCCAGGCGATTACCGGAGAATCGTTCCTCCCTGCAGGCGGCCTGACTCCGAGGACCCCGGAGACCGGGCGGACCCGTTCGTCCTTTGCCGTGAAAACCCCGATGGCAAAATAGATTTTCCGGAAAATCTTAAAAAAGACGGCTTGGCGTGAAGGGGAATACATAAGTATCGGTGAAATCCCTGACGGTAGCCTGAAATTGGTTTCGGGCGGCAAACCGAATCGGGAGCGGACCACCGTTCTCGTTGGTGAAAGGAAGGACGTATGTTTTCTTTTTCTCGTCTTGTCGGCATCACTCTGGCGATCGTTACCGGAATGGCGCTGTCATCGCCTGTCTTTGCGCAGACCACCGTGGGGGGTCTGACCATTCTGGCTCCGGGGTCCGTCGTGGAAGGGCGTACCATCGGGGAATGGACCACGGAATGGTGGCAATGGGCATTTTCGCAATCTACTCCCAACGATGCGTTCTCGGATACGACCGGAGCCAATGCGGGAGTGAACCAATCCGGGCCGGTCTGGTTTGTCGCCGGAACCCTGGGTACGCTGGAAACGCGGACGCTTTTCGTTCCGACCGATCGGTATTTGTTGATTCCGTTGATTAATGTGGAGAACTCCGACCTGGAAATTCCGGGTGCCTCGGAAGCGGACCTTCGCCAGGCAAGTATTGATACGATGAATCTGGTCGATTCCCTGAACCTCGCGATTAATGGAACCACGGTCACCAACCTCAACAGCTACCGTGAATTGTCACCGGCCTTCAGCTTTTCCTCCGCCGCCAACAATCCGTTCGGTGTGACGGCCGGTGTCGCCAATACGGCGGTCGCGGATGGTTTCTGGGTAATGCTCGCGCCGATCGGAACGGGAATCCATACGGTGACCTTCGGAGGGGGCGTCAGTTCCTTCGGATTTTCCACCGGGGTTCAGGCGACCCTGGTCGCCGCCCCCGAACCGGCACCGCTCGGTCTGCTTCTTGCAGTGATTGGCGGAATGGGTATCGTCGTCAGGAAACGACGGATCGGATAAGTTTTCGCCAGATTTATTCTGTTTTTGGGGTAAGGAAACGTCCTTACCCGCTTTTTCCGAACGGGCCATTCCCTCCCGGATGGCCCTCTTTGCCGCAGGCACGCAGGGGACGGCAGTTGAGACGGCGAACCCTTGTCTGACGGTACGCGGTTCTCGCCGGTCGGGGCGAGGTAAGGAGAAGAATGAAGGTACGGTGGACCGAGGGAAGCGTTCGCTTCAGAATCACGCCGACGGAACTCGAACAACTGCGTTCCGGCGCGGCCGTTCGGGTGACGCTGCGCGTTCCCGGCGGCAAATGGGAAGCCACCGTAGCGCCCTCCGCCTCCGACGGGGCGAGCGACCTGTCGGCGGACGGGGAGGGGGGTCTCCGGATGACGCTGGGCCGTCCGGACCTGGACCGTTTGTGCGCCCCGGAGACCGAGGGCGTGTACTTCGGGACAAGCGAGGGGGAGATTCCGCTCCGATTCTTTATCGAGAAGGACTTTCCATGCGTCCACCCGCGCCCGTCGGAGGCGCAGGAGGAATCGGAGACGTTCGCGCCGCCGTCGGGTTTCAAGGACCGGCACCGGCCCGTTTGCGAGTGACGCGGACCGCCGTGCCGGTGTTTTGGACGTCCTGTGTCGTGCTACCGATGTCGCCGGACATCGCTTTATGATTACCGGGGTTCAGGATAACCCTCCAATATGGACAGACAATGACGGGCCATCGTATTATTACATCCCGTTACGTTTTAAAAGTATTTGTTCGCCGAGCTACGAAAGGACGATACAGTGCGGACACCCTCTCCCGTACCGAAACTTTCGGTCACTATCACAAATTACAACTACGAGCGGTTTGTCGGTCGGGCTATCGAATCGGTGCTCGGGCAGACGTTTACCGATTTCGAGTTAATCGTCGCCGACAACGCCTCCACGGACCATTCGCGCGAGATTATCGAGCAGTACGCTCGCCAGGACCCGCGTATTCGGGTGATCGCCAACACGGAAAACAAGGGACTGGTCGGAAATCTGGTGATCGCGATCGAAGCGGCGCGCGGCGAGTTTGCCGTCCATCTCGATGCCGATGACTGGGTGTGCGCTCCCGATGCGTTCGAGCGTCAGATCGCCATGCTGGAGCAGGACCCCGAAATCAGCTTTGTCTGGTCACCGCCTTCTCTGAAATTCGAGGACGGCGGCGAAACCGTCATCCGCATTTACGATCGGGACCTCGTTCGTCCCGGCGCGGAGGCACTGGAAGATGCTCTGAAAGTGCGTATCATGCACAGTGGCCCCCTCTTTCGCATGAGCGCGTTCCGGGCTTTTGGTGGCTATGATCGGAATTTCCATCACTCGGTGGATACGCGTCTGGTCAGCGATCTCTGTACGCAGGGAAAGGTCGGCTACATCAATGATGCCCTGTATGCTCGCTACGAACACAGCAGCAATCTGAGTACGGTCTCCCGCCATCTCGAACGGATCGAGGAACTGGTTCGCGCCGTCGAGGTCGCCTGCGACAGCCCGTTTGCCCGCCAGATTCCTCATATACAACAACTGCGGCGTAGCGCCCTCCGTCATGTGCTTTTAATGACGGTTACCAACCTGGTTTTCACCAACCGATATTCCGAGGCGCTCCGGGCGCTCCGGGCCAGCGTCCGGATGCGCCCGATCGAAACGTTGTTCCAGCGTCAGATGGTGCTCCTGCTCGTGCGCGTCCTCATTGGGGGGTCGCTCTTTTCCCGGCTTCAGGGCAGTCGGAACGGGTGAACAAAACAGGGAAAGACCTCACCCTCCCGCGGTCAGCTCGTTGCCGAAAAAGTGCGCCGTCTGTTCGGCGCGAAGACGGTCGATCAAGCGTCCTTCCGGGAGCGTGACGTCGTCCAGGGTGAGAACCCGGTCTCTGGCAACGTTTCGGGTCAGGCGACCGCCTTCGGCCAATCCCATCGGCAATAATCGCTCCCGAAGAACGGTATCGACGCGTTCCGCCAGACCGTAGGTGTGGTAGCCGCCGATCCCGTCGAGAACCGTTCCCTCGGAAAGGTCCGTTTTGGCCGCCGCCACCACGTCCACCGTCGGCGGCCCGGAGGTGGCCAGAGCGGCATCGCCGAACAGCGCCGCACGCGCGACCGTGTTATGAACCTCGAAGTGGCACAGATGGTACGGGGTATGAAACACATAGAGCGGGCCTTCGCCCAGTTTGTACAGATTCAGATAGTGCCTCTGACGCGGATGGTCATGCGTTCCCAGTACGAAAACACCCGGACCCGGCGTCGCGCCGACAACATAATCCACATAGCCCGGGGAACCGTCCAGCAGACGCTCCTGCGGATACCATTCCGTCGCCCTTTGGATGCTGTTGGCGTCCGGCGCAACCGTGGGGCCGAGCATCCCTCGTTGAAGTACGCTCATTCCGGTGGCGTTGGCGACGATGGCCTGTTCGAAGCTGATCTTGGTGCCGTCCGCGAACGAGGTGACCATGTTTACGTTCTGGCCCCATTTTCGGGCGAACCCTTCCTGTGTTGTCGGATTCCGGTAGGGGTCATGCAATCCTTTGATATTGCCGCAGAGCACGGGTCGTACGCCGATTCCCCGGACGAACCGATACAGGTTCAGGATCACGCCCGGCTGATCTCCGTCGCTGACGGTGTAGACGACGCCCATGCGATCCGCCATCCGCTTCAGCCAGGCACCGACCGTGCCGTCCAGTTCGGCGTTCATCGTCACGTAGTGCTTGCCATGGGCAATCGCGGCGGTGGCGGTCTGCGCCCCGAACTCCGGCGCGCCGGTGATTTCGACGATCACGTCCAGGGGTCCTGCCTGGCAAAGCAGCCCGGCGTCCTCCGTTACCGTATACCGTCCGTCCGCGATGGCCCGCTCCAACTGGCTGACATTCCCCGCCACGTACAGGTCCGCCTCCGCGACCCCGGCCTCGGTGTAGGCCCGCCGTGCGTTGGCGAGCGTCCGGTTGGCAACCGCTGCCAGACGCATTCCCGGAACACCGGTCAGTATCCGAAGCGCAAACCCTCGCGCCATGAACCCCGCACCGATAAGACCGACACGGATCGGGTCGGCTGCCTGCGCCCGCTTTTCAAGCGCCTTATCTACGAGAATCATCGAATCGTCCCTCCTGCTCCAGCAGCGGCCAGCGAGCATCCTTTTCGGAAATGACTCGAACCGGAAGCGGCCATACGATACGAAAAGCCGGGTCGTCCCATCGATAGCCCTGTTCCGCGCCCGGCGTATAGAATTCGGTCACCTGATAGGTCACCTCCGCGCCCTCCGTCAGCGTTTGATATCCGTGGGCGAATCCTTCGGGGACATACAATTGCCGGCGGTTCTCCGCGCTCAGTTCCACGCCGTACCAGCCAAGGTAGGTCGGTGAATCGGGTCGCATATCCACGATCACGTCGTAAATCGCACCGGTGATGCACCGGACCAGTTTCGTCTCCGCCTGAGGCGCACGTTGCATATGCATGCCGCGCAGGGTGCCCTTGTGATGGTTAAAGGAGTCGTTCGCCTGGGCAAGATCGGTTTTCAGACCATGCGCCTCGAACTCACGCCGGCACCAGGTCCGCGCGAAAAAGCCCCGGTCATCCTCTCGCTTCTCAAGGTCGAGCACATAGGCGCCTGAGAGCGGAGTTTCGGTAAAGATCATGGTTGCGCCTGTCCTTCCTGCTTGTTCCGTGTGTTGGTTCTGTCCCGCCAGAAAAGGTCGGTATCCAGCTGCTCCGTTTCGATCAGGTGTTTGAGCATCTTGAGTCGCGTGTACGGCGGCGACTGGAAGAGTTCCGCCGTCATGCCGATTCGTTCGAAGACCGCCCGCAACTGTTCCGCACCGGCGCGAGCATCGTAGCGGCAGCGGAAAGTGGGCAGATGCTCCCGGATTTTTTCGAAAGAAACCCGATAGCTGCGGTTGTCGCCATCGCTGTTACCGATGGTCAGAGCGCATCCGGGGAAGGTTTCGGCGACGATCTCGGCAATCTCCCGGACCCGGTAGTTCCCGTCGCTGTCGCCGACATTGAAGATCCGGTCATGGACCGACTGTCGGGGCGCTTCCAGGGTGCAGGCGACGGCTTCCGCCATGTCGAGTACATGCACCAGCGGTCGCCAGGGGGTTCCGTCGCTGGTCAATTTGATCTCCCGGGTCGTCCAGGCAAGACCCGAAAGGTTGTTCAGAACGATATCGAATCGCATCCGGGGCGAAGGACCGAACGCCGTCGCGTTGCGAAGGAACGTCGGCGAGAAATTGTCGTCGGCCAGAGCTGAGACATCTCGTTCCACCATCGCCTTGCATTCGGCGTAGGCCGTCTGCGGACGGACCGGACTTTCCTCCGTTTTGATCTCATCACCCTCGCCCACCCCGTAAACACTACAGGACGAGGCATAGACGAAACGGGGAACGCCGGCCGCTTTGCACTTCCGCGCCAGCGCGACCGAACCCTGATGATTGATCTCGAACGTGACCGTCGGATTCAGTTGCCCGAGCGGGTCGTTGGACAGTTCGGCCAGATGGACCACGGCGTCGAACCCTCGCAGTTCCTCGTCGGTGATCTCTCGAATATCGCGGTTCAGCCACTCGGGCGCACCGGACACTCCGTGATACAGCCAGCCGGAACGATAGAAACCGGTATCGACTCCGGTTACCTTATGTCCGCGTTGCATCAGCGTGGGCGCCATCATCGTCCCTACATAACCTTCCGTACCCGTCAGCAATATCTTCATCCGTATTTCTCCATCCATGGAACCGATTTGGACACCTCTTCGACAATCGCCTTACCGATCTCCAGCGAGGCAGTGGCCGCCGGAGACGGGGCGTTGCAGACATGAAGCCCCAGGTCGCTCCGGACGAAAAGAAAGTCATCCACCAGCGTGCCGTCCGGAAGGAGCGCCTGGGCACGGACACCCGCTTTCGAGGGGGTGATATCCGCTGCCGTGATCTCGGGAACGAGCCGCTGAAGACTGCGAACAAATGCTGCCTTGCTGAACGAACGGTAGATTTCCGAAAGCCCGTCGCGCCAGTATTTCAGGGCCAGCCGCTGGAAACCCGAATAGGTGAGCGTCTCCCGCAAATCACGCCAGTCCGCATCCGTTTTTTCGTAACCTTCGCGTTTCATGCTGAGAACGGCGTTCGGCCCGGCATGTACATCCCCGCCGATCATCCGCGTAAAATGTACGCCCAGAAAGGGAAAGTTCGGGTTGGGAACCGGATAGATCAGGTGCTTGACCAGATATCGCCGTTCCGGTTTCAGGTCATAGTACTCGCCCCGAAAGGGGACGATCCGTGCGGGAACGTTTTCTTCGCCGACCGTCATCCGGGCGATCCGGTCACTTTGCAGACCGGCGCAGTTGATCAGATACCTCCCGATCAGGGTCTCGCCGTTTGTCTCCACCCGGACCCCGGTTCGCACCCCGAGTGGTTCCGGTCGTATCGAACGTACTTCGGTCGCCAGGCGGATCTCGCCTCCGTTTTGCTCAAACAAACGGGCGTAGGCAATGGCGACCTGCTGATAGTCCGTGATTCCGGTGGTCAGCACGCGAAGAGCGGCCCGTCCGTTGACATGCGGTTCGATCTCCTTCAGCTGCTCCGGACCGATCCGGCAGATCGGGATACCGTTCGCCACCCCGCGCTGGGCCAGATTCTCCAGCAACGGGAGTTCCTCGGGGGATGTCGCGACAATCAACTTGCCGCAGATTTCGTGAGGAATATTCTGCTCCTCACAGAAACGAACGATCGAGCGACTGCCTTCTCGGGCGAACTGCGCTTTCAGGCTACCGGGCTTATAATAGATTCCCGAATGAATGACTCCGCTGTTACGCCCCGTCTGATGGCGGGCCGGAGTCGCTTCCTTTTCCAGAAGCGTCAGGCGGGCATCGGGGAAACGTTGCGCCAGGGTCATCGCGGCGGAGAGTCCGACGATCCCTCCTCCGACCAGAATAATGTCGTAGATCACGGGGCACCTTTTTCATCTTTTCCGATCAGGCGGACGTCCGGTAGCTTTCCGTGAAAGATCGCTTCCGTGCCGATCGTCGGCTCCGATCCTCCCACGGCGTTTTGCCGAACCTTCCAGGGCGCATTTCCCGCAGACCAGAGGCTCTCCAGGTAATGCTTATCGCGCAGGGTATCCATCGGTTGCCAGAAACCTTCATGTCGGTAAGCGGCCAATTTCCCTTCCTCCGCCAGACGTTCGAGCGGTCCGCGTTCCCAGACCGTATCATCGCCTTCGATATACCGGAAGACTTCCGGCGTCAGAACAAAGAAGCCGCCATTAACCCAGGCACCATCCCCGTCGGGCTTTTCTCGGAACGATTCGATTCGCTCCTGGTCGGCGGAGAGGGAGAACGCCCCGAAACGTCCCGGAGGATGCACGGCGGTGAGGGTCGCAGGGACGCCCTTTCCACGGTGAAAGGCGATCAGCGCCGTAATGTCTACATCGCTGACCCCGTCGCCGTAGGTCATGCAAAACGGTTTGTCGTCAAGATAATTCCGGACGCGCCGCAGACGCCCGCCGGTCATCGTATTTTCGCCCGTATCCACGACGGTCACCCGCCACGGTTCTGTTTGCCGCGTGTGAACCTCGACCGTCTGTCGCGTCATGTCCACCGTAAAGTCCGAAGTATGGAGAAAGAAATTGGCAAAATACTCCTTGATCATGTAGCCCTTGTAGCCGCAACAGATCACAAAGTCGTTGATACCGTGTGCGCTGTAGATTTCCATGATGTGCCGGAGGATCGGCTTTCCCCCGATTTCGATCATGGGCTTCGGACGAACCGCGCTCTCCTCGCTAATACGAGTGCCAAAACCACCTGCCAGGATAACGGCCTTCATTACATACCTCTTGATTTTCGTCAGTAAGAAGCACGGAAGCGGACGACGTCCGGCGTCAATCCGTGACCAATCTCGTTCGAGCGGCGGACGTCGTCAATGTGTCGTACGACGAGTTGCTCAGGGAGTAGCAACGGATATAGGCATCGATCATTCGTTCGAGCGAGTAACCTTTCGACGTACGGCGGGCCTCGGCGGACAGACGATCTCGAAGGGCGGCGTCGCCCAGAAGGCGCTTCAATTGCCGGGCAAACGCCTCGACGTCGCCGATCGGTGCGATCAGCGCATTCCGTTCCGGAAGGAGAACCTCGTTATTGCCCCGGCAGAGAGTTGAAAGGATCGGGCATCCGGCGGCCAGAGCTTCGAGGACGGAAAGGCTGAAGTTTTCCGCCTCCGTGGGCAAAATCCAGGCGGTCGCCGCGGCAAGCCAGTCGGGTATGTTCTTTTGCAGACCGGCGAAGTGGACCCGGTCCGAAAGGCCTTTCGCGACGACCGCGGCTCGCAGTGGCTTTTCCAGGTTTCCCTGTCCGACGAACGCCAAGTGGGCGCTCGGATTTGCGGCGACAACCTGGTGAAAGGCCTCCAGCGCATCCATCGGTCGCTTTTGCTCATCCAGTCGTGAAGTGAAGACCACGAGTGGGGTGTCGGGAGCGAGACCAAGGGTGCCACGAGGAATATCGGGATCGCCGTGACGGAATCGCTCCACGTCAATACAGTTGTGGATGGTGGTCACGGTCTCTTCGGGTAGACCGAGAGAAACCTGCATCCTTCGACTATGATGGGAAGGGCAGATGACCTGATGAAAAACCCGGGGAGCCATCTTCGCCCAGGCGCGGGCGCGGGATGGCTCCAAAGTTTCCCGCGGGCTATGAATGGTGACAAAACTACGCGGCACCGACAACAGACGCATTACCTGCGGGACCGAACGCGGCAGGCAGACATCACCCGTATGAAGATGAAGGATGGAGGCGCGATACCGCATAAACAGACGGACCAGATTCCCAAAATCCTGATTCGAGTGCCGGGCATCGGATCGCACCCACGGCGTGCGCACTACGGGCAGACCCCGGCGGCGGCACTCCTCCGCAAAGCCCACGGTCGTCTCCAGTTCGGGCACAATCAGTCGGACCGTTCGTCCCCGCTGCGCCATGCCGGTTGCCAATTCCAGCATCTGAACCGCATCGCCGCCATGCCCAAGCAGGAAACCGATGTAAAGAATTTCTGTCGCCGTTCTCAAAGCGGTCGCTTCCCATCCGATTCAGTTTGAAATCGGAAAGAGCATAAATCGTACCGTAGAGGCCCACATACATAAAATTGTACCATAAATTGTACATGGTTGCAGAGGGAAGTGTACGTTCCTGCCGTCCGCCTACCTGACAGGGGACGGGGACGGTCAAAGACCGGATGTCCGCCCTCGACCGTTACCACCAATCCGTCGTTAACGCACTGATCAAAGACGGCTGGACGATAACGCATCAACCGCTCACCCTGACGGTCGAATTCCGCATGGTGCGAGTGGATATCAGGGCGGAACGCTGAGCCACTTCAGTATCGTTGCCGTTATGGATCGTGACCAGGATCGGTACCTGTTGCAGGAAATCAGTGAGCGGAATAACCTGCAAATTTCACGAACACTCGCCCATTTGCAGATTGCCAACGGAAAGATCCGCATCGAATTCGACGCGACGGAACGCGGAATCGCCACCGATCCGGTCGCGGCGGGTATTCCCAAGGACCGGATCGTGCTTGCCTTTTACCCGCCTGCGCTCCGAGAGATGGGAGAATTTTCCGTGGCCTGATCACGGAAACCGACGGAGGTCTCCGATGTTTCCTCCCGAGGGCGGTCCGGGCGTTTCGACCGTCCGCCTACCTGACAGGGGACGGGGACGGTGGTATAATCGGGCGATGCGCCGCCCCGCTCCTTCCGAACCCGCCGACGAGACCGTTCCCTCCGCCAAAGACCGGATGGAACAGGCGCTTTTCGGTCAGGACGCCACGCAACGCATCGTCGCCGTCGAGACCGATACCGACCCCGGCGAAACCGCCGTCCTGTTTCTCCGGCAGAAAAACGGCACGACGAAGCAGCAGGTCGTCGAATTCCGACCCTGGATCGCCCTGCGCGAGGAACGCGTCCTCCCCGAAGCCGAGGTCCGGCAACTCGATGGCAACGGATACCCGTTCCTCATTACGTTCGCCTCCTGGAAAGCCTATCAGAACGGCCGGCGTATCCTCTCCACCGAACAGCGGGACTATCTGAATTACGGGTCCGCCGTCAAGCAATACCTGATCTCGACCGGGCAGACCCTGTTCAAAGGCATGGCGTTCCCTGATATCTGCCGGATGCAGATCGATATCGAGACGACCACCCTCTCACCGCAGAACCCGGAAGCCTGCATCTTTCTGATTGTCGCTTCGGACAACCGGGGCAACGAGGCGGTTCTAACCGGCGATGAGCGCGAGATTCTCGTCGAACTGACCCGACTGGTGCAGAAGTGGGACCCGGATATCCTCGAGGGACACAATATCTACGCGTTCGACCTGCCCTGGATTCGGGCGCGGGCGAAAGCCCTTGGCGTGACCCTGCTCTGGGGGCGGGAGGACGAGCGCACCGCTGAACGCCCGGAGGTGCAGGTCGGCTCGGAACGCAACTGCGCGATCGGCGCGAACTCCCGTCCGTTCCTGCCGCACTATATCTGGGGCCGTCACATCGTCGATACCCTGTTTCAGACACAACGGTTCGATCTGGCGCGGGGGGAAATCTCCTCCTACGGCCTGAAGGAGTGCGCTCAACACTACCATATCGCCGAACCGAACCGCGTCTACCTCGACCGGGCGCAGATTCTGGACCTGTACCGTGACGACCCGGAGAACGTCCGCGCCTACGCCACCGCCGACGTTCGCGAGACGCGCCGTCTCGCCGAGATCGTTTGCCCGACGGAGTTCTACCAGACGCAGATGGTCCCCGATACCTATCAGAGCGTGGCCGTCACCGGCAGCGGCGAGAAAATCAACTCGATCTTCGTGCGCGCCTATCTGCATCGCGGATGCGCGGTCGCCCGACAGCAGGCGCCCGTCCCCTATGCCGGCGGATATACCGAGATGCTCCATGCAGGGGTCTTCCGGCGAATCGTCAAGGCGGACGTCGAATCGCTGTACCCGTCGATCATGCTACTGCACCGGATTACGTCGGCCTCGGACACGCTCGATCTGTTTCTCCCGATGCTCGACGAACTGAAACGACGGCGCATCTCGGCCAAGAAGCGGGCGCAACAGGCTGCGGAAGGGAACGATGCCCGCCGGGCCGCCTACTGGGACGGATTGCAGGGCTCGTATAAACTGCTCATCAACTCCTTTTACGGGTACCTCGGCGCGCCGTTCTATTTCAACGATTATGCCGCCGCCGCGAAGGTGACCGAGATCGGTCAGGATATCGTCAAGCGGATCGCCGCCGACCTGCAGGAACGGTCGGCAAAGGTCATCGAGATCGACACCGATGGCGTCTACTTCGTCCCGCCCGACGCAGTGCACGGACCGGAGCAGGAGATCGCGTTCGTGGAGACGGTCGGAAAGACCCTGGAGGACGGCATCCGTCTGGCGTTCGACGGTCGTTACGATTACATGCTCTCGCTCAAGGCGAAGAACTACGTTCTCGTCTCCTACGATGGCAAAAAGACGTTCAAAGGTTCGTCGCTTCGCTCCCGCGCCGACGAGCGGTTCGGGCGTCGCTTTCTGACCCAGGCCGTCGATTGCCTGCTGGAAGGGGATGTGAACGGTCTATCCGGTCTGTATGCCGACCTGCAAGCGAAACTCGAACGGCGGGAACTCGGTATCGAGGAGATCGCGCGGCGCGAACGCGTCACCGAGAACACATTCAAAAGCGATGCCAAGAAGCGAAACGCCGAGGCGATGAGGGGACTGTCCGTCGGCGATTACGCGATCCTCTATCAGCGCGAGGACAAGTCGCTCGCCCTGGCGTCGGACTACGCCGACGATGAGGATATCGAATATTACCAGACGAAACTTTATAAGTTCGCCGAACGTCTGAGGCCGGCCATCGAAGGACATGAGACGATTCGAGCCGGTTTTGAAACGCTGTTCCCGAAACCGTTGACCGGAGCGAGACGAAAGGCGAAAGAGGCCGCCAAACAGCAGATGAGCCTCTTTGAAATGTGATCGCGCGTCACGCGCCCGCAACGATCGCTCCGCCGTGTCCGGTATAAATAAATCAGCAAAAAACAGTAAAATTACCGTGAAAATCGGCGAACCTGGAACCCATTCGACGAAACTTCTCAAAGGTACGATAGCTACAAGGCAATCCCCGGTCGCACCAAGGAGAATATCCCATGTTCCTGTTCGCCCTCTCCCGGTTTCTTCGTCGGTTCCTGACAGCGCTTCCGGTCGGTCTCTTTGTCACTTTTTCCGTTCTTCCCGCCGTCGTCTTCGCTCAGGAGACGGTCACCGAAACGACAACCACCACCACGAAAACGGTCACCCGCCGCCGTTTCACGTTCAACGATGAAAACGTGCGCTACCGAACCGGCAACTTGCGCCTGCGCGTCGGAGCGTTCGTGCCCTATCGTGAGGATGTCCGCGGGGCAACCAGTCACACCCACCTGGCCGGCGGTTTCTCGCTCGATCTGTTCCGGGCGCGCCTGCGAAAGCAGTCCTTCGTGACGGAACTGTACGCCGACGCGACCGACCGGGCGGAGGGAGGAAGCCGCCTGACCAATGTCGGGGCGGGCCTGGCCTTTCGGGTCTACACCGGTCCTGGCGATGCCGACAGCCGCGGCTACTTCGGATTGGGTGGTGGCGCGTACCGCGTTCGGTTCGCCGTTCCGAACAGCGGAACGGACACCCGGTTCAAGGCCGGCGGAAAGGCGTTCCTGGGCGTCGACACGCCCGGTGGCGCGTTTCTCGAACTGAACTGGACGTTCCTCGAGAAGGAGCGAGGCTTTGATACCGGCGGAGGAATGGTCCAGGTCGGTTTCCGGCTCTGATTGGTTCGGTATCTTTACATACCATGCTCGGACGGCGATAATCAGGTATGAACGATACCGAATTTCTCGCCGCCTTCGAGTCGGGAACGCTCCCCGGCGTTCTCTGGACCCATGAGGCCCATGTACGCATGGCCTATCTGTACGCGCGTGACCATGCCGATTCCCGATCGCTCCTTGCCCAGGTTCGAGAACGTATTCGATTCCATAATGAGTCTCACGGAAACCGCACCGGTTACCATGAGACCATCACCGTCGCCTTTCTCGCGTTGATCGTCGAGCGTTTGCGAGCCGGGCAGGGAGCGGGGTCATGGGAGGAGTTCCGCCTTGCCCATGCGGACCTGGTTCGGCAGGGAATGGAACCGCTTTACCGCCATTACACTCGTGACGTCCTGTTTTCGGAGGCGGCGCGCGCTTCGTTCGTTCCGCCCGATGCCGCGCCCCTGCCCGTCGATATCGTTTGAGAGTGTACGACAGCCATTCATTCGTTTCCGTGGCAGTGATGCTCACGGCTCGCGGCGGTGCTGCCAAGGTCGTCGTTGCGACCGGCGGCGAGTCGGGCCCACTGCGGCGTCGGACGACCCTCCTTCCCGGACGGCGGCGCGCTTCCGTCCGCCAGCAGCCGGAACGCACAACCGTTGGGGCCGAAGGGTTGCGGCCAGCCCTCGGGCGAGTCCTCCCACCACTCCTGTCGTCCGTAGGCGGTCATGTCGAGCATCCCATAGGTGCCGCTCATCGGTTCGCAACCGCGACCGGTGGTCCAGTACGTCTCAAACACGCGGTCGCCGTCGCGCAAGTAACATACCTTCATCCCGAAATGACGCCCGGCGATCAGCCGCTCTTCGGAAGTGTCCGGCACACCGTACCACGGCATTTCCCATCCCATGAACTCGCGGTAGCGGTTGCTCTCGTCGTACGGGCCTTCGCAGAAGACGGCGAACGTGACATCGCGCGAATGCAGGTAGGACAACTCCAGTACCTGGCCGGTGTTGAACGTGCAACCTTCGCACTGTCTGGCAGCAGGGAGGCCCGTATGCCACATGTGGTAGGAAACGAAGAGCTGGGATCGGCCCTCGAACGTTTCCAGGAGCGAAATCGTTCCGGTACCTCCGACAAGCGGCGTGGTCGGGTCTACCTCGACCATCGGGAGCCGGCGGCGTGCGGCAGCGATGGCATCGCCCTCACGGGTATGTGCCTTCTCCCGAACACGTAACTCGGAAATCCGCGCCATCCAGGTCTCGCGGTCGACAATCGGGGGTGTTGCTTTCATCATCGTTTCCTTATCATCGGCGTCATTGGGGGTCCACTCACCCCGTAAGCGTCGATCCGGAACGCGGTTTCGAGATGCGCAATGAGTTAACCCGCTCCAAATATTACCGCACGCGTTACGAACGCCTCGCTGCCCGCCAGGATCGCCTGATAGAGGACGAACGGCAAAAGAGCCAGGAGAAGGATGGCACAGAAGCGTCCTCGCTCAAGAATCGGGCGCAGCGACCGCTCCTGTCTGCCTCTCCTTCGGGAAACCTCCGCTATCCAGCGGCCCGAAGTGTTCAAGAGGATGTTCAGGTCGTCAGAAAGGGTCAGGATTCCTTCGATCAGGACTTTCCGGTAACCGGTCGGTGGGGGAAGACGCAAAGTGGTCATGGTAAGCGTTTACGATCCTTCCTGGTTTCGCAAGGTGGATTCGTCCCGGTTAAGCATGAACAGAATATCTGCTAGTTTTTTATTTGTTAATAGGTATTGTTGTCTCCGTCAAGAGACACCGTAGTTGGTTGAGGGCTCGTCTACAACGTTTACGTAGGGTGGCACTGGGAACCCCGGTCTTGTGGGAAATCTCATCAAACGTGAAGTGTTGTTCATACCGTAGCATCAACAGGTGGCATGCCTGTTGTGGCAGAGATGCCATTGCCTCGTCAAGGGCGCACTGCTCGACCAGCGTCGCAAAGGAACAGGGCCTATGGAGCGGGTACTCCGCCCGGCTGTTGCCTTCAACGGCGTGAAGCAGACGATAGTGTTTCCGCCACCTGTCCATCACCTTGTTACGGAGCATACGCAACAGGTACGGCATCGGTTGTTCGGGAAGCGGTTCACCTCGCACTAACGTTTCCTCCGCAAGATCCGCAAACACGTCCTGAACAACATCCTGAGCGTTCTCTTTTACCGGGTGTGGTAGACGCATTCGATGGCTACAGAACCACAGTAATACCGGACTATATTCTTCGTGCATACGCTCTAATTTTCTTAGCATATCCTCGGAAAATCGCCCCTTTTTCATCCGATATTTCCCCTTACTCGATTTCCATACACTTCAAGGTATCTCTGCCTATCCGCTCCGAATCGGCGAAATGGGGGAATCCACCACGGTAAAAAAACTTGGTGACCTGTCACTATTTGGGCGTTCAAAACGAGTTCTTAGAAGAAGGACGAAACGGAATGCATGTTGTGTGTCGCCCGATTGGTGCGCAACCGTTGGGGCACGCAGAAAATTTGGAGGATAGCTCAATGTATCGCTATGCAACGGGGTGGGTGAGGGCCTTTCTGTTCGTATTCGCAACTATTGCTATTTTAGTCAGTGGTTCAACCACAGCAATCGCACAACGCACAGACTACGGTCCTGCACTCACCTTCACCGGAACTCGTTTCGGTTCCGGTTTTGCCGAAGGGAACTTTGGATGGACATTTTCGGTGGTTGAACCGGGCTTCATTATCAATCGGATGGGCGTCTGGGACGTCGACGCCGATGGACTGGTAAACAGCCATGAGGTCGGGCTTTGGCAGGGAACCACATTGATTGCCACAACTACGGTTGGTCCCACTTCGACCTTAACCCTGGATAACGGGACCGATCTCTGGCGTGTGAACGAGATTCCCAGCCTGCTACTGACCCCCGGCGATTATACGCTTGCCGCACACTATCTCGGCGGGGATATGGACGATTTCGTCGCGCCAGCGAACGGCATAGCAACGATTCCGGAACTGGTTTACGGAACGGCGGTACAGTCCGGCTTCAGCGGCATTATCACGACTCTGGAACTGGAAACCCTAGCACCGGATACTGGTCGCACTCCCGGATTCTTTGGACCTATCATCGGACACGTCAGCGCTACCGCCCCCGAACCGGGCACACTGGCCTTGGTCGGGTTGGGACTGCTCGGTGGCGTTCTGGGACGGTGTCGACAATCGTTTCTTCGCTCGTTCGGACGACCACAATTAGGACGACTAAAATAGGAGGATAAATTTGTGAAGACATTCTCGGTATCGACTATAGCCCGCGCCGCTGGGGGGGGGCGTTCTTGCCGTTCTTGCGCTGCTTCCTGTAACCGCTCACGCGCAATATGTCACCCCACGCTCGTATCTAACCACACCTCCCGTCAACAGTCTCTATCCTGATGATACGGGCACTCAGCTCACGGATGGACTTCGTGCCACCGGCATATTCCCGACCGATACATACTCATGGGTGGGTTGGGATAGCCGATTCGTTGCTGCTCCAGTTATGACATTTTCATTCTTGCCGGGAACGACGGTATCGTCGGTCGATATCGGTCTCAGCGTGACGAAAAACGCCGGAATCGCTCTTCCAAGTAGCGTTACCATTAACGGCGAGATATTTAACCTGACAGGGAATGAGTTGGCGGATCAAACCCTGGGCACCGTCTCGTTTCCACTATCGACGCCATTCTTCGGCTCAGACTTGATAGTTTCTATGACGTATCCTGATCCTACGGGTGGCCCGGGTTTGACCTGGCTATTCGTTGATGAGGTTCGGTTCATCGGGTCTTCTGCCTCTGCCGCGCCGGAACCGGGAACACTTGCCCTGTTGAGCAGCCTCGCTATTCCGGGCTTTGCGCTTGCTTTGCGCCGTCGTCGCTCCTAACTTCGCAAACTTGATCTAGAAAGGCAAACATCCATGCAAACAAAACGATTCCTGCCAGGCATCATTCTGGCACTCTTGACC
>JANRLW010000065.1:0-28531 GCA_033762295.1 Capsulimonadales bacterium
CTGCCCCGGTCCCGCCGCAGCGAGATAGGGGCGTAGCAGTTGTCGAAAAAGTGTGATCCCGTGAAAGCGATGGGATTCCGTCGGTTCTTCGCCACCGAGTTCCACATAGGCAATGTAAAACTCGCTCAGAATCCAGCACACCTCGGCGAGTTGTGTAATCTCATCGGCTGTCGCCGCCCGGAAGACCTCGCTTTGATGAAATTGGGCGAACAGGGCGCCGAAGTTTCGATACCCACCCTCCCGTACCGCGCGATACTGCCCGGCGAGTAGCGGGTCACGCATCGTCAGGCCCATGATCTCCCGATAAAAGAAGCGGTATTTCCAGAGGATAGTGAAGTTGGCCGCGATCAGACCTTCCAGGTCCTCGATGGTCGGCGGGCGGTCCGTCGGTAGGACGAACGCCGCTGCCGAATCCTGCGTCAGTCGCTCGTACAGCGCGCGAACGATCTCTTCTTTGTTTTTAAAGTGGTAGTAGAGATTCCCGATCGAAAGCTGTGCGGCGTCCGCGATATGGTTCGTCGTCACCGAGTACGTCCCGGACGCATTGAACAGAGCGAGGGCGACATCCTGAATGCGTTCTCTGGTTTTGTTCATCCGTTTTCTCATAGCGTTTAGAGTAATCGCTCGAAAATATAATAGAGCATTTACTCCAAAATCGCAAGGGTTTTCTGAATAAATACTCTATTATTTATTGGGAGGAGGGGGCGAATCCGGCGATTCGGACCCGATCGGACCCGGACACGGGTGTTGAGTGGTTCCGGCGCAGTCTCAGTCGGTCTCGATCCCGGCTCGGCATCGTAATGCGGCGAGGTCCGGGTACCGGGAAAGGAGCGGATCGGCTCCGGCGTCGAGCAGCAAACGCAGCAAACGCCCCCGATTTTCCGCCGCGTCCAGCGGCGTCTGACCGGTTCGATCCGTTCGGTTCGGATCGGCGCCCCTTTCCAGCAATAACGCCGCGAGCGTGAAGTCGCCCTGACGCGCGGCGCGGGTCAGAAAGGTCTCACCGTTCGGAAGCGGTCGGTCGAGATCGCCGAAGAACGGAAGGGCGGCCGCCAAATCGGCCCGCCCGACGATGGCCGCTTCGGGAAAGCCCCAGTCGGCCCCGTGGCGTTCCAGCCACCCGGCCAGACGTCTCCTCCCCGCAAGGCGCAGGTACAGGAGAACGGAAAAGCCGTACGTATCCCGGTGATTGAGATCCGCGCCGGCATGGATCAACGCCGCAATCCGGGATTCGGCGTGCGGCTCCGCCACAAAGAAGAGCGGCGTCCATCCGCTCCGGTCGGCCCGATTCGGCGAGGCGCCCTTTTCCAGCAGCAGGGAGACGACCGCGGTTTGACCGAATTCGACGGCGTAACTGAGCGGCGTTCGTCCGTCGGAGTCCGGCCGGTCGACCGCTTCGCCCCGCCGAAGCAGGAAGTGGACGATTCCCACCTGACCGAGAGCGGACGCCCCCCAGAGGGTTCGCCAGTCGTGGGGGCTGTATCGAAGGCGCAGGCCCGAATCCGTGAAGACCGGCGCGTCCTCGATAATCGCGATCGCATTCTCCTCACGATCGTCGGTGACCCGGCGAACGCCGAGTCCGTCCAATCCCTGCCCTGCGGAACCACGCATACGTCGACCCATCCCGGTTTACGGCACCCGGGAAGGGGTGGCAACGGGAACGGCGGCGGGAGTGACCGGGGGCGTCGGAGAAGGCATCGTCTTCAGATGGGCGGTGGCTTCCCGGTGGGACGCTTTCGCCTCCGGGAAGTCGGGACGCAGTTCGATCGCCCGGCGGTACTCGATCTCCGCTTCACGCCATCGGGAGGTCGCCGCATAGACACGGGCGAGATGATAATGGATTTCGGCGATGTTCGGTTCCAGATCGACCGCCTGTCGAAGAATCCGTTGCGCGCCGACCAGATCGTTCTTGCGAAACAGCGCCCAGCCGTACGAATCCAGAACTTCCCCGCTCAGCGGAGCGGCCTGAGCGGCGCGCAGGGTCAACTGCAGACCGACCTCCACCTCTTCCGGTGTGCGTGCGAAGTCGACCAGAGTGTAGCCGTACGCATTTTCCGTCACAATATTGTCGGGCCAGATCTCATGCGCCTTCCTCAGGGCGCGCAGGGCCTGTTCCGCGTCTTTCCGCACCTCGGCGTAGTACAGACCGGCCGAGATAAACCGCTGAACCGCATTCTCCTGGAGCGGTGTGGGACGGTCGCCATGAACCGGCGGCGTATTGCCCATTTCGGTCAGAATCGCCCCGGCGCGTTGCCGGGCCTCACGGTCGGCCTGATCGGCTTCCTCTTTGTTGCCGACCCGAGCGCGCGCTTTGGCCAGTGTCGCCCAGAGCAACGGGTTCCAGTTCAGTTCGGGATTTTGACAGGCATTGATCCGTCCCTCTTCGTCACAGAGCATAATCGCGGCGTAATCCGGTCGATCCTGCCGCAGCAACTCCTCCGCGACCGTGACGACCGCGTTGCTGGTCCCTCCCTGGATACGTACGGCATCGGAGATCGCTTTCTCGGCGGTTCCCTGTTCCCCGCGTTTGAACGCTTCGATCGCAATCCGAACACGTTCGGCCACGAACTGGCGTTGCATTTCGCGTGTTTGCATCAGGATGGCCTGATTCGCCTCCTTGCTGCTCAGGGCGATCCGGAGCGCGGACAGAAAGAGGAATAAGAACAGGAACGACAGCAACAGGGCTGACGGTCCGATAAATTTTCGTCGGTTCATATGGTCTGTCAGAGCAGGGCGACCCCGAACGGTGCTTCCCGATCACCGGGGGCAAGCGCAGCCGAGCCGCACCACTGGGCGTTCACCTGTAGGTACGCCACGGTTCCGGCGGACGTTCCCCGGACGTGTCCACGGTTCAGGGGATTCGGTCCGGCGATACGGGCGGAAGCCGGAATCATCTTACCGGGAATTCCTGCCACACGGAACGATATTTTCGGGGGAACTTGACAAACGAACGGACGGAAACGTATCGAAGCGTGCCGACGGCGGAGGTCGGAACCGTTCCTAATGCGGAACCCGGTTTTCGAGGTGAGGAAGCAGGACGACGCTCTCCTGTTCGTTCGGATCGGTGCGGGCGATAAGGGCGGTGCAGGGCGCGTCCGACCGGTTCAGCGGAAGATGAGGCATGCCGGCGGGAATGTAGCAGAACTCCCCGGCGGCGACGACCATGTGGTTCTCGAGTTCCGGCCCGTAGTACATTTCCGAGACGCCGGACAGGACGTAGATCGCCGTTTCGTGGTTCCGGTGCAGATGGGCTTTCGCTCGTCCGCCCGGTGGGATTTCGAGCAGATGCATGCAGATGCCGGTCGAGCCGACCCGTTCCGCGCTGATGCCGGCGAAATACTCGAAGCCCTGTTTGCCCGCATAGGTATCTCCCTGCCGTACGACCTGGCAGGTGATTTCCGGCGACGATGCCATAATGAACGCTCCCGGGCCGCTCCTGACGGCTCCATGCCCGATCCCCCTCCTCCCGGCGGCGTGGAAGGAGGGGGTAATGGGGGGCTTAGCCCGACGTGACCTTACGGGTCTTTTCGTCGAAGACCATGGTCTTGTTCCAGCGGGCGGACATCTCCGCGAGCGAGATGATGGTCTGCACCTTGACGGCCAGGTCGATGTTGCAGTTGGCTTTCGACGGATCGTTGGCGCGAATCGCGGCGAGCCAGTTTTTCTCATGTTCCTCATGAGATTCATAGGTCGCGCCGTCGACCATGATGGTCTGCTCCTCGACCTCTTCGGCGAACGGACGTTCGGGGTTGATTTTCACGCCGTTGCCGAAGTAGATGGTGCCTTTCTGTCCGCGGAACATGTCCTGCAGTCCCTGCTCATTGACGGTGGAACCGACGAAAAGCATCGTCCACCGGGAGGGGAACTCGGCGATGACCTGGACGGTGGTGTCCACATCACGGTCCTCCTGAATCCGGGTGCCGACGCAGGAGACGCGGGTCGGGAATTCCGGGTTGCCGGAGGCGATCAGGAACGGATGCAGTTTGTGCGGCATCAGGTCGCCAAGGATACCGGCGGAGTAGTCCCAGTACTTCCGGTAGCGGCTCTTGAGGGCGGCCGGGTCGCGGCGCATGATCTGGTCGCCATCGCCTGCGCCTCCGGGACTGTCCACCCAGGCATGAGGACCGGACGATCCCTGCCAGAGCGCCCAGTCGAGCGTATCCTTGTTCAGTTCGCCCGGAATGCCGTAGTTCCATTCGCCCTTCGGATTGTTACGGGTATAGGAACCCTGTCCCATCACGAGGGGGCCGATCTTGCCGTCGCGGACGGCTTTGCCTGCGGCGTGGTAGATCATGTTGGAACAGCCCTGCGACCCGACCTGGACGACCCGCTTGGTGCGTTTGGCGATGTCATACGTCTGGAACGCCTCATCCAGATACCGTGCCATCGGCTTCTGAATGTAGACATGCTTACCGGCTTCCATCGCGTGGCAGGCGATCTGGCAGTGCCAGTGTTCGGGCGTCGCGATGACGATGGCGTCGATGTCCTTGTTTTCCAGGAGTTTTCGGTAGTCCTTATCGGCGACGAACGAGGCCGAGGCGACGCCTTTTTCCTTCACAACGGCCGCGTTGTACTCGCGGGAGGGCTGATAGACGTCGCAGATACCGCCGATCTGGGTGTTGCGGTCGGCCGCCTCACGGATGAAGTGGCCGACATGTCCGCCCCCCATGCCGCCGACGCCGACGAACCCGACGATGATGCGGTCGTTCGCGCCGATGACGCGTCCGGTGGCCATGACCGGGCCTTTGGGGAAGGTGCCACCGATCAGTTTTTTGCCGTCGGCGCGCGGCACGGGCACGCCGGAGACGGTCATGACGTTCGAACGCGGTTCCGGCGCGGGTTCGGCGTGCGCTTCCTTATCGGCCATGAGACCGCCGGCGATCGCGCCGGCCGCCGCAACGCCCGCCGTCCGGAGAAAATCGCGGCGCGAGCCACCGGTCGGGGTGGCCGCGTCGCCTGTCGTCGTTGTTTCGCGCACTTCCTGGTTCATGGCGCTTGCTCCTTAGGAATGAGATGAGGTTGTGAGTTCAGATGTCGAACAGGTCCGGCGTGAAGTTGATCTTCGAACCGGTCAGGACGGCTTCGTTCGCCTTGAGAGCGACGACCGTGGCGATAAATCCTTCCTTCGGCCCGCTTTCCGACGCTTTCCCTTCCCGTATTTCGTTCAGGAACGCTTCGCAGGCGAAGTAGATCGGGTTACGCTTCGGGTCGGTGTCCCGGTTTTTCGCGGGCTCCTTCCCGGCAGCGAGGAGTTTGGTCGCGTCCGCGACCAGGGCGATCCCGGTGTCATCGCCGATCTTTTCCTTGTAGGCATAGACTTCCCAGCCGAGCGCCGGGGCATCGGCTTCCTTGAACATCCAGGCGCGCATACCGCGCAGCAGAACGGCGGCGTCGGTCCCCTGGAACAGTTCGTAGGTGCCGTCGAAGGAGTTGGCGAGGGTGGCGTCGTAGGACAGATGGACGCCGTTCGGGTATTCGAACAGGCACTGGACGGTGTCGGGGACCTCCCGTCCGTCCTTCCAGGCGACGACACCGCCGAACCCGGCGACGGATTTCGGGAGCGATTTCAGGAACCAGGTCGCGGTATCGATCTGGTGGATGCCGATTTCGCCGAGAAGACCGGGCGAGGTCGCCTTGTTCAGTCGCCAGTTCAGCGCGGTCTGTCGGTCATCGGTCGGCGCTTTGCGCCGCCAGGAGGTCTTCTTGTGCCAGACCGCCTTGGCCTGGGCGACTTTGGACAGCGCGCCGACATCGATGAACTTCAGGACATGATGGTGCTGCGGGTTGGTCCGGTACTGAAGTCCGGAATGGAAGATGGTTTTGGGCGCGGCGGCCATTCCCGCCCGGGCGATGTCGCGCGCCTCCTCGACGGTATGGGCGAGCGGCGCTTCACAGTAGACATGTTTTCCCGCCGCCAGCGCGTCGAGAACGATCTGTTTATGCAGGTGGCTCGGTGTCGCGATGAAAACGCCCCGAACGGCGTTATCGGCGAGCACTTTCCGGTAGTCCTCGACGGCGGTCGCCTTCGGATGGATCTCGAGGGCACGCTTATGCGTCGCCGCGTAACTGTCGCAGACATAGGAGACGGTCGCGCCTTCGACGTAGGAAAGCGAGGTCAGAAGGGTGCGTCCCTGGTCGCCGCAGCCGATCACCGCCACGTTGACCGGCGGTTTGGCGGTCTGCGCGACGGGCGTTTCCGGAGTCAGTTCCTCGGCATGGAGGTTTTCATTGCCGGTAAACATCGCGCCGAGGGTCAGGACCGCCCCGCGCCGCAGCAGATCGCGTCGGCTGAGTCCGTCGGCTGAGTCCGCTGTCTCCGACGGAATCGATCGGATCGTCAGATCATCGCTTGATGCCATGAGTAGGGTCTTTCATTCGCGTTTCGAACGACCGGAGCCGCGTCGAAAATTAACCTGTATTAAGTACATCTTATCCCATCCTTTCTCCTTCGGCGGGTTTCCCGGGGAACGAAATCATGGGAAAATCGGGAATATTCCCTGAGAAAGGACGGGAAGTGATAGGATGAGGACGGAATCATCGGTTGTCCGGCGGGATGCCGGACCCGGATTCAGTATACCGAAGTCCGTCGAAACCGGCAACCGGAAAGCGGTTTCCGTTCGGGCACGGACCGGAAAGCCTTTATGAGCGGAGTTCCCGACACCGATAGCGAGGGGGCGAAAGCGCCACGATCCGTCTCCCGTCGCCGTCTGCTGCGAAACTGGGGGATGGCGACGGCAGGGAGCGGCGTCCTCGGCTACGGCGCGCTCTACGCCCCGTTTCATCCGGTGATCGAGCGGATCACGATCCCGGTGCGCGGACTGCCGCCCGCCTTCGCCGGAATCCGGGTGGCGCTCCTGTCCGATCTGCATGTGCAGCCCGCCTTTCCCGCGCGCCATCTCGAACCCGCCGTCGAACTGGTCGGGCGGGAGCGACCGGATTTGATCCTGCTCCTGGGGGACTATATCAGCGATCAGGAGCCCGACAAGCTGCAGCATATGCGCGCCTGCGCCACGGCCCTTCGATCGCTCGCCGCTCCCCTCGGCATTTATGCGATCTTCGGCAATCACGATTTCCCCGTGCCGCCGGACGACCCGATCTCCGAACCCTGGGAAGCGGTGGGGATCCGAACCCTCTGTCATGAAGTGGCCGAAGTGCGGCGCGGGAACGAGAGCCTCTATCTGGTCGGGTTGCGCTCCGCGCTGTCCCGTCCGGTGAATCCGGCGGAACTCCTTTCCGGGCTGCCGACGGAGTCCGCCCGAATCGTCCTCTGGCACGAACCGGACCGCGCCCGTGACGCGGCGGCCTGCGGCGGAAGCCTGCAACTGTCCGGACACACGCATGGCGGCCAGGTGGTGATTCCCGGACTGCGTCCCCCGATTCTGCCGCTGGGCGGGCGGCGGTATCCGTCCGGGAGGTTCGAGGTCGACGGGATGCCGCTGTATGTGACCCGGGGCGTCGGTCTGCTGCCGCCGATGGTCCGAATCAACTGCCCTCCGGAGGTAACCCTGATGACGCTGACCCCGCCCGCCCCGTAATCCGACAAGGAATCGGCGAGGGTAACGCGGAATACTGCCGGTGTTTTCCTCCGCCTTCGGGCGACGCAGTCTGCTGACGGGCATTCTCCTGCTCGCGGCGTTCCTCCGGTTTTGGAACCTGATGCAAAACGGGTTCGGAAACCCGTACTACGCGGCCGCCGTTCGTAGCATGCGCGGCGACCTGACCCGTTTTCTCTTCGCCTCCTACGATCCGGGGGGTTTTCTGTCCGTGGACAAGCCGCCGCTGGCGCTCTGGATACAGACGCTGTCCGGTCTGGCGTTCGGCTACCGGGGCTGGGCGCTGCTTCTGCCGCAAGCGGTGGCCGGACTGCTCGCGGTCGCTCTCCTGTATCGATCGGTCCGACAGGATTTCGGGACGCCGGCCGGACTCTGCGCCGCGTTTTTTCTGGCGATCAGTCCGCTGACGGTCGCGACCGACCGGATCAACCTTCCCGATAGCCTGCTGACACTGATTCTGATCGTGGCGGCGGGGACGCTGCTCCGGGCGATCCGAACCGGTGAAACGCTTCCCCTGTTCCTTTGCGCGGGATGCCTCGGCCTCGGTTTTTTGACCAAGATGTGGGAGGCCCTGGTTCCCGCGCCGATCTTCGCGGCGGCCTATTCGGCATGGGCGAACGTCCCGCTCCCGGTACGATGGCGTCGGCTGGCGGGCGCGAGCATCCTCCTGGTGGCGCTCGTGGTCGTCTGGCCGTGCCTGATCGACGCGGTTCCCGCCGACCGCCGACCGTACGTCGGTGGCAGTCGGAATAACTCGGCGTTCGACCTGATCTTTTTATATAACGGCTGGGAACGTCTGACCGGAGGAAAGGAACAACTGGGGACGGCGTTGCTTCGCGAGGGAGGGGCGCTGGCCGAACTGGGGGCGACTCCCGGTTTCTGGGCCGGCCCGCCCGGCCCGTTCCGTCTGTTTTCCCGTGCGCTCGGTCCGCAAATCCTGTGGTTCCTCGGCGGCGCGGCGTTCCTGCCGATCCTGCTGCTTCGACGGACCCAGCCGTTTAGCAGGGAACGACAGGCGGCGATAGGAGTGTGGGGGGGCTGGTTTCTCGCCTTTGCGGCCGTATTCAGCGTGGCCGGAGGCACCGTGCATCCGTACTACCTGACGGTGATCGCGCCGTCGGTCGCCGCTCTCGCCGGTATCGCTCTCGGTCTGGCGTGGGAAGCGCGCGATTCGGATCGGTCCGCCCTGCCGACCGTCCTCGGAATGACGGCCCTGTTTCAGGCGTTCCTGCTCCGGGACTATGCGATGGCCTACCCGGTCCTCCTGGTCGGTCCGGTCGGCGGCCTGTTTTTCGGGGCGGGGACCCTTTGGAAACGCGGTCGGACGGCGTTTCTTGCGCTCTGCCTGCTGTTTCTGTCGTTCTGTCCGCTGTACTGGTCCTGGACTGCGGCGGCGGTGCCGGGGAACGGATTGACGCCGTCGACGGGGCCGGAGGTGGCGGCGGGCGCATGGCAATACCCGCCGCCGACGATGCCGCCCGAGTTTACGGAGGGGGTCGTCCGGTTCCTGGCGGATAACCGGCGCGGAGAGCGGTTCGTCGTTGCGACCGGGAGCGTCTACAATGCCTCGCCGATCATCATCGAAACCGGACTGCCGGTGATGGCGATGGGCGGGTTTCTGGGAGGCGACCCGATTTTGACGCCGGAGACCCTGGCGGGATACGTGAATCGTGGCGAAGTGCGATTTCTTCTCCTGACACCGACGGACGGTCTGCCGGGGAACACCTATCTGTCGCCGCTCGCCGAATGGGCACGGGATCACTGCGGCCCCGTCCCGCCCGAATACTGGATGCGTTACCGCGCCGGTTACGGCATGGAATGGATGACCCTGTACGACTGCTCGGTCGGAAGGGGGAATCCGCCGGCGGCTCTGCCGAATTGAAAGGATGGAAAGCATGACTACCTCTGATCGCCTGCGTCGATGGCTGGGAATCGGCGCATTGTGGCTCTGCGCCTCCGTGGCTCAGGCGCAGACGCCGGTGTTCGATGTTCCGCGCCTGGCCGATATCGCGATCGACGGAAAGGCGGACGACTGGAAGGGCGACGGACTGATGGTCGACGCCCTGGCTCCGGTCACCGAAGGATGGCGAACGGCGGCGAACTTTACGGCGTCGCTACGCCTGGGGTGGAACGAGAAAGGAATCGTCGCGCTGGTGACCGTCCGGGACGATGTCGCGACCGAGAGCAAAAACCCGAAGGCGCTCTGGCAGAAGGATTCCGTCGAACTCTTCTGGGGCGAGAAACAGGGAGTACGCCACTGGGTTCAGGCCCACATCGCCCCCGGCCGGGACCCGGAGACGCCGCAGGTCCGCGTCCATATCGAGGACCATCGGGAAACCGGCGCGGCGGGCCGTCCGGTGACGATTCAGGCGGCAAGCGGCAAGACGGCGGACGGTTACCTGCTGGAAGCGCTGCTGCCGTGGGACTGCCTGGGCATCGATCCGAAACAGGGACGGGAAGCGGCCTTCCAGATTGCCGTGAATGATGCGGACGGGGACGCCCCGCGCGCGCAGAGTCTGTGGTTTCCGGAAGGGGGCGCGTACTCCGATCCGACGAAAATGCAGCGCATCCGTCTGAGCAACAAACCGTCGCCCGCGATTGCGGTCGCCGCCGTCCCCGACTATACCGCCTTCCCCCGAACCCGGCTCTCGCTTTCCGCCGCGCGGACGCTGGCAGGACGGCGGGTGACGGCGTCCGACCGTAGCGGAACCCTGGGCGAGGTGACTCTGACGAACGGCGTCGATGGCCGGGCGACGGGCTCCCTGATCCTGCGCCGTGTCCCGGAAGGCCCGGTCACCCTGAATCCGGGGGGACCGCTGGCATTACGCGACGCGGAAACACTGCGCAAGGAAGCCCTGGACCGTGCGCCACTGAAGTTCGACGCCTACGTCTTCGATTCACCAGGGTTCCCGGCGGTCGATTTCGCCAACCCGGAGCGGGTCGAGTCGATTATCGGAGAGTATGCCTTGCGTGTGGATTATTACGATGCCGGAATGAACCCCGTCACCTCGGCAGAGACGCCGGGACGCTACGGTGCGGTCGTCTCGGTCGTGTCGAAAGACGGCAAGTTGCGGGCAAAACGATATGTGACGCTGGCGCGGGTGGCCTCCGTACCGGACTGGGATACCTGGGGAAAAGGGTTTGCCCTGCCGCTTCCGAAGGAACTGGGGATCGATCCGAACGTCGTCCGCGAGCAAAACCTGAATATCGAGGAGTTTTTGAAAAGCGGATTCTACGAATCTCTTGCAACGATGCCCTATGCGGCGGTCTTCATGGCCGGGATGCTGGAGGCGCGACCCGGAGATCCGCCGGTCGCCCGTCTTTCCGCCGAACAGCGCGACCGGAAGTGGTGGTTCGGACTGAAGACCCGACGGGGAGAGGCCCGGCCGTATCGCTACCTGGTGGGGATGCCGAAAGGGTACGATGCGGACGCTCGCCGGAAATGGCCGGTGCTGTTGTTCCTGCACGGTTCGGGAGAGCGAGGTGAGGACCTGACGGTCGCCGGAGTGCATGGTCCGCTGAAATACCTTCGCGAAGGGCACGACCTGCCGTTCATCGTCATCAACCCCCAGTGCGAACTCGGAGATTACTGGTTGCCGGCGCGGGTCATGGCGCTTCTGGACGAGGTCAAGCGGAAATACCGCGTCGATGAGAGCCGTCTGTACCTGACCGGCCTGTCGATGGGCGGATTCGGCACCTGGGCGACGGCGACCGAGTATCCGGAACGGTTCGCGGCGATTGCGCCGATCTGCGGAGGGGGCGACCCGGCGGATGCCGCGCGTCTGACGAAGGTGCCGGTTTGGAACTTCCACGGGGCCAGGGATTCGGTCGTGCCGATCACCCTGTCACAGGAGATGATCGACGCTCTGAAGAAAGCGGGCGCGGCGGAGGTGGAGTTTACCGTCTACCCGGAAGCGGAGCACGACTCGTGGACGGACACCTACAACAATCCGAAACTCTACGAGTGGTTCCTGACACACCAAAAATAGAACGAAGGGTGCGTTCACGGGCCGGTCAGTCCGGGCAGGGCGACGGTAAGGTTGAACGCGCCGTTCAGTTTATGGTAGGTGAACCGGGGTTCGAGAATCGACCCCCGGATCGCGAATCCGAACTCCAGGTCGAAAAGACGCCCCTGCCGGGTGTCGATACGACCGAGCGTCGCCAGTGTGAAACGGCCATTGTTCAGGCCGATCTGCCCGCGCAACTGCGCTTCGTTCTGCGTGTCCACCCGGTCGAAAAAGAAAGGGGTGGTTCCACCGGTTTCGCGGACGATATACGCGCCGCCGAGCATCGTACCACGCGTGGGCAGCAGAGCGGTCACCATGGCGAACTCGGTCTGCCGGTACTCGGTCCGATCGGCGTAACGGCTGGAGCGTAAACGCGTCTCTCCGGACAGCAGGAACCGATCGCCGAGAAGCAGGGGATCGATGCCGACCCCGATCAGCCCGGAAATCCGATGAGAGTCGATCCGCCGGCTCTCCTCGTTGAGCCGGACCTCGCGGTAATCGCCCACGGTCGCCTCACCGCGCAAAAAGACACGGGGGGAGCGAAGGGCGCGTCGGGCGAGAGCGTTGTTCCGCCAATCAAGGGTCCGGTCCGGACGGGACAGCGGCAGAACCGCGCGTATTTCCGCCTCCGGAAGCCGGGAAAGGAGCATCGGACCGAACCGACTCACGGCGAACTCCTGGTTTCCGAAAAAGCCGAAATCGACCGTGACCCGACGTTCGGTGGCGCGTGTGGGCCGTGAAAGAGACAGGCCGGTGGTCAGGATGTCGGAATAATCGAGAACCGGGTCCGGCGTGACGGGACCGGGTCGCGCGGTCAGAATCTGCCGAAGCGGGCCGGATGGTGGGCCGTCCGGCCCGATCGCCACCTCACCGGGAAGCCGCACCAGACGGCGCGGAAGCGGTGCGGAAGCGGGCCCGAACAGCGTTCGCCCGACGGTCGCCCGGTACTGGAGGCCCCGGCGACCGCTGATCTCCCCCAGAAGATCGGCCGTCAGATTGCGGGCGAGCGTTACCGTGTTGCCCAGACCGAAGGTGACGCCGGAGATGCGGCTGATCCGAAAGGTGACCGGAGGCGCGGCGGAACGCTGGCGGTCGGCGTTCCTTGGGTCCGTTTCGATCGGGACGGAGAGATGTCGCAGGCGGATCAGCGGTGTTCGAAACACGGACAGGGTGGCGTCCCGGAGAATCAGCCGACCGGATCGTTCCAACCGGATCTCCCTGCCCCGGAGACGGATCTCTCCCTGATTTCGATCCCCGAGGAGAAGGACGCCCTCCTCGACGATGAGGGCGTCGGTGGTTCGAAGGATCCGTGCACCCCGGAAGAAAAAGGGCGGTGAATCGGCGGTGGCCTGACGCAGTTCGAAAAGCCCGGCGCGGCCATCCGCGGTCAACGATTCTCCGGTCAGAACTTCGTCGCCGCGCCGAACGGTCACCCCGCCGACGGCCTCCAGGCGGAGAGTGGTCGGATCGTAACGGCATCGAACGCCGGTGATTTGCAGGTCGCCCCACCGGACATCGAAACCGCCCTCCACCACATAGGGTTCGTTCGTCGTCAACGTCGCCAGCCCGGCGCGAATCTCGAAGCGGGGCAACGGGTCGCCGGGACCGGGTCGCCGGGTCGCGGTCGGTGGTTGTGGCGGTTGAGACAGCGAAACGAGGGAGGCGAAGGCGAGGGGGAGAGCGTGTATCGGCATGGGTTGGGTGGTCCGTTTTGTTCGGAGGCCCGGAACCGTTGAAAGTTTCCGTCATTTACGATAGCGGGAACGGTCGGTGTAACGGAAAAGCCGAAAAATTTAACCGTTCCTTAATCCGGGAAGAACGATTCTCCCCTATAGTGGAAATATCATGATGCGGTGTCCGAGCGTAAACGGATACCGGAAGGATTCGGATTCCATGAACAACACCCGTCGTCGGCGCAACGCCTTCACGCTGATCGAACTTCTCGTTGTTATCGCCATTATCGCCATTCTGGCCGCCATCCTCTTCCCGGTCTTCGCCCAGGCCCGCGAAAAAGCGCGACAGGCGACGTGTCTCTCCAACCACAAACAGGTCATTCTCGCCTCCATGATGTATTCGCAGGATAACGACGAAATGATCGTCCCGTATCGCACGACGCCGCGATTGCCCGGAACCCGTACCTTCACGGGGCAGATCGTCCAGGAACTCTGGCCGACCACGCTTCAACCCTATATCAAAAGCGAGGGGATCTTCACCGAACCGAGCAATCCGAGCCGGACCGGTTTCGATGCCGTCCGTCGGCAGTACGGTCCGACGTCGGGGACGGCGCAGCGGTTCCTCGGCTTTTTCCCGGCGATGGGTATGAACGCGGCTCTGGCGCCCGACTTCAACATGGGCTACGCGCTCGCCCGGATCAACGCCCCGGCGGACTGCATCGCCTTCGCCGATACCGCCTATCCGGACGCGAGCGGCCTGAAGGATTTCGGCTATTACATCGTCTGGTACCGGGCGTCGTTCACGCAGGACGAAGACCTGAAAGCGGCATCGCCCCAGCCGAACGCTCCGGGAATGCCGGGGGTGGACGGAAACTACGTGCAGGCGGCGATCTGGCACAACGGTGGCGGGAACGTCTCCTTCCTGGACGGGCATGCGAAGTGGCTCCGCCGCGAGACGTTGCTGAACGCTCCGGCGAACGTCACCCCGATCACCCAATGGCGTCTGTGGTGGCCGACCGCGCCGTAACGTGGGTTTATTCGTTCGGCGAAAAGAACGGGTTGAAGGTCGGACGAGTCCCGTCGCCGACGTCCGTCACCGCGAGAACCGTGTCCGGCAGGTGCCATTTCAGGTGGCCATCACAAAAAAGAAAGTGAGCGCCGTTGTGATGTCGCCTGCCCCGCACAAGCGGATCGCCCCATCCGTTTATGGCAACGGGAACGGTTACCTCGCCGACGCTGACGGTAAAGGAGGGGGCATAGATCTCGCTTTCGTGCATCGGCATTAATCCCGCTTGAAAGACCCCGTGCAGTTGCCCGTTGAAGGCGTATCCGGGAAGGGTCGGAGAGGTCCGCTCCTTACTCCCTGCGGAGGGACATCCCTTCAGGCCGGAATGAGGTCCGAAGGATGCGATCAACATCAGATTGGTCGGATAGACGCCGTCGTAATCGTTCAAATAGATGCGTTCCGCCAGTCCGATCTGATGCAGGTTCGATAGGCAATCGCTGGCGTGCGACTTCTCCCGTGCATTCAGGAGAACCGGTAACAGGATGGCGGCAACCAGGGTGATAATCGCGATACATATTAAAAGTTCAACCAAGGAGTAGGCGAAAATCCCAGGCCTACGGGTGGTTTTGAAATTTAGTGCTTCCATAATCCGTTCCTCAATAGCAACGGTCACGCTGAAAACGCGCCCACCTGGCATCGCAAGTTCCCTCGGAACCAGGTGGACACGAATCCATGCTAGCGCGGAATCAGGGTAGACTTGGCAACCTGTCTTGGAATCAGGGTAGCCTTGGCAACCTTTGCTTTGCCCGTGATTCCATCCGGCACGACCGGGCAAGAAGGGGGACTCCACGGGTTGGCTTTAATGGCGTCGGCGGACCCTGTGGCATTGTATCCGTTGGCCGTTTCTCTACAGTTGAAGAGATCATCACCAGGGTCCGGAGGTCGTTGGGCGCGGAGGCCCGGAGGTCGGCAGGTTGGATATCCGGCAATATCGTATCACCGTTCGCCCAAAGGTTGCAAGGTTCGCAAGCGATTAAAACGTCAAGAGTTTCTGATCACCCAATGGCGTCTGTGGTGGCCGACCGCGCCGTAACCGCCGAAAAACAACCGGGGCAGGGGATATTCCCCCTGCCCGACGCCGTCAGGGGTTCCGGTAGCTCCGACCCGCAAAACGAAGAGCAAAAACGCCGTCACGCCGGAAAATCACACCTGGGTATGACGCCACTTTCCGGTGCGGAACAGCTGAATGGTCAGAATTCCGCCGACGATGGTGGAGATGCTCATCGCCCACCACGCGCCGGCAACGCCGAAGCCGAAGACGAAAAGGAAAAGATAGGCGAGCGTCAGACGCAGCACGGTCTGGGTGAGGATCGTGAGTACGGTGGGGGCGACCGTATCTCCCGCCCCCTGCAGCGCGCCGTTGAGGACCATCCCGAAGGCGAGGAACGGTTCGGACCAGAGGGCGATCTGCAGATAGGCGGCGGTCAGACGGATCGTCAGGTCGATCTGCGTGGCGGTCGCGGCGGACTCGCCATCGCCGTGACGGAGGAAGGCGTGCGCGAACGGTTCGGCGAACGTGGCGAAGAGAATGCCCATCACGGTCATGACGCCGACGGCCTGCCAGGTGGCGGACCAGGCGCCCGCGTCGGCGCGGTCCGGCTGTTTCGCACCCAGATTCTGGCCGACGAAGGCGGAGGCGGCGATCGAGTAGCCGAAGCCGGGCATGAAAGCGATCGACTCGGAGCGGAGGCCCAATCCGATCGCCGCGACCGCCGCCGCTCCCTCCGGAGTGCGCGCCAGCATACCCTGGAACGCCAGCATCGAGCCGACCCGCGCGAACTGTTGCAGGGCCGCCGGAATACCGATACGGCAGATCCGGTGCGCCCAGGCCCAGTGCAGGTGGTACGGGCCATGCAGCGCATGGGCGATGGTCGTGTGGCGCATCCAGTAGATATAAAGGAACGTCTGGGCGACCTGGGAGAGCACCAGCGCAACCGCCCCCCCGGCGATTCCCATGCGCGGGAAGCCCAGATGTCCGAAGATCAGCAGATAGTTGAAGGCGATATGCACCAGATTGCCGATCAGCGACACCCAGAACGGACGCATGGTATCTCCCAACCCGCGAAACGCGCCGTTCAGGATCAGCATAACGAAGAGGCTGGGCAGTCCGAGAATGCTGAGAGCCAGGTAGCGTTCCGCCTGATCGAACGCCCCGCCCTGAAGCCCCAGAACCTGGAGCAGGGAGTGGCGCAGGAAATAGATCGGCAGACCCACCGCCAGGGAAAGCACGAGCGAGAGAACCAGCGACTGGCGCGTGGCAATGACCGCCTCCTCCTCGTTTCGCTCTCCGACGAAGCGGGCGACGAGGGCCGTGGTCCCCACCGAGATCGCCATTACCGCCGACATCAGGGCGAACATGACGGACGAGGAGACGGTAATGGCGGCAACCGCATCCGGACCTAACTGCCCGACGAAAAAGGCGTCGAGCATGGCGTTGGTGGTCTGAAGCATCATCGTCGCCACCGACGGGAGGGCAATGGCGAAAACGCCTCGATGAATGTTCCCTTCGAGAATGACCGCTCTCCGAGCGGCGGCCCGAGCGGCCTGCGGCGTGAGCGCGATTTCCTTTTCTTCGTTCGAATCTTCCGGAGTGCGGGGCAGTGTGGGCGCGGTCACAAACGGCGGTTCCTTCCTGACCTCGCCGGGGTCGCCGTGCCCCGTTTCGGTCACTGGTCCAAACAGGTCCAAGCCGAAGGATTAGACCACCATAAAGGACACAGCGCAACCCTCGTAGTTCCGTGGTAGTTTTGTTCGTTCGGGAGGCGCGGGGTTTTCAGTCGTCGTGAACCTCGTTGTCGTTGGGGTCCCAGCGGTAGGCGTGCGAGACGATCTTTTCCTTGCGTACGACCCGACCGTTAAGCTTGATCGTCCGGTAAAGGGAGGCGTTGATCCGGCCCGGTCCGAGACGACGGACGCTCGCCTGCATACGAACCTGTCGTCCGGGTTGACGGGTACCGTAGAGAGTGGCGGTCAGGTACGGCCGTTTCCAATCCATCCCGACATAGACCGGCGTTTCCAGGTCGTTGGTGAATTTCATGTCCTTCTGGCCCCAGGCAACCGTCGCATCGTAGCCCAGGGGCAGATACGGAACCGGACGGGAGTGGAAATGGGCCTCGTCGATCCGCATTCCCGCCTCCGCCGCCGCGTTGAACACCGTTCCGGTGATCTGAGAGACGCCGCCGCCGACACCACGTACCTCGCGCGACTCGACGAAAATGATCGATTCTCTGAAACCACGGGCTTTGGTCCGTTCGCCCACGGTTTCGTTGAGGGAGAACTGTCCGCCCGGCGGCACGATGGTCCCGTCGATCAGGTTGGTCGCCAGAGCGATGTTATGGTTCCGGCCCGGATGGTTCCAGGCTTTCGTCTCCACCCGGGAAAGGACCGTATCGAAGCGTTTCAGCTGTTCGGTGGTGATTTCAGGCGGGTTCTTATCGAGAACGACCGTAATGGTCTGCGTCGGCAGCCCGGCCCGGTAGGTTTTGAGGAGGCGGTCGGCGGTCTCGGCGACGTTCAGGGCGCGGGCGTACGTTCCCGGATCGACCCGCACGACGCCGCGCCGCAGGAAGAGGCGGGCGTTGATCGGTTCCTGACGGAAGACGCGGGCGATTCGGGAGAGCGCGGAGCGCAGCGCCGCCTCGTCCGGCTGCGGAAACAGACCGAGTTCCTTCGCCGTGCGAACCGCCGTTCGACCGCCGTCGGTCAGAACGATCTTCGTCACGGTCTGCGGACCCGCCGGCGGGGCATTCTCTCCGAAAGCGAAGGTCGGCAGGGACCACGACACCAGGACGCCGAGACCGGCGAAAACGAGCGAAGACTTCATGCTTTTTACGGACCTCTCCCATACCACGGTGCGTGGTCGGTTACGGTTCCGTCGGAAGGGAAAGCCGTTCGATCTCCGCCTGCAGGTTACGGCGCGCCTGCTCCTCCCATCGACGAACCGCCGGTCGTTCGCTGTGGAAGAGGGACGAACGGGCGAGGAAGCGGTTCAGGACGGCGATACGGCCCCGGCGGTAGGCGTCGATGGGGACATGGGCGTACTCCTGACGGATCTGCGCGGCGTAGCGGCGGTAGGCGTCGTCCTCCGCGCCGAGCACCCGAAGGTCGGCGTCCAGCAGGGCCAGCATATCGAAGCGACGGTCGAACGGAACGTGGGTTTTCGTGGCGAGGATCAGGGTTTCGGCGCGGTCGATCACACGCGCCGGAATCCGGGCGTCGGCGAGACGATGGCGGCAGAGCGCCGCGCTCCGTTCCTCGTTATCGGTCCGTGTGGGATCGTAGACCGCGTCATGAAACAGGGCGGCGAAGAACAAGGGGGCGGGAATCTCCGGATACCCCCGTGCTCGGGCGGCGCGCCGGAGCAGGACGAGCATCCGGCGGAGGTGCGCGAACGTATGGTAGGCACGGTGCGGCTCCTCATAAAACGGGCGAACGGTGAGGAGCCACCGTGATCGATCGTCCATGTCAGGTGCGAAGGAGTGTGTCCAGCGCGCCGATCAGGGCATGAACGTGGCGGGCGTCGGACCCGTGGCCCATCAGCCCGATTCGCCAGAGCCTCCCTTTCAGGTCCCCGAACCCGCCGCCGATCTCGATGCCGAACCCGGTGAGCAGGCGGGAGCGCAGTTCGGCGTCCTGCGACGCGAGACGATCGGGCAGAAGAACGGCGTTCAGGGTCGGGAGGCGATGGTCCGCCGGAGCCAGCGGAGTAAGGTCCGGGGCGATTCGTCCGAGGTGTTCCCAGAGCAGTCGGCTGTTGCTCTGATGGCGTTCCCACCGGGTTCGGAGTCCCTCCTCCTCGATCAGGCGAAGGGCTTCGAGCAGGCCGTAGTAGTTATTGACGGGGACGGTGTGGTGGTAAGCGGCGGGGCGGGCGTCCCAGTACGCATCGAGGAGCCGGGCATCGAAGAACCAGGTCGGAAGCGGGGCGGTCCGGTTTTTGGCCTTTTCCCAGGCGCGTTCGGAGAGGGTGACGGGCGCGAGGCCGGGCGGCGTGCCGATACATTTCTGGGTCGCGGAGTAGGCGGCATCGACCTCCCAGGCATCGACCTCGACCGGAATGCCGCCGAGGGAGGTGACCGCATCCATGACGAACAGTGCGCCATGGTCCCGCGCCACCTGCGCGATTGCGGCGCAGTCGCTTTCCACCCCGGTCGAGGTTTCGGCATGAACGCAGCCGACAAGAGCGACTTTGCCGGCGTTTGCGCACGCCTGCGCCATCCGGGTGGGATCGACGGCGGTACCCCAGGGATGGTCGACCCGCACGACGTTCGCACCCTGGCGGGCGGCAATCTCGCACATCCGACCGCCGAAGAAACCATTGACCCCGATCACGACCGTTTCGCCCGGCTCGATCAGGTTACTCAGGCAGAACTCCATCCCGGCCATGCCGGTTCCGGTGACCGCAAGAGTGAAGGCGTTGGCCGTTCGGAAGAGCATCCGGAGGCCGGACTGAATCTGGGCGAGAATACCGAACAGTTCGGGATCGAGGTAACCGATCGGCGGACGCGCCATCGCGGTGAGAACGCGCGGGTGAACCGGGGACGGCCCCGGTCCGAGCAGAAGTCGGGGTTCGGGCAATACGGGCATGTTGATCCTCTCGTAAAGCCCATTGGGTTTCCGGAGCGGGAAATCCTGCTTCGGTCTCTTTGGCCCGCCCCATCCCCCGGTTGCGAGGGATGAGGCGGGGAGAACAGGTCAGACGACCTGGAGACGGCCGGTGCTGTCGCCGAGGGTCTTGATTTGATCCGCCGGGACGCCGACTTTGTCCAGCATGGTAAGCAGGAGGTTGGTCATCGGGGTTCCGTTCTTGTAGCGGATATGTCGGCCGGTCTTGATGCCCATTGCCGCGCCGCCCGCGAGCAGCAGGGGCAGGTCATCGTGATTGTGGCGGTCGCCGTCGCTGATACCGCCGCCGTAGACCAGCAGGGTATTGTCGAGCAGGGAGCCGTTGCCTTCCTTGATACTCTTCATCTTTTCGAGGATGTAGGCGAGCTGTTCGACATGGAAACGGTTGATCTGGCGAACCTTTTCCAGTTTTTCGGCGTTCATGCCGTGGTGGGACAGATCGTGATGTCCGTCCGGAATGTTGATCAGACGATAGGCGCGGTTGCTGCCCTCGTTGGCGAACATATAGGTGGCGATTCGGGTGAGGTCCGCCTGGAAGGCGAGGACCATCATATCGCCCATCAGCCGGATATGGTCATTGAACTCCGAGGGAATTCCGGACGGGGCGACCATCTGCGTGTTCCCGGCGGCGCGTTCGGCGTTTGCCTTTTCCACCCACTGCAGGCGGCGTTCGACTTCGCGCACCCCTTCGAAGTACTCATCGAGTTTCCGTCGGTCCTGGGTGCCGAGTTGATTGCGAAGGGTGCGGGCGTCCTCCATGACGAAATCGAGGATGCTTTTATCGGTCGCCTGGCGCAGCGCGCGGGCCTTCTCGGTCTCCTCTTCGTCGCTGCCGTTGGTGAAAAGGCGTTCGAAGACGAGTCGCGGGTCGGTCTCCTTGGCCATCGGGGTGGCTTCGGTGCGCCAGGAGATCGTGTTGGAGTAGGCGCAGGAGTAGCCGCTGTCGCAGTCTCCGGCGAGTCCGCCGCGTTCGCAGCCGAGTTCGATCGACGGGAAGGGCGTGTGGCGTCCGAGGTAGCGGGCGGCGAGCTGGTCGGCGGAGATGCCCGCCTTGATATTCGCGCCGGACGTCTTGGTCGGGTGGCATCCGGTGAGCCAGGCGGCCGCGGAACGGGCATGGTCCCCGCCGCCATCGCCATGGGCGAATGCGCCGTCCTGGGTCAGACCGGTCAGGACATTGATCGAGTCCTTCACTTTGGCGAGCGGTTCGAGCGTTCGGGAGAGCGTGAGCGGTCCGTCCGCTTTCGGCGTCCATTCGCTCATATTGACGCCGTTCGGAACGAACAGGAAGGCGATGCGCTTCGGCGTCACGGCGGATTTCGCGGTCTGGGCCATCGCGCCGGTCGGCATCATCGCCTCGAGGAGGGGCAGGGAGAGGACGGTGCCTACCCCGCGCAGAAACGTTCGTCGATCAAGATGCTGGCTCATTTTTCGTATCTTTCCCGTTCGATTCCTGACAATCGGACTATTTTACCGCGACTTTGACGTTTGCCTTCTTCGGTTCCGGCTTTTCGACGCTTTTGTAGCGGAACGGTTCACTGGTGACGATGGTGGCGACGACCTCGGAGAACCGGTAGCCGCGTTTGCCGACCTGCTGCGCCATGGCGTCGATATTGCAGCGGTCGTGGACCTCGATGCCGCGTCCGAGCGCATAGGTGAGAAGCCGCTCGACGAAGGTCCGGGCGAACATCTCCTTTTTGCTCATCAGGTACTTGCGCAGTCCGGCGGAGCCGTCGAACGACGCGCCATCGGGCAGGGTGCCGGACGCGTCGATTTTGTCGGTGCCGTCCATCGTGCGCCATGCGCCGACCGCATCGTAGTTCTCCAGACCGAAGCCGATCGGGTCCATTCGCTGGTGACAGGAGGCGCAGGCCGGGTTGTCGCGATGCTGCTCCATGCGCTGGCGCAGGGTGCCGGTCAGAGGCCCCTTTTTATCGTCGGCCAACTGCGGAACGTTCGGCGGGGCGGCCGGAATCGGCGAACCGAGGATATTCTCCATCACCCACTTGCCGCGTTTGACCGGACTGGTCCGGTTCGGGTTGGACGTGACGGTCAGGATGCTGGCCTGGGTCAGGATACCGCCGCGCTGACCGGTCTTCAGGGCGACACGTCGGAACTCCTGGCCCTGAACGTCACTGTAACCGTAGAAACCGGCCAGGGGACCGTTCAGGTAGGTGTAGTTCGAATCCAGGAACTCCAGAATGCTACGGTCTTCCCGGACGATCCCGGTGAAGTACATCTCGGTCTCGGTGCGCATCGCCTTGCGGACGGCTTCGGAGAAGGTCGGATACTTCTGCGGGTCGGGCGCGACGACCGACAGTTTCCGCAACTGGAGCCACTGTCCGGCGAAGTTTTCGGCGAGGGCGGACGCTTTCGGGTCGTTGAGCATCCGCTTCGCCTGGGCGATGAGGACGTCCGGGTTCCGCAGTTTACCCTGTGCCGCGAGGATCATCAGCGGTTCGTCGGGCATGCTGCTCCAGAGGAAGTAGGAGAGGCGGGTGGCGAGTTCGAAGTCGTTGAGGAGGCGTTTTTTGCCGCCGGTCGCCGGTTCCTTTTCGACCATGAACAGGAAGTTGGGCGAGACGAGAGCGGCGGTGACAGCGGTCCGGACGCCTTGCTCGAAACTGCCGCCGAGTTTGCGGGCGGCGGCGGCGACGCGAACGAGTTTCCCGACCTCCTCGGTCGTGACCGGTCGTCGATAGGCGCGCCGGGCGAACCGGGCCATGATCTCGCGGGTGGCGGCGTCCCTGGCGGTTTCGGTATCGTTGGTCGGACGGGTAAAGAGGATTCGTTTCTGGGCGAGGCTCGGCTTGACCGGGGCGGGGACGACGTTATGCGGTTCGATCTCCAGTTCCTGGATGATCAGATTGCGGTCGCCTTTCAGTTGCGGGTCGGTGCTTTTGTCATCGTAGTAGTCGTTGAGGAACCCGACCGTGACCCGCTTGCGTCCCGGTTGCTCGACGCGAACGCCGGCTTCGTAGACGCCGGGCTTTTTGATCCGGGCGGAGACGGTCGCCTGTCCGAACTCCTTGCCATCGAGGTAGAACGCCATCTTTGCGTTCTCCTTTCCGGCGTGCTGTTCGAATGCGCGGACGCGCACCAGGAACATCCCGGTGCCGTTGAAGTCGGCTTCGACGCCGGTCTGGCCGTTGCTGTAGAGCATGACCCCTTGCGCGTCGGGTGCGCCATCGCCGGTAAAGCGCGTGGCATTGAAGCGGACCTTCGTCGGCTGTCCATCCTCGGGTGCGTGGATCGCGGCGCGGGCGACCTTTCGGGCGGCGGCCAGGTACTTTTCGAGGAGTAGCGGCGAGACGGAGAGGACATCGCCGATGTTATCGAATCCGTAGCCGACGTCATCGTTCGGGAAGGCGTCGGCGGGCTTGATATCGACGCCGACGAGGTCGCGGATCGTGTTGTTATATTCGGCCCGGTTGAGGCGGCGCAGGGTAACGCGTCCCGGCTCCTTCAGGTCGCAGTCGGCTTTGGAGAGGGCGGTCTGCAGGTAGCCGACGATGGCTTCGCGTTCGGCGGGCGTCGGTTCGGGCATGCCTTTGGGCGGCATATGCTTTGAGGCGACGGCGGTGACGACGCGATCCCAGAGTCCGCGCGCCTTCAGCGCCTGTGCGCCGGTCGTATATTCGTGAAGGGAGATACCGGCCGCGCCCTTATCGCCGGAATGGCAGGAGACGCAGTACTTTTTGATCAGGGGCGCGACGTTCTTCTCGAACGTGGGGGTGTTCGAGGCGGGTTTTGCCTTCGGCGGGGCCGCGGCCGCCCCGATCACCAGGACGCCGATCGGAAGAACGGCCCCCAGCGGATGGAACGGAGTGAATCTTTTCCTCATGACCGACAGTCGTGCCTCAATACTTTCCGTTCAACGCTTCCTCGTTGACAGTCGTCATCCGGGTTCGGGCAGCAAAAAGTGTTCCGGATGCGGTGATTCCTCTCCTTATGATATCGCAGAGCGGTTGATGGTAACGCAAAAATGAGAGGCGGAGCAAAAAATATTTTATGCGGATAACACTTTTGGCTAAGGTAAGGAGGCAGACTTGCCGGTAAGTAGAGGAGAAACGATCCAAATAATTCGACTTTTAGCAAGCAGAGATAGTCGGTAAAATGTTCCGGGAATCGGAAAGTCTCCGAGCGTATTTTCTATTCGCTATTTTTACAATATTGATCGAGGAAATGTTTCATGGAACGTACGACAATCGGCCAGGGAGGCAGGAGGATCGCGAGGGTAGCAGGCATCCTGGCGGCGGTACGCGTGTTTGTTTTCCAGGTACTCGTTCTTCAAGTGTCGCCGCTCCATGCTCAGACAGCCAGTGACTGGACGGCAAGTATTTCCCCGGTCGGCAAAACAAGCGGAACGGCGCGTGCCATCAATGGAACGGCGACCGTCACCCCGGCCGACGGGAGTCCGTCGCTGGCAATCAAGGCGGAGACGATCACGGCCGGAACCGACGGGGAAGGCACCGCCCGGATTTCGACCGTGGAGTCGAAACTGCGAATCACTCTGACCTGGCGACCGAAAAACGGCGATTCCCGCCTCGATCCTTCCCCGAATTTCGCTTTGATCGAGTATCGGCGAAAGGTCGTTGCCGAAGCGGGTTCGGGGGCGACCACGATTTTCATTCGTCAGGATTCCTCTCCCCCGCCTCATCCGCCGTCCGAGGCGGAAGGGGAGGGGGACGCGAAAGTCGTTTTCAACGGACCGGAAGGGTTCCCGGTCGGCCCGCTGACGGCGGAAGCCAAGAGCCGAACCTCTTCCGAACAGGGGAAGACCACCGCGGAGACAACGGAGTTGCCCGCGCTCGACGTCAAAGTGGACCCGGACTGGAAGGTGGCGATTATCCCCGTCCGGTCCGGTCAGGCCGTGCTGGATTTCCCTTATGTTCTGAACGCCAACGCAAAAAGCCGGTATTTCTGTCTGGCGACCGGGTCACATGGCAGCAGCGGTGGCGGCCGTGCTTCGGTCAGTCTCGAATACCGGATCGGCCGCCTCGATATCGGTCGGCACAACGGGATGCTGGGGACGTCTATCGAGGGGAATCATTCCACTGCCGGACAAGACCCGTCCTACACCCGGTGGCTTCCGCTCACCTTCTCTCCCGTCGTCAGCACGATGCCGTTCCGGCGGGCCAACAACTCCCTGCCCGATCTGTGGGGCAATCTCCACTGCGCCTACTCCCTCCGCGTTTTCCGGGAAAAGAACAAGGACGTAAACGGGACCGGGAACTACTACAGTTCCTATGACGGAAAACCGATCGTCAACACGACGGATAAACCGCCCGCCTTCGTGCTCCTGGACGCGAACGGTGACCGGCTGGTATTCGGCCCCTCGCCGGGATTCACACCGCTCAGCAAGGATATCCGTTCGAAGTTCTCCTATGTCAACGGCGTGCTGACCCTGACCGACGCGGGACCGCCGGGTCGCCTGAAGGAACGGGGGGATTTTACCTATACGTTCCGCGATTTCCCGGACCCATCCGACCCGGACAGTGTCGAGCCTGCCGTTCTTCTCACGATCGCCGACCGCCTCGGAAATCGGCATACACTGACCTACGGAACGACCGGCCAGCCCTATCTGACCGTTACCGATAGTTCCTCCTCCCGTCAATTGCTATTCTATGCGCTGGACGGCGCGATTTTGCGAGTCGTCGCACCGGTTCTCTTCGGCACGGAACCGATCCTGCGGACCGAACTCGGATGGGATGGCAGGGGACATCTCACCTCTCTGCGCACCTTTGCCGGGAACGCGGCGACCCCGACGCAGACGATGTCCTGGGAGTACGTTCCGGGGACGGACCGGCCGCAACGGGTTCGACAGAACGATACCGTTCTCGATTACGGCTACACCAAAGCCCCGTCCCGGGATGTTTTCGGGAACGACGTCTACCGCGTCAGCGCGATTTCCGTCGGGGATGCGAACGATCGGTCCAGTTCCGCCTCACCGTATCCGGGCGCGCCGGGGCCTTCGATCCGGGGGACGACCACCTACGCTTTCGGCTCCCATACGTCGTTTTTCGGCGGGATCGACGCGCGGACCAACACAATCACCGACCCGCGTGGCAAACAGACAAAGATCACGTATCACTACGCCAATCCCGACGACGGGAACGACAACGGTGCGATCTCGGCGTTCGACCTCTATCCGCCGTCCTTTCAGGGCGCGACGGGTACCCCGGTCTACAAACAACGGTTTTTGCCCGACGTCACCGCGCCGACGGCGTCGAGCCTTACACTGCCCGGACCATCGGTCGATGCCGGCTCGGTCGTCCTGTGGGAATTCCTTCATAACGGGGCAACCGGCAGTCTGTCACAGGTACGAGATCCGCTACAACATATCTGGGCCTTCGGTTGGGACGGGCACCGTCTGCGTTCCGTTACCGATCCCACCGGATTGACCTGGAATGTCGATTACACCCCGCAGGGCAAAGTCTCCCGGGTCACCGATCCTGCCGGTTCGGTACGGTCCGAGATTACGTACAACCCCTTCGGTCAACCGAAGACCCTGAGAACCCCGGCCGGTCCGGGCGGGGTAACCACCCTGACTTACGACACGGTGACCGGCGACCTGTTATCCGTGGTCGAACCGACCGGGGCGAAATCGCTGGTCGGCCGCCCCGACGGCAATACCGGCGGAATTGTGCCGGGCAGCGCCTATGATGCGCTGGGCGATCCGCTGGCCTTTACCGTCTTCCCGGATACCGGCGATCCTCGAACGTCGTCGGCTCCGCTGACGCTGAGTTTACTCTGGAACGCGGACCAGCAGGTGCGGGAGGCGGGTCTGCCCGGAGGGCAACGACTGGTTCATACCTACGCCAACGGGGTCAGAATCCGGACGGAACTGTTCGCGCCCACGGGGGCGTTGCTCGACCGAAAGGACTTTTCCTACGACACGCGCGGTCGCCTGTACCGAATCGCGGATTCGGTCGGCACGATGACACGCTACGAGTTCGACCTGGCGGATAACCCGGTCGGCCTGATCGACGGCAAGGGCAACAAAGTCACCGTCACCTATGGCAACCGAAATGAGGTGACGGCGGTAACAGGTGCGGACGGGGGCAGTCTGCTGTACAACGCCGACGGTTCGGTCCGGCAGAGCAAGGACCGTCGCAACGTCACGACGGCCTTCGTGTACGACGCGGCCGGGCGGGTGACCTCGCAAACCGTGACCGGCGTTGCGACCGCCACCGGTACGCCGACCGAGACGGTCAGCTATACGTATGATGACGCGAACCGGCCGCTGGCGATCGTGCGGGGCGCGGACCGGATCGACTTCGCCTACCACCATGCGAACAAATGGTTGACGGAGATCAAAACCACGGTCGGCGGGCGGGTGCATACGGTACGGTATGGTTATCGCGCGGACGGTCGCCGTTCGTCGATGACCTCGATCGTCGGTACGCTGGTTCGCGAGACCCTCTACGACTACGAGAACTCCGGCCGTCTCTTCCGAATCTCCTATCCGAACGGGGCGACGACCCAGTGGTCGTATGATTTTACGGACCGACCGCTCTCGGAGATCACGCGGACGTCGAGCGGGACGTTGCTGGCGACCTGGTACGAGTACGGCCCCTCGGGCCAATCCGACGATCCGTCGCTGGCTCCGATCTACCTGCGGCGCGTCCGGCAGACGGTCAACGGGGCGACCGTCGCCGACTACACGCTGACCCACTCGTATCGCGGTCAACTCATCCGGCTACTGGGAACGGTCAACGGTCAGACGATCCGGACGGACTACCAGTACGATCTGCGCGGGCGTCTGGTGAGCGAGTCGCGGCAGCGGACGGTGGCCGGTCAGACCTACGGTGGAACGAGCGGCTATTCCTACGATCTTGCCGACAACCTGAACGCCGGGACGAACGGCTGGGTTTATAACAGCGACAACCGCCTGACCTTCGCGCCGTCGGTGGCGGGAATGCCGGGGGCGGCGAATCTCGCCTATGACGCGGCGGGCAACTGCACGCGGATCGATACCCGCACTCTGGCCTACGACCTCAACGGCCGTTTGTCGAGCGTTCGTCCGACGTCGGGGCCGGGCATCTCGATCTCGATTCAGTACGATCCACTGGGGCGTCGTTTCAGCGAGACGGTCACGGACGGTAGCGGAACGCGTTCTCGGTTCTTCGATTACGACGGGAACGACCTGATCGGTGAGCAGACGGGAACATCGATTTCGGAGAGTAGCTATACCTACTACCTGGGGACGGGCGGCGGGTATGTCGGCGCAACGGGCGGGTACGCGGGGGACGGTCAGTACTACGCGTACGGCCCGGACGGGGAGATGTGGGGTCTGGCGAGCAAAGAGGGCAGCTGGCTGTGGACCCTTCGGAATAACGTGGATGCGTTCGGCAACCGTCGCGAGGGCGTTGACACCTCGTCGAGCGGTTATCCCCGTCTGTTTTTTAATGGTGGCTACACTAACCCCGACACCGGTTGGACCTCCCCCACGGATGGCGGTCTGGAAGGGGACTACGATCCGCGCACGGGCGATGCGCTCGCCGCCGCTCTCGATGGCCGGAACCGTCTGTACGCCGGAATGCTGGGCAAAGCCTCGCAACTGGCGGGCATCGGCATGGACATCGGCGACTTTGCCGCCTCCTT
>JANRLW010000066.1:0-12892 GCA_033762295.1 Capsulimonadales bacterium
CCGGTGGTAAAGACGCCCGTGCCGACGCGCAGTACCTTCCGGATCGGATCACCGTCACTCCATACCATGTTTCGCAGAGCCGGTTGTGACCAGTACTGATTTTGCCCTGCGTACTTCAGAGGGCCGATCGTTTCGATCGGATGCGATTTGCCGATCGGCAGCATCGGGTTCGCGTTCTCGCCGGACGGGCTGACGCCCCAGACCTTCCAGTCCAGAATGCCTTCCGATGTCAGGTCGATCACGGGCACGGAAAGAACCGGCGCCGGGGTTGCGGCGACGGCGGCGGGACGTGTCGCCGGTCGTTCCCGGTTCGACGCCGGACGTAAATTCTGGGTAATGGTCACTCCGAAGATACCGGTCAGCAAAAGCACGGTGAAGATGCCCCCCGGTTTGACCACGATTTTCATAATGGTTTTCCTGCCCTTTTATTCCAGCGCGGCGGCCTGAAGAGTGACGTACCCATCGCCGTTGCCGCCGCCCATGGTCCAGGTGACCTGAAGGCTGCCCTCCGGTTTTTCGGATCTGTAGCGGACGGTGTAGAGACGCATCGTATGCCCTCCCGCGCCGATGACCTCCGCCGTATCGATGCGTTCGGGTTCGGAACCGTCGGTCAGTTTCGCGGAAAACGTGCCTCCGGCATGGAAGCTGCCGACATAGATCCGCACGGTTCGAACCGAATCGCGGGAGGCGGGAATCGAGAAGCGAAAACCGTTCCCCACGCCGCTCACCTGCAAACCGGACCCGACATTCCTTCCGGTCGCCTCCGGCTTTCCGCCGGACCAACTGAAGCCACGCACCGACGTGACATAGGGGCGGCTCTGACCGGCGACGATTTCCAGGTCTCCGATGATCGGACGGGCGATATTCTTTCGGACAGGGTTTCCGGGCGTGCGCCAGAGAACCCAGTCGCGTCCGCCCACCGCATCCAGATTGACAAAGACCGTGCGCGTCTCCGTGGGTTCGGACGAGGGGGTGTCCGGAGGTGGAGCCGTCTCAACCGGAATCTCGGGCGAAATGCCGGTACCGATTCGACTGACCGCCAGAATGGCGAGCAGGGAAAGCGTCAACGCCATCAGGATCGCGCCACCCGGTTTCAGTACTACCTTCATTGGTTATCTCCCCGAACAGGCCCTAGCGGACCGACGACGACTGCAGAGCGGAAGGCGCTTCCTTGCCGCGCATCTTGTAACTGGCCCGCATATTGGCCAGGGCGGCCTGTTTCGCCTCGGGCGGCATGTTCGGGTTGTTTTCGATGCGCTTGATCTGATCCTCCACCGACGGAGGCTTTTTTCCGGCGGCCGTCGCCGAACCACCGGGGCCGCCATCCGGCGAGGCGCATCCGGCAAGTCCGACGAGCAGCGGAGCGACCAGCAGACAGCCGAGTACGGGTTGTTTCATTAGTTTCTCCTTTGAAGATCCGGGAAGGGAGCGGAACCCCCGGAGGGTTCCAATGGTTCCTACGGGTTCGATCGCTTGCCACCCATATGCGCCATGATCTGGGCGATGGCCATACGTTTGGCCTGGGGCGGCATACGGGGATTGTCCTCGATCTCCTTGACGCGCTGCGCCATGGAAATCGGTCCGCGCTTCGCCCAGTAGGCCGCGCCCTCGCCGCGATCGGTCGCCATCATCTGAATGCGAACGCAGATAAAGACCGACCAGACGGTAATCAGGACGCAGGTGCCACTGACCAGAGAGCGAGTTACCGGGGTATCCGTTACGGAAAGTTCCGCCACTAAGGTTCTCCTTGACAGACCGGGGCAAAGGAGTCTCCTCCTTTGCCCGAAGACCGATAAGATAACGAACGATCAATAGGGATACCAGGCGCTCCGATCACGGACAAACCCGGCATTAATGTAGATGTTCTTATACCAGTTGACGCTTCGCAGAGCCATCGCCTTGACATGACCGTCGGCGAACAGCATGTTGGACGTCCGATTGTGGCGATATCGGGGCATGACCGAACAAACCGGCCAGCCGGTGAAGGTCAGATCGCAGTCGTACTGCCAGTCGAACTGCTCGGCATTGGTCGCCCCCTTCCACGGGGTCCAGCACCACTCGTCGGCACAGAACGCCAGCTGGGCGAAGTCCTGCAACTCTTCCGCGTCGGGTCGGTCATTTTCCAGTTCGACACCCTTTTCGGCGACGAGCACCTTATCCGCCGGGGTATCGATCTCGAAGGAGTGTACGACCGGAGTGCCGGTCGCCTGATACTGAGCGTCCAGCCACGGGGCCGGTCCGGAACCGAGAACCGAATTGACACCGTAGGTCCGGCTCTGTTCCTTGACGATCGACGGACAGCGCCAGACACCGCCCGCGCCGTCGGAGAACCCCGCGCCGGTCATCTCGCCATTCTTGACATAGGGGTAAACCATCCGGTACCAGCCCCACATGCCGCTTTTCGTCGACCAGGTCGGGTCCAGATTGTACTGCGTATACGGATAGGTATCATCGTAATCCTGAGCGTACATCAGGATCGCCAGACCGATCTGCTTCAGGTTGCTCTGACAGGTCGCCTGTCGGGCTTTCTCCCGTGCCTGGGCGAACACCGGGAAAAGGATGGCTGCCAGAATGGCGATTATGGCGATAACCACCAAGAGTTCGATCAGTGTGAACGCTCGCGAATTTCCTCGCCGAAGTGCGGAACCGGCTTCGTGTTCCTTGGTCATTTGCGCTTTCCTTTCCTCTCTGAGGCGCAGGACACGACATTCGTGCCGATGGGTTTGCCTGAGAGAATCTAATGGCATTATTGCCGCCCGACACCGGAATCTGCAGAATTCATGCCAGTAAAGCGAAGAAATTCCGTAGACAAATATAAAATAAAGCATTTTTACTTGCATTCTTCGGGAACCATCCGGCGAAGGAATTTGCGGCTCGCAGGCGGAACCGGAACGCAAGAGTCGGATCGGAGGAGTACGGACGATGAAAGAGCGGTGGCGGATCGAAGGCGACGGCGTCGTCTGGGACGTCGCGACGGAACCTCGGCTTCCCCATGAGGATCATGTCGAAATGAGCGGGCGAAAGGTCAGTGTGATCGTCCGTTACCGGGTCGATGAGAATCGCCATCTCCGGCTTACCCGTGAAGTGATCTGGCCGATGCTCCGTCTGCGCGAGGGCGATGTCCGCGGGTATCTGCGCCGCACCGTTCATGGGCTTCCGGTGGTCGCCACGGATGGCCGACTCTGGGAGGCCGGAACCGTCCGCCGCGTCTTCTTCGACGGACGGCTGACCGTCGACTTCGATCCTCAGGACGGCCTCGCCGCTCGTTTGACCCTCAGCGTTCAGGGCGACTACGTGGAAGCGACGCTGACGTTCTCCGCCGAACAGGGACCGTCGCCGTCGCTCTCCTGCCCGGAGACCGGCATCGAGATGGAGACAGGTGTCTATGGCGAGTATGAGATCCGGCGATGGTGCGCGATTCGGGGGAACGAGGCCCGGGAGATGATCCTGGCGACCCTCTCCCGACCGGGCCTGCAACCTTTCTCCTCGCGGGATCGAACCTGGCTGATTCGGGAGGTCCGCGACGAAAAACTGGTCCTCGAAACGCCCGATCCGGTCCTTAACACCGCGTTCTCCTTCGCCAAACTGCGGGCCGCCGAATCGCTGTTCGAGACGAAAATGGGATTGGTCCACTCGCCGGGCGGGGGGCGGTACTATGGCGGCGTCTGGAACAACGATCAGTGCGAATATGCCAATCCCTTCTTCGCCTACCTCGGCGAGGAGGATGCCCGTCTGGCCGCTCTGACCGCCTTTCGCAACTTCGTTCCTTATATGACGACCGATTACACGCCCATTCCCTCGTCTCTGGAGATGGAAGGAACGATCGCCTGGTGCGGGGCGCGGGATCGCGGTGACGCGGCGATGTACGCCTCCGGCGCGACCCGGTACGCGCTGGCCCTCGGAGACCGCGCGATTGCCGAGGAACTCTACACGCCGATCGCCTGGTGTCTGGAGTACTGTCGTCGAAAGGTGAACGACCGGGGAGTGGTGGCGTCCGATAGTGATGAACTGGAGAACCGTTTTCCGTCGGGCGATGCCAACCTTTCCACCGCCTGTCTCTACTACGACGGGCTGCGTCGCGCCGCCGACCTGGCCGCCGATCTGAACCGGGCGGAGGACGCCGCGAACTACGATCATCGGGCGTCGGAACTGGCCGGGGCGATCGAGGCGCATTTCGGGGCGACGGTCGAAGGGTTCGAAACCTACCGGTACTACGACGGGAACACGACCCTGCGCGCCTGGATCTGTCTGCCGCTGGCGTTCGGCGTCGGTGGCGCTCCCGAACGAACGGCGGGAACGCTCGATGCGCTCTTCTCCCCGAAACTGTGGAGCGTCGACGGGCTGGCGACCGAGTCCGGAAAGCCCGACTTCTGGGATCGTTCCACCCTGTACGCCCTGCGCGGCGCGTTTTTCGCGGGCGACACCGAACGGGCGTTCGCCCACCTGACGGCCTATTCGCGTCGCCGCCTGCTCGGAGAGCATATTCCGTACGCGGTCGAAGCGTCTCCGGAGGGAGGACAGGCGCATCTCTCGGCGGAATCCGCTCTCTACGCACGGGTGATCGTCGAGGGAATGTTCGGTTTCGTCCCGATCGGCCTGCGCTCGTTCATTCTGACGCCGCGCCTTCCCGACGGCTGGAACCGCATGGCGCTCCGTCGATTCGACGCTTTCGGCCACCGCTTCGATATCGAGGTCGAACGCCGCTCCGATAAGGTGTCCGTCCGGATTACGGACACCGCCGGAGCGGTCCTATCCGAGATGACGGGGGATTTCGGTCGGGCCTTCGGATTCCGTCTACCCTGACACCGACAAAAAGCAAAAATACCGTTTCCGCCCTTTTTTCGCCGTCCGGAGTACAAAAGCGGTTGAGGAAAACGGGCCCAATCCTCTCCAAATACCCAAAAACAGCCAAAAATCAAATCAATTGGGATTATTTCGGAGGATCGGAACGATGTCCGCCACTGCTGTTACAAATGCCGTCGTAAAAGAAGCGCGTTATGTCCTGACCAATATTGGGAATAACAACAATAAGTTCTGGAATATCCGGCTTTTTGCCGATGGTTCCTGTGAAACGCACTGGGGACGGGTCGGCGAGGAAGGCCAGCGCAAGTCGGTAACCGGCGCGGGCGAGGGTTTCTTCGATACCAAATGCCGCGAAAAGGCGAACAAAGGATACCAACCGCAGAAAACCCTGGCCAATACCGCCGAATCCGCGAAATCCATGGCAGGCGATCAACTGGCGAAGGTCGCCGCCGAACAGATCGTTACCAACTCCCCCGAAACGCTGAAACTGGTCACCTACCTGGCGAAGGTGAACGTCCATCGGATTCTGGAAGCCACCACGCTCACCTATGACGAGTCGAAAGGAACGTTCTCCACTCCTCTGGGAATCGTCACCGGCGAAGGAATCAATGAAGCGCGAACCCTTCTTGCCGAAATCTCCGATCTCGTGGTCGTCGGGAACTACACCGACCACGCGTTCATCTCCCGACTTAACCAGTATCTGATGTTGATCCCCCAGAACATCGGCCGCGCCAAACCCGATCCGAAAGCGCTTTTCCCCGATGTCGCCGCCGTCCAAAAGCAGAACGGTATTCTCGACTCCCTGGAGGCCAGCCTGCAGAACGTTCTTGCCGCCGCCAACGGCGAGGAGAAAAAGGAAGTCGCCGCCCCGAAACTGTTCGCCGCCCGACTGGAACTGGTGGAGGACCCGAAAGAGATCGATCGTATCCGCCGCAAGTACCGCTCCACCCAGCAATCGATGCACGCCTGCGCCCACCTGGATGTCAAGCGCGTCTTCCGGGTGAGAATCGACGCGATGAACGACGCCTTCGAAAAGGAGGGCGCGGCGATCGGCAATGTGCAGGAACTCTGGCACGGCACCCGCGCCTCCAACCTCCTGTCGATCCTTCGCTCCGGATTCGTCATCCCCGCCGCCAACGCGCCCCACTGCACCGGCCGGATGTTCGGCAATGGCGTCTACTTCTCCGACCAGTCGACCAAGTCGCTGAACTACGCCTACGGCTACTGGCAGGGACAGGCGGACGATCACTGCTTCATGTTCCTGGTCGATGTGGCGATGGGCCGCTCCTACACCCCGAAATCCTGGCAGGAACGCCTTCCGCTGGCGGGTTACGACAGCACGTTCGCCAAAGCCGGTCACTCCGGGGTCGGGAATAACGAAATGATCGTTTATCGAACCTGTCAGATCAACCCCCGTTTCCTGGTCGAATTCGGCCGCTCCGGAAAGTAACGTCGGAATTTACGAAATTACAAAGAGGCAAATATGTTCAACGTTCAGCCCGATCCCGGAAGTCACGGTCCCGGTTTCCAACAATCCCTGATCGATGAAGTCGAGGCGGAGGTGAACCGCCGGATCGATGCCGGAGAGTCGTTTACGGCGTTCGATATCAGTCGCGCGGTTCAGGCGGCCGGTGTCCGCGAGCGGCACCGGAACCTGAAGGTGATTGTCCATGATATGTTCGAACGCGGCGATATGCCCGGATATACACGGACGCAGATCACGCTGCCGGGAGGCGAGCAGCCGTTGCTCTACCATCCGGACAACACGGCCCCGGCCGGGAATCGGTTCGCCGTCGCCAGCAACGCGCCGTCGCGGGCGGCCGGTATCGCCCGTCACATCGCCACCATGTTCGGACAGCGGTCCGCGGGGCCGACGCCACGGACCGGCAGTCCGGACGGTGCGAACCGGCTCCGTCTCCCCCTCTCGGTGTTGCGGACGGCCGGGTTCCTGCCGGGAGACACCGTGCATATCGCCCGGGACCGCAAAACCCGCTCCCTGACGATCAGCGCGCGCCCGGCCAACGCCCCGGATACCCGCCCGACCCGTGCCCATCGCCTCGGTAACGGAAACCTTCGTCTCACGGTCGATGCGGCCATCGCGGGTATTTCGCTCCGGATTACCGTCGTCGCGCCGGGACGGATCGAAGTCACCCCTCTGTCCTAGCCGATATCCTGGCTCTCCGGGCGGACGACGGAGGAATCGTACGGTCGGACAGGGAACCCTAGGGTTCAACCCTGTCAGTGAAAAGTCCGACATGAAACGCGTTCTGCTCGCCACTCTCTGCGCCTTGCTTCCGATCGCGGGCAGCGTCCTCGCCCAGGTAAGGATCGCTGCCCCGTCCGCCGCTCCCGCCGCCACCCCGGAAAACCTCGAGTTCTTCGAAAAGCGCGTCCGACCCCTCCTTCTGGAAAACTGCGCGTCCTGTCACAGCGGGAACCAGCCCCTCGGCGGATTTCGCCTCGATCCGATCGCGGATATCCTTAAAGGAGGGACCCACGGTCCGGTCCTCGTCGGACGAGACCCCGAGAAAAGTCGCCTGATCCGCGCGATCCGTCATCTTCCCGGTGTCGCCGCCATGCCCCCGTCCGGCAAACTCTCCCCCGATCAGATCACCGTACTGACGGAGTGGGTCCGGCGCGGCGCGCCCCTTCCGGCTCCGGCGGCGCGAAAAGCCGCAAACGCCAAAACCTCCGGCGGGTTTCCGCTGGAACTGCGCCGGCAGCACTGGGCTTACCGACCGATGCGTCGTCCCGCCGTTCCCCCGGTCAAAAATCGGGCGGTCATTCGCAACCCCATCGACGCGTTTCTCCAGGCTCGACGGGAATCCGCCGGAATCCGCCCCGCCCCGCCGACCGACCGGCGAACCCTTTTGCGGCGGGTCACCTACGACCTGATCGGGCTGCCGCCCACCCCCGCCGAGATCAACGCCTTCCTTGCCGATCGCTCGCCGAACGCCTACGAAAAGGTGGTCGAGCGACTCCTCGCCTCGCCCCATTACGGCGAACGCTGGGCGCGCCACTGGCTGGACCTCGTTCGCTATGCCGAATCGCTCGGCCATGAGTTCGATTACACCATTTTCAACGCCTGGCGGTATCGCGACTACGTCATCCGCGCGTTCAATGCCGACGTTCCCTACGACCGGTTTGTCACCGAACATCTGGCGGGTGACCTGTTGCCCGATCCGCGCTACGATCGGGTGACCGGCGAGAACGAATCGATTCAGGCGACCGGTTTCTTCTGGCTCGGGGAGGGGAAACACTCGCCGGTCGATGTGCGTCAGGAGCAGGCCGACCGGATCGATAACCAGATCGACGTGATCGGCAAGGCGTTCCTCGCCCAGACGGTCGCCTGCGCCCGCTGTCACGATCACAAGTTCGATCCGATCCCGACCCGCGACTATTATGCGCTCTACGGCATCCTGAAAAGCTCCCGATTCCAGCAGGCGATCCTCGACGCCCCCACCCGCTTCAATCCGGTTCGTTCCGAAATCGCCGCCGAGTTACGGACCGTCGACCGTGTCGAACTCGCCGACCGCTGGAAGGAGAATCTGACACGGATCGACGAAAAGCGGCTGGAATCCCTGCTGCCCCCCGGCCCGACCACCGAAAAGCCGATCGCTCCGATCAACGAATGGAAGGGAACGGGACCGGCCTTCGCCGCACTGGCACGGACCGGCGACCTGATCGTCAGTCGTGACGCTCACCATCTGCCGCCGACCCTCATCGCCCGTCCGACCGCGCATTCCGCCCTGCACACCCGACGGTTCGCCGGTATCCTTCGCTCCCCGACGTTCACCATAGACCGTGACTACCTGCATCTTCGGGTCGCCGGGAAGAACACCCGGGTCTATATCATTGTCGATAACTTCCTCATGATCCGCGACCCTCTTTACGGCCCGCTGATCCAATCCGTCGATGATCCGCGCCCGCACCGCCGGTCGGTCGATCTGCGTCGCTGGAAGGGACATGAAGCCTATATCGAAGTCGCCGACTCCCCGGTGCCGCATCCGGGCACGATCGACGCGCCCGTTCTGCCCGAATCGGCCGGGCAACCGAGCGACGCCTGGATCGCCCTCCACGACGCCTTTCTCTCCGACACGGACGAACCGGCCGTATCGGCCCATCCGCTGACCGGTCTCGCTCCCGCCGACCGTCGGCAGGCGATGGTCGCCGCCCTGGAGCGATGGGTCCTCCGGGAAACCGCCGAAAGTGATACGCCCGCCCTCGAACTGTGGGACGCCCTGCTGCAGGCCGGACTGCTCGATGTCTCCTCGCTCGGGCCGACGATCGAGCGAGTGACCGCCCTGGAGGCGACCATTCCCGTTCCCCGCCTCAGTCTGGCGATGACCGAAGGCACCGGCCGGAACGAGCGTGTCTTCGTCCGGGGCAGTCACCGGACGCGGGGTGAGGAAGCCCCCCGTCTGCGCCTTGCCGTCTGCTTCAACGAAACGGATCGCACCCCGACTCCGACCGGCAGCGGACGCCGGGAACTGGCGGCCCGAATCGCGTCCCCGCGCCACCCGTTGACCGCGCGCGTCCTGGTGAACCGTCTCTGGAAGCATCACTTCGGCGTGGGGATCGTTCCCTCCGTCGATGATTTCGGCCATATGGGCGAGAAACCGAGCCATCCCGAACTGCTCGACTGGCTGGCCGGCGAGTTAGTCCGCCAGCGGTGGAGCATCAAACGGATGCACCGGTTGATGGTGCTGTCGAACACTTATCGCATGAGCAGTCGGGCGTCGGACCCGGTCGCCGAGCGCAAAGACCCGAAGAACGTCCTGCTGCACCGGATGTCGGTGCGTCGCCCGGAAGCGGAGGTCATTCGCGACTCGTTGCTCGCGGTATCCGGTCGTCTGAATCGAACCCTTTTCGGCCCCGGCGTCGCGCCGTTTCTCCAGCAGCAGGACGGACGCGGCTTTCCGCCGACCGGGCCTCCGGATGGCGACGGTCGCCGGACCCTTTACCTGCAGATCCGGCGCAACTTCCCGTCGCTGTTCCTGACCGCGTTCGACTTTCCGACGCCGTTCACGACCATCGGGCGACGCAGCGTTTCCAACGTCCCGGCGCAGGCGCTGACCATGATGAACAGCGACCTGGTCTGGCAGCAGGCCGAATTCTGGGCGAAACGCGTTCTGGCGGAGAGAAACGGCGCGCCCGCGTCCGCCGTGATCCGCTCCCTGTACGAGTCCGCCTACGGTCGTCCGCCCACGTCCGTCGAAACCGCCGCCCTCCTTCGCTATGTGGAAGGGCGCGACGACCCGGAGATCTGGTCGCAGGTCTGCCACGCCCTCTACAACGCCAAAGAGTTTATCTACGTGTTCTGACGGCGGCGAACGGCGGCCAGTCCGAAGATTGGCAGCAGAAGGGCAAGCGCCGTGGGTTCGGGAGCGGCCAACGAACCCATCGCCATCGCGCCGTTGAAGTAGAGCGAACCGTTGCCGACGACGCCGACTTCGGTGCCGCCCAGATAGTCGAACAGGTGAACCCCGCTGACACTCTGGCCGCCGAGCAGCAGACCGTTCAGGGTGAACTGACGATAGCTGCCGTAGGCATCCGAACCGAGGATCGCCGAGGAGAGAGTGAGATTCGATCCCAGAAGGTTGAGCGTACTGTTGTCGAACAGGCGGATCGTGAACGGGGAGATCGCGCCGCCGGACCAGGTAGTCGCCGAGTTGCCGCGTCCGAACAGATCCTGAATCGTCCCTCCGGAGATCGTCAGAACCGACGACCCGTTGGCCGTCAGGCTGTTGACCGCCGCCGTTCCGCTCACCGTGACGTTTCCGCCGACCGCCGCGACCGTCGTGATAGTCCCGCCCGAAAGGTCGGTCTGTCCCCTGAAGACGGTGATTCCGTTGACACTGCCGCCGGCGATTTCGACCGTGCCACCGGTAGTCACCGTGTTCTGGCTGCTGCCGTTCATCCGAAAAACGCCCGTTCCGGACGTCGAAACGTTGCCGTTGATCGTGCTGCCGTCGTTCATCGTGACGTTGCCGGACGTGATCGTGAGCCCCTGGTCGACCGTCGTGCCGTTATTGAGGACGATGTCGCCGCCGTTCAGGGACAGGGAGGAGATCGAGGACCCGGTGAACGTCGTCACGGACCCCGCCGCCACATCGATCGAGGAGAAGGTTCCATTGCCGACGCTGCCGGTCCCGGATGTTCGGAACGCCGTCGCCGTCAACGAGAAATCATCGACCGCCAGACCATCGTCCGCGTTGAAGACATTGAAATCGTTCCACCGGATTTTGAAATTGCCCTGATCGGCCCAATTCAGGTCCTCAAGGCGTTGACCGATCGATATTCGGTACAAGTTGCCATCGAGCGCGCCGATCGTTCCCGTTCTAATCAGAGAGCTAAAATCCAATGCATTGACACCGGTCCAGTTCGGCGATGTCGTGGCATCGCTCAACGCGGCTCCGGGCGCCAGGGAGTACTGAAATTCCAGGCGATCCGCATCACGGTTGAGGGTGCCCAAACGCCACTGTTCGCCGAGATAGTTGATTTGCAGGGCGGTCACGGTCAGGCCGCTGCTGTTGGTAAACTGCGCCCCGATCGTCGGAGTCAGTGTGCCGGAGAGCAGCGTACCCAACGCGCGCTCGGTCGATCCGGAATAACCGAAACTGTAGGTATTCCCGGCGTTTGCGCTGCCCGTGCCGGCGGCATAGGTGGTGTTCGCGTTGGTGCCGGTTTCGAAAAGGAGCCAACCCTGCGGCAGAAACGAGCTGGTTCCGATGTTGGCGAGCGTGTCGAAGTTTTGCGTATACCCGATCGAGTCAGTGATCGTGATGCCTGTCTGCGCGTGAGCGGCGGACGCTGCCAGCGTGACACCGAATGAAAGGGCGACGCTCGCGGCAAGGCGAGCGGAAGGTCGGACGAGGAACGGCATGATTTTCTCCCTGAAGAGGCGGCGGAGTTCCGAAAACCCGCACAGTGATTGCCGATTATACCGATCGTCCGTGTTTTAAAATAGACGAAAACGTTGTACTGAAAGATAGAAGTCAAAATTTGACGGCTTCGCGAAGGAGAAACTCTTCGCAGTGGTTTTGGACGGATGCCTGCCCAAGAGGGTATAACGGAGGGGAGGTTCGCCATGTTCTTTGAGCTGCCGCCGTGCGGTCGAGTGCGCCGCCCCCTGTCCCGTCGTGAACTGCTCGCTCGCGCCGCCAACGGATTCGGCGGCCTGAGCCTGCTGGCGCTGCTGTCCGAGGAGGCGCGCGCCGCCGACGGACGACCGCCGGTTCCCGGTCTGACCGGCCTGCACCACCCGGCGCGGGCCAAAGCGGTCATCTTTCTCTATATGGATGGCGGTCCGTCCCAGATGGATACCTTCGATCCGAAACCCCGACTGGCGCAGGATCACGGTAAAACGCCCCCGTTCGCCGTCCCCGCCACCCAGTTCAACAACAACGGCCTCATTCTCAAAAGCCCCTGGGAGTTCCGGCAGTACGGCCAAAGCGGCCTGCCGGTCAGCGAACTGTTCCCGCACGTCGCCACCTGCGCCGACGACCTCTGTGTCATCCGCTCGATGACCAGCAACTTCTCCGAACATACCAACGCCAACTACTTCCTGCACACCGGGAGCGGACAGCAGGGCAGGCCGTCGATGGGCGCATGGATCACCTACGGTCTGGGCAGCGAAAGCCGGAATCTACCCGGTTTTGTCGTGCTGAACGGTGGCCTGACCCCGCCGGGCGGCGCGGACTGCTTCGGCAGCGGGTTCCTGCCGCCGGATTTCCAGGGATCGGTCTTTCAAAAGGGGCCGGTTCCGATTCCCAACCTGAGCCGCCGCGAGCGGGAGGAGGCGGAACAGGCGCGTCATCTGAATCTGGTCCGGCAGCTGGACCGAAGCCTGCTCGGGCGGGTCGGCGCGGACCCGGCGCTGGAATCGGCGATCGCCAACCAGGAACTGGCCTTCCGGATGCAGCGAACCGTCCCCGAACTGACCGACCTGCGAGGCGAGTCCGAAGCCACGAAAAAACTCTACGGCATCGACAGCGATTTCGAACCGACCAGTGTCTACGGGACACAGTGCCTGCTGGCGCGTCGCCTGGTGGAACGAGGGGTTCGCTTTGTCGAGATCACCTGCACC
>JANRLW010000067.1:0-26803 GCA_033762295.1 Capsulimonadales bacterium
GGTGAAGCATCATCACGAGCGTTGGGACGGTTCGGGGTATCCGGACGGTTTGCGTGGGGAGTCGATCCCCCGGACGGCGCGGATTCTGTCGGTGGCGGATGTGTACGATGCGCTGACGTCTTCTCGTTCGTACCGTGCGGCGTGGAGTCATGAGCGGGCGATGCGGGAGATCCGTCGCAATGCGGGGACGCAGTTCGATCCCGAGGTCGTCAAAGCCTTCGAACAGGTCGTGGAGGACGTGCGGGCCAGGATGGAACCGAGCCTTTTCGGCCAGGCATATGATCCCGCCCGCGCCGCCGGGACCCGTGGCCCGGTGACGACGCCCCGTTCGGCGGAGGCGGTTCGCCAGATCCAGCGTTCCTCGTCGGAGTTGTGGGCGCTGTACGAGGTGTCGCAGACGCTGTCGGCGAGCCTGGGCCCGGATGACCTGCTCGAGATCCTGGGTCGCAAGCTGCTGGCCATCTTCCCCGATACCGGCTGCGCGTTTCTGTTGTTCGAGCGGAAACCGGAAGAGTCGGAAGCGCTCTACTGCCGACACGCGGTGGGATGGAACCAGGAGCACTTTGCCGATTGCCAAAGCGCGGCCCCGGACGGAACCAGCCTTCGAGTGGCGACGGAGCAGCGAAGCTACCTTGGTCCGTTCGATCCCTTCGATCTGGTCTCCGTCGATACGGACTCCGCCGAACCGCGTCCGATCGGCACGGCGTTGATCGTCCCGATCGTCCATCAGGGAGCGGCCCTGGGAACCATCAACCTCTACCATGCCGAGGAGAACGCGTTCGAGGAACACGTCCGAAACCTGCTGGAGACGATCGCCCAGCGGGCGGCAATGGCGTTGTATAACGGTCTGACCTTCGAGCGGACGCGTAGCCATGCGATCACCGACCCGCTGACCGGATTGGCCAATATTCGACGGATGACCGACTGGATCGAGGAGCGTCTGCACTCCGACCGCAAAGCGGACCGCTTTGCGCTGCTCTGTCTGGACCTGGACAGCTTCAAGCCGATCAACGACAACTTCGGCCATCAGAAGGGGGATGTGGTTCTGCGCGACCTGGCCGAAATCTTCCGAAACCTGGTCCGTGAAGGGGATCTGGTCGGCCGCAACGGGGGCGATGAGTTCGTGGTGCTGTTGCGGGAGGCCGGTCCGAACGAAGCGGAGGTCATGAAGAATCGTCTGCAGACCGCCGTGACCGGGTACGACCCCGGACTGGTCCATCCTCGTCTGGGCGAACTTCGGCTCGGAGTCAGCATCGGTTCCGCCTGCTATCCGAGCGACGGAACCGACATCGCGACGCTGTTTTCAATCGCGGACGCCGCCATGTACCGCAACAAAACGGACCGAAAACTCGAACAGATGGTCGGATCCCGCCGAACGGACGAAGTGATTACCTCTGCCGAAGCAGGGGAAGAGCCGGATCGCGAGACCGTCACCGACAAAATGCCGGCGTATCTGCATTAGCCGTCGGTCGGTTCCCGCCATTCAGGGAGGCGAATCGCCAGGCTGCCCTGCTGTTGCTTGAACGTTTCCGAACCGGCGGCGCGGTCGAAAAAGTGCGATTCGTCGAACAGGTGGGCGTATTGCCCATCCCGATCGAGGCCCCGCTCGCGCGCCGTCCGCAGCAAGTCCCGCCACTCCCGGATGCCGTAGGAGGGCCAGCGAATCCCCGCCTGACAGTACGACGCATCGGCGAAATAACGGGGGGTCTCCTCACCGCCCGGCTGAGCGCGGCGCGCGTGCCAGAGCCCCGAATGCACCAGAACGGCCGATCCGGGCGGAAGATCGTTGACGGTCACCATGTTCGGTAGATCGATCGTTCCCAGGAAACAGAGGTCCCCGTTTCCGACCACCCGTTTCCAGGTGCGCGGGATAAAGAGCAGGTCGCCGACCGTCCCGTTCAATCCGTTCAGGTAGTAGAAGAAATGAACCATAACATGCGATCGGTTCGTCTGGGGAATCTGCTCGTAGTCCTGATGCCAGCAGACGCCCGGAGTACCGGCATCCTGACGGACGGCATGAAGATGGTGAAAGGCGAACCCGGGACCGAGGACGGCCCCGGCAATTTCCATGATCCGCGGATGGCTGATCAACGGGCCGAGGTGGGGGAACTCGCAGAGGAACGGCGTTTTCTCGCGACGCTGCCGAAGGTCGGTCAGGCGATCGATGTCCGCCTTTAACGAAGCGCATTCCGTCGGGTCGAAGAACCCCGGAAAAATCAGATAACCTTCCTCGCGGAATCGTTCCGCCTGCGCCTCGCTCAGCGGCCCGGCCGTTATTGCTTCCATACGAAAATCGCCTCCCGAACCTGCAATCTCGAGATTGTAATCCGGGGAACCGGCCGGTGTCAACCGTCACGCCGCACCGGCGCGAGGTTCGCACTTTCAGTGGAAAATCCCGAACGGCGTCTCCGGGAAATAAAGTATATTTACGAGCAAAAATGGACAGGTTGTAATATAATGGCGCTGTTTTTACGCCGTTTTCTCGCTGCATCGGAGGGGCCCTCAATGAAAAGACCGGTTTCTTTGCTCTACTGCTCCGATTCCGTTTTCTTCGGCGGTGATACCCGTCAGGAATACGAAACCCTGCGAACGCTCAATCCGGAGGCCTATCGTGTCACGGCGCTCGTGCCTCCGCACGGACCAACCCATGATGCCGTGACCGGGATACCCGGTGTGCGTGCGATCGTCGCCGATTTCGGCACGAAAGAGAGTAAGATCCCTACCCGAACGGGCCGCGCCCTGAGCTTTCTGAGCAGCCTGTCGCTTCTGTTGCGAACGGTTCGTCAGGTGCGACCGGAGGCGTTGCTGGTCGGGGATCGTACCCGACCCGTACTGGCGGCGCTTCTGGTCCGGCGATTTTCGAAGTGCAAAATCGTCTATCTGCCCGGTTTCTTTTATATTCCGGGGGAGGACCGGGGAGGAATCAAGCGTCGTCTGGCCACGGTCGCGGAGGTGACGATGGTTCATACGGAGCATTCCCGCGAAACCTATCTTCGGGCCGGCGCGCCGAACGATCGGGTGATCGTGGTGCGTTACGGTATCGAGACGGATCGGTTCGAGGCGAAACGGAATACGCAGAAGCGAGCCGAACTGGGGTTCACGGACTCGGAGGTCGTTGTCGGCATCTGCGGCGTGATCCGGGAGTTCAAGGGACACGAAATGCTGGTGGCGGCGATGGCGGACGCCCGAAAGCGGGATCCTCGACTTCGCCTGCTGGTGGTCGGCGACGGACATCTCCGCGCCCCGGTCGAGAACCGGGTACGTGAGGCGGAACTCGAACCCTTCGTTCGGTTCGTCGGTTTCCAAACGCAGACCGCGCCCTTTTATCAGTGTATGGACATCTATGCGATGGCATCCGACGAGGAGCCTTTCGGACTGGTGACGGTCGAGGCGATGGCGAGCGGCCTGCCGGTGGTCGGCACGAACAGCGGCGGAACCCCCGAAATCGTTCTGCCCGGTGTGACCGGACTCCTGGTGCCGCCGCAGGACCCCGGAGCGATGGCGGAGGGAATTCTGCAGCTGGCGGCCTCGGCGACGCTCCGAACGGAGTGGGGGCTACGCGGACAGCAACGGGTTCGGGAGATGTATTATTCCGAACGGCGGGCGGTCGCCGTCGCTAACCTGTTCGAGAAACTGTTCCACGGCACGCCCTCGCACGGTCCCGCCCTGTCGACCGGGTTCTGATCGGTCCTGCACCCCGCTTCCGCGATCGGATCGCGGAAGCGGGGAACGAGCCGGCGGTTACCGTTTGAAATCGACGGTGGCCGGCTCGGATGCCTCGCCTGCCTCGCTGACCGTGACCGCCGCCACCTGATAGGAGAGCCGGGTAACCCCGGTCGGCGTCGAGAGCCTGACGCCTTCCACGCGCCAGTTTCCGCTGCTGTCGGCCTTGACTTCGCCATCGGCGATCGCGCCCGATACCGGCAGGACGATCAACTGACCCGAGTATCGGATCGTGTAACGCACGGTCGCGCCGGGTCGAGCGGTTCCGGCAAGGGTCACCGTCTCTCCGGTCGATGCCCCGTCCTGCGGCGAGGTGATCGTCGGCGTCTCCGGCGCGCCCGCCGCGATATCGATCGCCCCCTCGGCCGATTGCGTCACCGTGCGTCCGCCCACGGTCAGGGTCACGGTGACCGGCGCTTTTGCCAGAGAATCTCCTTTTTTCACGGTATAGGAGCCGACATAGGTTCCCGCCGACCGCTCGCTCATCGGCCGTCCGGTCACCGTCCCGCCGACGGAAAACTTCGCCGTTCCGCCCGCGCGCCCGGTCATCGTCACGGTTAACTCGTCGCCGGGTTCCAGCGCCTTCGTCTCCGGAGCGTAGCGCACGGATTTGATCAGAGACTCCTGCGCGGCGACGGTAAACGACCAGTTGCGTCGGGTCTCGTTTCCGGCATTGTCCCGAACCGCCAGGTTGATCGTCTCGCGACCCGGAGCGAGGTCCGCCGCCGGAACGTAGGAGATGAAGGCTTCGGTGACGGTGGCCGAGGCGGTGATGTCCTTTCCGTTCAGGAACAGGCGGACTTTGCGCGGATCGACCCCCGACCCGGCGTCCGAGTAGGTGGTATAGATCAGGGGCCGACCGGGCGCGACGGAGGCGTTCGGCACGGGGGACAGACTGCCCAGAGTGGGGCCGACCGTGTCGACCGTCAGCGGCTGACCGGCCTGCAACATCGGCGCGGTCTGCGCTCCGCGTTTCAGCGTCGCCAGAACGACGGCATTTTTCACCGTGATTCCGGTCGGCATGGTGAGCGTACCGACATACGTCCCGGAACTCGTCTCCCGCATGGGGACGCTGCGCGCCTGCTCGATCCCCGGAATGGTGAACGCCGCCGTTCCTCCCGAGGTGCCCTGTAGCGTCACCTGAAGCGTCTGACCGGCGCGAAGCGGCCCGCGTGCGTTATGTGTCAGCGAGGTGACCCGCACATCACCGGCGTTTCCGGCGGTCGGCGGGTTGGCAACGTTCCCCGGGTTCGGCGCGTTCGGAACGCCGCCGGTCGCGATGATGACCGTCCGTGTCGCGCCGCTCCACTTTACCTGCGCACCCAGCGCCTCCGAAACGAAACGCAGCGGCACGAGGGTCGTTCCCCGGATAGCCTGCGCCGGTTGGGACAGTGCGCGCGGCTGTCCGTTGACGGTCGCCTGTGTCGAGCCGATCTGCAGGGAGATGGACGTCGGCCCCTTGACGGCAACGATGGTCTTGGTTGCGCCATCGAAGGCGACCGTCGCGCCCAGCCGTTCGAATACCCCCCGGAGCGGGACCAGGACGCTGCCGCTCCTTTCCACCGGCGGCTGTCCGGCAAAGGGAATGACCTCACCATCCACCGTCACATTGATACCCTGTCCGTACGCGCTCCCGGCCAGCGTTACCGCTGCGCCCAGTGCGCCGATCCGAATTCGTTCGTACATTTTTCCCTCCGTTAAGCTGCCACAAGGGCGGATTACGGGAAGAAGACGGCGATAGGTGGACGGGGGTTTCGTTCCCGGCGATCCGGAACCGGTCCGCCCAGGTGTTTTAGTCTACTAAAGGATGCGGGGGGGCGGATGCCGCGTTATAATGGAATCGGACGTTTGCAGCGACGGGGGTCGTGCGACTACCGTTCACGACAGGAGAGGTGCCATGAGGAAACGGTTGGGACGGTCGGGGGCCATCGCGCGGAGCCGATTCGGGCTTCTGCCGGCGATACCTTTGCTGGCGCTGATGGCGATCGTCGCCCTGCCCGCGCCCCGCGCCGCTTCCGACGATACCCCCGCGCCGCCGAAGCCGACCGCCGAGGAAGCGACCTTCTTCGAGAACCGGATCCGCCCGGTCCTGATCGAAAACTGTATCAGTTGCCACGGCAAGGACGCCCAGATGGGCGGCTTCCGCGCCGACTCGCGCGAGGCCCTGCTCAAAGGAGGGAACGGCGGAACGTCGCTGGTCCCCGGCGACCCGGACAACAGCCTGCTGATCAAGGCCGTTCGGCACAGCGGCGCGCTGAAGATGCCCCAGGGCGGGAAGCTGAAGCCGGAGGAGATTGCCGCGCTGGAAGCCTGGGTGAAGATGGGCGCGCCCTGGCCGGTGGGCGGCACCGTCAAAATGACCGGGAAAGGCGGCTCGGAGCAGCGTCTCTGGTCCCTGCAACCCGTAAGACGTCCTGTCCCGCCGAAGGTGAAAAACGCCGCCCGGGTACGAAACCCGATCGATGCCTTCGTTCTGGCGAAGATCGAGGCCAAAGGTCTGACGCCCGCGCCGCCGCTGGACCGTCGGTCGTTGTTGCGCCGCGTCTCTTACGATCTGATCGGTCTGCCGCCGACCGCCGCCGAGGTGGATGCCTTCCTCGCCGACAAATCCCCTGACGCCTATGAGAAGGTGGTCGACCGGCTCCTCGCCTCGCCGCGTTATGGCGAACGCTGGGCGCGTCACTGGCTCGATATCGCCCGCTACGCCGACACCAAGGGCTATGTGTTCAACGAGGATCGGAACTACTACAACGCCTACACCTACCGCGACTGGGTGATCAACGCGCTGAACGATGACCTGCCCTACGATCAGTTCATCGTGCGGCAGCTGGCCGCCGACCGTCTGCCGGAGGTGCGCAACGGCGACGATAAACGTCCGCTCGCCGCCCTTGGCTTTCTGACCGTCGGTCGTCGGTTCCTCAATCAGCAGCCGGATATCATTGATGACCGGATCGATGTCACCATGCGGGGTTTTCAGGGGCTGACCGTCGGCTGCGCTCGCTGTCACGATCACAAGTTCGACCCGGTGCCGACCCAGGACTACTACTCGCTCTACGCGATCTTCGCCTCCTCACAGGAGACGACGCCGCCGATTTCCGAGAAGCGCATCCGCGACCCCTGGGAGCGGTACAGCAGCGACCGCGCCGCCGCCGAGAACGGTATCCGCGAGATCATTGTCGCACAGGTCAAGCGCCTTCGGGAGATAAACCGCGATACCGAGCGGCGGAAGACGCTCAGCGACGAGGTGAAACAGGTGTTGCAGGCGGTGCGCGAGGAGGAGACTCCGGAGGGCGATCGCCTGGCAAAGCTGGAAAAGGCGTTCGAGGAGGCGGAGCGGTCCCGGCTCAATACGCTGCGCCGTGCGATCGCCGACCTGGATCAGGCCAAACCGCCGACGCCGGAGTTCGCCATGGCGATGGACGACAGCCCGAATCCGTCCGACGGGCACGTCTTCCGGCGTGGCAATCCGGGCGCCCCCGGAGAGGTCGCCCCGCGCCGCTTCCTGCTCTGCCTGAGCAAGCCGGGCACGGAACGCGCCCACTGGAAACAGGGCAGCGGACGGCTCGAACTGGCGAACGCGATCGCGTCGAAGGAGAATCCGCTGACGGCCCGCGTCTTTGTCAACCGGGTCTGGCTGCACCACTTCGGCGCGGGGATCGTGCGAACCCCCTCCGATTTCGGACGCAAGGGCGAACCGCCCACCCACCCGGAACTGCTCGACTGGCTCGCCTCCTATTTTATGGACAATGGCTGGTCGATCAAAAAACTTCACCGTCTGATGGTCACGTCGGCGACCTACCGACAATCGCCCGCCGTCTCGCCCGCCGTCTTCAACGCGGACCCGGAGAACCGGCTGTGGGCGCGCGCCATGCGACGTCGGCTGGACCTGGAACAGATGCGCGATTCGCTGATGCTCGCCACCGGGACGCTGGACACGAACACGGTCGGCGGGAAATCGGTCGATCTCTGGGAGCGGAGGAAGGAGACCCCCGCCTTCGCACCGCGCCGGGCCGTGTACGGGTTTGTCGAACGGCAGAATCTGCCCGGCATCTTCCGGACGTTCGATTTCGCTTCCCCGGACACCACCAGCGCACAGCGGTTCCGAACCACGGTCCCGCAGCAGGCGTTGTTCTTCATGAACTCGCCGTTCGTGGTCGAGCAGGCGCGACTGATCGCCGGGCGTCCCGATCTGCGGGATGCGCAGGACGACGCGCAGCGGATTCGCCGCCTGTACCGTCTGCTCTACGGACGAATGCCGGATAGCGAGGAAGTCGCCGCCGGACTGGCCTACCTCAAAGGCGACAGCGCGGCCCCCGTGGCCTCGGCGGAGGGCGTCTGGCAGTACGGGTACGGCGCGTACAATGAAGCCCTGCAGCGGGTGACGGCGTTCACCCCGCTGACCCATTTCACCGGCGATGCCTATCAGGTGGGTCGGGAATTCCCGGACAAGAGCCTCGGTTATATCGTTCTCAACGCGGCGGGCGGGCATCCGGGGCAGGACGCCGCGCACGGCGCGGTTCGCCGCTGGACCGCGCCGACGGCGATGACCCTGCGGATCGGCGGGACGCTGGAGCATAAGGGGGCGATGGGGGACGGCGTGCGCGGGCGAATCGTCTCCTCCCGGGCCGGACTGCTCGGGCAGTGGGTCGCGCACAACCGCAGCGAGAGGACCGAGGTTGCCGAGGTCGCGGTGCAAAAAGGCGAGACGATCGATTTCGTCGTCGATCCGCAGGGCGGGGACGCTTTCGACTCCTTCCTCTGGTCGCCGACGCTGAAAACGGTCGATGAGAAACGGAACTGGAACGCCGCGCGGAACTTCGGGCCGCCCGCACCCCCGCCGGTCACCCGCCTGACGCTCTATGCGCAGGCGCTCCTGATGACCAACGAGTTCCTGTTCGCGGACTGACGAAAGGAGACGAAGCCATGCCGGGGTTCAATGAGGATTTTACAGGCAGGGAATGGAAGAAAGTCTGGGCGGAGGAGTTCGACCGAAACGGACTGCCCGACCCGAAACGCTGGGACTACGAGACCGGCAAAGTCCGGAACAATGAACTGCAGTTCTATACGAAACGTGGTGAGAACGCCCGGATCGAGAACAAACAACTCCTGATCGAGGGACGTAAGGAAGCTTACCAGGGATCGGAGTATACGGCCGCGAGTCTGATCACGCTCGGAAAGACCGTCTGGCAGTACGGTCGGTTCGTGATCCGGGCGAAACTGCCGAAAGCGCTGGGCACGTGGCCCGCCATCTGGATGCTGGGGGACGATATATCGAAGGTCGGCTGGCCCCGTTGCGGCGAGATCGATATCATGGAGCACGTCGCGCATAATCCCGGCGTCATCCATGCCACCGTGCATCAGGCGGATAGCACGGGAAAACATATCTCGCAGGGGGGCACGATTCGCGTCCCGGACTGCATGGATCGCTTCCACGTGTACGCGATGGAGTGGTACCCGGATCGTCTCGATTTCTTCGTGGACGATAAAAAATTCTTTACGTACGCCAATGACGGCAAAAACGTATGGACCTTTGACAAGAAGTATTATCTGCTGGTCAATCTGGCGATCGGCGGATCGTGGGGCGGCCAGAAAGGGGTCGACGCGACCGCCTTTCCGCAGCAGTATCTGATCGATTTTATCCGTGTGTACGAAAAGCGCGGGTGAGGAAAACCGGAACGATGTCCGAATACGACCACCATCGGAACCTGAAAGATCTGTTTTTGACGCGCCGGGAACTGCTGTCGCGCATGGGCAACGGCTTCGCCGCTCTGGGACTGGCCGGTCTGCTCGCGGAGGAAGCGAACGCCGCGCCGCCGGTCGCCCCGAAGGCGGCCTCCCTGAATCCGCTCGCGCCGAAATCGCCGCCGTTGCGCGCTAAGGCCAAACGGGTCATCTTTCTGTTTATGAACGGCGGACCGTCTCAGGTCGACACCTTCGATCCGAAACCCGCCCTGCAAAAGTATGCCGGGAAAGCGATTCCGCTCAATCTGCCCACCGAGCGCAAGACCGGAGCCGCACTGCCCTCGCCGTATACGTTTAAAAAGTACGGGCAGTCCGGTATCGAGGTGAGTGAGATCTTCCCGAACGTCGCGCAGCACGTGGACGAGATGGCGATTATCCGTTCGATGCACGCGGATGTCCCGAACCATGAGCCGTCGCTGCTCCTGATGAACTGCGGCGAATCGCGTCAGATCCGCCCGTCGATGGGGTCGTGGGTCCTGTACGGTCTGGGCACGGAAAACCAGAACCTGCCGGGGTACATCGCCATGTGTCCGGGGGGCTTCCCGATCCAGGAGACGCAGAACTGGCAGTCCGGCTTCCTGCCGGGGGTGCTGGCCGGAACCTATATCGACCCGAACCAGACCGACATCGAGAAGATTGTCGAGAATATCCGAAACCGTTACTCGTTGCCGGACGAGCAGCGGGCGCAGCTGGACCTGATTCAAAAATTAAACCGTCGGCATCTGGCGCAGCGGGGTGCGGACGCCGGTCTGGAGGCGCGGATTCAGTCCTTCGAACTGGCCTACCGGATGCAGAGCGAGGCGACCGACGCGTTCGACACGAACCGGGAGCCGCAGGCGGTCCGCGATATGTACGGGCCGGGCGTCTTCGCGCGGCAGTGCCTGATCGCCCGGCGTCTGGCGGAACGCGGCGTCCGGTTCATTCAACTGTATCAGGGGGCGGGCCAGCCGTGGGACAACCATGACGATATCGCCGAGGCGCATCGCAGCCTGGCGAATCAGGCGGATAAGCCGATCGCCGCGCTCCTGACCGACCTGAAACAGCGAGGAATGCTGGACGAGACTCTGGTCATCTGGGGCGGGGAGTTCGGGCGCACGCCGACGGTGGAACTGCCGACACCCGGGGCGAACGCCGGGAAGATGAACGGGCGCGACCACAACCACTACGGATTCACCTACTGGCTGGCGGGCGGCGGGGTCAAGGGCGGCACGGTCTACGGCGCGACCGACGAATTCGGATTCAAGGCCGAGGTCAACCCGGTGCATGTCCACGATCTCCATGCGACCATCCTGCACCTGCTCGGTTTCGACCATACCCGATTCACCTACCGCTACGCCGGCCGCGACTTCCGTCTGACCGACGTCTACGGCAACGTCATCCGTGACATCGTCGCCTGACGATCGGAATTATCGCCCCTCGCCTGTGCCGTCAGCGAGGGGCGTAAGAACGAGTAAGAACGAGTAAGAACGAAACGGATTATTTCCCGATAGAGGCGATCAGGCTGTCGAGCGCTTTCTGATTGCGTTCGTTGGCGAAGGGCTTATCCGGGTCCGGACGTCCGCCGCCGCCGTACCCGCCGCCGCCCATCATTCCGCCCGGCGGTCCGCCACCCGGCATACCCCCCGGCGGTCCGCCGCCCGGAGGCCCGCCACCCATCATACCGCCGTACCCGCCGCCTCCGCGCCCGCCGAACTGCGGCTGAAGCGATTCCATCGCGGCCACCTGTTCGGGCGTCAGAAGTTTTTGAATGGCGGCGGTCTGCTGATCCGCCTCCTCGGGGGGCAGGGTGGCGGCCGCCTTGATTTTCGCCAGGATCGGCTGCAGAGCTTTTTTCTGTTCGGGTTTCAGTCCCTTGCCCTGGACCTCTTCGATGACGCTGAGATTGCGGACCATGCGAGCCAGCGCCATACCGCCGGTCGGCGGGCCACCGCGTCCGCCGCCGTAACCCCCACCGCCGCCGTAGCCCCCGCCGCCACGACCGCCGTACCCGCCACCGCCCATCATGCCGCCCGGCGGTCCACCGCCCGGCATACCCCCCGGAGGCCCGCCGCCCGGCATACCCGCGCCGCCGCGTTCCGCCGCCGGAGGCTTTTCCGCACCCGTAAAATAGTTCGCGTAGTAACCGCCGACGCCGCCGATCACCAGACACAGAACGGCCGCCGCCACGGTCGGAGAAACGTTCGGACCCGCACCCATGGTCGTTACCTCCCCGGTAAGACGAGAATCAGTTCACTCTGCCGAATTGTAGACGCACCCCGGCCGTTCTGTCAATGATTTTTCAGGAAACGAACCGCTCAACGGGAGACGGGCGCCCCGTTCGATACACGATCGAACGGGGCGGATGGGGGAGAGGGGAAAGGGGCTAAACCGGCTGGCCGTTGCGGGTGAGGGGGATCTCGTTGCGGACGAGTTCCCCGCTGCGCAGGTTGGTCAGCGGCGACTGCGAGTACTGGATGATGAACGCCTTGCGCGGCCCTTTCGAGCGGTTGACGCCGCTCTTGTGCATGGTCAGGCTGTAAAAGACCGCCAGGCTTCCCGCCTTGACCGGCACAGGAACGCCCTGGTTCGGATCGTCCGACGAGTGACAGACGAAGCCGAGCGGACTGCCGACGTGCTCGACCAGACCGTTCTTATGCGACTCCGGCAACACCCAGACGCAACCGTTCTCCACCGTCGCATCGTTCAACGCCAGCCAGAGGGTCAGGTACGGCGACGGTTCGACCGGGGTGTAGCCATCGTCCTGATGCCACGGAAACTCCTTCTCACCCTCCGGCATCTTGAACACCGCCTGGTTCCAGTACAGGTCGATGTCCGGGCCGAGCAGGTCGGTCGTGATCTTCACGAACTCCGGGCGCGTGACGAAGGCGCGAATCTCCTCGTCCTGTTCGGCCAGGTGGGAGGTGAAGGTAATCTCCTCCGCCCGTGAGATCCCGCTCGCGCCACCGTGCGCCTTCAGGTCCTCCTGGTGTCGACGCTGGTGCGCCTCAATCCGGTCCGCCAGGGCGTTCATCTCCTCGGTCGTGAAGACATTCTCCAGGACGAAAAAGCCCTTCTCCCGCAACTGCGCTTTCTGTTCTTCGGTGATGACAGGGATCATCGCTACTCCTGAGGTCAAGATTTCAAACATCCTCAATTAACAGCGCAATCCCCGGAGCGACAAGGGCCGAAAATCACGTCCTTTTGTCGATTTGTCACCCGCGTCGGCGCATCCCCGCCATGCGGCGCATCGCCATCATCAGGCCAGCCGGCATCATGGCCTCCTCGCCGTCCGTTTCCACCATGTCGGCGACCAGGTCCATGCTGCTCATCTGCTCGCGTAACAGGGTGGCCTGCCCCCGCATGATCGCGTCCATCGCGCGCTCGCCGGTCGACGTGTTGATCCACTGCATGATCGACGAAACGAACAGCTCCTTCAGATAGGCGAACGAAAACTCCTCGGTTTCGGCGGCGATTTCCCGGAGACCCGTCTCGGTCAGCCGGAGGTCGGCCTCCAGCGAGTCGTTGCGCAGGCGAAGATAGGCGATCCGCTCGTCCGATCCCGGCAGCTCGAAGTGGTATTTCCGGTCGAACCGGGACGGACGGTCGACGATCGCGGGGTCCAGACGCTCCGGGTGATTGGTCGTCGCCAGCGTCACGATCCCATGATTGGAGGCGAAACCGTCCAGTTCGTTCAGGAAGAAAGAACGATTGCCATCGTCTATCAGCGAATCCAGGTCCTCCAGAACGAGAATGCACGGGGTCGTTTTCCGGGCGCGGGCGAAGACGTTGCGAATACAGTCCTGATCGGTGCCGTACTCGGTCTTGAAGCTCTTGACGTAGAGACAGGGCCGCTGCAGATGGTTGATCAGCGCCTTGACGCAGTGGGTCTTGCCGTTCCCCGGCGGACCGAGCAGGAGAATGCCGCGCTTCCAGGGGATGCCGTACCGGGCATACTCCTCGCTCCCGGCGAAAAAACGCTCCAGGTCCTCGCGAACCTCCTCCTTGAGCGTTCCGGCGAGGATCAGGTTATCGAAACGCGCGCCCTGGATTGCCTGGAACAGATCACGGCTTTTGGACCAGCTGCCGCCATCGAAGACCAGCACCTCACCGCGCACCTCGGCGCCCCATTCGCAGACGGCCTCAAAGAAGCGGACGGCGATCTCCCGGTCATCGGCCAGAATCCAGAAGTGGGAGTCCGTCTGGTGCATGCCGTACGGCCACGACAGCAGGAGGACATCGAGCGTATGCCCCTCCCATCGGACGGCGTAGCGGACGCTTTTCGACTGCGCATTCAGCCCCTGGCCCGGCCCCTGCCACCCGGTGAGGACCTGTTGCGTCCACGCGGGATCTCCCGGTTCGGCGACGCATTTCCCCTCATAGACGAACAGGTCGAAGTTGAACGAACAGTCATCACCTTCCAGGAGGGCACGCCCCGGAAAGAGCGTCCGCAGCCGTTCGGTCACGGAGTAGGAAATCGCCGGGATCGGCTCACGCAGGCTTTCGAGAAACAGGTTCGTGGACATCGGTCGCTGCCTTCCGTCGGTTTTTTTCATTGTATCCGAAGTTCGGGGCCGGCCGGAGGAGATATATAAACCTGGCGCAACTCGCGAAACTCGGCGCGAACCGCGCCCGGCGTTCGTCCGTACTGCGCCCGGAACAGGCGGGACAGACGGGCGGCATCCCCGAGTCCCGTCCGTCCGGCAATCGTTTCGAGGGTCTCGTCGGTCGTTTCGAGCAGTCGGCGGGCGCGAGCGAGCCGCATCCGCTGTAGCATCTTCATCGGGGGAATGCCGCAGACCGCTCGAAAGGCCCGGTCGAAGTAGCCCGGATGCAGGTGGACTCGCGCGGCCAGATCGTCCCGGGTCAGTCGCCCCGACAGGTGCGTTTCCATAAACAGGAGCAGGTCGGAGAAGCGGTGGGTTCCGGTATCGAAGGCGGCGGGCCGCGTCGGAGAACCGGCCGTCTGCCAGGCGGCGATCACTTCCTGCAGGAGGAACGCCATGCCGGCATTCACCCGCAGATCCGCCGTCGACGACTCGATCGCCGCCCGAAGCTCCTCGAAACTCGCGGAAAACGCCTGTCTGCGCCCGCCCAGGTCGACCACCGGGGTCACCGGCCAGCGCAGGAACAGGTCCGTCGGCGGGTCGCCGAGCGTGGCGTCGAACAGCATCCACTGGTGAACCCCCGGGCCGACGGCAAACTCGGAGAAGGTCAGATGCGGCGGATGCAGCATCACCTGGCCTGCCGCAACCGAAAATCGCAGTCCGGCCGCCTCCGTGAGGACATCGCCCTCCAGAACGTGGCTGACGATCCAGTGGGGGTAACGCTCGCCCCGCAGGTCCAGCCGGGAATAGGCCGCCGTTTCGATCCGGTACAGCGTGATATCGAACCGCTGGCGCAGCATCAGGTCCCTTTCCGTTGAGTCATGCGCTTCCCACTCCGGAGAGCGATCGTCCCGAAGGATATGGCTTTGATTCGCCGCCCGGCGACGGAATTCTTGCATTCAGCCGGGAGAAACGGGCAACACGTGCGGCCGTAACGGATTGTGACGACCGTCAGGTTTTCAAGAAGGAATCGGTTCTCTTCTTGACATATCGGTCATCTGTTTGTATAATATGCTCAAATATTTGAGCATCCGAGGTCGCGCTCAGGTTTTTTAACCGGAAGATCACCGTGACTCAGACGTCAAAAAGCCGAACCGCCAGGGTTCGTCGCATCACCCTCAAGGACATCGCCGGCATGGCCGGCGTCTCCGTCAGCACGGCTTCGCTGGTGCTGGCCGGCAAATCCGCCGATCGCCGAATCTCGCGTGAGGTGGAAGAGCGTGTCCGTGACATCGCCGTCCGTCACGATTATAATCCCAATCTCCTCGTCAAATCCATGCAGCGCGGCCGGACGCACGTCCTCGCCTTTTACAGCGCGTTCCGACGACGCGAGCGTAACGACCTGTACATGGATCGGTTATCGACCGCGATCCTGCGCGGGGCGGGGGAACGCGGCTACGATGTGCTGACCTACTGCGATTTCAGCCGGCCTACCGGGGACATCTACCGACATATCAACGGAGGACTGGCCGACGGTCTCGTGTTCTTCGGGCCGTACGAATCCGATCCGCTGCTCCCCTTGCTGCGCGAATCCCGACTGCCCGTCGTGCTGCTTTTGCATGAGGACGCCGAGGACAAACTCTGCAGTGTCGTCGAGGACGTTCGTGAGGGAATCCGGCGGATCGCCGTTGCTCTGGTCGACCAGGGACACCGCCGGATCGCCGCCGCCATCAGTCCGCCCGGCGATCTGACCGACAGCCATCGACGTCTCGCACTCCTGCGCGCGTCGCTCGCCAGCCTGGGAGTGTCGCTGCCGGACGAAATGGTCGCGCCGATCAGCGACGATGATCGGTACCCCGCCGAGGATGCCCTGCGTCGATGGATGGCGCTCCCGGAACCGCCGACCGCGCTCTTCTGCTGGCACGATCGACTAGGCTATCGGATTCTGGAAGCCTGCGACCGGCTGAATCTGCGTATACCGCAGACATTGTCTCTCATCGGGTACGACGGACTGCACTGGCCGTCGCTCTCCTCGCATGTCCTCACCTCGGTCGCGGTCGATATCGATGCCGCCGCCTCGGCCGCCCTGGGGATGCTGGACGGGCTGATCAACGGGGAATCGCCGCTCGAACGGACGATCCTCCTGCCGGTGCGCTGGGAAGAGGGCACCACGTTCGGCCCCGCCCCACACCCTTGATCTCTTCGATCCGCCGAACCGGACGGGGAACGGCTACTTTTTACCGTACAATCGCTCCTCGCTGACAAGCACCGGAGCGATCTCCGTCCAGTCGCCCGCCCGCGCCTCGCGATAGTAACAGGATTCGTGGCCCGTGTGACAGGTCGGACCGATCGGATCGGCCAGCACCAGCAGGGAGTTGTGCTCGCAGTTGACACGGATCGCCTTCGTCCGAAGGAACATGCCGCTCGTTTCGCCCTTCATCCAGAACTTCTGTCGCGAACGGCTCCAGAAGCAGACGTTGCCCTCGTTCACCGTTCGAAGCAGGGAGTCCCGGTTCATAAAACCGAGCATCAGCACGTCTTTGGTCTCGTAGTGCTGGACGATGGCCGGAATCAGGCCGTTTTCATCAAAGCGCAGAGCCTCTATCGGAAATTCGTTCATAGCGTTCGGCATGTTCACCGACGCGGCGATCCTCGAAGGTTTCTACGGGCGGACCGCGAGCAGTCGATCGACAAAGCTCAACAGTTCCACCGGGTTGAAAGGCTTCGTGAGATACATATCGGCTCCGCGTCGGAACCCTTCCATTATATCCTTGTCCTGCCCCCGGGCGGTGAGCATGATGATCGGCAGGTCCGTCAGGTCGGGATCGCTTCGCAGCGTCCGAACCAGTTCGAATCCGTCCATCTCCGGCATCATGACATCCGACACCAGCAGGTCGGGACGATTCTTTCGAATCCGGTCGAGCGCCTGAGTGCCGGTCGCGGCCGATTCCACCTGGTATCCCCGGCGTTCGAGCGTGACACAGATCAGGCGCATAATATTCGGTTCGTCATCGACGGCGAGAATCCGCGGCATTGCATTATCCCTTTCCCGAATGGCTAATCGGCGCGTTATGGCGGCCGATGATTCATTCTACGCGCGATCTTCCCGAGCGTCAAACGGAGGCGAATCAACCGGCGGTCAGGATTTTTCCTCCTGATCTTGCTGATCCTGCGCCCGACGTTCCCGCCAGCCCTGCGCTCCAACCTCCCAGAGGGCGGCGGCATATCCATCGCCCAGCGTCACACGCGTGATGTCCTCGTAACGATACTTGCCGGTACGTTTCCAGTTCGCGCGCGAATCGATCTCGGCCAGCGTCACCTTCCGTCTCCCCAATCGCTCCACCCGGCCGATATGGTAGGTCTCCGACTCGATCTTTTCCTGATGCAGGGTCAGCAGGGCAAAGGCGGTATTGGCGGACGAAAGCAGCCCCAGGATATCCTCCAGCAGAAGGTCCGGCATGGGCTGCGGACGTTCCCTCCGCCAGCGCAGGGCGCGAGGAATAAAGGATTTCGGTTCGGTCATTCGGGTAATGTCGGCGAGACGAACCGCTTCGAACCCGTTGAAGGTCAACGTATCCACGTTCAATGCGTTCAACAGAACCCAGCTCTGCGAAAGACCGACCACGAATCCGTTCAGGGAGTCCGTATCGCCGTCCCGATGCAGACGAACGTAGGACTCCGCCAGCAACGCTCGTTCCAGTTTACCGTGCAACCTTCTATCCTCCGTCTACGGACATGGCGGTAATGTGATGCTCCTGAGGAAGGCGGGCTTCGGCTTCCGATATCGTATCGCCGGACGAGGCGACCGCACTCAACGGTTTAAAAAATGTCCGGTGACGGGGCGACGCACGGGGATACCCTGCGTCTCCAGATGGTCCTTGATGCCATCGACGGTATATTCGCCGTAGTGCAGGATGGAGGCGAGGAGGGCGGCGTCCGCTTTGCCTTCGCGAAAAGCCTCCGCGACATGCTGCGGGTTGCCCGCGCCGCCGGAGGCGATCACCGGGATCGGGACGCGTTCGGCGACCGCGCGGGTCAGAGGCAGGTCGTAACCCGTCTTCATGCCATCCGCATCCATCGAGGTCAGGAGAATCTCGCCCGCGCCGAGTTTGAAAACGTTCTCCGCCCATTCCAATGCGTCGATGCCGGTGGGGGTACGCCCGCCATGGATATGGACCTCCCAGCCGGAGGGGGTGTTCCCGGTTCGTTTCGGGTCGATGGCGACGACGATACACTGGGAACCGAACTGCTCCGATGCCGCGCGCACCAGATCGGGATCGCGGATCGCCGCGCTGTTGATACTGACCTTATCCGCGCCGGTCGCCACCATGCGACGCACGTCGTCGACGGTACGGATGCCGCCGCCGACGGTAAACGGAATAAAGACCTCCTCGGCGACGCGGGCGGCGAGGTCAAAGATCAGGTCGCGCTTCTCGGCGGACGCCGTGATATCCAGGAAGACGAGTTCGTCGGCGCCCTGCCGGTCGTACATCGCCGCGAGCTGCACCGGATCGCCCGCATCGCGCAGACCGACAAAGTTCGTGCCTTTGACGACACGGCCCTCTTTGACATCCAGACAGGGAATGATACGGCGGGTGAGCATGACGTAGTCCGAACCTATTCTAACATACCGCCGAAAGCACCGATCTCCCCCAACGTCCCCGGAAGCGAACCGGATGATTTTTTCAATGAAAATCCCTCTTGCGCATGGAAAAACCTGTCGGAGACGTTCCGCGTCCCGGTCTCTTGTGCCTCTCCGCTCGCTAACGGTGTCGAAAGGAAAAAATTATGCGCTTTCTGATTTTGCTGCTGGCTGGAGTGATTCTCTCCGGCCCGGCAGTCGCCCAGACGAAAAAAACGACGGCGAAACCGCCCGCCCGGCCAACCGCCGGTCAACCCTATGTGCTGGGGACGAAGCAACTCCCGGGGGAGTTTGGAAAAATCGGCCAGGAATATACGATCGGAGTGAATAATCCGATCAACATCACTCTCAGAAGCGCCGCCTATCTGGTGGATCGTGTTTTCCTCGATACGATCGGGGAAGGGAAGATTACCTGGTTCCCGGCGGCCGGGAAGAAGTTTCTCCGACTGGACTTGATCATCAAAAATTCCGATCCTCGTCAACGGGAGACCGGAGCGGGACTGGCCTTCACAGTGGTGGATGCCAACGACGAAAACCGTCAGAGTCACCTGGTTTTGAATGCGCGGAACGGCGCGGAAATGCGGACCGGGCTTAAGCCGGGTCAGGCGGTGGAGGTATTTACGCTGTTGGAGGTTCCGTCCGAAGGCGAAGTGCCGAAACTGATCGTGCAGCGCGAGGACGGCGCAGCCGTGGTCCGCTACGACCTCCGGGGCAAGGCGGCGCCGCTCCCGAACTGGGCGGGCGAAGGGGCGAATGCGCGAGATAGGATCGACGGGGTACGGGACGCCCTGCATCCGGCGCACCATTTCGATATCGGTCTGCGCGGACTGGAGTGGTCGAAAGAGGTACCTGATGGTGATCCGCCCGTGGAGGGCGAACGGGTCCTGATCGCCCACCTGACCTTCCGGGCGGCCACCGGCGGGGTGGGGCTGAACTTTGCCACGTTCCTGACCACGGTAAAGACTGCGGATGGGGAGGAGATCGTCCGCGACGCACCGGGAGGGACCGGCGGGTTCCTTACCGAAAAGCGGAACGATTCCTATGCCGCCACGCCGGAAAAGGGCGAGATCATTCGGACGCGTGTCTTCTTCCGGTTGAAAGAGGGAAACGAGGGAGCGGCCCCGAAAACCCTGACGATCAAGGATGAGGCATCGCAGCGGACGTTTCGTTTCGAAATCTCCGATCAGGATTGGTTCTCCATCCGTGACTGCGTGCGCGACCTGCGAACGGGGCAGGCAATCGTCCAACCCTGATTGAAAATATGAGTCTAGGTCTCTCCCACAGGGCAGGACCAGGGTTTATTCTCCGGGGATGGGGATCCGGCCGGAGGACAAGGCCCGCGCCACGCTCAACCCGTCCGACCTGCCGGGAACCCGGTGACAACAAAAAAGCGACCCCCTTGATGATAAGGTGTCGCCCGCTGGATCTTTTAAACCGGGTTATTTCGTGATGACATATTCATTATATCGCGAACGAACCCGGTCCGTCCACTCAAACCATTCCCGGAACAGACAGAGAATATCCTTAGAGAAATCGAGATTGCCTGAAGAAAAGGTCCGATAACCGCATCACTTTGTCGAAGAGTCTCGCGAAAAGCGGTGGGGACGTCTTGAAATTGTGTCGTTTTGTTTCGTGACCGGGGATTCAGGCGGGTAACGGAAAGCGGACGACCGCCTGCGCGCCGCCGTCCGGATGGTTGTCGTACGTCACCGTGCCACGCAGGTCGTACTGGGCCGCGCTCTCGATCAGCGAAAAGCCGGTGTTGCCCGATACCTGCGGTTCAAAACCGGGTGGGAATCCCGGACCCGCATCCCGGACCGCCAGTTCGCCGAAACCGCCCTCGACCCGGAACCGGACCTGCACCTCGCCCCGACCGTGCTTGACCGCGTTCGCGATCAGTTCGTTCACCAGGAGCGTCAGGGACGCGCCGCCGCGAACGCTGATGACCGTATCCTCGATCTCCGAAACGATCGAATGATCGACGGCCGTCTCTCGAAGGTACCCGAGCAGACGCTCCAGAAGAACCCGGACCGAGATTTGGTCGGTGGTGGCCCGTGCGCTCGCCTGCTGTGTCAGGAGGTCGTGCAGGTCGGCCAGGGTACGAATGTGCTGACCGATCCGCCGCAGCGACGAAACGGGATCGCCCTTGATGGCGTCCCCGAGACCGATCTCGATCAGGGCCAGAATGACCTGAAGGTTGTTTTTGACCCGATGGTGCGTCTCCGCCATGGCGCGCTGAAGTCGGACGTTCAGGCTCTCGATCTCCTCCTGCTGCCGCTTCCGCTCCGTTATATCCTCGATGACCGAGATGCAGTACGGCGGAACGCTATCGCGTACCAGGGAGACGGTCAGGTGAGCCCAGACGATCTCCCCGTTTCTGCGAAAATACCGCTTTTCCATCGCGTACGTCGAAATCTCGCCGCGTTTGAGCCGGTCGAACCGGACGAGGTCCGTTTCCACGTCCGCCGGATGCGTGATGTCCTGGAACGTTCGCCCGAACAACTCCTCACGGGAATAGCCAAGGATCGCGCAGAGGGCCGGATTGACTCTCAGCCATTCCCCGCTCAGACCGACATGGGCGATGCCGACCGCCGCATAGTCGAAAGTGGCGCGAAAACGCTCCTCGTTCTCCCGCAACTGACGCAGCACCCTCTCCCGTTCGGTGATATCGACCGCCGAAGGCACCAGGTAAATCACGGTTCCCTCGGCATCCCGTTGCGGGACGATGCGAAAGTCGATCAGAATGCGTTGGTCCTCGGCCACCCGGACCGGGACGTCGTAGCGAACGATCTCGCCGGCGGCGGCGCGGCGGATGGCGGCGCGAAGCTGCGCCCGGATCGCCGGATCGTAGGACCACCAGTACGCCTCCTCGAACGGTTTGCCCAGGACGTCCGACGGCGAAAGGCCGGCAGCCTCGAGTGCGGCCCGGTTCGCCTCGATCAGGATGCCTTCCGGCGTCAGAATGCCGACAAACGCCGCCAGGCTGTCGATGACGGCGCGGGTCCGCTCCAGCGCTTCGGCGGAGATTTCCGACAGAACCCGCCACGTCGCCGTGAACCCGTCGCCGGTTTTCCATGCCCGAATACGGAACAGACTGGGAGCAATGACCGTTTTTTCCCCGAGGTCATCGTGGTACAGCCACTCATTCTTCTCAAGGGGGACGCCGGTTTCGGTGACACGGCAATACTCCTCGAATAGACCCGTGGAGCGATGCGCGGGCAGAATTTCGCAGAGCCGCCGGCCGATCTGTTGCTCCGCCGGTATGCGGTTGGCGGCAACGACGGCGGGGTTGACGTATTCTATACAAAAATCGACGATCCGACCGGAGGAATCGCGGATCGCCGAATAAATTCCGAGAGGTTCCGGCAGGGAATCCAACACGGCGCGGGGTATTGACCAGTGGAAGGAAGTATCGGGAGAAGGAGAGATCATTCGGATTCCTTGTTTTCCGATCACGTTCCCGGAAGCGTTCATTGATTATAGAACGCCTTCCCCTTCAAGGCAAGCCCGACTGTCAGGAATCTTTCCCGCTCTTCCTCCGGATTAACCTGGAAAAGCGAAGGCCGTGAAAGACAAAAACTTTCCGAACGATCCCGTCGGAAGCGAGACGACGCCGAGGCGCTATGTCTGTTACCGACTGAACGAACCCCTGACGATCGACGGCGACCTGGAAAAGCCCGTCTGGCAGGACGTCCCCTGGACCGAACCGTTCCTCGATATCGAGGGGCCGGAGAAGCCGCGTCCGAGGTTCCGGACCCGCGCCAAAATGGCCTGGGACGAGACCTGTTTCTATGTCGCCGCCTACCTGGAGGAACCGCACCTCGTCGCGACCCTGACCAATCATGACGATATCATCTTCCATGATAACGACTTCGAGATCTTTATCGATCCGGACGACGACGCCGAACAGTACTATGAGATCGAGGTGAACGCCTTCGGAACCATCTTCGATCTGCTGCTGGAAAAGACCTACCGCAACGGCGGGCCGGCGCGGCACGAGTGGTTCCTGCCCGGAATGCGCCATGCGGTCCGCCTCTACGGCACCGTCAACGACCCTTCCGATTTCGATCAGGGCTGGTCCGTAGAGTTCGCTCTGCCGTGGGAATCGCTGGCCGAACGTGCGGGAAAAATGGCCTGCCCTCCGATGGACGGCGATACGTGGCGCGTGAACTTTTCCCGTGTCCAGTGGCGTTACACCGTGCGCGACGGACAGTACGTCAAGGAGCCCGGACCGGAGGACAACTGGGTCTGGTCGCCGCAGGGCGTCATCGACATGCACCAGCCGCAGTTCTGGGGTTATGTCGAGTTCCGCCGCTCCTGAGGGGCGCGTCCGCAACCGCGCCGGGGCGAACGTGCCGGGGCGAACGTCAGGACCGGCGTTCGCTCCGACTCCCCGGTTTCGCCGGAAGCCATCGCGTCCGGAAATACCGCTGCATCGGCTTCTCGAAATGGCGGAAGGTCAGGAACGACAGGACGATCAGCACGACGTAGAACGCCAGAAGACTGAGCGGCGAGTAGTAGATCGAACGGTCGATCGCCAGTGCCGTTGTCAGGATCATGGCCAACAACTGTAGCGGGAAGTGCAGAAGGTAACTGCCGTAGGACAGGTCGCCGATCACCGCGAAGCGTTTCCCCAGACTTCCCCGCCGGGTTTCGGACAGCGCCAGCATCAGAATGGTCAGCGGGAAGAGGACGACCGTGATGAAAAGGTACGTCAGGCGAGGCGAGGCCAGGAAGGTGCCCGCGCCCCAACTCCGGTAGAGCCATCCCCCCGTCAGCAGGCAGAGCGCCGCCCAGACCGTCGGAAGCGCCACGGTGATCCGCTCCCGCCAGGACGAACGGAGGAGGGCGTCATAAAGAAAATAGACGCACCCGCCCAGAAAGAACGACAGAATTCCCCGACTGATCCCGTAGTTGATCTTGGACAGGGCGAAGTACCCGACGAACGGCATCGCCAGGACGACCGGCCAGCGAACCGGCAGGAAACGACAGGCCAGGAAAAACAGGGCGTACATGAGGACCTCGACCGAGATCGACCAGTTCGGCCCGTTGAAGGAGTAACCCTTCTGCAGCCCCGATCCGTTCAGAAAGAGAAGATTGAGCGCGAAGTGGTAGAGGTCGTTGTCCGCGTAGACGAAGGGAGTCGGCGACATCCGGAGGAAAACGGCCTGCCCGATCGCGACCGCGATCAGCGTCACGAAGTGCAGGGGATAGAGCCGGGAGAACCGCAGAACAAGGAACTCGCGGACGGAGATCGATCGGTCGGCGACCCGCGCCGAGTAGAGCCAGTAGAAGATGAATCCCGAAAGCGAGAAGAAGAGGTCGACGGCGAAGTCGCCGTGGGTGTACAACGGGTGCAGGAGCGCGAACAGTGGCTGCCGTTCGGTGTGGAAGGCAGGGGAAAGCCGCGCGCCGTCCGTGAAGAAATGCTTCCAGTGCCAGACAACGATACTTAATGCCGCGACTCCGCGAAGCACATCCAAAGAGTAGAACCGTTCGGGGCGATTCGACATATTTTAGGTATCCGATTCCTCAAATGCTGTCGGCGGAATTCCCGTACCGCTACGGGAAAGGCAGGGTTCGTAAGCGTTCGTAAGCGTTTCGCCCGGAAGGGGTCAGGAATACGTTACCCTAGCATTTGCGGTTTCGCTATCGGGGGTAAGAAATAACACACATGATGACCGGGAACCAGAAAGAAAACGTCCGGATCGAAAGCGATTCGATGGGCGAGGTGTCGGTTCCGGCCGACCGGCTCTGGGGCGCACAGACGCAGCGTTCGCTCGAGCATTTCGCCATCGGCGACGACCGCATGCCCAAATCTCTTTACCATGCCTACGGCTATGTCAAGAAGGCGGCGGCCATCGTGAATGCCGCGGTCGGGCTGCTCCCGCCGGAGAAAGCGGACCGGATCATCGCCGCCGCGGACGAGGTCATCGCCGGACAACTCGATGCGGAATTCCCGCTCTATGTCTGGCAGACCGGTTCCGGGACGCAGTCCAATATGAACGTCAACGAGGTGATCGCCAATCGGGCCATTCAAACGGCGGGCGGCATCCTCGGCAGCAAGGACCCCATCCACCCGAACGACCACGTGAATCTGTCCCAGTCGTCCAATGACACCTTTCCGACCGCCATGCATATCGCGGTCGTGCTCGAATGTCACGAGCGGCTCTTTCCGAAGATCGACGCGCTGATCGAGACGATGCGCGAGAAGGCGCGGCAGTGGGTCGATGTGGTCAAGATCGGACGGACGCACCTGCAGGACGCGACCCCGCTGACGGTCGGTCAGGAGTGGTCCGGCTACGTCACTCAGGTTCGGGACGCCCTGGCGCGGGTTCGGGCCTCGATGAACGGACTGTACGAGATTGCGGCGGGAGGCACCGCGGTCGGCACGGGAATCAACGCCCCGCCCGGATTCGACCGGGCGATCGCCGCCGAACTGGCCCGCCTGACCGGGCATCCCTTCGTGACCGCGCCCAACAAGTTCGCCGCCCAGGGTTCGCTCGATGCGATGGTCGCGACCAGCGCCGCCCTGCGCGGATTGGCGGTCGCTCTGCTGAAGATCGCCAACGATATCCGCTGGCTCGGCTGCGGGCCGCGCGCCGGCCTCCACGAACTGAATCTCCCGGCCAACGAACCCGGCTCCTCGATCATGCCCGGCAAGGTCAATCCGACACAGGAGGAGGCGGTCATCATGGTCTGCATCCAGGTGATCGGCGAGGATACGGCGGTGGCGTTCGCCGGATCGCAGGGCAACTTCGAACTGAACACGATGCGGCCCATCATCCTCAATAATGTGCTCCACTCGGCGCGCATTCTCGGGGACGCCTGCGAAAAGTGGCGTTTGCACAGCATCGCCGGGATCACGCTGGATCGCGAGCGGATCGATCGGTACGTCGGCGAATCGGTGATGCTGGTGACGGCCCTATCGCCGTCCGTCGGCTATGATCGCGCGTCGGAGATCGCGCATCGGGCGTTCGCCGGGAACCTGCCCCTGCGTGAGGCCGCGCTGTCGTCCGGATGGGTCACCGCCGAGGAGTACGACCGACTGGTACAACCGGAGAAGATGGTCGGAGACCCCCATCACGATCTGGGAATGACGCCGCGCGTCGAGAGCGTTCCCTGAATCCCGGAAATCAGCCCGGTCCCCCGGTATGGCGGAGGGGAATGGTCAGAGTGAAGACGGAACCGACGCCAAGTTCGCTCCGGACGGTGATGAGGCCATGGTGCCGCTGGATGACCTTGCCGACGTACCGCGTGCCCAGACCGGTTCCGCCGACGGTCGTGGAGACCGCTTCGTCGGTGAACAGACGGCGGCGCACGTGTTCGGGCATACCCGTTCCGGTGTCCTGCACCTCGCAGACGATGGCCTCCGCGCCGCTCTCCGGGATGCGGGTTCTCAGAACGACCGAGCCGCCGGGCGGCGTGAACGGAATCGCGTTATTGACCAGATTGTAAAGGGCGTTGATCATCTGCTTGCGGTCGCACTCCACCGGGGGCAGCAACGGGTCGAGGTCGGAAAGCAGACGGACCTGACCGTGTTCGGCGACGATCTTCAGAGGGGCAAGGACGGTACGGCAGAGTTCGTTGAAATCCGTCTCCTCGAATAGCGGCGGCGCGATCTCCCCTTTGACGGCGTCGGCGATCTCCCGGGTACGGTTCCGCACCTGTTCGGCGGACGTCACCATGTTGTCCAGAAGCCAGACATAATCGTGCCGGACGCTTTCCGCCAGGCTCCGCATCTCCTGCCCCCAGGTTTCCGGTTCCGGACAGCGTTCGGCGAGGCGGTCGACCCCGGCGAAATACTCATCGAGCATCGGTTCCAGCATGCGTACCCCGGTGACGATCGGGGTCAGCATGTTCTTAATGTCGTGTGAGATATCGCCGATGACATGGACGATCTCGGAGCGGCGCACTTCCTGGGTGAGTCGGATATGTTCGATTCCGGTCGCCGCCTGATTGCACAGGATTTCCAGAACCTCCAGATCGCGGGTATTGAAGGCGACCCGCGCGTTGAGCATCTGCATGACCCCGATCGGATCGCCGTCCATGCGCTTGACCGGAACCGTCATCATGGATTCGGTATGGTAGCCGGTTTCGCGGTCGATCTCGGGGTTGAAGTCCTTGCGTTCGGAGACATTGCCGGTCAGCAACGGCTGCCGTGTCCGGAATA
>JANRLW010000068.1:0-27078 GCA_033762295.1 Capsulimonadales bacterium
CCTTACGCACACCGACAAAGCGTGTCACTTCGCCCGAAAATCCGGTCTCCGTCGTCAGTTGGACATGGACGCCTACCCGGTTTTGCGGCCCATGCCCGATCGGCCACCAGAGCGGCGGGTTATCCTGATCCACCCGGACGGCGATATCGCTTCTGCCGGGAGGCAGAAGCGCCGTTTCCTCGGCAAAGAGACCGTCCGCATCCATATGGATTGTCGTGGTCACCGGACGATCGGTGGGATTCAGGACCGATGCCCGGGCGTGATAGGTAGCGGTTTGCAGATCGTCGCTGACGGTGGCAAAGACCTTCCATTGCTCGACTATCGGCTGATCGCTCCATTCGAGTCGGACATCGCCCAGGATACCGACATTCAGAAGACGCTGCTGCCAGTCCCAGCCACGCTGCCACTGGCCGCGTCGGTGCCAGTGGATCTTGGTCAGGCGTGCCTGAGGGGAGTCGCGATAGTCGATCCCCGGCTTTTCGGAAACGTCGAACAGGCCGGCATCAATCAGAACGACCAGGACATTCTCGCCCTCCGGGCGAAGCCATTGCGTCACGTCGAAACGAGCGGGGCGATGGGCGTTGCTGTGCCGACCGATCTCCTGACCGTTCAGGTAGATCACCGCATCCATTTCGAGACGCTCAAAGACGAGCCAGGACGGCGTTCCGGCGATATATTCCGGGGCCGGGGTGAAGGTTCGCCGGTAGGCCCAGTAGCACTCCTCGACCCAGCGGGCTTTCAAGGAGTTTCGTCCGTAACGAGGATCGTCCAGCATGCCGGCGTCCATCAGCACCTGATGGATCGGCGCGGGAACCCGGGCCGGAAGGGTGAAGCGTCCGGGCAGGGTTTCGGCGGTGAGAAAACGGGGAAAATCGTCGTTGTGGGCGAGGCTCCAGGTGCCGTTGAGCGAAAGCGTTCCTTGCATGGGGTTCCTTTCGCCCGACGGCACCGATTCTCCTACCGTTGCCCGGAGCGGGCGTTCAGGGGACGCGTTCGCCCCGGGCCGCGACCCAGAGCTTATACCAGTCGGTACGGGAGAGGCGGATCTGCGCCGCGCCCGCCGCTTCGGCGATATGGTCCGGGTTATTGGAGCCGACCAGAGGAATGATCTGCGACGGATGGGCCAGCAGCCAGGCGGTGGCGACCTGCGTCGGGGTCGCGCTTCCGTACGCCTCGCCGACCTCCGTCAGCGCCGCCAGAATCCGCTCGATCTGCGCCCTGCGCGGATGATCGTCGGGAACGGTTCGCTTGCCGGAGAGCCATCCGGCGCCGATCGGGCTATAGGCCAGCGGCGTGATGCCCAGTTCCAGGCACTGATCGAGGACGCCGTCGCCTGCGCTATCGACCGATCCCGCGCCGCCCGCCGCTCCCTCGTAGATCGGGTCGAGGCGCAGCAGGGAGATCGAAATCTGGTTGGAGACGATCGGCGACTTCAGGTACCGCTTCAGGGCGAGCGTCTGCTGCGGATAGTAGTTGGAGACGCCGATATACCGAACCAGACCCTGCTCCACCAGTTCATCGAGAGCGGCGGCGGTCTCGGCCGGATGGGTCAGGGGGTCCGGGCGGTGCAGTTGATACAGATCGACATAGTCGATGCCCATCCGGTCGAGGGAGCCACGGATCGATTTCCGGATATGGTCGGCCGAGTGGTCGTAGTAGCCGGAACGGATGCCGACCTTGGTGGCAATGAAGATGCGCTCACGGCTGCCGGGAACCGCGGCCAGACAGTCCTTGAAGATCGATTCGCAGGCGGTGCCGCCGTAGATATCGGCGTGATCGTAGAACGTGATGCCGTTGGCCAGGGCGGCCTCGAAGGCGGCGATCGCTTTTCGGCGGTGTTCTGCGCCGACATCGGCCGGGTTCCAGGTGCCGGCAAGACCCATGCAGCCGAGACCGATCCGGGACACCAGGAGGTTGTCGGGACCGAACGGCTGCATCAACATGGGAGAGGGGGTGTCGTTCATCGTTATCTCCTCAGGCGGCCAACGGCAGGTCGATGCGCTTGCCGGTGCGCGCGGATTCATAGACGGCGAGGATCACTTCCAGGGCGTTCCGCGCCTCCTGGCCGTTCATAAAGGTATCCCGATCCTCGCGAATCGCGCCCATCAGGTCGCGAAGGTGTTCGACATGTCCGTTGAGGGAGATGGCGGTGGGGTCGGCCGCGCCGTGCGTCTGCTCGCCGGATTCGGCGGACACCGCTCCCTGGTAGACGAAGTTTTCGACTTCCGGCGGAGCCGCCTTGACATTGAACATGCCGCGTTCCTCGGTTCCACCCTGGAACTGGGCATGACGAACGCGATTATTCTCGACGATGATCGTGCCGCCGGTGCCATAGACTTCAATCGACTGTTTGTAGCCGGGGTACATGGCGGTGGACGCGATCAGAGTCCCGACCGCTCCGTTTTCGAACTCGATGGTCGCGCTGACGACGTCCTCGACCTCGATCCGTTCGTGGGCGCGGGTGGCCATCGTCGCGGCGACCGACTTCGGCTTGCCCATCGTCCAGACGAGCTGGTCGACGAGATGAACGCCCTGGTTCATCAGCGCGCCGCCGCCGTCGAGCGCCCAGGTGCCGCGCCACCCCCCCGAATCATAGTACTGCTGCGTCCGATACCATTTGGTCGTTGATTCGCCGTAGCAGAGGGCTCCCAGGCGTCCGGCGTCCAGCTGGGCTTTCAGGTACTGCATCCCGGACGAGTAACGGATCTGGGAGATAACGACCAGTTTGGTGCGATTGGTCCGGCAGGCGTCGATCAGGGCGTCGGCGGCTTTCAGGGAGACATCGATCGGCTTTTCGCAGACGATATGCTTTCCGGCGTTCGCCCCCAGGATGCCGGCGGCGGCGTGGAGGCCGGACGGAGTACAGACGTTCAGGACATCGAAGTCGGCTTCCTTCAACATGGTTTCAAGATCCGTGAAGGCGGCGACCCCGTGTTTCTGCGCGGTTGTCTCGGCGCGTTCGGGCACTTCGTCGCAGACGGCGACCAGTTCCGCCTCGTCCGGCATCTTTTTGATCGCATCGATATGGGTTCCGTGAATGACGCCGCATCCGACGATGGCGAAGCGAAATTTGGACATTGAGCAGTCTCTCCCTGTGGTTTTTGCACCTTAAATTTGCCCACGAAAGGCACGCATTCCTGTTGGGCGCAACCTACAAACGGCCGGTCATTTTGCCGATAACAGAACGTACCGTGTGCAAATTCTGTGTTCCGCCGGTTCGGACCTGCGTTACTGTGTCAGGAGAGGACACACCCGGCACCACCTCCGTTCCGGATTTCAAAGAAAAAGTTAAGCGGCGGCGCGCGGACGAAAGGAAGAGCGGATGCTAATGCGACATTATGGTGTCATCGTTGCGGCGACTGTGCCGGCGATCGTGTTGTCGGGATGCGGAGCGAAATCGAAACCGGATACGCAATATCGCGGTTCTTACCGGGCCGCCTACACGATCCCCGCCGTCAACGAAGCGGGGACCTTTACGTTTACCGTCGAACAGAAGGGCGGTATGACCGGCTCCTTCATTGACAATAACTCCGGGAAGATCTACGCTTTCAACGGAGAAGTGGCGACCAGCGGCTACTTCAGCGGAACGCTGAAGAACGGTCCCGACAGTTTCCGGATCGAGGGAACGCTGAATATCTCCGGTCCGACGACGGGCGGCGGCGACTTCAAGCAGACCCGCAGCAATCAGGAATACCGGGGAAGCTTCTCGCTGACGGATACCGTGATCACGCCGACCCCCGGCAGCTCCTACCGTGGTCCCTACAGCGGCAGCTATAACATCCCCGGCCTGGGCGAAACCGGCACCCTCAGCTTCTCGGTCAACTCCCGTGGCGATATCAACGGTTCCTGGACCCGTGAAAACGAGACCGCACTGTTCACCGGCACGGTGCAGGAGTCGGGTGCGTTCGCCGGAACCATCGCCTTCGCCACGGAAAACCTGGCAATCTCCGGTACCCTCAACCGGACGACCAATGCCACGACCTCCGGAAACTTCCAACTGGTACAGGGCGGAAAGTCGTTCCCCGGCACCTTCGGCTCGACCGACACCGCGCCGGCGGGGGATAGCCCGTTCCAGGGAGCGTACCGCGGCACCTACTCGGTGCCCGAAAGCCAGGAGAACGGCAACCTCAGCTTCACGGTCGATCCGCGCGGAAAACTGACCGGTTTCTTCAGCCAGTCGTCCAACAAGCCGGTCGGCACCTTTACCGGCGCATTCAATAACGACGGAACGTTCGTCGGCAACGTCACCTACGATCCGTCGACCAACCTCGCAGCCCGCCCTATCACCGGCAAACTGCAGACGTCGGAACTCAACGGTTTGAAAGCCGGAGATTTTGTGTGGACGATCGACGGCAAGAACTACCCGGGTAACTTCGAAGTGGGGATCGGCGCTTCCGAGCCGGACAGCATCTATCGTGGCGCGTACGGCGGACCGAATATCAGCAACGGTATCTCGTTCTCCTCCACTTCCGGCGCGACCGGCACCCGCCTGGACAACCCGGAACTGGCCGGCGACGCCGACTCGCTGGTTCTGGACGCCAACAACAACGCCCGCGTCACGGGGACCGTCACGACCCTCACGTTTACGATCGACAAACAGGGCCGCCTCGTCGGAACTCTGGGCGGCTATCCGCTCGATGTTCGGGTCACCAATGACGGCCGCGTCTTCGGAACGTACGACGGCTTCCCGGTTCGCGGAAACATTTCCCGCCAGTTGATCCGGGTACTGTTGTCCTTCGATATCGATACGGAAAAGCGCAAGATCACCTACTCCTACGGAGACAAGGACGGCATCGCGGGTGACCTGATCGTGACGATCAACGGCCGCGAGTTCCCGGCATCCATCGCCGGAGTCGGCGGAAACCCCGAGGGAGCCAGTCCGCGCTAAACGCTCTCTGTCGTAATCGGAAAGACCGTGGAGGCGACTCCACGGTCTTTTTTCGTCAATCCCAGAGATCGAGACCGAGGAGTTTGCGCCCCAGAGGGGTCAACTCCGCGGTGGTCCCGTGCAGTTCCTCCTGGCGGCGCGGGTCTCCCGGCGCCCACGGCGCATTCGGCGGCAGTCGCTCCCGCCAGCGTCGGATGCGGTCGTCCCGATGACTGCCCCATTCCGCGCCGGAACCTGCCGGAAACATGGAGATATATTGCGCCAGACGGGGACGGTCCGACAGGTTCCGCCCGTTGCCGTGGTAGAGAAGGTTGTTCCAGATCACCAGGTCCCCGGTATTTCCGTAGATCGGAAGGATCGGGACGCCGGACATGTCGGGACGCTCCTTCGAACCCGGCTCGATATTCTTCGCCCATTCCCGCACGATCTTATGGTGCCCGGGAGCGCATTGAAAACCGCCCATGTTCTCGCCGGTGTCCGCCAGATACAGGACGCCCTGGACCCGGAGGGGGCCGTGCGCGGCGCGTGTGATGTCGGCATCCCAGTGCATGAAGCCTTTGTGATCGTATTGCGGGCGGTCATCCCGGAACGGCGGTTTCAGGTTCACCCGGTCGATGGTGACCCAGAGTTTTTCCGTGCCCAGCAGGTCGGCGAACACGGAGTGAAGTTTCGGATTCTGCCGGTTGTTCCACATCGCCGGATGCTGATACATCTCGATCATGCCGCCCGGAGTGAGCGGGGGGCGGTACCAGTCTTCGGGGTTATTCCGATCCATCCCGAGGTTGTCGAAAAGGGCGTCGATGACCGCGTCGCAATCCGCCTTCGGAATGACGTTCGGGACGCGCAGGTAACCGTTTTCTTCAAAGGAACGGAGGTCGTCCTCCGTCAGTACGCGCAGGGACATAGGGACTCCTTACGATCGATCGTGATCCTGATCCTGTTCGTGATGCCTTAGTGTATGCGGTGAAGGACCGTTTTCCCTTCCCGAATCAAAATCCGCGCCCCCCGGTCAGCCACGAGTAGACCGGCGGAAGGAAGGATCGAATCGTCGCCCCGATCGCCATGCAGAGAAGAGTCGTCAGCAGCGGATAGGTGACATACACCGTCAACGGGTCGGTGTTCCACTGCCGCAACGCAAAATTAGACAGGTGGTTCAGCAGCGGCTCGTGCGCAAAATAGATGAATGTCGAGAAAGGAGCGGCGGACTGAGCGAAGGATGTTTCGCCGAAAGCCTCCCCGAAGAGGTCGTAACCGAACCAGACGGTGGCGACGCCGAAGAGGATCGCGGTTTTATGGAGCAGAATCAGGGGTAGCGGCGCGGTCGACGAATAGACCAGCAGTGTTTTGGCGGTCAGGACCCCTAGCCAGAGAACCAGTGTCACCGGCGGAAGCCAGCGCGGCGAACCGACCGGCATCGGCTTCCGGTGAATCGCGAAATAGGAACCGAGGAGGAAAAAGAGAAGCCCCTCACCCTCCAGGATGACGAAGTTGGCATGGACGAACCAGAGCAGGCCGACGGGTAACAGCAGCCATGCGCCCAGGTACCGCAGGCCAAGGTAAAGCAGCGGGCTGAGGACGGCGTAGAGCAGAAGGTCACGGACGAACCAGAGCTGGAACGGCACCGGATTGATCACCCAGCGAAAGAACAGCAGATCGAATCGGACATCGGGTGGAAACAGGTCCCAGGTATCGACCGCAGGTCGCGTCATCTCGTTCCGCTGAAGGAACCAGACAAGGGCGAGGCCGATGGTCGACCAGAGAAAATACGGGATTGCGAGGCTCCGAAGCCGCTTCCCGAACTGATCCGCGAACCAGAGAAGGTCCGGTTCGAACTTGCGGAAGAACAGAAAACCGGAAATCGCAAAGAAGATCGGAACGGCGAATCGGGTCAGCCCGTTGCTGACGAACATCTGGATGAAGGCGGTCGCGGTCAGCGGATCGGTCGACAAAGTCCAGGGAAGAAGGTAACGGTCCGTAAGGTTGTAGGCATGAACATAGACGACGGCGACGATCGAGACGAAGGAGAGCAGACGAAACTTGGCACTGAGGTACGGGGTCACGAACGGGGTTACCTGCCTTCCGGGTTCGGCATTTCTACCGTCTTCCACCGATCCGACACCGGAACGGTGATCCGGTTACGCCGGTTGTCCGTGGCCGGGCAGCAGAACGTAACGCAGTACGAACGCCATATGGAACATGCTGCCCGCCAGAACGAAAAAATGCCAGAGGTCGTGGGCCGAGAAGCGGCCGGGAAGGAGATGGGGACGGTCCGTAGCGAAAACGACCGCCCCAAGAGAATAGGCGATGCCTCCGGCGACCAGCCAGGCCAGTCCGGTGGGCGGAAGCGCGCGAAAGAGAGCGTTCGCACCCAGCACGACCATCCATCCCATGATCAGGTAAATACTCAGGCGAATGCCGTCATGAACGACGTTATGTCGACCGGGCGTATCCCGCCTCCGCACGGCGACGACAATCCCCGTGATCGCCAGGGTGATCTCCCCGGCGAGCAGACTCCACCCGACGCGCCCGTGCAGGGTGACGAGACAAACCGGGACATAGGTGCCGACGATCAGGAGGAAGATGGCGACATGGTCAAACTTTTCCAGACGCCGGAGCAATGTCGCGGAACCCCGGACCCCGTGAAGAAGGGTGCTGGCAAGATAGAGAAGGATCAGCGCCCCGCCGAAGGCCAGAGCGCCGATCGTGTGCGGCAGACGACCGTTCGCGGCGACCAGCAAAAAGGGCAACATGACGATCGCGAGGATCAGGCCGGCGAGGTGCGACGCGGTACTGACGGGTTCGCGGAAGAATCGGCGGATCAAAATGTCCGTGGTAGCTGACATGAAAAAGGTGATCGATCGGTAGCGGAGAATCTGGTAATGGTGATTATACCTCTCGCAGCCCTTCAGGGTTCCGAGAAACGGAGGTGCAAGTTGGTCAAGGCCGCCATTCTGGCTCCGGTCGCGACGGTGGAGCGCGTCTACACGCCCGAACATCGACAGCGGATCGCCTCGCGATGCGATCTGTTTCCGCAGATCATCGCTCCGGATCGAATGAACGAATACCTGACGGCGATCGGGGAGACGGAGGTAATTTTCTCCACCTGGGGCATGCCGAGACTGACCCCGTCGCAACTGGATGCCCTGACGAAATTGCGGGTGGTGTTCTACGCGGCGGGATCGGTCCAGGGGTTCGCGCCGTCGTTGCTGGAGCGAGGGATAACGGTGGTCAGCGCATGGCATGCGAACGCCGTCCCGGTGTCCGAGTTCGTGCTGTCCCAGATCCTGCTGGCCGGGAAGGGGTATTTCCGAAACCTGCGCGAGTATACGGGGGCGCCGGGGAGCTTTCCGGCGGCGTATCGCGGTCCGGGCAACCACCATACCACGGTCGCCCTGCTCGGCTATGGCGCGGTCGGACGCGCAGTGCGGGCGTTGTTGCGGCCTTTTCGCCTGTCCGTTCTGGTGTACGATCCGTTTCTCGACCCGGCCGTGGCCGTCGAACACGACGTGGAACCGGTAACGATCGAGGCGGCATTCGAACGGTCCGTCGTCGTTTCCAACCATCTGGCGGATAAGCCGGAGATCGCCGGGAGAATCCGTGCCGACCTGTTGCGGCGACTCCCGAACGGAGGCGTGTTCATCAATTCGGGCCGGGGGCGGACGGTTTCGGAATCGGACCTGGCGGAGGTGATGGCGGAGCGACCGGACCTGACGGCCCTGCTGGATGTTACACATCCCGAACCGGCCGCGCCGGATTCGCCGTTGCACCGCCTGCCGAACGTTCTCATTTCCACCCATATCGCCGGACCGATCGGCGCGGAATGCGGACTGCTCGCCGATCTCTGCGTGGAGGAGTTCGACCGGTACCTTGTCGGTGAACCGTTGCGACACCGGGTGACCGCGGAGATGCTGCCGCGCCTGGCCTGAGAAGGGCGCGAAAAACCTGGTGAAAAATCCTGTGAGAGATGGCACAACGATGAAGGGAGTTCGATGGGATTCCCTCTATATGGTATAATGGAAAAGTCTCGGACGGTATCTCGGGGGCGATTGGAGTAGACGGGGTACAGGGGGGACAGGTTGCGAGCCGAGGAGCCGTGGGCCTCGTAAAAAGCGGCAAAACACAAACGCGAACAACAACTTCGCTACTGCGCGCAACAACTCGTTTGCGCTGGCTGCCTAATTAACCGTTAGGTAAGCCCCGGCCCGAAGGACGTGCGGTACGCGCCTTCGTCGCCTAAACCAACTCCGCTACCGATGCGGGATGGCTATAACGTCATCGGGAAACCAATAACCTGACCGTAACGCGAGCCTGCCGATGGGCATGCGGTACGGGACATCTTAAATGTCGGCTACGCTCGTAGATGCTTGTTCTTTACTGACTTCGGACCGGGGTTCGAGTCCCCGCGCCTCCACTGATTTGAACGGTTTTCGGGCGGTGCAGCGATGGACCGCCCCTCCGGTTTTGCACTTTCCCCGTCGACTTTTCCGGAATGTATTACGTGTACGTATTGATTTGTCTGGTATAGTGGGAATAATTGTTACCCTGAAAGGTGCAATTACGAGGAAGGACCGCCGAAGATAAAGTATGCGTCGATTCAATCCTGATCTGTTGCGATTCCTGCCCCTGCTGGTCGTTGCGACGACCGGCGCCCCGGCGGTTGCCCAGGACCCGTCGCCCCTCCCAGGGAAGAATGCGGCGCTGACCGCTCCGGCGACCGACGGCGGTATTCGTCTGGTCTTCTTCGGAAATCCCCTGACTCCTGATTCCCCGGCATCGGAACCGTACCGCGATCCGGCGGATGGAATCCTCTGCGTGTCGCCCGATGTGTTCGCCGGACTGGGCGTGATTCACATCATCGATGAGAAGATGGGGAAGGTCACCTTCACGACCCCCGAAGGCACTGCGACGACCTCCGTCGAACTCCGTCGCCCGCCCGCCGATTTCCCGCAGAAAGGGATCTTCGTTCCGGTCATGGAGACGGTTGAAGGACTGGGCGGGAAGTGCGAATGGGATGCGGCTACCTCTACCTTGTACGCCCGGTCCGTCCTGCGGAATATCGAACTGGTCGACGGAAAACTGGTGCTCCGCGCGACGTTGCCGATTCGGCCCACCATCACTCGCCTTGCCGGTGAGCGGAAAATCGTGATCGATGTCCCCGGTGCGGAGATCGGCTCCCTTCCGAAAACCCCTGATCTGACGCTCCCCGGCGTGAATGCCGTGCGTACCGGGCAGTTCTCTCCCGACTGTGCCCGCATCGTCCTCGACCTGAACGAGAGTCGCACGATGGTCCGTGCGGAGAGTGACCGTGTCGGTCCCGTTGCCGCGCTTCTGATCGAGACCGAAACCGTGCCGGAGCGGCCGAAACGCGTTGCGACCCGTTCCACCGGAAAGCCGAACGCAGGCAAGGCAAGCGCCCCGCCGACGATGGTGCAATCGGTCGCATTCCGAAACATCAGCGATCAACGAATACAGTTCGTCGTCAAAGCGGGACGGGTGCCGGTCGCCCGGCCAACGTTCGGTCGGGGACGGCTGACGCTGGACCTGCTGAACGCGAACCTGAACCCGGAAGCGGTGGCCGCCCTCGGCGATATCAAACATCCCTTCCTGAAAGCGGTGCAGATCGCCGCGCGCGGCAATGCCGCCGTTCAACTGGTTCTTGATCTGACCCGGATCGTCAACTATTCCGTGAAGCCGGACGTAAACGGCAATCTGGTGCTGGATATCGGCATGCCGCGCGGCGCGGGCGGAAAACTGGCCGGCAAGCTGATCGTGGTCGATGCGGGCCATGGCGGACATGATCCGGGGGCGCGCGGCGGCGGTTTCCGTGAGAAGGATGTCGCTCTCGCCATTGCGATGAAAGTGGCCGAAGCCCTGCGGGACAGCGGCGCGAACGTGTTGATGACCCGTGCCGACGACTTCTTTATTCCGGTGAACGAACGCCCCCGGATCGCCAACCGCGCGGGCGCGGATTTCTTCCTGGCGATCCATGCGGATTCCGGCGACAGCAATCGACGGGTCAACGGGTCGACCGTTTATTATCATGCCTATGAGCCGAACTGCCGGGCGCTCGCGCTGTCGATTGCGAACCGGCTGGAAAGCGGGATCGGAATCCGAAACAACGGCGTCAAAACCGATTTCGTGCGGTTCCCGGGACGACCGGACGGCTCGACCGGCGGGTTCGGGTTCCTCCGGGGCGCGCGCATGGTCGCCGCCCTTGTCGAAACCGGGTTCATGTCCAACCCACGGGATGTCAGCCTGCTGGTGAAACCGGAGGTCCAGACAAAAATCGCGCAGAGCATCGTCGCCGGCCTTCGGGACTATATCGAAGGGAATCCGGACCTGGATACACGAGAAATCCGCCCGGAAGCGGGAGAAATGCCGCCGCCGCCGCTGGCCGGCCCGGCGGATACCGACACCTCCGGCGATACCGCCGCCGTCCCCGGAAACAGCTCCGACACCGAAAAAGAAACGGCCCCGGAAGGCTCGGACGCGAACGGGACCGTCAAGTCGCTTTAGTCCCGTCAGTCCCGTTTTCTTCCGGCGGCAACCTTTACGACCGCGTTGGCGTCACATAACCGATGAAACCGACATTTTTGGGCAATCGAAAACATACACTCGCCGGAGTCAGCGTCGCCGCTGTCCTCCTCTTTCAGATGGTGCTCTCCGCCTGCCAGCAGCAGGTGGCGAGTCGTCCCCAGGATGTGCCGGTGGCCGAAACCCGACCGCAGATCCTCCCCTCTCCGATGGCGGTCGCTTCACCATCGCCGGGCGGAGAGAAGGGAATGGTCGCCTACCGCGTCGTTAGCGGGGAGGAAGGGGCCCATCTGGAACCGATCAACCTCCCGGCGGGAACCGATCGCGAGTCCATGACGGAAGCGTTGAACGCCATGGCGACGATCCCCGATTCTCCGTTGCCGAAGGGAACCCGGGCGCTTTCCGTCACCTACCGGGGGGATCTGGCGACCGTCGACTTCAATCGCGCCTTCTCGAAAAATTTCGAGGGCGGGGATGAGAAGGAAGCGCTGATGTTCAACGCGATCACCGCCACGGTGGGACAGGTTCCCGGAGTCAAGCGAGTGCAGATTCTCGTGGACGGACGGAAGGTGCCGGTCGGTGGTACACAGGATACGACCGAACCCCTGGACGTTCCGCCGTCGGTAACGCAGGTCAGCCAGCGTCGCGGCGAAGCGGGCGAAAGTGGTTCTCGTTGATCCGGACGGACCGATCGGGATTTTCGACTCGGGGCTAGGCGGGCTTTCCGTTGCGCGGGAAGTCCGCCGCCTGCTGCCCCGGGAACCGCTCCTTTACCTGGGCGATAACCTCCACATTCCGTACGGTCCACGACCCGTCGAACAAATCCGGACCTTTTCCGTGGCCATTACCCGGTATTTGATCGATGTGGGTCGCTGCCGCTGCATTGTCGTCGCCTGCAACACGGCGACCTCCGCCGCCGTACCTCTACTACGTGAGACATTTCCGATGTTGCCGATCGTCGGGATGGAACCCGGGATCAAACCGGCCGCCGCGATGACCCGCAGCGGGAAAGTCGCCGTACTCGCCACCATGGGAACCCTCGCCGGGTCACGGCTTGCCTGTCTGGTGGAACGATTCGCCGGGGGGATCGAGGTATTGACCCGGCCCTGTCCGGGATGGGTGGAATGTGTCGAACGAGGCGAGATCGACCGACCGGAAACCGTCGAAATGGTCAAGGAGGTCGTTTTGCCGTTGCTGGCGGAGGGGGCGGACACCCTGATCCTCGGCTGTACGCATTACCCGTTTCTGCTGCCGGTTCTTCAAGGGATTCTCCCGCCGCATGTCCGGATCGTCGATACCGGTCCGGCGGTCGCGCGACGTGTCGCGGCGGTACTTCCCGTATCGAAGGACGTCACCGCGTCTCCCGTGCCGACCTGGCGCCTTTTGACGACCGGTGACAGGACCAACGTTCGGAACGCGGCGCGTTACTGTCTGGGGGAAGGCTTTGATGCGATCGACGGCGTATCTACTCTTCGCTGGGCCGAGGATGGGAAGCGACTGATGGCCGGCCAATCAACGAACTGAGGAAAAGGGCGAATGCCACGAACGGACGGACGAGGAAATCTGGATCTGCGCCCGGTGCGGATCGAACGCGGATACATGAAGTTTGCGGAAGGCTCGTGCCTGATCACGATGGGAGAAACGCGAGTCATCTGCACGGCGACGGTCGAGGATAAGGTCCCGGCCTGGATGAAGGGGCGCGGCGAGGGCTGGATCACCGCCGAGTATTCCATGATTCCCCGCTCCGGTCGGGAACGGAACCCGCGCGAGACGCTGAAGCCGGCAGGGCGAACCCAGGAGATCCAGCGGTTGATCGGGCGCAGCCTGCGCACCGCCGTCGATATGAAGGCGCTCGGTGAGCGAATGATCACGATCGACTGTGACGTCATCGGGGCGGACGGAGGCACGCGTTGCGCCTCCATTACGGGCGGCTTCGTCGCTCTGGCGGAGGCGGTGGCGCGGCTTCGAAAGAACGAGCTGAAGGTGAATCCGATCCGTGAGGTGGTCAGCGCGGTCTCGGTCGGGATTGTGGCCGGGGTGGAAATGCTCGACCTTTGCTACGAGGAGGATAGTCGGGCGGCGGTCGATATGAACATCGTCGCGACCGCATCCAACAAGTACATCGAAGTGCAGGGGACGGCGGAACAGGCTCCCTACGACCGGGCCAGGCTGAACCGTCTCCTCGATACGGCCCAGGTGGGACTCGATGTGCTGTTCCGTAAGCAGAAAGAAGCGCTCGAAGGACTTTTGTAGAGGAACGAATGGCGATCCGACGGCTGGTACTGGCGACGCGCAACGCGCACAAAGTCGAGGAGATGCGCGATCTTTTGCGTGAGATTCCGGTCGAACTCGTCGGCGTCGACGGCTTCCCGGCCTTTCCCGAACCCGAGGAGACGGGAACGACGTTTGCCGAGAACGCCCGGATCAAGGCGAGTGTCACCGCACAGGCCACCGGGCAGTGGGCGCTCGCCGATGATTCCGGTATCGCCATCGATGCGCTGAACGGCGACCCCGGTGTCTACTCGGCTCGTTGGGCCGGGCCGGGCAGCGGCGCGCGCGAATGGATTGAGAAATCGCTGACGCTGCTCCTTGATGTTCCTCCGTCCCGGCGAACCGCCCGGTACGTTTGCGCACTGGCGGTCGCCGCTCCGGACGGGACGATCGTTGCCGAAGCCGAAGGGACGATGGAAGGAAGTATCGCGACCGAGGCGCGCGGCACCGGCGGATTCGGGTACGATCCGATCTTTCTGGTCGGGGACGGAACGGACCGAACGGCGGCGGAACTGTCGCCTGCCGAGAAACACGCCCTGTCGCATCGCGGAAACGCGGTGCGCGCTCTGATGCCCGAACTCCGGAGACTTCTGGCGGATCGGTAACCGGGGTTAGTTCGGCGTCGACGTTCGCGAGAGGAGCGCCAGTGCCCGGTCTCCGGCTTTGCCGGGGGAGGCGCGTCGAAGCGGCCCCAGGTCCGGAAACTCATAGCGCACGCCATCCTTGTCGGCCAGCAGAAAGCGATCCTTGCCGATCGTAAAGAGAGAATCACGCATTCCCTGGACGATGAAGGTACGGGGGCCTTTATCGGTTTCGACCTCCCACGTTACCATGCCGCCTTCCTCCTTGACGTCGACCACCCGGGTCACCTTCGGAATAAAGTAACGGCGTTCCAGTTCCTCGTCCAGGAGTTTTCGCGACGCCTCGTCCAATCCGTCCGGCTTTCGCAGCATGCCGATATCCTTATCCTTCTCGTCCCGCAGTCCGATGTACTCATTCGGGCGGTCGAGAGGAAAGGCGCGGGCGACGCGCACCGAAAGAAAGGTCCGTTCGGCCCCGATCACCGGGTCCGTGACGGTAGCGCGAACCGCCGCGCCGCCGGTTCGGAACAGAACGACCCGAGACGGATCGAGAAAGACGAGTTCGATCGACGTATCGGCGGGCGACCGTTCGCCGGAAGTCGGATCGGAAGCGGCGACGTTCGGGGGAATCGTTTCCATAAGAGTTAGTCCTGACTCTGACCCACAAAAAGCGTTCGAAATCGATCGGAGGGAGGAACCGGTTGCGGTGGCTCACTCCTCGGAGTCGTCACCGAACATATTCTCCATCCAGGCACGGTAGTAAGCGGCCGCTTCGCTCTCAGGCGGCAACTGGGCGAGGGCACGCTCCACCGCCTCGGAGATGGCCTGTTGTTCCTCGGGCGATGCGGCGGACAGTATGCCGGCGATATCCTCCAGTGCCTGCACGTCGGACGCCTCCAACTCCTCCGCTCCTTCCAGTTCGCCATAACCGCGAAGGGCGATAAACATGACGGCTTCCACCAGTGCGTCGGCAATCGTTTCCATGGCGACCTCTTGTTAGTACGCGCGCAACTTGTTGATCTCGGTCTGCATATCGACCAGCTTCCGGAACGTCCCGTCCTCTTTGGCCATCAACTCCTCGTGAGTACCCATTTCGGCGATCTTTCCTTTGTCCATGACGACCAGCCGGTCGGCGTTTCTCAGGGTGCTCAGGCGGTGGGCGATGGCGAAGGTGGTACGGCCTCGAATGAGCCGCTGGATGGCTTCCTGAATCTGCTTCTCGGTCTCGGTATCGACGCTGGCCGTCGCTTCGTCCAGAATCAGAATACGGGGATTGTGGAGAATGGCGCGCGCGATGGAAATACGCTGACGCTCGCCGCCCGAGAGCCGGGTGCCCCGTTCCCCGACCTGCGAATCGTATCCGTCCGGGAAGCGCATGATGAAATCATGAGCGTTCGCGGCCTTCGCCGCGCGCATGATCTCCTCGGGCGTCGCCCCCGGATTGGCGTAGGCGATGTTTTCCGCGATCGTGCCGGGAAAGAGGAACGGTTCCTGCAGAACGATTCCCAGCTGCCGTCGCAGGTCGGTGACCCGGATTTTCCTCATTTCGACGCCGTCGATCAGGATGCGTCCCTCGGTCGGATCGTAGAAGCGGGCGATCAGGTTGATAATGGTCGACTTACCGGCGCCGGAATGTCCGACCAGACCGATCATCTCGCCCGGCTTGACATCGAGGTTGAACTCTTCCAGAACGCGTCGCGCTTTGTCATAGCTGAAAGCGACATTTTCGAAGCGAACCGCGCCTTCGATGCGCTCCATGGGAACGGAATCCTCATTATCTTTGACGTCGGGTTCGGTATCGATCACCTCGAACACGCGTTCGGCGGCGGTCAAAGCGCGGGAAAGCCAGTCGGCGATACGGGTCATGCCGTGGAGCGGACCGTAAAGCTGGCCGAGATAATAAAGAAACAGATTGAGCGTTCCAAAGGTGATCGCGCCGGCGATGACCTGCCGTCCGCCGAGGGCGTAGACGACGAACGAGCCGGAGGTCATGACGAACCCGAGGAACGGAAATACGGTGGAGAAGGTCTGCTCCACCCGAACCTGGGAGTCGAACATGGCGAACGAGCGTCGGTGGAAGGCATCGACCTCCCGTCCTTCCTGGGCGAACGCTTTGACGACGCGAACCCCGTTCAGCACCGAGTTCAGTACGGCGTGCATCGAGGATCGGATCTGCCACATTCTTTCAAGTCTTTGCCAGACGAATTTCCATGTGAAATGGGTAAAGAAGATTACCGCCGGGACCGGAATCAGTACGTACAGGGTAAGTCGCCAGTCCTGGGTAAGCAGAACGACGAGAATTCCGATCATGGTCAGGCCGTTGACAACGATGAATTGAAGACCGTCGACGAGAAAGTTGTTCAACTCGCCGACGTCATGGGTCACGCGGGCCATCAACGCGCCGGACTGCCGTTTGTCGTAGTAGGAGAGACCGAGTTTTTGCAGTTGACCGAAGACCTGTTCGCGAAGCGTCAGGGTAATGACGCCGGAGAGATAGGCGGAAAGGCGGCCCCGGATCACGGTAATGACGGTTCCGACCAACTGCGCCCCGATCAGGGCGGCGATCCACCCCCCCAGCCAGGTGTAGCGTTGTCCGAGGGGCACGGTCGGTCCGGCAAGAAAGACGTTATCGGTCATTTGTTTGATGATCAATCCCGGAACCAGACCGGTGGCGGTTCCGAGAAACATCAGGACGACGAGCGCGACCGCCTGCCAGCGGTAGGGAAACGCATAGCTGAGCAGGCGTCGAAGCGTGGCGGATTTATTGATGCAGTAGCGGCAGACGTCCGAATCTTTGGGCAGGGGGCGTCCACAGTTTTTACAGAGCCGTTCCTCGTCCTCGTCGATCGTCGGAAGGTCCTTACCATGGGCAAGGGCATCGATGACCCGGGCGACGGAGGCCATCCTTCCGGCGCGGGCCGAAGTGAACCGGGCGACTTCATGGAGGGCCGAACCCTGCCGGGCGATCAGGACTCCACCGCCGACCAGGTTTTCGGTCTGCGAACCGTTCAGTTCGGAGAGCGGAAGGTGCAGATCGACATAGGCGGGACCGCCACCGTTCGGGGAGAGGACACGAACCGACTGACCGTCCACGACGACCCATCGTTCTCCGAGGCGTCCGTCGGAACCGATATCGGTGCGGACCGCCGCATGGATCGGCTCCTCATCGTGTCCGTTTCGAGCGGACTTTAGCGCACTTTCCACCGCGTCGGGCAGTGTCTCGATCAGAGGCATAGATAGTTTTCTCCGTGTCGACCCGGAAACGGACGGGGCCGTTCGGAAGGTCGCGCCTTCCGAACGGCCCCGTCCGATGCCTGCTTACAAAACGACGGCAAAACGATCAGGAATGGCCTTCCCACTCGCCGGAGCGCCCCGCCGGTTCCGGGCGAGACAGAAGTCCCAGAATCTTTTCCCGAAGGGAGTTCGGCGCCTGCACCTGCTCCACCCGGGCGCGAATGGTCTTCAGCAACGTCTCCTCGAAATGGAACTTGGAGAAGCAGCCTTTGCACTGTGCCAGATGTCGCTGCACCTCCTCTTCCTCATCGGGGCGCAACTCGTGGCTCAAGTACTCGTTAAGTTTTCGAACCGCTTCCTGACACTGATTGTACTCAAGATGTTCGCCCTGTTTTCCACCGCCCATGATCGTTAACATCCGTTCTAATATCCGTCCCGGCGGATATACCGTACCACTTACCTCAATTCGCTCCGTTTTCCTTTGTACCACCGAACATTACCGACGAAAAGACCGTGAACCGAAATTAGCGCGGATTATCTGCCCCGTACGCCCAGATCGCCTTCTGCACCAGACGCCGACCGCGGGAGAGACGCGATCGCACGGTTCCGATCGGAATATCCAGTATCTCACTGATTTCCTGGTAAGAGAACTCGTTCAGATCGGCCAGAATCACCGCATCCCGATATTCTTCCGGGAGACGGGAGATGGCTTCCCGAATGGCTTCGATTTGCACCTGTTGTACCACAATCTCTTCCGGCGAGGGACCGCCCGAGGTGGAGGCGTCCGAAAGACGATTATACAGATAGAAGTCCTCGAGTTCGTCGTAAGAGACGCGTTCCGGTTCGCGGTTTCTCCTTCGATAGGCATTGATATAAAGGTTTGTCAGAATTCGAAACAACCACGCCCGGGCATTGGTTCCCCCTTGAAACTGGTCAAAGAACTGGAACGCTCGCATGTAGGTATCCTGAACCAGATCTTCGGCGTCGCCGGGATTTTTGGTCATGGAAAGGGCGGTGCGGTAAAGGGCATCGAGGTGCGGCAGCATCTGCGCCTCGAACATCTGACGTTGGCGGGCGGTCCGGGCCGCGACCGAAGCGGGACCGTTCGTCGGTTCCGCAACATCGGAAGGGGGGGCGGAATCAGCCGCGTCCGGTAGGAAGGTCGGATCCGAATCAGACATCACGCAGAGAAAAACGCCTTTCCAGTCGTACCGCAAAGATAAACCGAAGAACCCTGAGAATAATTCGACAAAGATAGCCGGAATTGGGTGGTCGACGCCCTAGGTGAATCGGGCGTGTGCCAGGCAGTTCCGGGCGGGACTTTCGGAGGTGTCCGGTAAGGTTTCGATCATCCCGAAAATCAGGCGGCGCAGACGGTCCAGGTTGGCGCGAAACATATCGACGACCTCCTGATTGGTCACCGGCGCGACTCCCTCGGCGTCGGCAACCAGACCGACATCGTAGTCCGTAATCAGCGAAATATTGACATAACTGATCTCCTGTTCCCGCGCAAGAATACATTCGGGATACTGGGTCATATTGATGACATGCCAGCCCTGATCGGTGAACCAGCGAGATTCCGCCCGGGTGGAGAAACGCGGCCCCTGAACGACAACGACCGTGCCGCCGTCATGGACCGGCAGATCGAGTTTCCGGCAGGTGGTTACGGCATGCTGCCGGAGAATCGGGCAGTACGGGTCCGCCGAGGAGATATGGGTGACCGTTGGCCCGTCGTAGAACGTATCCGCCCGCCCGCGGGTACGGTCGACAAACTGGTCGCAGATGACGAAATCACCGGGTTTGATCCCGTGTTGTAGGGAACCGCAGGCGTTCGGCGCGAGGATATCGGTGACGCCCAGCGATTTCATTGCGAAGACATTCGCCCGGTAGTTGATACGATGGGGCGGCAGGGTGTGCTGTTTTCCGTGCCGGGGTAGAAACGCGACCCGTTTCCCGGCGATTTCGCCGATCGTCACCTGGTCCGACGGCGGGCCGTAGGGAGTTTCGATCCGAAATTGCCGAACATCCCCGGTCAGGAGCGAGTAAAAGCCGGTGCCGCCGAAAATACCAATATCCGCGCGCGGGAGTTCCAGATCGGCGATTGTTGAGGACTGGTCCATAGAAGACTTACCATTTTAGTGTAGCAGAGCGAAGCGGATTTTGGCAACCGGACAAGCGGAAGCCGGTGAAATCGAGGCAAAAAAGAACCGCGGTCAGTACGGTGAAAGACCGACCGCGGTACCGGTTGGACGACCTCCGACCGCCGACGAACTAAGACACGCTCAGAACGCCGCTCTGCATGACAGGCGGAGCGCCAACGGCTTCTTGTTGCCTTGGCTTCCTGTTGCCTTCTCGAAGGACGGGTGGATAAACGGCGATCGATGAATGCGTTGTTAACGAAACGTTCCGGTGGGCGAGACCGTGCGCACCCGACGATGGCGTCTTTACCATGCCGATCCACCATATTTCGTGCGATGATGGCAATTAAACCATTTAGGCGGATTAAACGAAGACCACCGACGAAATAGCTTTAGAAGTTGGCTCTTTTTACAACATCGAAATAAAAAAGTCAATAGTAGCCAGACCGAATTTACGCCGAAATCAATTTTTCCGGCGAAAATTTCGGTCGGGCGTTTCACCGTCGCATTCCGATGAATACGGAGGAAAGGCGGCCCTTCCGGCGACGCTATTTCGGGACGTCAGCCGAAAAGAGGGACTTTCTTCCGTCCATCGAAATCAGGAAGGGAGAAGGGTGGTGTCCCGCGCATGGACGACCTGGTTTCGACCCCGGTATTTGGCAAAGTAAAGGGCGCGGTCGGCCTCGTTGACGAACTGGGACGGGATTTCGAACGACGGGTCGGAAGTCGCCACGCCGATACTGACGGTGATCGGTCGTTCCGGCCAGGAGGTGGCAAGAAACGCCGCGCGAATACGTTCCGCGGCCACCAGCGCCGCTCCGGAGGAGGTGTGCGGCAACAAAACCGCGAACTCCTCACCCCCGTACCGCGCCGGGAAGTCGTTTCGACGGCAGGCCCGTCGGAGAATTTCGGCGGTCATTTTCAGCGCGAGATCGCCGGCAAGGTGACCGAAGGAATCATTATATTTTTTGAAATGGTCGACATCGACCAGAAGCAGCGAAAGCGGGGAACCGTACCGACGGGAACGTTCCCATTCCTCCTGCAGCTTTCCTTCGAAGGCTCGCCGGTTTTTCAGTTCCGTCAGACCGTCCACCTCGGCGAGACGCGATAGCCGGCGATTGGCGATCCGTAACCGTCGTTCCTGGCGAAGTCGATCGGCCCGGTCACCGACAAAGTAGAGAAAGCAGAGAAGGAGCAGTCCGAGGGTCAGGATACTCTGAACGTAGAAGGAGGTCTGAATCACACGGGAGTCCTGCTCCATTCGTCGTTCGAGGGTCAGAATGCCCTCCATCGGGCGAACGGAGGGACGGGAGCGCATCCATTCCTGGTTTTGCCGGTGCAGTTGTTCCTGGAGGTCGAACTGATGGTTGGTGACCAGCATCGAGGTAAAGGTCGCTATGGCCAGCAGCACCAGTGCGGCGAAGATCGCGTTACGCATGACCGTGACCGTCCCGACTCCGCGGAGGCGATAGAGCCAGTGTGCGGTACGCCGCGACTGTCGAAGCCGGTGGGATTTTTTCCAGCGAGGAACGGACAGCTTTTTCCCCTGCGACGGATTATTCATTGGGTTACGGGTGAGCCTGTTTGGGATGGCGCCGGTCGATCTTCGCCCGTCCTTCGCCAGCCGATCACCGGACGGCCGTGCGGCACGAGTAGGGTAGTTGGTTGAATACATCCTTTACCTTATTCCCGATCGCATGGCAAAAACGAAATACGATTTCCGCGCCGAGCGTCCCCGTCCGGTATAATGGGTCCATGCAGTACCGAACCTTTCCGCGGACCGATGTGCGGGTGAGCACCATCGGATTTGGCGTATGGACCGTTGCGACAACCTGGTGGGGAATCACGGATCGCCGGATCGGAATTGACTTGTTGCGGCAGGCTTTGGATCTAGGCGTCACTTTCTATGATACCGCAGATACCTATGATGACGGCGGAGCGGAGACGATTCTTTCCGAAGCGTTTCCGGGTCGACGCGATGAGATCGTCATCGCCACCAAGTTCGGCTATGATATTTATCATTCCCGCCCGGACCCGTCCCAGAGGGAACGGCCCCACAACTGGGACCCGTCCTATCTCCGGTTCGCCGTCGAGAAGAGCCTGGAACGGTTGAAGACCGACCGGATCGATTTTTACCAGATGCATAATCCGCGGGTCGACGCCCTGCGCCGGGACGACCTTCTGGCGGAACTGGAAGCGCTGAAGCAGGAAGGCAAGATTCTGGCCTACGGCGCCGCGCTCGGACCGGCCATCAACGAACGGCAGGTCGACGAGACCCGCGTGATCCTCGAGGAGACCCGGATGGACGGGGTACAGATCATCTATAATCTCCTCGAACAACAGATCGGCGCACCGATTTTCGAGGAGGCGCGAGCGAAGGGAACGGCGATCCTGACACGGGTTCCCCACGCCTCCGGACTCCTCGAAGGTAATCTGAACACGGACACGACCTTCGCCCCCGGCGATCACCGCAACTGGCGAATGACGAACGACGCCCAGAAGCGCGAATGGCTGGATAAGGGTCTCCTGAAAATCGAGAAACTCGACTTCCTGACGCGCGAAACCGGACGAACGATCGGTCAGGCGGCGATTCAGTTCATCCTAGCGGAACCAAGTGTCGTGTCGGTGCTTCCCAACATCTACGACGCCCCGCAACTGGCGGAACTTGCCGCCGCTTCCGACACACCCCCCCTGACAGCCGACGAACTGGCGCAGGTAGCGGACCTGTACGCTAACGATTTCTACCTGACCGGGACGCAGGAATCCCCGACGGCCTGAGCGAACCCAAACGAACTGACGCAGGAACGGAGCCACGAAACGGTGCTGCTGGACTTGACGGACGCGGAACGGACCGCGGAAAAATTGAGTGACGAAACCCTGGCAAAGGCGGTCCGCCTTTTCCGGGATACCGGGATCGTTCTCGTGCCGGGCATCTACGAACCGACATTTCTCGAGTCGGTGCGCGCTGCCTACGAGATCGAACTGGATCGGTACCTGGAGGGCAAGGGGGGCTTGGAGGCGCTGGAAGGAAAGACGTTCGGAAAGAACCATATCGGCTTTTTTCCGCCGCTATTTCCGCCGGTGGCGGACAACCGTATAATTGCCCATCCTGTGGTCGTCCAACTGCTGAAAGCTCTGCTCGGAGACGATCTGCAGTGTTCCTTCTTCCATACGAATACGGCCATGCCCGACTCCGGCATCCAACCGATCCATCGGGATCAGCAGCCGCTGTTTCGCACGGAGATGTCGGCAGCGCACCCGGTGTCGCATATCGTTCTCAACATTCCGCTGTGTGAGTTCTCCGTCGCCAACGGTAGCACGGAGTACTGGCCCGGAACGCATCTGATCGTCGACCGTCGAGCGGAGGACGCCGGGCGACTGGAGGAGCGGGCCGCCCACCTGCCGTCGGTCCGTCTGAATATGCCGCTGGGCAGTTTCGCCCTCCGGGACCTTCGGGCGTGGCATCGCGGAATGCCGAACCTGGCCGACTACCCGCGTACCATGTTTGCCATCGTCTACCAGCGGGAGTTTGTGACCTATGTGCCGACCACCGTTCCGCGGTCCACCTGGGAATCGTGGTCGGAGGACGCCCGGCGTATTTTTCGGCGGAACCGGGTGGTGGAGGATGCGGACCATCGATCCCTGACCTGGGAAGAGATGCGCTGACGTCATGCCGTACGAGGCTGCACTGGGCGCGAAGCCTGAGGCGATTTTGCGCCCGACGTCCCTGGAACAACTGTCCGGCATGGTGACGACGGCGGCGGCGAACGGCCAGTCCGTCATTCCGTGGGGCGGGGGAACGGGGCAGACCTACGGGTATCTGCCCCGGCGGGTCGATACCGTCCTCGAGATGACCGGCCTGAACCGGGTCCTCGCCCATGAGTTCGCCGACCTGACCGTGACGGTGGAAGCGGGGATCACTCTGGCGGAGGTGCAGGAGGCGCTGGCTCAGCATAATCAGTACCTGCCGCTTGATCCGCCGAATCCGGAGCGTGCGACGATCGGCGGAATTCTTGCCTGTAACGCGTTCGGTTCCGGTGTGGTCGGGGTCGGTTCGGTTCGCGACTGGCTGATCGGAATCACCGTCGTCGATGCCGCCGGGCGAATCGTTCGGGGCGGTGGCAAGGTGGTCAAGAACGTTACTGGGTACGATCTGCCGAAGATCCATGTCGGGGCTCTCGGGACGCTCGGCATCATCGCCGAAGCGACGTTCAAGGTCGCTCCCCGTCCGGAGGCGACCCGGGTCGGGGTCTTTACCTGTGTCAATCCGGACTTCTCCACCCGTCTCCACGATGAGACCGCTCCGGCGATGAGCCTGCTCCGGTCGACCCCGCTCGGCGCGGTCCTCGCGGTTCTGTACAGCGGCATGGCGAAGGTCGTAGACAGCGAACTGACGCGCGCGGCCAATATCGCGGCGGAGTGCCGGGAGGTCGGGCTGTCGGCGCTGCCGACCGGAATGCTTCCGCCGTTCGGCGAAACGCTGCCGGAATCGTCGCTGATTCTCCGGTTTTCGGGGCCGAGGTCGTCGTCAACCCGGCGGCATAACGGAATCGCCGATATCGGGAACTGGGAGATGATGGACACGTATCCCGGGACGGGCCAGACCGACGTCTACCTTAAACCGCGCAGCGACCCGCGAAAGGCGCTCAACGACAGCATTGTCTGGGCTACCGGCAACCAGGCATCGCTGTCGGTGCTGCATGCGTCCCCGGAGATCCGCCGCAGCGGTCTGCCGCTCTGGCATCCGGAACCGCCGGCAATGCCGTGGATGCGTCGTCTGAAAGCGACCCTTGATCCGAAACAGATTCTGAACCCCGGACGATTCGTCGGCGAAATATGAACGAGCAAGACCTGGAAAAGGGCCTGATGGCCTGTGTACACTGCGGTTTCTGTCTGGACGCCTGTCCGACCTACCGGGAGACCGGAGACGAAGCGGACAGTCCGCGCGGGCGGATCGTTTTGATGCGTGGCGTGTTCGAGGGCAAGATCCCGTTGCTTTCGGAGGATGCGACCGCTCCCGGAACCGCGACCTACCATCTGGACCGCTGTCTGGGCTGTCGTGGCTGTGAAACCGCCTGTCCGTCCGGAGTGCCTTACGGAAATCTCCTCGAACACTTCCGGAACGAACAGGAGAAGGTGCTGAAACGGCCCCCCGGTGAACGCGTCCTGCGCGAGGGACTGCTGACACTCTTGACCGATCCGGCGAAAATGTCGCTGGCATTGAAGGCCGGGAAGCTGATTGGCGGGCGTATCCCCGCCCCGGTCGCCAGGTTTGTCGGGCTGCCGACCGATACGGCGATGCCTATTCCGAAGAATCTGAGCGAAGCCGCCCGCCCCGTTCCGGAGAGAACTCCGGCGATCGGTCTGCAGCGGGGGCGCGTCGCCCTGCTCTCCGGCTGTGTCATGCGGGTTCTCTATTCGCCCGTTCACCACGCGACCGTGCGCGTCCTGGCGGCCAACGGCATTGAAGTGATCTGTCCGGAGAAACAGGGTTGTTGCGGCGCGCTGCATGGCCATCAGGGGAAACTCGACGAGGCGCGCGAACTGGCAAGGAACATGATCGCCTTCTTTGAGACCGGTGACTTCGACGCCATCCTGCTGAACTCGGCGGGGTGCGGCTCCTTCCTGAAGGATTACCGCCATCTTTTGAAGGACGATCCGGAGTGGGCCGAGCGGGCCACGGCGTTTGCCAACCGCATCCGGGACATCACCGAGTACCTGGTGGAAATCGGCCCGAGACCGATGCGCAGTGTCCTGCCGGTGCGAATCACCTACCATGATGCCTGCCACCTGGCGCACGGACAGAGGATTACGAAACCGCCACGCGCGTTGCTTCGATCCATACCGGGCGTAACCTATACCGAGGCCGTGGATGCGGACCAGTGCTGCGGTTCAGCCGGCGTCTATAACTATTTGCAGCCATCGATGGCGCGAGCCCTGTTGCACAAAAAGCTGGAGAACCTGCTGGCCGCCGAACCGGACTATATCGCTACCGGCAATCCCGGTTGTCTCGCCTGGATCGAGCAGGGCATCAAGGCAGGTCTGGGACCGCGCGGCGCAAAGATGCCGAAGGTCGTCCATCCGGTCGAACTGCTTGACATGGGTTATACGCCGCCGGGTGGCAAGTGACGCGTCCGACGTTCAGAACCGTTTGAGCAACAGGGAAAGACTGAGCGCGATCCCGATCAGAATCACGAGTCGCCGAACGTTTTTCTGTCCGATCCGGCGTGCGATTCCTGCCCCGGCGTACCCTCCGACGAGCGAACCGACGACCATCAGGCCGGCGGTGTCCCAGCGAACCAACCCCTGGGTAATGAAGAGAACGATGGCGATCCCGTTGATACCCAGGGTGAAGATATTCTTGATACCGTTCATCTGGTGGATATGGGTAAGCCCGCACAGTCCGAGCGCCGCCAGAGTCAGGATCCCGATGCCCGCTCCGAAATAGCCGCCGTACACCGAAATCCCCAGGAGAAAGAGAACGATGCCGGGCGTCAGGTGAAGTTTCTCCGGTGTTTCGGGCGAGACGGGTTTTCCGTCCGTTTCGGGCGGACGGCGCGACTTCTGCCACCGGGAGATCGGCTCCTGAGCCATGAAAAGCGCGGTCGCGCCCAGGATCAGGAAGGGAACGATCCGGTCGAACAGGGCGGGCGAGGTGACGGTGAGCAGGTACGCACCGACCGCGCCACCTGCCAGACCGATGACCAGCAGGGGAACGATCGCCCGGACATTATGGCGGATCTCCTTGCGATAGCCGAACAGACTGGACACCTGACCCGGCCAGAGAGCGGTCGTGCTGGTGGCGTTGGCGATCGTGGACGCGTGGCCCGCCGCCAGCAGGGCGGGAAAAGTGAGCAGCGTTCCGCCGCCCGCCACGGAGTTGATCGCTCCGGCGACGGCGGACGCGCTGACCAGCAACAGGATTTCAGGGACGGTCATTACGAAGGGTATTGTACCTTACCCCCGCGAGGCCGACCCGGTAAGGTCATTCCGGCGCGGCGAGGTGCCGCTCGACAAACTGGAAAACGTCGGCGATATGTTCGCTCCAGTAAGGCCAGTCGTGTCGTCCGGTAAACTCGGCGAATTCGTAGGGGATACGCCGGGTCATCAGGTGCTGTTCCATCATCCGATTGGTGGAGAGCAGGAAGTCGTCCGCGCCGCAATCGAAATAGAGGGCCGGTCCACGCCAGGACGTTCCGCTCCCCAGTTTGTCGATACGCGGTCGCAGACCCTCCCTCCGGTACTCCTCGGCGGTCGGGACCTTTCCGTACACTTCCTGAAAGATACCGTTCAGTCCGATATTATCGGTCGGGCCTTCTCCCCAGAACAACGCACCCGAGAGAGCCGCCGCCGCGCAGAAGGTGTCGGGCAGGTCGAGAGCGATACGCCATGCGCCGTACCCGCCCATGGACAGACCGGCGATGGCGCGTCC
>JANRLW010000069.1:0-184109 GCA_033762295.1 Capsulimonadales bacterium
GGTGAAACCCGGACGGCGACCGTTCGTTCCGGTTCAAGTTACCTGTCAGCAAGCGACCGGCGCGTTTTTTTCGGCCTGGGAACGGCGAAACGGATCGATTCCGTCGAGATCCGCTGGCCGGCGGGAACCCGTGACCGGCTGACGAACCTGGAGCCGGACCGTATCTATACGGTCACCGAAGGAAAAGGCGTCACCGGAACCGGACCGTCCGCCTCCCCCTCCACAGGTTCATAGCTGGCAACCGCCATGCCGAAGTAGGTGGGGCATTCGTAGGAGAGCAGTTCGCCCCGCATGGGCGTGTGGCCGAGGGCGCCCATCAGCATCAGTGTCTGCCAGTAGGAATCGACTTTGGCGGATTCCGTCAGTTCATCGGGCCAGGTCAGCAGGTCCGGAAGTCGATCCTGAACGATTGCCGCGCAGAAGGCGCGATCATGCTCCGCCGCCGTCTCGTCGAATCCGTATGGCCCTGACGCGTCATGGGCGTGTCCCAGGTCGCAGGAGGCGATGAACGCGACCCGTTTGCCCGAGGCGGTCGATGCGCGGGCGATGGCGACACCGCAGCGGACCAGAGCTTCACGAGACAGCGATCGATCGGGACCGAGAATGACGACACGGGGACGCGGGCGCATCGGGTGGGCGGTGAACCAGAGCGGCACCAGCGCGCCCCAGTCCAGCGGAAGAATCGCCTCCTGTCGCTTGCTCTCGCCGACCAGTCGCAGGAAGGGCAGGCTTTGAAAGGCCATCTCCTCCTCGAGGAGCCGGGTCCATTCGAGATCGACGTCAAATGCCGCCTTGACGTACTTCGCGTTCGGATCGCCGAGGATGCCCGCCGCATGCCGGGTCGCGCTGATCGTGACCGCTCCTTCGACAATGATTCCGTGCGGGGTCGCCACCACGACCGTATCCGGTCTCGCCGCCAGAAACCGTCGTCCCAGTTCCTTCATTGCCGTCCGGGTCTGTTCCATCACCGTGGGGTCGTCCGCAATCTGGGGAATGATATCCCCGCCGTGGGGGGCAATGGCACAGAAAACCAGCATATACCGCCAGTATACCTGACCGTTAAACGAAGTCGTGTCGTGGATCGATAGGGATTTACGGTCCCGGGAAGAAGGCACGGTTGCCACGGTCCGCCCGGTCATGCTACGATGACGGGAAACACCCCAAGGATAACAGGGACGGATGCTAGATATTCATTTGATCCGCGCCGAGACCGACGCCGTCAAGGCCGCCCTCGCCCGGCGCGGAGAAAAACCGGAAAAGATTGACGACCTGCTGGCGATCGACGCCGAACGGCGACGGTTTCAGCGGGAGATGGAACAGACCAGAGCCGAGCAGAACCGAATCGGCCCGCAGATCGCGCAGGCGAGGAGAGCCGGACAGGACGCCGCGCCGCTTCTGGCTCGCTCCACCGAACTCAAGGCGGCCTTCGCCGGGCTGGAAGAAACGGTGCGCGAACTCGATGCCCGACAGGAGGCGCTGCTGGCCCGCCTTCCCAACCTGCCGCACGAATCGGTTCAGGCGGGTGGGGAAAACGATGCCGTCGAGATCGCGCCCGCCAGCCGTCCGCTGCCCGTCTTCGATTTCGTCCCGAAACCGCACTGGGATATCGCCGCCGACCTGCGCCTGATGGATTTCGACCGTGGAGCCAAATTTGCCGGAGCCGGGTTCATCCTTTATACCGGGTGGGGGGCGCGATTGGAACGCGCTCTGATCTCCTTCATGCTCGACTTCCATGTGCTGCGCCATGGTTACACGGAACTGGGACTCCCGTTCGTTCTCAGTCGGGAGAGCGTGACCGCGTCCGGGCATATCGTCAAGTTCGGTTCCGAAATGTACCACGACGCCGAGTCGGATGTCTTCTTCGTCCCGACTGCGGAACCGGCCCTGGTGAATGTCCATCGCGGCGAACTGATGGAACCGGGGACCTTGCCTTTGAAGTACGTCGCCTACACCCCCTGCTGGCGGCGGGAGGCAGGTGCGGCGGGCAAGGAGACCCGCGGACTGCAACGCGTCCACCAGTTCGACAAGGTGGAGATTTTCCGGTACGTCCTCCCGGAAACCGGTGAGGAAGCGCTCGAGGAGATGACCCGGGAAGCGTGCGCGATTCTCGACGCACTGGAACTGCCCTACCGGCTTCTGCGTCTCGCGGCCGGGGACATCGCCTTTGCCGCCTCCAAGACCTATGACGTGGAGGTCTGGTCCCCCGGCCTCGACCGGTGGCTGGAGGTCTCCTCGGCGTCGAACTGCACGGATTTCCAGGCGCGTCGGGCCGATATCCGTTTCCGCCGCGAACCGGGCGCGAAACCGGAGTTCCCGCACCTGCTGAACGCCTCCGGCACCGCCCTGCCGCGCGTCGTCGCCGCCCTGCTGGAAACGCACCAGAACGCCGACGGCAGCGTGACGATCCCGCCCGCGCTGTCTCCTTACCTGAGTGGACTGAGCCGGCTGGAACGTCCGTAGAGGTTTCCGAACGACCCGAGGAAGGAAACGCCCGGCGATATCGCCGGGCGTTTTTTGACAGGTGGTCCGCGTTATTGGCCCTGGCCCAGAGCGTATCCCGGAACTCCGTCGAAGTTGCAGAGCGATTCGTGCTTGATGAAATCGAGGCCGACGCCGTGTACCTTGGACAGGATACCGACGATATCTCCATGGCGAATGGTGCCGTCGGGGGTCTTCGCCTTGAACCGGCAGCGCCAGTGGTCGGTGCAAAACGTTTCCGGCAACCCGTCCGGCCAGACTTTCACGCCACGATTGGTGATCATTTCCAGTTTCACGGCGTCGCTATGGATACGGTTCAGAAGCGCTGCCAGTTCGCTCGGCGGGCCGCCGCGCCAGTGGACGAAAACATCGACGCCGACCAGTTCCTTTCGGGCGAGGGGACGTGTTTCGACCGAAATCCGGGGCGGAGCGACGGCCTCCGACGGGTAGGAAACCGGCGTCAGCTGTACGGGCTGCTTGCCAAGACGCCGGATTACTTCATCCGCGAACTCCCGCGTGCCGACTTTCCGGGCGCTCATCCGCGTAGCGTCGTAAATGTCGGCGGTGTGGATCCCGTCCTCGATCGTCGTCAGCCACGCATTATGGATTCGTTCCGCGATATCGCCCTGGCCGATATGGACCAGCATCATGACGGCTGCCAGCAGCAGACCGGACGGGTTGGCGATATCCTGGCCCGCTATATCCGGCGCGGACCCGTGGATCGCCTCGAACATCGCGTCTCCCTCGCCGATATTCGCCGACGGGGCCAGACCGACCGACCCGGCCACCTGCGCCGCGATATCGCTGATAATGTCGCCGTAGAGGTTTCCGGTGACGATGACGTCGAACCGTTCCGGCGTGTCCGCCAGTTGCGCCGCCCCGATATCGATGATCCGATGCTCCTGCTCGATCTCCGGATACTCTCGACCCACCTCTTCGAACACCTGATGGAAGAGACCGTCGGTAAGTTTCATGATGTTATCCTTACTCATACAGGTCAGCTTCCGCCGGCGGTGGGTGCGGACGTACTCGAAGGCGTACCGGACGATCTTTTCGCAGCCGGGACGGGTGATCAGCTTCAGGCACTGCATCACCTCGTCGGTCTGACGATGTTCGATGCCCGCATACAGGTCCTCTTCGTTTTCGCGGAGGATGACCACATCCATTTCCGGATGGCGGGTTCGTACGAACGGGGCGTAAGCGACACAGGGGCGGATATTGGCGAACAGACCCAGCGTCTTCCGGATGGTGACGTTCAGGGATTTGTACCCGCTACCCTGCGGCGTCGTGATCGGGCCTTTCAACAGGACGTGCGTCCGACGCAGCGATTCCCAGACCTCCGGGGTCATACCCGACGTGTGACCCCGCTCGTAGACCGACTTCCCGACTTGGACGGTTTCGATCGCGAGTCGTGCATCGGCCGCCGTCAGAACGGACAGGGTGGCGTCCATGATCTCCGGGCCGATCCCGTCCCCTTTCGCGACCGTCACCGGGACGCTCCGACTTATTTCACGCATAGGAATGGTTTGCTCCTCTGTAGAAATTATTCTGCTAGCAGTCGGGCTATTGTACCGGATTCGGGCCCGACCGCAAGAGGAGCCACCCGACCGCAAGTGGGGAGATCGTGCGGACTCAGCGTTCCTGAAACGGCCGTGTCGGGTCCGGGGTCGGGGAGGTCGCCGGTCGATCGGTTCGTCGGAGCAGGCGGGGCGGGTCCGGTTTGGGTTCGGGCTTACGGATACCGCTGACCGTCAGGTACCAGAGGATCAGGCTTTCTCCGAACAGCATCACGAGAATCGCGCCGGCCGCCATGAAGGGGACGAACGGGACTCCGTAGCGGAGACTGCGGTTATGGATTCTCGTAAAGATCACGCCGACGACCGCGCCGATCAGCGTGGCGAAAAAGAGGGAGAAAAGCGACATCCAGGGACCGAGAATCGCGCCGATGGCCGCCGCGAGTTTGACGTCGCCGAGACCCATTCCTCCATACCGACCGGATTCGGCGTCCCGGGCGAAATCGTCCGCCTCCTGCTGCATCGTCCGCGAAAGGTCCGATTCGGGGGTCACCAGTTCGGGTTCGGTCGGCAGCGGGTTGCCGCTCGCCGCCAGCGCTTCCAGGTCGGCGGCGGTCGAGATCACGGGTAGATCGACGGTCGGGGTCGGTTCGGCCTCCCGGACGGTCGGATGTTCCGGCGGCCCTTCCAGGTCGTTGGAGGAGAAGAATCGACGCCAGACATGCCCTATCGATTCGCCGGACTGACGTGAGATCGCCAGGAAGCCCAGAAACGGAAGCAGGAAACCGATCGCTGCGCCCAAACCGAGGCTCGGAATCAGGAATCCGGTGCAGAGGATGGCGAGGAAGCCGGGCGAGAAACGGAGGCGCGGCGGGGGGCCGAGCCTGGTCATCTCCTCCTCTTCCTTTACGGCTTCGGCGATCATCTGCTTTTCACGGTCGGTCATCTTTTCCTCGGGGAGGTCCTCCATTCGGAAAAATCGGCCGGTCACCTCCCCCAGGCTTTCCTTCTCTCCCTTGGCGTAATACACGAAACCGACGAACGCCACCAGATAAAGCAGGGCGGAGTAGACCACGGCTCCGATCAGGGCGCGCGGAAGCCAGCCGAAGTAGGCAAACCGGGCGATGTATTCCTCTCCGATCAGGGGCGCGTTCATCTGTCGTGCGATCAGATAGGCGATACCCAGGCAACTGAGGTCGCGGAGCAGGCCGACAAAGAAACCGACCAGATTGAGTTCGTCCGGGGCGATGAAATGGTCGAGGTCGATAAAGACCAGCGCGACCAGAATCGCGGCGAAGAGGGCCTGAAATACGAGGTCGATCCAGGGGATAAGCGCGCCGGGACCCATCTGGGTCATTCCGACCTCCGGAGAGATCCGTTTATACAGGGCGGCCCAGAGGCAGGCGGTGGTCAACTCCACCATGAAGTACCGCCAGGAGATCGGCGACCGGCACTGGAAACAGCGTCCACGGAGCACCAGAAAGCCGATCAGCGGGACATTCTGCCACCACCGGAGATAGTAGCCGCAGTGCGGACAGTATGACTTCCCGTTGATTTTTTGCAGCCAGTTTTCGCCCGGTTTCAGCAGCGGGAGTCGAAAGATGATGACATTGAGAAAGGAACCGACCACCGCGCCATACACGAAGACGGCCAGAAAAAAGAACCAGTACAGGAATGCGGGCCAGAACGCCAGGGCAAAGTCACTGTCTTCAGAAAACATAGGGGGTTATTTCATCCGTTATCCGGGCGAGAGGTCGCGTTCATTGTATCGGTTGTTCGTGACCGGCGCGAGAGGCTTTCAAACGAAACGGCGGGCATCCGGGACGCCCGCCGTTGACGACGCATCGAGTGCGCGGACTATTCGCCGCCCGCTCCACCACCGTCGGAGTCGCCGCCCGACAGACCCTGCACCAGGGCGACCAGCGGCATGAACATGGCGATCACGATGAAGCCGACCGTGAACCCGAGGAAGATGATGAGCATCGGTTCGATCGCCGCGGTAAGCGATGCGATGGCGGCATCCACTTCCTGGTCGTAGAAGTCGGCGATCTTGGAGAGCATGGTATCGAGCGCACCGGACTCCTGACCGATGGCGATCATCTGGACGACCATCGGCGGGAACATACGCGATTTACGCAGCGGTTCGGAGATGACGTCTCCTTCGCGGACACGGGCGCGCGCATCGAGAATCGCATCGGCGATGACTTCGTTGCCGACCGTACCGGCGACGGTTTCCAGCGCCTGAAGGATCGGTACGCCCGAGGCGAGCAGAGTGGACAGCGTTCGGGAGAAGCGGGCGAGAGCGACCTTATGTTGCAACTTCCCGAAGACGGGGACTTTCAGACGGAAGCGGTCCCAGGCCCGTCGCCCGAACTTGGTCCGGGTGAACATCTTGAAGGCGACCCAGAAGATAAAGACGCCGATCGCGACCATGTAGAACTTGGTCACCATGAAGTCGGAGAAGGCCATCAGCGCGCGGGTCATCTCCGGCAGGTCCCTGACGCCAAGGTCCTTGAACATCTTGGCGAACTCGGGAACGATGCGCATCGTCAGGAAGAGAACGATACCGACCGCCGTGATCGAAACGAGGGTCGGGTAGGTGAGCGCCGATTTTACCTTGCGGCGCAGTTCGACGTCCTTTTCAAGGAACGACGAGAGTCGCTGCAGGGACTCTTCGAGAACGCCTCCGACCTCTCCGGCGCGGATCAGACCGATAAAGAGGTTGGAGAAGGTCGTCGGGTACTTCGCCATCGCCTTGGAAAGAGAGTTTCCGGACTCGACCTCGTAGCGGAGGTCGGCGATGATGCGGCGCAGTTTCGGCGACTGCGACTGCTCGGTGAGAACGTCGAGGCAGCGCACGAGGGAGACGCCGGCGTCGATCATCGTCGAGAACTGGCGGCAGAACAGCGAAAGGTCGGTCAGTTTGACCTTCTGGAAGCGGTCAAGAAAATCGGGTTTGGAGTTGGGGCCGCCGACCGGTTTCGCGGCGGCTTTCGCTTTGGCGGGCTGGATCTTCGTCACCGTCATGCCCTGTTCGGACAGACGCTGTCGCGCGGTCGCCGGCGAATCGGCATCCAGCGTATTGCTGATGGTCTTGCCATCAGTCGTTTTTGCGGTAAAGGCAAAGGTGGGCATTCCGTAGTGTCCTTACTTACCGGGCGGAATCTTCTAAAGTGAAAACGGATCCGCTGACCGATCGGTTACGGCGGAAACAGCGGAATTTTCCTTACCTGAATATTATAGGCATTTGCGTCGGGAACGTCAATCCTTCTCCGTGCCTGTTGCAACGCCTGCTCCGACACCTTCTCCGGTCGTTGACCCGGTCGGGATGCCTGTGCGACGAACGAGCGGAACGGTTTGTTCCCCGACGGAAAGGCGCTTTCTGAGGTGTGGCGCCCGAACTATGCCCGCCCCATCTACCAATCAGTTGATTAAATTTGCGGAACCGCCACCTTCCTGCTCTGTATTCCCTTGTAGAACAACCATCTCCCACTCAAACCGGGAATCGAGATGTCCTTCCCGAGGAGACGAACCGGCCATGCCTGAAATGATGCGTCCTTTTGCCTTTATGTACCGACCCGTCCTGGTTTCTTCGATGACCCTTTCCGCGCTGGCGGGCGGTTCCGCCGCGTTCGCTCAGGAGAACGCCCCGCAGCCGCCGCCCCCGACCGCTCCGGCAGCGGTTCAGCCGCCGTCCACGCCGCTGACGCAACCGACCGCGACGACACCGCCGACCCCGCTCCCGAAGGACACGCCGAAAACCGAACCGTACGGCGTCAAACCCGGGGACGTCAAACCGATTCCCCTCTTTCGCAGAACCCCGCCGGGTCAGTCACAGGCAGGTGATCCCACGGTTATTCGCACGACCGAGGATGCGGTCCGGATCGCTCTGGAACGAAATCCGGCCATTCTGACGGCGGAGGAGCGGGCGGTGCGGACGCGGCATGTGGTCCGGCAGATCGTCGGCGGAAATGGCCCGCAGTTCTCCTTGGGAGGCTCCTACAGCCGTCTGTCCGGGGCCGGTGCGGCGTTCACCAACGCGGGAGGCGGTGTCAATCCCGCACAGATTCAAAATCCGTTCGGTGTCGGACTTCAGATCAATCCGCCGGGGAGTGCGCCGGTGGCATTGTCCGGTGGCGCGGCGACCGGGGCGAATCAATCCGGGCAGACAGGGCAAACCACCGCGACCGGCGCGGCGACCGCCGGTGCGGCGGGGGCGGCCGGGCAGACCCGTGCGACGTCGACCGAACGCGATTCCCGCCAGACCGATGGCGGGAATAACGGAGGCAATAACGGAGGGAATAACGGAGGCAATAACGGCGGTAACAATGGGGGCGGCGGTGGCGGATTTTTCGGAGGTGGGCTGGACCTCAATCAGCGTTCGGTTCGCGCCAATATTACCCAGTTTATCGATATCACCGGCATCTACCGTGTCGCGGTTCAGGTCGGCCGACTCGAGGAGGCGTTGACCCGGCTGGAGATCGCGCGTCAGCGTCAGGATGTCGCATTCACCGTGCGGACGGCCTACTTCAATCTGTTGCGGTCCGAGGCGTTCGTTCAGGTGAACGAGGCGGCGGTCGCGCAAAGCGAGGAACTCCTCCGGGTGACCCAGGCGCAGCAACGCGCCGGCGTCGCGTCCGAGTTCGATGTGCTTCGGGCGCGAACCCAGCTCGAGAACAATCGTCAGGCGTTGATCTCGGCCCGAAACCAGGTCTCCATCTCCCGGAACGCCCTGGCGAACACGATCGGAATCGACCCGTCGACGCCGGTCACGCCGCAAGCGCCCGAGGTTCCTCCGGTTCCCGAACTGGACGAACAGAATCTGGTCAATACGGCCATCCGGCAACGCCCGGAGTATGCGCAGGCGGATATCAACCTGCTGAAGGCGGACAAAAATATCCGTCTCGCCCGGCGCAGCCTGGAACCGTTTCTCAATGCCATTGCCGGAGGGCAGTATAACCCTGAGCCGGCGCTGGGAAACGAAAAGTCCACCGGGTCGATCGGATTGGTGCTGAACATCCCTGTCTGGGATAGCGGTCAGACACGGGAAGCGGTGGAAGCCGCCCGCTCGGATCAGCGCGCCGCCCTCGTTACCAAGGATCAATACGTCCGCGGGATCAAGGCGGAGGTACAGCAGGCGATCGTCGCCATTCGGGATGCCAGTGAGCGGGCGGAGGCGACCCGGTTGACCGTGACCCAGGCACGCGAGGCGCTTCGCCTGGCCAATGTCCGGTATCGCGCCGGTGTCGATACGCAGCTGGCGGTCAATGATGCGCAAACCGCGCTGACGCAGGCCGAGACCAATGCCGTCAATGCCCAGTTTGATTACCTGGCCGCGCTGGCGCGCCTTTCACGCGCGGTCGGAAACCCCGAATAACCGGCCCGGAGACGAATCGAAGGAAAAGGAAAGAATGAAACGAGTTCAAATCGAACGGATGGTGGCCGGGTTCGCGCTGCTTGGCCTGGTGACCGCCGGATGCGCGAAAAAAGCGGAGGAGACGGGGGCCAAGGCCCCCGGCAATACCCCGGCGCAGAATGCGGCCAATACCGCCGTGCCGGTCGATGTCGCCGCCGTCCGAACGCTGACGGTGAGTCGGAATGTGGAGGTAACGGGGTCGCTGGCCGCTCTCCAGAGCGTTGCCCTGACACCGAAGGTGAACCAGCGGGTCGTCCGCGTCGTCGGTCGGGAGGGAGCGCCGGTCCGCGCCGGGGAGATCGTCGTGCAACAGGACACCACGGACCTGCTGCGCCAACTGCAGCAGGCGGAAGCCAACCTGGCGTCGGCACGGGCCAATCTGTCGTCGGCGCAGGCGAATGCCCGCGCCGCCTCGGTTCGGGTCAGCCAGGCGCGAACCAATGCCAATGTGCAGGTGACCACGTCCTGGGCCGGTGTGCGTGACGCCGAGGAACAACTCCGATCCGCACAGGCGAACCTGGCCCTGACTCGCAATCCGCAACGCTCCCAGGAGGTCACCGTCGCCGAGAACAACGTCAAACAGGCGCAGGCGAATTTCGATAAGGCCAGGACCGACCGGGAACGCTACGAGGCTCTGGTCAAGGAAGGGGCCGCGGCTCAGATCACCCTCGATCAGTATGTCACCCAGGAGAAGGTGGCGCGTGCCGCTCTGGATTCGGCACAGCAGCAGCTGGAAATCGCCCGGGAGGGCGGACGGGCCGAGCAGATCCGAACGGCGGAAACCCAAGTCGCCCGCGCACAGGCCAATCTTCGCCAGGCAAAAGCCAATCAGCAACAGGTCACCGTCCGGCAGGACGATGTCCGCGCGGCGCAAGCGACGCTTGCCCAGGCCAATGCCGCTGCGGAACAGGCGGCCGCGGCGGTTCGCCAGCAGGAGGCTACGGTCGCGCTGTCACGGCAGGCCGTCGACGATGCGGCCATTCGTTCGCCGATCGACGGAGTCATTTCGGAACGGCGGATCGAACCCGGGCAGATCGCCGCGCCCGGCACGACCGTCGTGACCGTCGTTTCGCTCGATACCGTGTTCTTCGAGGCGCAGGTTCCGGAAACCGATGTGCGCTTTGTTCGGCAGGGCCAGACGGTGGAGGTGCGGCTGGACGCGTTCCCGCGAAAGGCGTTCAACGGAACCATCTCCCGTGTGTATCCGACCGGCAGCCAGACCTCGCGTATCTTCAACGCACGTGTCGAGATTCGAAACACGGAGAATCAACTGCGGCCGGGGCTGTTCGCCCGTGGTGAGATCGTCGCCGAACGGCGTGACGCGGTCACCGTGCCGGTCGAAGCGGTAGTGACCGATCCGATCGGCAGTCTGGACGCGACGGAGGCACAGGCCGCACTCGAGAACACTCGCGTGTATGTGGTAGCCAACGGCGTCGCACAGGAACGAAAGGTGACTCAGGGACTGATTTCCGGCGATGGAAAGCGGGTCGAAGTGACCGGCGTCCGGGAAGGCGAACAGGTCGTCGTCGGCGGTCAGCGTGGTTTGAAGGATGGAGCCAAGGTCACCATCCATCAGGAGGACCGGCAGGGGCAGCAACAGGCGCAGGCGGGCCGCTCGGCCCAACCCCGCCTCTGATCGCCGGAAGATTGTTCTGAGAGAAGGTATCCATGCAAAATCTCGCTCGTATTTCCGTCATGCGGCCCGTCTTCGCCACCGTTCTCGTGCTGGCGCTGGTCGTGGTCGGTCTGTTCGCCATACCCAATCTGCCACTCGACCGGTTTCCGAGCGTGGACTTCCCGGCGGTAACCATCACGACCACCCTGCCCGGCGCGACGCCGGAGGAGATGGATACCGACGTCACCGAGGAGATTGAGAAGCAGGTCGGTTCCGTTTCCGGGATCGATTCCATTATCTCCTCCTCGTCGGACGGCATTTCGGTCGTTCAGATCCAGTTTGTGCTGGAACGGAACGGCGACATCGCCGCCCAGGATGTCCGCTCCAAGATCGACCTTGCGATCCCGAACCTGCCGAGCGCGGCGGAACGGCCGATCGTCCAGAAGTTCGGCGGGGACGCCGCGCCGATCATGAACTTCGTCTTTTCGGGCGACGCGCCGATTCGCGATTTGACCGAGTATGCCGACAAGACCCTTCGACCTCAGCTGGAATCCATCAACGGGGTCGGTCAGGTGAATATCCTGGGCGGACGCCTCCGGCAGATCAACGTTCTCCTCGACCCGTACAAACTCCGTAAGTTCGGGCTGACCGTCCTGGACGTTCGCACCGCGCTGGCGGCCCAGAACCAGCAGGTCCCCGGAGGGTCGCTTGACCAGGGGGATCGCCGTATCGCCGTCCGAACCCAGGGACGGGTGGAAACGGTCGCCCAGATGCGCGATATCGTCGTGCGGACCGACACCGCCGGCAGGGCCATACGCGTCGGCGATGTGGCGCTCGTCGAGGACGGAGAGGCGGAACCGACCTCGGCGGCGAACGTGAATGGTCGGCCCTCGGTTCTGTTGCAGGTAAAGAAGCAGAGCGGCGCCAACTCGACCGGGGTCATCGACGCCGTAAAACAGCGGCTGGAGGAGATCAAGCCGACTCTGCCGCCGACCTACGAGTACCGGATCACCACCGACCAGTCGCGTTTCGCGAAGGCGGCCGTCCATGCCGTCCAGGAGCACCTGATTCTCGGTTCGATCCTCGCAGCTCTGGTCGTCCTGGTCTTCCTCTGGAACTGGCGTTCGACTTTGATTGCCGCGATCGCGATTCCGAGTTCGATCATCTCCTCGTTCGCGCTGATGTGGGCGCAGGGCTTTACGCTCAACGTCATCACCCTGCTTGCGCTGACCCTCGCCGTCGGTATCGTCATCGACGATGCGATCATCGTCCTCGAGAACATTTTCAAGTTTATCGAGGAAAAGGGGATGCGGCCGCGTCAGGCGGCGATCGAAGGGGCGAAGGAGATCAGTCTGGCGGTCTTCGCCACCACGCTTTCGCTGGTCGCCGTCTTCCTGCCCGTCGCCTTCATGACCGGAATCGTCGGACGCTTCCTGAACTCCTTCGGCCTGACCATGGCGTTCGCCATCGGCGTTTCGTTCCTGGTCGCCTTCACGCTGACGCCGATGCTTTCGGCGCGGTGGCTGAAAGCGCCGAAGGAGACGATGCGCGCGATCGGCCGCGGCGACGGCTTTAAGGGCGATGTCCTCCCCGAACGGGAGGCGGGAGCCGCCCATAAAAAAGAGGGCAACAGCTTCCTTACGCCGCTGGAAAACGCCTATGCGGCGGTTCTCCGGTGGTCGCTCCGGCACCGCTGGGTCGTTCTGCTTGTCACTCTGGGGGTGTTCTTCAGCACTGTCCCGCTGATCGGGATCGTCGGCAAGAACTTCCTTCCGGATGAGGACGAAAGCCAGTTCCTGGTCTCCGTCCGCGCGACCGAGGACCGTTCCCTTCAGTACACGGAACGTCTGCTCAACCGCATGGCGGAGGAGATCCGCCAGCTTCCGGAGGTCCGCGAAACCATCGTTACGGTCGGGCAGGATATCCAGCAGACGCAGAACAAAGGCGAAATTCTGGTCCAGATGAACGAGATGGAGGATCGCAAGACCAAACTTTCGCAGTTCGACCTGATGAACCGGGTCCGCACGGAGATCGTTCCGAAGTATCCGCGTGATCTGCGAACGCTGGTTTCTCCGCCGAACGCCTTTGGCCAGGGGGCACAGGCGGGAATGCAGTTCGTCATCAATGGGCCCGACCTGGGAGTGCTGTCCAAGGTCTCGCAAAAGATCGTCGCCGATTTGAAGACGGTTCCGGGCGTGGCGGACGCCGACACCTCGCTCGTCATCGGTAAGCCGGAGGTCGGCGTCTATGTCGATCGAGAGCGGGCGGGCGACCTTGGTGTGACCGTCGGCGACGTGGCCGCCACGATGCGAATCATCACCGCAGGCGACAACAAAGCGTCCTCCTTTACCGAGGGGGGCAAGCGATACGATGTCAACCTGCGCGCGCTGCCGCAGTACCGGGAACAGCAGGCGGGCCTTGCCCTGTTCACGGTGCCGACCAGCAAGGGGCAGGGGGCCCCGGCGCCGACGGACGGCCAGCCGCCGCTCCGGTCGATTCCGCTACGGCAGGTGGTCAAGTTCCGATCGGGGAACGCCCCCTCGGTCGTGGAGCGATACGGACGGACCCGTTCGGTCACCGTCTCCGCGAACCTGTTGCCGGGCGTCTCCGAGGGAACGATTCAACAACGGGTGATGGACGCCCTGAAGGCGCAAAACCTGGGACCGCAGTACCGTGGCGAGTTCGCCGGTCGAAGCCGGGAACTGGGCAAAACGTTTACCGCGTTCGGCACCGCGTTCCTGCTGTCGATCATTTTCATGTATCTGATTCTGGCGGCGCAGTTCGAATCCTGGGTGCATCCGATCACGATTCTGCTGGCTCTGCCGCTGACCGTTCCGTTCGCGCTGGTTTCGCTGATCATTACCGGCAACTCGTTGAATATCTACTCGATGCTCGGTTTGCTGGTTCTGTTCGGCATCGTCAAGAAAAACTCCATCCTGCAGGTGGACCACGCGAACCAGTTGCTGGCGCGCGGCCTGCCGACCGAGGAGGCGATCGTTCAGGCGAGCAAGGACCGACTGCGGCCGATCCTGATGACCACGGTAGCCTTCGTTGCCGGTATGCTGCCGCTCGCGCTGTCGAGCGGGGTCGGGGCGGGAACGAACCGGGCGACGTCCGGCATCATTATCGGCGGTCAGACGCTCTCGCTCGCGCTGACCCTGATTGCGACACCGGTCTTCTACTCCCTGTTCCATGATATGACCCAGGGAATCGGGAAGCTACGACGTCGGTTCCTCGGTCCCGGAGACGATCAGGACGAAAAAGACCCGGACGGGGACGGCGAACCGGGCGATCGCGAAGGTTCTTACGAGGAGAATACCGTCTACGGCGAGCGCAAACGGGAGTTATCGGCCACCCGACGTGAAGGCCAGGTTCCCGAACCGTCGCCGTAACCCGCCGATACCCCGCTTCCCTGGACCGGTCCGCCGGTCGAAAGGAAGCGGGGTGTCGGGTAGAATTGATTGACTATGTTCCACTGGTTCCACGACCTGCGACGGAAGCAAATCCTCGCCAGACCGTTCCCCCCGGAGTGGGAAGCCTACATCGATTCGGATCTCCCGCACTGGCGTTGCCTCAGTCCGGAGGAACGCCGTCATTTGCGGGATCATATTCGTGTCTTCGTTGCCGAAAAGCACTGGGAGGGGGCGGGCGGTCTGGAGTTGACCGACCGCATCAAGGTAACGATCGCCGCCAACGCGTGCCTGTTGCTACTCGGACTGCCGCAGCACGATTTTTATCCCAACGTTCAGGTAATCATTGTCTATCCCTGGGCCTACTGGTCACGATTGGAACGGCCCGGCGAGGGCGGGGTCGTCCATGCCGGCATCAGTGGTCGGCTGGGTGAGGCATGGTCGACCGGCCAGGTCATTTTGAGCTGGAACACGGTACGCCGGAACATCCGCCGGCCCGAGGACGGACACAATGTCGTTCTGCACGAGTTCGCCCACCTGCTGGATATGCGCGACGGTCGAGCGGACGGCGTCCCGCGTCTTGCCAACCAGGCAGAGTACGATGAATGGGCAGAGATCATGGCGGCGGAATTTCAGCGTTTGCGCCTCGGAGTGATCGAGGGCTGGGTGGACGTGCTGGACGGCTACGGAGCGACCGATCCCGCCGAGTTCTTCGCCGTCGCCACCGAGTGCTTCTTTGAGTTGCCGATCGAACTGAAGGAGCGGCACCCCGCACTCTACGGGTTATTCACTCGCTATTACGGACAGGATACCGCCGCGCGCGCCGAGGCGTGTCGCCTCACGGACGACCGTTTCAGTGAATCAACCATCGACGGATTGTGAAACTATCGTCCCCGCAAGACGGTCTTGTAAAGCGATATACTGAAGGGGAATAAAGGTACACCACGGTTTTGGACGACGGTCGGGTGTTTCTCCGGAGGGAGGAGACCGATGCGAGGGATCAGAAGACGGACCGGGAAGGTTCTGGCCGGAACGCTTGTCTGGGCGGCGTCCGCCGCTTCGGTCCAGGCGCAGGTGACCGAACGGCTCGGGGCGCATTTCGATATTTTCGCCGGGAGGAATAACACCGGCCCGTATACCCTTTCCTGGAAGGGGATTCGAGCCGACCGGGACGCGCCGGTCGAAGTCGTGATCGACGGTCGGACGTTGAAAAAGGATGAGTTCACCGTCGATACGGCCCGGGGAACGATCACCTTTACCCGACTTGTCGCGGACTCCTCCGTCGTTCGGGTGCGCTACTCCTATGTTCCCGGCGCTTCTCAGCGCAATCCCAACCCGGCATCCAATCCGCTGACCCTTCCGATCGCCCGGATCGGCGACAGCACGCTGGCGCTGGTCGCGATCCCGAACGGAGGCGAACCGGGCCGGACCGGTCCGGACCCGCTTGTCTGGTCGCTGGGAGCCACGTCCCGATTCCTCGGCGGAGGGGTCCGCTCGAACTTCCATTACGCCGGGGAAAACGGGGCCGGATGGCGACTCGGTTTCCAACGGGGCAGCGAACGAAACGGGATCGATGTCGGCTTTTCCCGCGCGGACCGGCAGTTCGCATCCTCCGCCGGGAAGAGCCTCGGCATGGCGGATGCATCGGAGCGGCGGTCGCTGGCCGCGCGTTATGCGCCGTCGAAATACGTCGGGACCCGGTTTTCGTTCGATGATTCGTCGAATCTCCTGACGGACGAACGGAAGGGACAGACCGTATTCGGGCTGCGGCTCGGAGGATGGGAAGCCTTGCCGACCCTGGACTACGCACGGACGACCGACCGAACGACCGGGGCGAATCGTGCCGTGACCGACACGACGACCGACCGGTTCGGACTGACGGCGTCACTGGATCGCCGGACATCGGTCAACGCGACGACAACGGCGACCAGCGTCCATGCGACGAACCCGGACGCCACATCCACGGGACGTACCACTTCGGTTTCGCTGAACGCGTCGGCGGACGGCGGAACGAAAAAGGCGACAGCCACGGTCAATACCTCCGATAAAACCACCGGGACCGCCGTCGAGGAGAACAAGGGCCTGTCGGTGCGACTGCAACCGGCGCCGGTTTTCGTCGTCTCCGCCGGTCAGAGCGAGCGGAAGGTTCTGCCGGTCCGCGAAAAGGGCACCTCCGGAACGCCGTCCACCGTCCTGTCCCAGAACGTCGGCGCGGAAATCGTACCGCTGCCCGGCGCACGCTTTACCGGCAGTGTCACGGAGACGCTGAATGACGGTATCAAAAATTCGACGACCGGTTTTTCCGGTCAGCTGGGAGCGGGGAAACGGATCGAGATCACCGGCGGCATCATTAACCGTTCGTCGGACGCGAACGGCCCCGGTCCGCTCGACACGACCCGGGCCAGGGTGGCCCTCCGTCCGCTGAAGGTTCTGACGGTCACCGGCGCGTACACGTGGAACCCGGAGGAGAACGGTACGGTACGACAGGCCCTGCGTCAGGAACTGGGGCTGTCGGCCAGCCTCGGGGCCATCGAGCTGGGCAGTGCGTATTCGATGACCACTCTGAACGGGATCGCCGGTGAGGACGTGTTCGATCCTCAGTTCGGCACCGTCTCGCTGTCGCTGGGCCTGCGGTTCAGTCGGTATACAAGTCTGTCCGGTTCGTTTAAGGATTCGCTTCGCAACAGGTCGGCGGTCGAACTGACCCCTTCGCTATTGCCGCAGTACCTGCGGACCTATGGACTCGGGCTGACGCACTCGCTGGGTTCGTCGTTCAACTTTGCTCTGGGCGGTTCCCTGACGGAGGACCGCTCCGGAGCGAACCAGCCGCGCGATGTCCGTGGCGAAGCCCGCCTCGGCTTGCGGTTTTGATCGGTGCGGTCGGTTTCGTTACGGTTTGTGCCCGGAGTGGACCGACCCGTTGTCGATATTGACAAACTTGACGTCGCCGGTCTGGGAATCGACGAGAACGATCTTTGCGCCGTTATCCCGGATTTTGGTCCATCGACCGGCCGGAACCGTCCGAACCTGAGCCGGACGGGCTTCGATCCGCGCCAGACGGCGTTCGATCACTCCGAGCCGACGTTCGATCTCGTCAAGCCGGTTGAGAACCCGGTTGTCGTACTGCGCGGCGGCCTTTGAGAAACACCCGGCAAGAAGACCGCTCGCCGCCGGTACGACCGCCAGAGCGATCAATGCCCGAACCCTCGAAGAACGCTTCATCGTTTCCATTCGACCTGCCTTTTCCATATTCGGATGTCCCGTGGAGCTATCCCGCTTTCAAGACACCTTTCAAGACACGGCAGTCCGAAGTCGGGTTGCCGAACGGTAGGAGGAATTACCGGGCGTTTGTCTCTCCCGATCGATGAATTTACCCTGTAAATTCGCCTTCAATCGCCGACAATCTAACTGGTAAATTTCCATAAACCATCTCGTGAAGCGGCATAGCGTGTTCCCGGAAGGGATGACCGACCGTAAATCGTTCGGTTTTCGGATTGTCGGCGGCGCGTGGCATCGAAATTGCGATCCGTGGTCCTATCGCCGTGGAAACGGCGGACCTCAGTCACCCACTCGCCGGATCTCTGTTTCGAAATCGATCGCGTGACCGGAACGTCGGGACGAACAACCGTAACAGCGTCGTCAGGACAAAGAGGAAAATTTGTCATGGATCCTATTCTCTCCATTGGTCTGTCCATTGTCACTGCAGTTGCCGGTGGCGCCGCCGGGGCCTTTTACAAGGGCAAGGCCCAGTCGGATGAGTACAACAAAAAACTGGAACTCCTGAAACGGGAAAACGCCACCCTGGTCGACAAGGGCAGCCGGTCCGGCGCGGAGGATACCACCCGATTGCGCCAGCAGGAGGAGGAAATCAGCCGGCTGAAACAGCGCGAGACGGAACGCGAAGCCGAGCTGAAACGGTTGTCCGCCGAAGCGGAGGAGAAGGCGAACCAGGTCCGAACGCTGACGCTGCGGGTGGACGAACTGGATGCCGCCGTACGGACCGCGGAGGAAACCGCTCGCCAGGTACGTGAGGAAGCGCAGAACCTGGAGGCCCGGACGCGCGACATCTCCGTCGAAGCCGCTACGGCGGTCGAGCTTACCGACGCGCGAAAAGCCGCCGAGGATGCCGAACTGCGAGCGATGCAGGCCGAGGAGGAACTCGCGGCCCTGCGTACTCAACTGACCACGGCGGAGGCCACGCTGACCGAGGCCACCGCCGCCCGTAACGCCGCCGACACCGCGCTTGCCGCCGCTCAGACCGAACTGGAATCGATCCGTGCCGAACGCGCCGGGGCGCAGGCGGAACTGGCCCGCCTGCAGTCGGAACTCGCCGAAGTGCGCACCCAGCTTACCGCCGCCGAAACCGAGATCGCTCGAATCAACGCCGAACTGACCCGGGTGCAGTCCGAGCGAGAAACGCTGGAAAAGGATCAGGATGCCCGCTTCCAGCGGCTCCAGGAGTTCGCCGAACGACAGGTCGGCAAACTGCAGGAAGAAAATCGGTCCCTCAAGGAATCCGCTGGCACACGATCGACCGGCTCGGCGGCGGAGGAGAATTTCCATGCGCTGACCGCCATCGCGCCGGACGGCATCTTCGAAGCCGATACCGCCGGAAAATGGACCTTTGTCTCCGATGCGTGGACGAAATTAACCGGTCTCGCCGCCGCCAAGTGCAAGGAATCCGGCTGGCTGGAAGCCGTTTTCGAAGCGGATCGCGTCGAGGTCGCGGAAAAATGGCAGAAGGCGGTTCAGGAACGGCAGGCGTTTCACCATACCTTCCGGATTAACAACGCCGCGGGAACGCTGCGCCTGATCTCCATCAAGGCCCGTCCCGTGCGCGGCACCGGAAACTACCTCGGCCTGATCGAGGATATCACCGAACTGCGCCGTATCGAGGAAGGCCTGAAGTCGGCGAACGCCTGCCTCCAGTCGGTTGTCGAAGCCGCCACCGAGGGGATCGTCGTTCTCGATCGTAAAGGCAACATCACCTCATGGAACCGCGCCGCCTCAGATATGTTCGGTTATTCCCGGGATGAGGCGAACGGACGGAATATTACCGCCCTTCTCGTGGCCGATGACCGCCCGACGCTGAAAAAGGGACTGGATGCCGCGGCGAAGCAGGTGGCCAATAACGAACCGCAGGTGATGGAAGTGCTTGCCCTCTGCAAGGACGGACGCAGTCTTCCGATCGAGATCTCGGTCGCCGCGTGGAACTCCGGCGATATGGACGGCGGGATCTACTACACGGCCACGATGCGGGACGTCACCGAACGCCGACAGGCGGAAGACTTCCGCCGTGCCAAGGATGCCGCCGAGGAATCCAACCGCGCCAAATCCCAGTTCCTGGCGAACATGAGCCACGAACTGCGAACGCCGTTGAACGCGATCATCGGCTTTTCCGAGATCCTCCATGACCGGACGTTCGGCGACCTTACTCCGAAGCAGGATCGGTACGTCGGCAACATCCTGCAGTCCGGGCGGCATCTCCTGCAGTTGATCAACGACATCCTGGACATTTCCAAAGTGGAAGCCGGACATATGCAACTGGAATATGTCGCCTTCCCGGTCGCGGTCGCCGTTCGAAACATCGAAAACATGGTCAAGGTTCTTCTGTCGAAGAAGAACATCACCCTGGAAGTGGATATCCCCGGCGACCTTCCGGTCATCATCGCGGATCAGGCGAAGTTCAAGCAGATTATCTATAACCTGGTCAGCAACGCGATCAAATTCACTCCGGATGGCGGCAAGGTGACCATCACCGCTCGTGCGACCGATGAGAACCGCACTCTGCAGGTCGCGGTCAAGGATACGGGTATCGGGATCAAGCCGGAGGATCAGGAGCGTGTCTTCCGCGAGTTCGAGCAGGTAGACAACTCCTATGCTCGTCAGCAGCAGGGGACCGGTCTGGGTCTGGCGCTGGTGCGAAAATTCGTCGCCCTGCATGGCGGAAAGATCACGGTCTTCAGCGAAGGCGAGGGCAAAGGCACGACCTTTACCTTTGCGATTCCGTTCGGACCGTCCGAGGCAAAACCGTCCGCCGAACCGACCGCTCCGACGCCCGCTTCCGCTCCGGCGGCGACGGTTGTCGTCCCCACGCTTCCCGGCGGAGAAAAGCCCGTCGTGCTGGTCGTCGAGGACGATCAGAATGCGAGCGAATTGCTGACACATCACCTGCAGATGGCCGGCTATGAGGTGCGAAGGACCGGCAGCGGACCCGAAGCGATCGCGCTGGCGAACGAAGCCCGCCCGGCGGTCATTACTCTGGACGTTCAACTGGCGGAAGGGGACGGCTGGACCGTCCTGGAAACGCTGAAGAAAACGGATGCGACACGGAACATCCCCGTCTTCATCGTCTCCATCATCGAGGACCGGGATCGGGCACTGGCGCTGGGCGTGGTCGATACCTTTACCAAACCGATCGTGAAGGAGCGTTTGCTCGAAGCCATCGGACGGAGCATTGAGGAGCGCTCGGGCGACCGTGCTGAAGCGGACGCCGGCACGGGGTCGGCTTCCGCTCCGGCGAAAAGCGAGACGGCGGGCAAAGTCGCCGCCGGAAACAATTCCGGAAACAACCAAGGCAAGCGGAACGGGCGTTCGCGCGGCTAATCCCCGAGGTAACCCCGATCCCGATCGACACCGAACCGGGCGACGTCGCCCGGTTCGGTCCGAAAATGGGGTCCGGGGAGAGGCAAACAAGCCATGGCTGCAAAAAAAATTCTTATAATCGAAGATAACCCCGTCAATATGGAGCTGGCGACCGACCTGCTCGATATGGCCGGCCATACGACCCTGCAGGCGGAGGATGCGGAAAAGGGCATTCGAATCGCCCGCGAAGAGATGCCCGACCTGATCCTGATGGATATCCAGCTTCCCGGAATGGATGGCCTTCAGGCGACGACGATCCTCAAGAACGATCCTGACACTCGCCATCTGCGAATCGTCGCCCTGACCGCTCATGCCATGAAGGGCGATGAGGAACGAGCGCTGTCTCTGGGCTGTCTGGGCTATATTACGAAACCCATCAATACCCGGTCGTTTTCGCGGCTCGTCACCGAGTTTTGCGACGTTCCGGTGGACGAACTGACGACCGCCGAGGAGTTTTCCGGATTGGTATCGACCTCGGTCCCGGAAAACACGGTCGAAACGTTGCCGACACCCATCGTCCCGGCATCGGTCGAGGGAATCGCTCCGGAGCCTCTGACGTTGGAACCGGAATCGGTCGCTCTCGAAGCGATCGCGCTCGAACCGGAGCCGCTGGCCCTGGAGCCGGAACCGCTGGCGCTCGAAGCTCTCGCGCTCGAACCCATGGCGCTCGAGGCTATCGCTCTCGACCCGGAACCGCTGGCGTTGGAACCGGAACCGGTCGCTCTCGAAGCTCTCGCTCTCGAAGCGATCGCGCTCGACCCGGAGCCGCTGGCCCTGGAGCCGGAACCGCTGGCGCTCGAAGCTCTCGCGCTCGACCCGGAACCGGTGAAGGCGGAGACGGCACCGGAGTTTGTCGAAGGTTTCCGCAAACCCTCCGAATCCAGCACGCCCGACCGACCGTTTGGCGATATCCCGCTTCCGCCCCCGACGGAGACGCCGTTCCTTTACACGCCGCGCCGCGGCCGGGGTCGACGGCAACGTGAGTTTGTCGCGCCCACCCAGGAAACGCCGGTCGCCAAGATACTCGTGGTGGACGATGACATGCTCAACCGGGAGATGATCTCCGCCCAGCTGCGTACCCTTGGCTACGAGTCGATGGAGATCGCCGAGGACGGTTTCCAGGCGCTCGACATGGTCGATGAAACCTTCGATCTGGTGCTTCTGGACTACATGATGCCCGGAATGGACGGCTGCGAAGTCGTTCGCCGGATCCGCGATGAAAAGCGACTGATGGACCTTCCCGTCGTCATGGTGACCGCCCTTTCCTCAAGGGACGACCAGTTGCGGGCGGTCGACGCCGGAGCGAACGACTGGATTACGAAACCGGTCGATCGAACCGAACTCTCCGTGCGTGTCCGGGCGCACCTGCGATTCAAAGCGGCCCAGGATGCGCTGAAAAAGCACCAGCGCGATCTGGAAACCACCGTCAAGTCGCGGACATCCGAACTGCGACGCGCTCTGGAGCAGGTCACGGCCGAACAGGATCGCACGAACGAGGCGTACCTCGATACCATGCACCGACTCGCTCTGGCCGCCGAGTTCCGCGATGGCTTTATGGCTGCCTCCCATATTCGCTGTGTCGGAAACTACTGCGCCGCGATCGCCCGATCGATGAACCTGCCGGACCTGGTCGCCCAGACCCTGCTGCATGCCGCGCCGATTCATGATATCGGTATTCTGTCGGTCCCGGAGAGCGTCCTGCTGAAAGGGGAACAGCGAACGCCGGAGGAGGAAGCGATCTACCGTGACCATACCGTGATGGGAGCCCGCCTTCTGTCCGGGGCGCGTTCGGAACTGCTGCGGGCCGGCGAGGTGATCGCTCTGACCCACCATGAAAAATGGGACGGTTCAGGCTTCCCCCACGGGCGGGACGGAGAGAATATTCCGCTCTTCGGACGTATCTGCGCCGTCGCCGACACCTTCGATACCATAACGGCCTACAATGGCGGCGAGTGGCAGGCGTCCAACGAGGACGCGCGGGAAGTCCTTCTGGCCGGGCGCGGCACCGACTTCGATCCGCAGGTCATCGATGCCTTCTTCCGGGCATGGGATGAGATTCTGACCCTGCAGCGACGGTTCCGCCGAACCGAAGCGCCGCCCGCCGACCTGATGCCGCGACTGCTGGCCCGCGTCTGACCGGCGTCCGTCAACCGTGAATATCGACCGAAAACCGGGGAGCGTACCTCCCCGGTTTTTTTCGGTAGAATAGGCTGTGTCCGAAGACCTGGTCATCGAGGCGGCTCGTTATTTGACGACCGAAAACGGGGCGCGTCTGCTCGATTCCCTCGCCTCCGTCCCCGGTGAGTCGGACCGGGCCCGACGGATCGAACGCGCCGTACCGGGAGATATCGCCCTGCGGCGGCTTGCTCTCTCCGTCGTCGCGACCCGGCGGAAGGCGACCGAACGGTTCGGCGCGATGCCGCCTTTCGTTGCCGGGTTGCTGTTCACCGAGGAGATGCTGGCGCAGGCCTCGTCGCCCGGCATCGCCCGCTACCATGCGCGCGGTCTTTCCTCTCTCCGTACGGTTTCCGATCTCGGCTGCGGCGCGGGCATCGACAGCATAGCGATCGCGTCCGCCGGTGCGCGGGTCCTGGCCGTGGAGAGCCACCCCGTCCATCGGATCTTCGCCCGATATAACGCCACCCTCTGCGGTGTCGCCGATCGGATCGAGTTCCGCGAGGGCGATGCGCTGGAAACTCCACCGGAGACCGAAGGTGTCTTCGCCGATCCGGCCCGCCGGGACCGGATCGGGAACCGCGTTTCGCGCCATGCCGACCTCTATTCCCCCTCCCCCGACCGACTGGCGGAGCGGATACGCGCGGCGCGAGGCGGATGTCTGAAACTGTCCCCTCTGCTGCCCGATGACTATCTGCTCTCGCTGGGCGGACGGGTCGCCTTCCTTTCCGAGGGGCGGGAGTGCAAGGAGGCCTGCGTCTGGTTCGGTGACGCCGGGCCGACGGCCGACCCGGTCTCGGCCCAGTTCGTCGAAACCGGGGAGGTGGTCACGCCGAACGGAGCGTTTGCCGATGTCCGTCCGGTCGGCGCATGGGTTCTGGAACCCGACCCGGCCGTGATCCGGGCGGGGACGATCGCCGGTGTGGCGGAACGTCTGAACGCGGGCCTGGTTTCCCCGGAGGACGTCTACCTGACGGCCGACCGGGAAACGAACTCTCCGCTGGCACGCGCCTACGCGGTCCTTGCGGTTCTGCCGTTTCGTCGGAAGGAAGTTGCCGCCTTCGTGCGAAAAGCAAATTACGGACGCGTCATCGTCAAAAAACGACGGGCGCGTATGGAACCGGACGCGGTGCTGGCGGAGATCAAGGCCTCGAACCGTGGGCCCGAACCGGAGGTGTTCTTGATCCTGGTTCGGGAACCCGCAGGGCATACGGCGATCTTCTGCACACGGCCGGTCCCGGAGAGTGCTGATGCCCATCTTTGAGTACCGCTGTAACAACTGCACCCGTGAGAAACGGTTCTCGGCGCTGGTCGGCGTCGTCGCCGATGCCCGACCGCCGGTCTGCCCTGCTTGCGGAAGCGAAAACGTCACCAAGTTGATTTCGCGCTTCGCCCGTCTTCGTTCGGACGACGACGCGATCGATGCCCTGGCCGATGCGGCCGAGAGCGCCGATCCCGACGACCCGCGCGCGATGCGGCGTCTGGTGCGGGAGATGGCCGCGGAGATGGGCGACGACGGCGACAGCGGCGAACTGGCCGATGCGATGGAAGCGGAACTGGAAGCCGAAATGTCGTCCGGAAAGACCGACTCCAACGACGATTTTTGAGACGAAACGGAAACGGAGGATTTGGATGGCAATGAATCTGGCAATTGTGGGATTGGACCACTGGTATACGGCGTTCGCGGCCATCGACGCCGCGCGGAATTCCGACGCGGTCCGTCTGGTCGGGGTCGCCGAACTCCGACCCGATCGTACCGAAAAGGTCCGCGAACGGTTTCCGGACCTGAACGTGACCGACGACCCGACCGACCTTTTGACCGGCGCGGAGGCCGAACTGGTCGCGATTTGCGCCACTACCGCCGAGGCCCCCGCTCTGGCCCGGACCGCGCTACAAAACGGGAAGCATGTGCTTTCGGTCAAGCCGCCCGCCCGTACCCTCGCCGAACTCGACGAGGTGATCGACATCGCCGAGGAGAACGGCAAGTGGTACGGATCGTTCGAAGGCATGCAGCGTCTGCAACCGCGGAATGTTCTGTTGCGCGAACTGATTGCGGGCGGAGCGATCGGGTCGCCGATTTCGTATCATCAGACGGGACATGGCGGTCTGCCGTCGCCCTGGCCCAACGAAACGGGCATGTCGTGGTGGCGGGACGCCGCCGCCGTTCCGGGCGGCGCGTGGATCGACCATGCCATTTACGCCGTGGATCTCGCCCGGTTCGTATTCGGAGGGGAAGTGACCCGCGCCGTCGGCCTGATGGAACGGCATCTCCACCGGGAGGAGGCGCTGGAGGACTACGGTGTCGCTCTGTTGCAGGTAACGCCCCCCGGCGGACAGGGCATCGCCCTGCTGATCGAGGATACCTGGGCGGCGGAACCGGGGAGCGGGTTCCATCAGCAGTTGTTCCTCGGAACCCGGGGCCATCTCAGGCCCGACGGACGAGACTGGGTGGTGGTCTCCGGTGGCAAGGAAACGCGCCATGCGATGACCGATGCGCCCTTCTTCGACTGGGCGGCCTTCCTGCCGACAATCACGGGCGAAGTCGCTCCGGTTTTCGGTCCCGAGGATGCCCGCGCCAATCTGGCCGCCTGCCTCGAGGTCTACGAAAGCGCGGCCCGGTAACCGTCCGCACGGACGGACCGGAGAATGAAGGATGACGACGATGAAACACGTGGGGATTGCAATAAGCTGGCTTTGCCTGACCCTGTCGTCAGCGTGCGTCCATGGGCAGACGCAGAACCCGACGACCAAACCGACCGATCCGTCGGAGGTACGGCAAATGCTGGATAAGGGAATCGACGTTCTGCCGAAAGACGCTCTTTTCACCGTTCCGGTCGGCGGACTGGAACGAACCGGAGCGAAGCAGGCGGCGCTCGCCCTGACCGGAGAGGTTTTCACGCGTGCGTTGCGCGTGACGATCGGGCGGGCGTCGGCGGAGTCGAACGTCACCCAGTTGACGGTGAACAATACCGTCCCGATTCGAAAGGGCGAGACGCTCGTGGCAAGCTTCGCTCTCCGCGGGAAACGCCCCGACGGTAAGACGCCGGCCGAAATGATGTTCCTGTTCGAACGAAGCACGGACCCCTGGACCAAGAGCATCTCGCAGAACGTCACCGCGCCACGCGATGGCGTCACCTGGCGACGGGTTTCGCTGGCCTTTGCCGCGGCGGAGGAGTACGCCCCCGGACAGGCGATGGTGTCCCTCCGGTTCGCTTTCGGGCCACAGACCCTGGAAGTGGCCGATCTCAAGGTCGTCAGCGTGGGAACCGGACGAACGGTCGACGAACTTCAACGGCTTTCCGCCGAACTCAACCCGCTCGGAAAGGCGACCGTGACCGTCAATCCGACGGTCAGGAAGCAGGTCATGGCCGGGTTCGGCGGGAACTACTGTCAGGCGCGTTACGGTTCGACGGAGAAGATCGACGCGATCGGTCAGTACACGCTCGATAATCTGCAGGTCGCGGTCGCACGGGTCGGCCTTCCGCTCAATTACTGGGCGCCGCAAAAGGGCGTCTACCGGGAGGAAGCGCAGGCGAAGGCGGCGTTCGAACTGCTGCAGGAACTGAAAAAGCGGAAGATTCCGGTGATCGCCTCGGTCTGGGAGGGGCCGGACTGGCTTCTGCCCGGTGAGCGGGAAGCGACCGGGAAAGTCCTGTCGCCCTACCGCTACGACGACTGTATCGAGACCATCGTCCGATTCCTGGTCACCGCGCGGGATAAATATCAGGCGCCGGTCGACTACTTCTCGTTCAACGAGGCGGATTTCGGCGTAAATTTCAAGTTCTCGGCGCAGGAGATTGTCGCGTTCCTGCGAAAAGCGGCGGTCCGTTTCAAGGCGGAAGGACTTTCGACCCGGTTCCTGATCGGTGATACCGCCAACGGGGGGAATCTTGCCGGCTACGCCGCGCCGCTGCTGGCGGATAAGGAACTCGCGCCGTACCTGGGACCGATCGCTTTTCACTCCTGGGACGCACTGAGCGCGAACGAAAACGCCTACACCGCCATCGCCGACCTGGGGCGGAAGTACGGAAAACCGGTCTGGTGTACCGAAGCGGGCCACGATGCCCAACTCTGGCAGCAGCCCAACCCGTGGGCGTCCCACGAAAACGCCCTGCGCCTGAGCGCCGCCTACGCACGGACCATTCAACTCTCGGGAGCGGCGACGATGCTCTACTGGACCTACCAGGACAACTACCCGCTTCTGAACCGGGAGGCGACTCGTCCGTATCCCGCGCTGGCGGCGATTCGAATGATGGAGTCGGTGTTTCCTTCCGGAGCCACCGTGGTCGGAACGACCGCCGACCACGAGGCGCTGTCCGCCGTGGCAACGCTCGGACCGAACGGCAAGGGGACGAAACTGCTGCTCGTCAACCGGGGCGGAGCGGGACAGGTGACCGTTCGGGGCTTGCGATCGAACGCGAAGGCGACCCTGGTGACGCTTGGCGAACCGGGAGCGAACGCGACCCTTGCTCCGGGCGGACCCGATTTCGTGCTGGCGTTGCCATCCCGTTCGGTGACGGTCCTGTCGCTGGAGTCGTCGGAATAGACGAGACGGCGGCGGTCAGCGGCGAACGATGAGGCGATTGTCGATCAGCCGGACCCCGCCGATCCGGAGCGCGACCGCGACCAGGGCGCGGTCCCGGATCTCATCGACTCCCATCAGCGTGTCGGGATCGACGACGGCGATATAATCGATCTCCACCGGATCGGCCCCGACACGCCGGTTGGATTCGACCAGGGTTGTCAGCCACGCCTGAATCACCGGCCCTTTGTCGGTCTGCGATTCGTAGGTGGCCGAGTCCAGCAGATCCTGCGCGGTTCCGAGAAGATAGGGGATGAGTTTCGCCTGTTCACGCGCCTCCGGGGACAGGCGAACGTTGCGGGAGGACATGGCGAGTCCGTCCGGTTCGCGCACGGTCGGGCAGGGAACGATCTCGACCGGCAGGTCCAGGTCCGTCGTCATCCGGCGGATGACCTGAAGCTGCTGCCAGTCCTTTTCTCCGAAGTAGGCGCGATCCGGTCGAACCAGTCCGAAGAGTCGGGCGACGACGGTCGTCACTCCGTTGAAGTGGCCCGGTCGGAACTTCCCTTCCAGAGCGTCGGTCAGGTTCCCGTTCACCGTAACCGTCGTCACGAAGCCTTCCGGATAGACCTGGTCGATCTCCGGGGCGAAGACGAGGGTCGCGCCGGCCGACTCGCACTGTTCGACGTCCCGTTGTAGCGGTCGCGGGTACTGTTCCAGATCGGAGGCATCATTGAACTGTGTCGGGTTGACGAAGATCGAAACAACAACCGTCGGGTTTTCCAGTTTCGCCCGGCGAATCAGGGCCAGATGGCCTTCGTGAAGCGCGCCCATGGTCGGCACGAAGCCGATCGTTCCCGAAGTGCGAAGGTCGCGCAGGCGAAAGCGCAGACTCTCCCGCGTCGTCAGCAGTTCCATGTCCGGATTGTACCGCAGCCGAACAAGGAAACCGGCGGGGGCAGGTGGAAGGTAATCGTATCATGAATCGGATCGACCTCAATGGCCGCAAGGCTATCATTACCGGAGGCGCGCGCGGTATCGGATTCGCCATCGCCGGGCGTTTTCTGCAATCCGGCGCGTCCGTCGCCCTCTGGGACCGCGACCCCGAACGACTGCTTCAGGCACAGGCGCAACTCTCCGACCTCGGCCCCGTACATACGGAGGCGATGGATGTCACCTCGGAGACCGACATCGAGCGCGCGTTCGTCGGCACCCTGACCGCGTTCGGGAACGTCGACCTGCTGGTGAACAATGCGGGGATCACCGGACCGAACGCGAAGACGTGGGAGTACCCGGTGGAGGATTTCCGCCGGGTGATCGAGATCGACCTGATCGCCGTTTTCCTGGTGTCCCGGATCATCGTGCCCCATCTGATCGCCAACGGCTACGGACGGATCGTCAACATCGCTTCCATGGCGGCCAAGGAGGGCAATGCCAATGCGCCGGCCTATAGCGCGGCCAAAGCCGGGGTCGTCGGACTGACGAAATCTCTGGGCAAGGAACTCGCCGATACCGGCGTTCTCTGTAACTGTGTTTGTCCGGCGGCGGCCAAAACCGAACTGTTCGCCGAGATGTCCGAACAGCATATCCAGTGGATGCTTTCCCGTATTCCGATGGGGCGGTTCGTCCACGTCGAGGAGATCGCCGCGCTGGTCACCTGGCTCTGCTCCGAGGACTGCTCGTTCTCGACCGGCGCGGTCTACGATATTTCGGGCGGGCGCGCGACCTACTGACGCCCGTCCCCCGATCACCAGGAAGGTAGGCTCCGCCCATGTCCGGAATCGTCACGTCACACGAACCGCGCCCGAAGATGAACCCGGGGCAACTGCTGGCGCTCTCGTTTCTCTGGTTTCCGATCAACCTGTTCTGGACGGCGATGCTCCAGTTCCTTCTACCGCAACGGGTTCAGGAGATGGTCGGCGAAGCGAGCAAGGGCGAAGCGCTCGGGATCATTTCGTTCATCGGCGCGATCGCGACGACGGTGATCCAGCTGGTTATCGCGCCCGTGTCGGATAACTCCCGGAGCCGGTTCGGGCGTCGCCACCCCTTTGTCGTGATCGGAGTCGTGATCGGGATCCTCTTTATGGTGATGTTCGCGCTGGTGCGAAACTTTCCCCTGCTGATCGTTTCGTTCGTCGGCATCCAGCTTTTTCTGAACATCGCGAACGGCCCCTATCAGGCGTTGATGCCCGACAACATCGACGATTCGCAGGAGGGGATCGCATCCGCCTACATGGGAGGGGCGTTGCTCCTCGGGCAACTGGTGGCGGCGGTTCTCTTCATCGTTTTCGGACAATCGTTGCCCGATGTCGGCAAGATGATCTTCATGTCGGCGTTGCTGGCGATCGGAACGCTGGTCACGGTCTTCGGCGTTCGGGATCGACCGGCGACCGAGGCGGAGAAGGTGCCGATGGGAGCGGCGATCCGCGACCTGTTCGACTGGCGCATCCGTGAGAATCCGGACTTCTATACGTTGCTCTCGTCCCGGTTCTGTATCAATCTGGCGTACTTTACGGTGGTCGAATTCCTTCTGTATTACCTTCAGGATGCCATCGGCCTGGGCAAGGAAAAGGCGGCTCCGTTCATGGGCTACATTCTGCTGGCCGTGACCCTGTCCGCCCTGGTGGGAACGATCGTCGCCGGATTGGTTCTCCGATACGTGACCAAGAAGCAGGTGGTCTACGCTACCTGCGTGCTGCTGATCCTTTCCGCGCTGGTGTTTACGTTTACCGGGGATCAGCTATATGTTCTGATCATCGCCGGGGTGTTCGGATTGGGCTGGGGAGCGTTTCAGGCTGTGGACTGGGCGCTGGCGGTGAACCTGTTGCCGACGGGGGGCGCGGCCAAGTACATGGCGATCTGGCATATCTGCATGACGGTTCCCCAGATCATCGCTCCCCTGTTCGGCAAGATCGCGGATATTCTGAACGCCCAGTATGGGGCATCGATGGGCGCGGGGGTGGGTTGGCGTGCCGCGATGTTATCGACGGTCGTCTATCTGGTTCTCGGCACGGTATTGTTGCGCCCGGTCCGGGAACGGCTGACCTCGGAACTCAAAACGAACGCCGGGAGAGAGGATGCCCTCCCGGCGGAATGACGGACGGCCATCCCGTCCTAACGGGCCGCCATGGAACGTTCGGGGACGCCGTGCAGGTCGGCCAGAGACGGCGGCAACATCGCGGCGGACAACAGCGGGTTCTCCTTGCTTCGCATCCGGGTGACGAACGACGGAAAGATGCCGGTCGTTGCGGAGGCTACGGGAACCGTCGACTCCTTGCGGACGGTTTCCGCGAAGCGATAATGTCGCAGACGGATCGGGAATTCGCGGGCGAGGTGACGCGCCAGGGCGTCGATCTCCGTCGGCGGCAGGAGGTACGTGGTCGTGTTGTTCGCGAGTTCGCTTTCGCGGCAAAGATAGGCCGCAACGGACTGCCACATTCGCAATTGTCGCGACGTCGTCTCGGTCCACGGTTCGTTGTCGTCGTACTGCTTCAGGTCTTCCGCGCGGATCGGGGAGATCGGTAGACGCAGCCACCGTGCCGAAATCCTCGAATAAAGGCCGGTTTTCGGTTTTGAGGCCGGGTTTCCTGCGATGAATTCGGTGGCAAGCACGGAAATAATCGTATTGACGGTAGCCATCAATGCGGAATCACGAACCATTATGTTGATGGCGATCAGTAAGGAATCCGCACTGCTGTTAGGAACCAATCGGATCGGTTCACCCGTGCAAACTGATGATCTCCGCTCGATCTCATCGCTGAATTCCCAGGAAGTGAGCGGTTTTATCGCACAGGCCGAGGAAAACAGAACCCACTTTTTGCTATCGGACGCCGTTGGCGTTATCATTTCTGCCCCCTTTGACATTCGTTCCGCGAATTTTCCTATCTTACATAATCAATAACGCAGATTGGGGACAACATAGTTTCAGTTTTCGTAGGAATATTTGATTTGTTCGGCAAAACGAATCAATAATGGCGACCGATTCGGGCGGATTCCACGAATCGGACGTTCATCCCTGTTCGAAAGACTGGCCCAGGGCCGCCGGAGACTGAACCCGCGCGCCACGAACGGTCAGCGCCACCAGAGTAAGAACGTACGGAACCATCAGGAAGAGGGGATAGGGAACCGAAAACCAGCCCGCGGCCTGGAGCCGCGCCTGGGCGACGTCGGCGGCGGCGAACAGGAGAGACGCGGCGAGTGCGCCGAAGGGCGTCCACCGACCGAAAACGACGACCGCCAGGGCGATAAAACCGCGACCGCTGGTCATACCCTCGGTAAAGGTGCTGGCGATACCGATGGACAGGGACGCCCCGCCGAGTCCGCAGAGCGCGCCGGTCGCCAGAGTGGTCAGCGTCCGCAGAACGTTGACCCGTGCGCCCGCCGCGGCTGCGGCCGCCGGTACCTCGCCGGTGGCTCGAATCGTCACGCCGAACCGGGTACGAAACAGCAGCCCGTGGGCGACCGGCACCAGAAGCAACGCGAGCAGGGTCAGCGCATTGACCGCCGTGCCGCCGTTGCCGAAAAGGGCCGGAATCGTCTTCGCCGGAATTACCCTGCCTCCTCCCCCGGTCCAAGCGCGGTAAACCATCCCGGTTAACCCGAGGGCAAGGAAGTTGACGGTCGTTCCGACGATGACCTGATCGCGTTTCAGGCCGATCGCGAACAGGGCGAAAAGAGCGGAAACGACGGTAGCCGCCAGCATCGCCCAGACGACTCCGATCATGGGGTCGCCGGTGATCGCCGATCCCATAATCGCCGCCAGGGCGCCCACCAGCATCAGCCCCTCCAGACCGATGTTGATGACGCCGGATCGCTCCGAGAAGACCTCGCCCAGAGCCGCGAACAGAAACGGTGCGCCGTAGGTGAGGCTCTGCAGGGCGAAGGCCAGAATCAGCGCCGTGTTCATCGGACGCCTCCGGCTGTTTGTGACTGACGCTCGCGTACGCGGGCGTAGGCCAGAAGGGAGAAGAGCGCGACCGCCTGGAGCACCTGCACCACCACCGAGGAGACGCCGGGAATGCTCTGTTGAACGGCGGGACCACCGGTGGTCAGCGCGCCGAAAAACAGGGCGGACGGAATTACGCTGAGCGGGGAAAGGTTGGCGATCAGTGCGACGGCGATCGCCGTGTAACCGTACCCCGGCGAGAAACCTTCCGACAGTCGGTACAGAACGCCGGTAACCTGAATGGCTCCCGCCAGTCCGGACAGCGCGCCGGAAAGCAGAAAGGTCTCGATCATCGTTCTCCGAACCGGGATACCGGCGGCTTCGGCCGCCGCCGGACCCGCGCCGACGACCCGAAGCGCGAATCCGCCCACCGTCCAGCGCAGGTAGGCCCAGACCACGACGGCCAGCAGCAAGGCGAGGACGGCGCCGCTGTGCAGGCGCGTGCCGGGAATCAGGAGCGACAGACGGGCCGGAATCAGCAGGGGATCGGATTGGGGAAACGCTTTCTCCGCCTCCTGTAACGGCCCACGGACCATCCAGGCCAGCATCTGGATCGCGACGAAGTTCAAAAGAAGGGAACTGAGCACTTCCTGGACGCCGCGATACAGGCGGAGCAGACCGGCGATACCGGACCAGAGAGCGCCCGCGCCGGCACCGGCGAGAAGAGCCATCGGCAGCAGAAGGGGAGCGGGCAACGGCGACGTTCCCGCCCATGTCGCGGCCATCGCTCCGACCAGTAACTGCCCTTCCGCGCCGATATTGAACAGCTGACAGCGAAAGGAAAGGGCGACCGCCAACCCCGTCAGCAGAAGCGGCACGGTCTGGACCAGAGTGTCGGCGGCATTATACGGAGAACCGAACGCGCCCTGCCAGAGGGCCGCCGCGACCGACAGCGGCGACGCGCCGACCAGCAGGATCACCAGAGCGAGCGCGAACAACCCGCCGGACAGACACACTGCCAGCAGGCCCGCGCTGCGAAGGGTTTCGGCGGCGGAACGCGCGTTCATCCGGCAACCCCCTGTCCGCCCATCAGGAGGCCGAAGGTCTCGCGGGAGGTGGTGGGAGGTACGATACCGGTGATGCGGCCTTCGTACAGAACGGCCACCCGGTCGGCGAGTGTCAGAATCTCCTCCAGTTCGGTGGATATCAGAACGATGGCCGCCCCTTCGTCCCGTGCGCGTCTCAACGCGTCGTAGACGAAGGCGATGGCCCCGACATCCAGGCCGCGGGTCGGATTGACCGCGATCACCGCCCGGGGCGTATCGGCCAGCGCACGAGCGATGACGACCTTCTGCTGGTTGCCGCCGGACAGCGACCGCGTCAGGGCATCCGGTCCGGACGCCCGGATATCGAAGCGCGCGATCAGGCCCGCCGCACGCCGGGTCAGAGCGGGCCAGAGCAGGATCGGACCCCGTCGGTACTCCGCCTTATCGTACGCTCCGAGGGCCACATTCTCGGTAATGCTCATCGGCAGCGCAAGTCCGCGCCGCTGCCGGTCCGCCGGAATGATCGCGATTCCGTTGCGGCGAAACGCCGCCGGGGCGACTGGCAAGGAGACGCCATCCAGAAGAACCGCGCCGCGGTCGGGCCGCTGAAGGCCCGACAGGCAGTCGGCCAGTTCTCCCTGTCCGTTGCCATCCACCCCGGCGATACCGAAGATTTCCCCGGCAGCCACATCAAACCGGATTTCCGTGAGGCGGTTCCGATGCTGTCCCAATTCCGGCCCGAGCGACAGATCGACGGAAAGACGCGGGGCTTCGCCGGTCGTCGTCCGTCGCCCGGACGAATCCGGCGGCGAGGCGTTCAGGAGCAGGGCCGCCTCGGAATCCTCGCCGACCATCGCCCGCGCCAGCCCGGTGGCATCGGTGGCATCGGTCGTCGTACGAAAGACCACTTTCCCCCGCCGCAGGACGGTGACCCGTCCGGCGAGGTCACGGACCTCGTTCAGCTTGTGCGAAATGAAAACGATGCCGCGCCCCTCTTCGGCAAGGCGACGAATCGTGTCGAACAACTCCGGTGTTTCGGTCGGTGTCAGGACGGCGGTGGGTTCGTCAAAGATCAGGAGACGGGTTTCGCCGCGCAACGCTTTAAGGATCTCGATGCGCTGCTGGGTGCCGACCGGAAGCCGCCCCGCCAGCGAATCCCAGGGAATGTTCCAACCCAGGCGATCGGCCACGGCGCGGGCCTGTTCCACGGTCCGCTGCAGCGGATAGGAGAGCGGTCCGCCGAAGGAGCGTTCCGCGCTGAGCAGGAGGTTTTCACGCACCGTCAGTGTCGGAACCAGAAGGAAATGCTGATGGACCATGCCGATCCCGGCGCGTTCGGCGTCGGACGGCGAGGAGAAGCGAACCGCGGTTCCGTCGAGCAGAATCCTTCCCTCGGTCGGGCGCAGAAGCCCGGAGAGGATGTTCATCAGGGTCGATTTGCCCGCGCCGTTCTCGCCCAGAAGCGCATGGATCTCGCCGGATCGAATCTCGAAGTCGACGTGGTCCAGAGCGACGAAGGCGCCGAAACGTTTGACGATTTGTTCGGCGGCGAGAAGGGGTACGGATGGGGGCGTTTGGACGGACGGTGTCGGATGCATCGCTTGCTTCTGGAGTATACACTCCCTAACGCGCGGCGGCGGAAAAAGTGTCCGAAATTCGTCCCGAAAAACCATTCGCCCCGACCAATGAACGGTCGGGGCGAGGAGATGCCGTCCGGATTCAACCGTTCGGGTTCAGTTCGCCGTTCGACATGGCGGCCTCCGCCTTCGTCATCCTGTCTTTCAGTTCGGCGGGGATCGTCCCGGCAAACCGGTCGTTGAATTTGAAGCCGACCGCCTTATCCTTCAGACCGGCCGCGTACGCCTCGCCGGGATTGGCGCCTTCCTTGATCTCGCGCGCGACGCCGACGATCGCCGAGGGAACATCGAGAATGAAGGACCCGAGATTTTTCGGCGTCGCCTTATCGCTCTGGTCCGAGTTCGCGCCGATCACCATCGCGCCTTCCTTCGCCGAGACCGCTTCGAAGACGCCTTCGCCGGCATCGTTGGCGTTATGCATCAGGACATCCGCGCCGGCGTCCAGCAACGCCTGCGCCTGCTGCTTCGCCTTCGCGACATCCTTGCCGTCCCCGGTAAAGGTCGTCGTCACCTTGACATCCGGGCGGACCGCCTTCGCGCCGTTCTCAAAAGCCTGGAACGCTTCCTTGATGATCGGTATTTCCGGCCCCCCGACGAGACCGATCTTGCCCGTTTTGGTCATGCCGCCCGCCAGCATCCCGGCGAGATAGGTGGCCTGCCCGGAGGCGAACCGGATCGGTTTGAGGTTTTTGCCGACGGATTTGCCGCCGGTCACGACGAAGGTCGTATTCGGGAACTGGTCTGCCGCCGTTTTGGCGGCGTCATCATACTCGGAACCGTGTGCGTAAACGATCGTGCATCCCTGCCCGGCCAGATCGCGCAGGACCTTCTCCACCTGCGCCAGAGCCGGGCTTTCGACGGCGGGAAGCACCTCGGCGGAGAGTTCCGTCTTCACCCGTTGCAGGCCATCGTTGGCCGGTCCGCTCCAGGCTCGGTCGCTGATCTGACCGGGAACGATCATACCGGCCTTGAGCGCTCCGGTCGCCGTCGTACCGGCCGAGGCGTCCGGGGATGCCGGGGACGCGGCGGCGGTCGGCGAACCGGCGGAGGGAGAGGGCGCGGGCTCCTGCTGGGCGCAGCCGGCGGCGATCAGGGTCGCACAAACGACCCCGAGGAATCGACGACGCGGCAACGGATACCCGCCATCACGCCGAAAAGGGGAAGGGATCAACGCATCTGTCTCCTTAATGGATGAATACGGAGCACTTTACCTAAACGAGCGGGCCTTTGTCAACAATGCAGTTTTTCACTACCGAAGCGCGAAACCTGCCGCCCGTGGGCGCAATCGAAACTAGTATGGATGGTAGTGCATTTAGTTCTGCAAGTCCCTGGTTCGTCGGCGGAATGGCGGCGGGAACCGCGATGGCTACCCTGTTCGCCACCTGGATAACCGCGCACGTCCGGCGTCGATCCGTGCGTCGAAGCGATCGTGTCCGGCGAGTGGTCGGGGAGAACGGGGGCAGGACCACCGCCCGTCCGCTGCTGGATGGACACTACCGTGGACGGTCCGTCCGACTCACACAATCGGGGGATTGGACTCACGTAACGGTGACGGCACGGAATGTGTCGGGAATCTTCGCGGAGTTCGATAACCGGAGCGACCGGTCCGTGGACTGGCTGACGCCGTCCTGCCGCAAGCGACTGAATGCCGTCGCCGCCCGCTGGTCGGTCGCCGTTCGCGGGAGAACCATCCTTCTTGGCTGTCTCGATGTGCAAGGTCCGGAACGGATCCGGTTCGCCCTCGATGTCGCCTGTGACCTGGCCGATGTGATAGATTGGAATGAGTCCGTCACGCTTCGGGAGTAGCGGTTTTTGTCCGATCTCGTCGTGTCCGACGGGCATGGCCCGTTCATGAACAAATCGAATTCCCTTCTGGCCGCACTGTTCGCGTTGCTGTTCTGCACCGCCCTTCTGATCGCCGTTCCGGTTCTGGGGCCGAGTTTCCGCGAAGTCCTGAACCGCGCCGAGCGCGTCCGCTTTCCGTTCGAGAATCCCGATCTGCTCTACAGGGAGGCGGAGACGCGGTACTACTCCGGGGACCTGGGAATGGCGCACGACATCGCGCGGCGGGCATTGATGGTCGAACCGGAGTTCGTTCCGGCCTACAAACTTCTGGCAGCCATCTACTTCAAGGAGAGGAAGTACGCCGCCGCCGAAGCCTCCTGCCGTAGCGCGGCGGCCCTCGCCCCCGAGGACAATACGATTCGAATCGCGCTGGGACGGACGCTGGAACAGCAAGGACGGCTGGCAGAGGCCGCCGAGACCTACCGACAGGTCGCCGACGACCGCCACGCGACGGCCGAACAGAAGGCGGAGGCGGTCACCCGTCCGGAAACGCAAGGAACCGACGCGCCGGATACCGACACCGCTCGAGCCCTCCTTCCCACCCGTTAACATAGGTCGGCCAACGAATGCTATAATGGTGCCTGACGGGCGTCGGGCGATCGATTGTCCGTCAATAATTGATGGGAACCTGCTTTCCGGTCCTCCGGACAAATAACCGTTATGCCTACAATCGCTCAGGAAGTTACCTTCAAGTTCGGAACCGACGGCTGGCGCGGCATTATCGCCGATGATTTCACCGTTCGGGGAGTGGAATTTGTTACCCAGGCCGTCTGCGATCTCGTCCTGTCCGGCAGTGAAAAAACTCCTGGCACGGGAATCGTGGTCGGTTACGATCGACGTGCGCAGTCCGAGGTGTTCGGCGCGGCTGCGGCGCGGGTGGTGGCCGCCAACGGCATCCCGGTATATCTGACGGAAACGGCCTGTACCTCTCCGATGGTATCGTTCGCCTGTGTCGACCGGAAGGCCGCCGCCGGCATCATGATCACGGCATCGCACAATCCGCCCCAGTTCAACGGCTTCAAGATCAAGGGGTATTTCGGCGGCTCCGCGATCCCCGAAATGGTGCGGGAGATCGAAACATCGCTCGCGGAACTCCTGCGGTCGGGCCGCGAACCGCGACGGTCCGGCGTCGCTCCGGCTCCCGTCGACCTTTCGTCCCGCTTTCTGGAACATTGTCGGGATTTCGTGGACGCGGCGGCGATTCGGAACGCCGGGTTCAAGGTGATCGTCGACCCGATGCACGGCTCCGGGGCGGGCTACCTGACCGGCATTCTGCGCGATTGGGGCGTCGATGTCACCGAAATCCGGGGCGAGCGAAACCCGTACTTTGGCGGCGTCAACCCGGAGCCGATCGACCGGAACATGGAGGCGTTGTTCGAGGCGGTGCGGGTCGCCGGGGCCGACGTCGGCATCTGTATGGACGGCGATGCGGACCGGATCGGCGCGTGCGACAGCCAGGGACGTTACGTCGACTGTCACCGACTGATCGCGATCCTGCTTCGGCATCTGGTCGAGCGAAAACAGCAACGAGGGACCGTCATTCGGACCGTCTCCGTTTCGCGGATGATCGACAAACTCTGCGCCCATTATGATCTGGTGATGCGCGAAGTGCCGATCGGGTTTAAGAATATCGCCGACATCATGCTCAGGGAGGATGTCCTGATCGGCGGTGAGGAGAGTGGCGGCATCGGGATCAAGGGGCATATCCCGGAACGGGACGGCATCCTGATGGGGCTGGTCATCCTCGAGGCGATGGCCGTGTCCGGAAAACGGCTGGAGGAACTTCTGGCGGAGGTTTTCGACCTCACCGGAGCCCATGAATTCGCCCGGACGGACCTGCATCTGAAGGCGGAGCGGATGCCTGCCGTTCTGTCCCTGGTCAGGGGACTGGAGGCCGGGGAGTTTGCCGGAGCGGCGGTTCGCGACGTTTTCAAACTGGACGGCTCCCGACTGGATTTCACCGACGGGTCCTGGCTTCTGCTGCGCCCGTCCGGCACCGAACCCGTGGTGCGTGTCTACGCGGAAGCGGCGACGATGGAACGGGCACGGCAACTGGTGGACGAAGGCGTTTCGCTGCTGGAAAACACCGTTTGACGTGCGATCGATGCTGTCCGGTGCGCGCACCGGGCAGGACCGATTCCGGGCGTGAGACGCGGCCGGGAGTTATAATGGTATCGTCATGGCTACCCCCGGCTTCCCCGATCGTCGGGATTTCGACCCCGGAACGCCGATCGCCACCCTGGAATGCGTGATCGAGCGCGTCACCTTCCACAACGAGGAGAACGGCTACTCCGTCGTCAAAGTGCTCCCCGCCGAAGCGAAAGCGAAGGCCAAAGGGGACGTTATCACCGTTCTTGGCAGCTTCACGAACCCGATCGTCGGCGAGTCGCTGCGCTGCCACGGTCAGTGGATCAAACACCCGCAGTACGGTCCGCAGTTCAAAATGGAGCGGTACGAAACGCTGCGTCCGGCGACCGCCGCCGCTATCGAGAAGTACCTGGGCTCCGGAATGGTCAAGGGCATCGGGCCGAAGATGGCCGAGCGGATCGTCAAAAAATTCGGCGAACGGGCGCTCGATATCATCGAGGAGAAGCCGGAAAAGCTGCTTGCCGTGGCCGGATTGGGCCAGAAGCGGATCGACATGATTCGCAAGGCGTGGGACGAGCAGAAGGAAGTGCGCGCGATTATGCTCTTCCTTCAGGGGCATGGCGTCAGTCCGACCTACGCCGTCAAGATTTACCGCTTTTACAAGGACCGATCGATCGAGGTCGTCGAGCGGAACCCGTTCCAGCTGGCCACCGATATCTGGGGAATCGGCTTCAAATCCGCCGACAAAATCGCGCTCAACCTCGGGTTTGCTCCGGATGATCCGCGCCGCCTGGAGGCCGGGATCGTCTATGTCCTGAATCAGGAGATGGAGGGTGGCGGTCACTGCTTCCTGCCGCGCGAAATGCTAATTGTGAAAGCCTGCGAGATTTTGCTCCCGAAGACCGCTCCCGAAGGGGACGAGGAAGCGGAAGCCGCGCTGGCGCAGCGCGCGCGCGCAATCGAGGCGTCGGTCGATTCGCTGGTGGAGCGGGAACTGCTGGTGTCCGAGGAGATCGATGCCGACGGCCTCCGGGAAACGGCGATCTACACACCGAGCATTTTCAAAACCGAGAAGCTGCTCGCCGAACGGATTCAGCAACTGTTGCGCCCCGCCCTCCGGACACCGCTCAAACCGGCGGAGATCGACGCTCTGGTTCGTGACCTGCCGGGGTATGACGTTCTGTCCGACGAGCAAAAATTTGCCGTCCGATGCGCTCTGTCCGATACCATTCTGGTGCTGACCGGTGGCCCTGGTGTAGGTAAGACGTTTACCACTAAAGTTATCGTTTCAGCGTTTGAAAAACTTGGCAAACGTCTTCAGATCGCGTCGCCGACGGGACGGGCGGCGAAGCGGGCGGCGGAGGTGACCGGACGGGAAGCGAAGACGATCCACCGCCTTCTGGTCTGGGACCCGGAGAAACGCGCCTTCAAAGCCGGGCCGGGGGAACCGCTCGAACTCGATGTCCTGATCGTCGATGAGTCGTCGATGCTCGATCTGACCCTCACGCACCACACGCTCCAGGCCGTGCCGAACGGAGCGCAGGTCATCTTCGTCGGCGATGTCGATCAGTTGCCCTCGGTCGGCCCCGGCAACGTGCTCAATGACCTGATCCGTTGCGGACGGGTGCCGGTCGCCCGCCTGACCCAGGTCTTCCGTCAGGCCGCCGCCAGCCGGATCATTACCAACGCCCATGCGATCAATCAGGGGAAGATGCCCGAACTGTTGCCGCCGTCCGCCGCGAAGGAAGGGGTCGATTGTGTCTTCCTGGAGGTCGAGGAGTCGCAGGACATCCCGGAAAAGATCGCCGCCGTGGTCGCCAAATCGCTGCCGAAACTCGGATTCTCCCCCGACGACATCACCGTGCTCGCGCCGATGCAGCGCGGCACGGTCGGCGCGAAAAACCTGAACGAGGTGCTTCAGGCCGTTCTCAACCCGCCGGACGGAACGAAGGCCGAACACCAGCGCGGTCCGATCGTCTTTCGGGTCGGCGACCGCGTGATGCAGCGGGTGAACAACTACGACAAGAACGTTTTCAACGGCGATGTCGGAAAAATTCTGGAGATCGATAAGGAAAATCAGACCGTTCTCATCGGTTACCCCGAACAGGAGGTCGAGTACGACCTGGTGGATATGGATCAGTTGAATCACGCCTTCGTATCGACGATCCATAAGAGTCAGGGCAGCGAGTACCCGGCCTGCATCATCGCGATCCATACGCAGCACTATACGATGCTGCAGCGGAACCTGATCTACACCGGGCTGACTCGCGCCAAAAAGTTCGCCGTCTTCGTCGGGTCCAAAAGCGCGATTCAAATGGCGGTTCGCAACCGGAACGTCATTCCCCGGTTCACCCGGCTGTCGGAACGCATTCGGATGCTGGCGGAAGGACTCGGACCGGCCGGGCGATCCCGTTCGCGCGCCGACGATCCCTCCGCCCCCTCCCTGCCGACCCCGCCGATGCCCGGACGACTTTTCTAAATTTCTCCCTGAACCGTAACTGTTCCGGGTTTCGCCCGTTCTAATCCCTGTATGAACCTGCCGGGAGGTACGGATATGGAACGGAACGACGACATCACCCAACCATCGATCACGGAAGGCGCGACGGTACGCGAACCCGATACCGCGCCGAACCGATTTCCCGATAACAAGCCGCCCGCCTGGGGTAGAACCGTTTTCCTGATCGGAATCGGGGTTTTCCTGCTGACCTTAATAGGGCAGGGTGGCAAAGGGTGGGTCACCCGATTGCAGCTTCGCCTGGTCGCCGGACAGGGACTCCCGATGGTACGGGAAGTCCTGGGACGCAACGGGCAAACCGGACCCGAAGCGCGCCGGAACGCCGAATATGCGCGGAGCGTTCCGAACGATGTCGAAGTGCAGATCGCCGAGGCAATCTCGTCCGGCGATCGAAAGCGAACGAACCAACCGGGCGACGACGGCAAGGACGTGGCCAACTCCCAGATTGACAGTCTTCGCTCCGTCGCGGCCCGTTTCCCCGATCGACCGGAAACCCACGCGACCGTGTTGCGGATGATGTGTGGGAGCGTCCTGACCGGAGTGCCCCGTGACGAGAACTGGATGCTGGGCGGAGAGGGGTTTGACGCCGAGCGGGTCGAGAAGGCGCGTAAGGAGAATGCGGAGAAGCGGAAACGTCTCGATCCGGTGCGTCTGTCGCAGTTCGAGGCGGCGGCCCGCGCCGGGGAGCGGTGCGATCCGGACAACGCCTTCTTCCCGCAGATGCTGGCGGCTGTTCTCTTCACACAATACCGGGATGAGGAAGCGATCGCCGCCCTCCATCGCGCGGCCGCGAAGCGAACCTGGGACGATTACACGACCGCCGAGGTGAACGGGCGCAGGCGGCAGTTGCGCGAGACCCAGGGGGAAACCGGCACCGTGCCGAATATGTCGATCGCTGCCTCCACCCTGTTCCCGCAATATGCCTCGATGCGGTCGCTGGCGCGGGTCGCGACCTATGTGGCCGCCGAGAAGGAGAAAAAAGGTGACCTCGACGGCGGGTTCGCCATCCGTCACGATATGGCGCGGATCGGGTCGAAGATGCGCGTCGAAGGACATTCCCTCATTGCCAACCTGGTCGGCATTGCCATTACGGCGATTTCCGGCTCTCATCCCGGCGGCAACGTGATTTCGGACAAAGAGGATCGTTCGAACGACACCGAGTTGAGGGTGGCGCGTAAACTGGAAGCGTATGTTACCTATCTGAACCGGACGGGCCATCCTGAGGAGGCGGTCTGGTTCCTGGCGGAAAACCAGAAGATGCACGCGGTCAAGCGGATCACCGCCCGTCTTGACCTCGGAGTGTTCGACATTTCGGGTATGCTCGTTCTGACGGTGTTGTGGGGTATCACCCTGCTTCTTCTCGGTCTGGCAGGCTGGCTGATCGTTCTGGGAGGGGTCGCCACCCTTCTTTCCCGGACCCGGCATTTCCGTGAGGCCAGACCGCTGCCGCGCGGGATCGCCTCGGGCGGTATCGCGGTCGCCTCAAGTATTCCAATGGTTTTGCTTCTGACCAATCCGTCGGAGGAAACCGTTATGGGCGTGATTGGGCCGTACTTGCTGGTGATCGGCGTCCTCGTTTCCCTGCTGAAGAACCGGGCCACTCCGAAGGAGTTCCTTCGAAATCTCGGGCGTTTCGGAGCGACCATCCTCACGATTCTCGCTCTCGGGGTGGCCGTCGGGTTCTCTCTGATGCCGGGACTGTTCAACTTTATCGGGTCCATAACCCTGATCCAGGGGATGCAGGGAAGCGGTCCGTCCGGAAACGTCATGCCTTTCTTTCTGGGTCTCGGAATCAGCGTGACGGCGTTGATGATGGTCGCGATCACGCTTGCGGTTTCGTTCTTCGGTCGGGTGAAGCGAGAAGGGATACCGGCGTCCGTCGCCGTCGTGCGCGGTATGAGAAATTCGGCGATCGGCTGGGCCGGGGTCCTGCTGATGCTGAACGTCGTGCTGAGCATTCCGCTGGAGGCGATAGAACTCGACAGTTTGCGCGCACTGGACGAGTCGATCCGACATGAGGGGAAGGCCCTGGCCCGGAGGGTGAACTCCGCCCACATGAACGGCGGGGACGGATGGCCGGGCTATGTGGCGTTGCCGGGAGCGGTGGCGAAGAATTAGCCGGTGGCCGCCCGATTCAGTCCGGTTCAGTCCAGGGCGGCGGCGACGGCATTGAGAAAGCGGCGACGGCAGGTGAGAAAACTCGCCTTTCCGTCGCCGTAGACGCTATTGGTGACCAGAGAAACGGTCAACTGGTACGTCGGATCGATCGTCAGTAAGGTCCCGGTATACCCCGAGTGACCGACCGTCTGCGGAGAAAGGAGGTCGCCCGCCGGACAGAAACCGTTGCCCTGCGCGAAGAACAGGCAGGTATGAAAGCCGACGGCCGGATCGACCTGATTGTTCAGAATACGGTCGCGGGTCGGCGCACCGAACAACCCGTTCTTCCCGCCGACCCGCAGCATCTCGCCGAACCGGGCGACATCCAGGGCGGACCCGAATAAACCGGCGTTTCCGCTGATTCCCCCGATCGCGCGGGCGTTTCCGTCATGAACGATGCCGGTGAGAACGGTATCCTTGTTGGGACCTTCGCGGGAGATGGTCGGCGCGATGCCGGCGGATGCCTGTTTGGAGGGGTGATAGGTCAGTGTTTTCAATCCGAGCGGTGCGAAAACATAGGCGAAGGCGAGGGCGTCAAGGCTTCGGCCCGAAGACACCTCCAGGATTTTTTTCAGCAGAATGAACCCCAGGCAGGAGTATTCGTATTTCGTTCCGGGAGCGACGACTTTCGTGCGGAAGATCGCCTGTACGGCGGCGTCACAACTCAACCCGGATTCGTAGCACGGAATCCAGGCCGGAAGGCCGGAGGTGTGCGTCAGCAACTGTTTGAGGGTAGCGCCTTTGAGCGGCTCGGGCGCGTCGGCCAGGAACTCGCCGACCGTGGCCGTCAGTGTCAACTTCCCGGCTTCGACCAGGGTAAGCAATGTGGCACCCGTCGCCAGGGGCTTGGTCAGCGACGCCAGATCGTAGAACGTCTCCCGGAAGACGGCCCGGGTGCCGTCGAGCGTTCCGAACGCTTCATGAAGGATCAGTTCGCCCCGGCGAAAGACGCAGACCACGCCTCCCGGCATCGCGCCATTTCGGACACCCTCCTGCAGAACATCGATCGCACGCACCATCGTTCTCATGGCCGTATTGAACCGCCTGTCCGGCGTCACTGCCAGTTACGGGCGGGAATCTCGTACTTCCCGGAGGGTGGGGCAGGGGCTAGCCGCCCTTGCCGTCGGTCGACCGGACCGGCGGTTTGCGCCGCCAGTTCGGGGGGACCGTGCGGCTCGAAAACAGCCCGTTTCGAACTCTTTCGAGGTAGGCTTCCGTCCGTCCCTCGCGGGTCATTCCATCGTAGGAAAAGAAGTTCAGGCCCCCCGCGCCGAGGTCGCGGCAAACCTGCCCTTTGACGATCGCGGAGGCGGCAGGCATCTGCCACGCGCCGACCCCGGCGATGATCGGTTTGCCGTAGGAGTTGGCCACGGCATCGCGGATCTGGGAGGCGACCACCGGAGTCGAACGGTTGTACGCCATCGGGCAGGCCGCGTCCAGGAGTCCGTCCCGGAGCCATTCCCGCCATGCCTGGCCTTTGTCGTGGCTGGCGACCCGGTAGTTCGGGAAGACGGCGGCGGAAATCACCAGATTCGGTTTGAGACGGTGCGCCTCCTCGGAGATGCCCCGGACGGTTTCGGTCACGGTGCCACGCCGCCATTCGCGCCACTCCGTCGGGAACAGGTAGAAATCGGCCAGACGGTTTTTCGCCCGTTTTTTCGCCGCGTAGGCGAGGTCATTGTCGGACAGGCGTTCGCTCAAATAGTCCCGAAAAGCCGCCAGCGACGTTTCCGAGAAGGAAAATCGTTCACTCGGGTAGCGTACGTAATCGAAGTGAAGACCGTCGATATCGTACCGGGAAACCACATCCATAAAGACGTTCCGCAGGTATTCGCGAACCGCCGGAATGGCCGGGTCCAGGAACGCCCCCTCGGCATCGTTGGTCGGTATCATGGCGATCCGATTCTGGCGGTCGCGGACCAGCCACTCCGGATGGAGGTTGATGACATGCCGCGACGAATAGGGAAGACGCCGTTGGTGCCATACCAGGAAGGTATTCATCCAGGCATGAACTTCGAGGCCGGCCCGATGCCCTTCCTCAATCGCCACCGCCAGGGGGTCGAAATCGGCGGGCTGTCGGCTGAGACTCTCGGACCTCGGTTCGAACCGCGACTGATAAAAAGCGTCGCCCCGTCCGCGTACCTGGACGAAGAGGGTGTTGAACCCGTACTTTTTGGCGAGGGTGACCGCGTTCCGTATTTTCGCGGGAGAGGTGAGGGTATCTCGAACGATCCAGAGCGCGCGGACTTCTCCGGTTTCGACATCGGTCGCCGTGGGAAGCGGGTCTTCGTTGGGGGCGACGGCAGGCAGGTTTTCGGGGGACGACGGAGATGATGTGGCGGACGGGGGTTGAGCAACGGCTTCCGGTATCGACGGACCCGCCATCAGCAACAGGGCGAGGACCACGGGAAGGGCCGGCGAATTGGGCATGACTTCTTCCTCTCGGCGCGTCGGACCCCCCGGAATTGGCAGAGTGGAACAGGGGCGACGCGCTACAAACGCGATGGTATCCCGCTCCGTCGTTGATGTCAAGAAAAGACGGCAAACCTGCCAACTGTACCGAAGAGACGATTTGAAGTATAATCGGACTGTGGGTTAGCGTTGACATATGTCAACAAATGTCATGGAGCAAGGAACCGTGGGGCGCCGTTTCATCGGTCGTAACCGTTTCCGACCGGTTCGCTCCCAAAAAGGAACAACATGCCTTCGGAACCACACCCGAAAAAGAGAACGCCGGCAGCTTACTGGTCTCCCGCCCGGTCGATCGCGCTCGGGGTCGCCGGTCTCGCGTTGATCAGTGCGGGAATCGTCAGTCTGGTCCAGCGGCGAACCCGTGACAAATATCTGGAGGAGCAGCAGCGTCGACGCGAACAGGAGGTCATCGCTCTGGTGAACGCGGAACGGTTCCGTCTGGCGTCCGAAGCGGTCAACGGACTGATTTACGACTGGGACCCGGAGACCGGCGCGGTGCTGCGGACACGCGGTCTGACCGAACTGCTCGGATATCTGGGCCGGGAGGATCAGGATACGATGGCCTGGTGGCGGGAACAGATTCATCCGGAGGATCGGGAGCGTGTGGCCGCCGCGTTCGAAGCGGTCCGGGATCATCATCGTCCCTCGTTTGAGATCGAATACCGCGTTCGCCACAAATCGGGGCAATATGTCCGCCTTCAGGACCGGGGCGTGATTCTGCGCGATGCCGGCGGAAAAGCCGTCCGCGTCGTCGGTTGCAGTATCGATGTCACCGCCCGGTATGAAGCCGAAAGGGCGCTTCGCTACAGCGAGGAGCGTCTGCGTCTGGCGGTCACCGGCGCGGACCTCGGCACATGGCACTGGAACCTGCGAACCGATCGCTTCGAACTGTCGGATCGTTGTCGGCGACACTTTGGCATCGCCCCGGAGGAGGAGGTGGATTCGGAACGGTTCTTTCGCGCCGCTCCCTCCGACGATCGGGAATGGGTCCGCGCGGCCGCGTTGCTGGCGATCGAGCAGGGGCAGGATTTCGACGTGGAACATCGTGTGGTGCTGCCGGACGGATCGTTTCGGTGGCTGGCCGTTCGTGGACGCGCCCATGCCGATGAAGCCTCGGTACCGATGAGCATGGAGGGGATCGCTCTGGACGTGACGGAACGCCATCTGGCGCTCTCGGAGATCGAAAAGCTCAACGTCCGCCTGCAGCGAGCGATGGCGGAAAGCCACCACCGGATCAAGAACAACCTGCAAACGCTGGCCGCCCTGGCCGAAATGCAATCGTTCCACCAGGACAATACGGTTCCCCGCGAGGCGTTCGAGCGGCTCTGTCAGCATATCCGGACTCTGGCCTCCCTTCATGACCTGTTGACGCTGGAAATCCGGGAGTTCCGGGAGGTGGAAACCGTGTCGGTTCGGAATGCGCTGAACCGTCTGACCGATCTGCTCTCGTCCGTGACCGGGAATCGAACCGTGCTCGTCGACAGTGAAGAGGCGCGTCTGCCATTGAAACAGGCCGGTTCCTTCTCCCTGCTGGTGAACGAACTGGTTTCCAACGCGGTGAAGCATGGCGCGGGGGATATTCGAATTCGTCTTCGAACGACGGCGGATCGGATCAACGGACAGCGTCCGACCGCCCTGCTCGAGGTGACCGATGAAGGGGCGGGTTTCCCCCCCGGTTTCGACCCGCGAGTGGCGGCGAATACCGGGCTGGAACTGGTGGAGAGTATCGGCTGCTGGGACCTGCAGGGCGCGGTCGCCTACGAAAATGCGCCCGGCGGCGGCGCGATGGTCCGGGTATCGTTCCCGCTTCAACCGGTCTGAGGCGGTCCGAAACGAGAAGGGGCATCCTCCGGTGAGGATACCCCTTCTCGTTTGTGTGTTTCTTTCTCTTTTCGCGTTGCCGGATCGCGTCGTCAGGCGACAAACGCCGTGCGATGCGCCTGAAGTTTCCGCAGAAGCGCCTGGCGGGCGCGGTTCAGCCGGGACTTGACCGTCCCGATCGGCACCTGTGTCATCTCCGAAATCTCCTCGTAGCTGCGCTCTTCCAGATAGAACTGGGAGAGAATTTCCGCATGCAGCCCCGGCAGTTTGGCCAGCGCTCTATGCAGGATGTCGCGCTGTTCCTGCTCACCGACCAGGGTCAGCGGCGATTTTTCCTTGCTGTCGATAAACGGCAGGGAGGAGGCGTCCGTGTTTTCGGTCAGCGCCTCGAGGGATACGGCCGGGCACTTTTTCGCGCTTCGGCACATATCGTAAAACGTATTCACCACGATCCGGTTCACCCAGGCGGGAAGGGTCACTGCCGACTTGCACTTGTTGATGTTCTGGCACACGCGAAGGATCGCGGCGGCGGCCACATCACTGGCATCGTCGTAGTTCCCGGCCAACCGGTACGCCAGGGCGTAGATCGGTCGCTTGAACCGGGCGATCAGCGCGTCCATTGCGCCTTTGTCGCCCTTCTGGCACCAGGCAACGATCTCGGCGTCGCTCATACGCTCGTAGGAGCGGAATCGCGGGCGTGCCGAATCGCCATTCATGGAGGTCGTATTCTGTCCGATATTCGAGGTGGTCAGCGTTTGCATCGTCTTTATCCTTCTAAAGGGAGGATTCCGCCGAACGGTCCCTTCGGATGCCCATTAATCGGCATTCCGTGGACACTGCGGAAAAAGGAGTCAGACTACCTGGCCTGAAAGGGATTGCATGACGGACAGGGCCATACAAATCGAGCGGTCTCCGGTCGCCGTCCCCGGCTATTCCGGGAAACCATATATGTAATCCGCTACGGTAGCGCCGCAGCCAAAAACAAAAAACGCCTGAACTGCAACGAAAGGGGCAACGAGCCCCAATTGCAACTCAGACGATCCTGGCCTGATGTACTCTGTCGGACGATCCTGGCCCGACAGAAGATATGTAGTTTTCAAAGATGCGGCGCGTTGAGCGTGCTGTTATAAGTGACGTGACCCGCGAAAGTTTTGTTCCCGAAAGAGATCGACATTTTTCGTGTTCTTGTGAAATGAATCCATCCGTGTCAGTCGGCCCCGGGCGGGACACCCTGCCCGAGGCCATTGGGTGCGTACGGTCGGCGAGGACGGTGATTGCCCCGCATAAAAGGTCGTTGCCTTCCCGCATCGGGTTCCGTCCTCCGACGTCCGGGCGCAAGTTCCCTTCCGGAACCCCGGGTATTCGTTCGGGTCGATGGAACTGGTATACTAATGATCATTCGAAAATCGAAACGATGTGCAAGAGGGATGTATGAGTGAAACGACTCCCCGTCTCAAGGCGTTGATCTGCGAGGATGAAGGCATGACCGTCATTCTGTTGCAGCGCGCTTTGCAGGCTGCCGGTTATGAAGTCGTGGGAAAAGCCGTGGAGGGCGCACAGGCGGTGGAACTGGCACGCTCGACGCAACCCGATTTCATTCTGATGGATATCAATATGCCGGGGATGAACGGGATCGAATCCACGCGGTTGATTACCGCCGAACGATCCGTTCCGATTATCATGCTTACGGCCTATAGCGAGGATAAGCGGGTGGATGAGGCGATCGACGCCGGCGCTTGCGCTTACCTGGTAAAGCCGATCACCAGTACCCAGTTGATTCCGTCCTTACGTACGGCTCTTGCCCGTTTCGAGGCGCTGAACGATATCCGTAAGGAAAATCAGGATTTAAAGGACCAACTGGAGACGCGAAAACTCGTCGAACGCGCCAAAGGCATCCTGCAGCAGCGGACCGGCCTGACGGAGGCGGACGCTTTCAAGCGGATTCAAAAGGTCAGCCGGGACAAATGCCAACCGATGCGCCAGACCGCCCACGAGATTATTGAAGCGGATTCGTTGTTTTCCTAGGTCGCTCCGGCTATCCTCGGGGTTTTGGCTGTGCTATAATCACGACAGTCCGCCCGCCGACGGAGTCAAGATGCCTGGCGAGAAGCGGACATCATCCCGGAGGAAACGATGCCCTACATCATTACCGAGCCGTGCATCGGTGTCAAAGACAAGAGCTGTGTCGCTGTCTGCCCCGTTGACTGCATCCACGGCGGCGACGACGATAACCAGCTGTTCATTGATCCCAGCGAATGCATCGACTGCGGTCTCTGTGAGCCGGAATGCCCGGTGGATGCCATCTTCATGGAAGATGAAGTCCCGGACAAGTGGAAAACCTATATCCAGCTCAACGCCGATTACTACAAAAAGTAAAGGGTTCAGGGGCGGCCGGAACGTTCCGACGAACGCCGCCGCCCTTATTTACGGTTGCCGTCATGTCTTCCCGTGAACGGACATCCTCCTTGCCGGAGTTCCCCCTGGTGGCCCGCGTTCGAGTCCGCACATATGAACTCGATTCCTTCGGGCATGTGAATAATGCCGTTTATCTCCAGTATCTGGAGGAGGCGCGTTCGGAATACCTTCGACAGATGGGGCTTTCCTTCCGGGATTTTTCCGTTCATGGTGTGCAGATCGTCATCGCGGAGGCGACAATCCGCTATCTGTCCCCGTTGCGTTACGGAGATTCGGCCCGGATCGAAGGACGGATAACGGCGTTGCGCCCGGTCTCGGCCAATTTTGAGTATCGCCTGATCCGCGAGGACGGAGAGGAGCGGATCGCCGAGGCGAGCACGCGCGGCGTATTCGTTCGTGCCGAATCCGGACGCCCGACCCGTGCGCCGCAGCCGTTTCGCGAGGCGTTTGCCCGGTTTACCGGCGAAAGGAGCCTGACCCTCGATGCTGAATAGGTTATTTCGCAAGTATCGCGTTTCCGAAGTACACCTCTGCCTTCCCTTTGTCCAGATCACGATGGAAAAGATGGCCGAGGAGACCACGATCGTCCCGCCTACGGCATCGGTCCCCGCGCCCCCCGACCCGCCGTCGCCGTTGCAGGAGCGGTGCGCCGCACCGTCCGACGTCGTTCGACTGGCGGTTCGGGAGCGGCCCGCCGCCGGGGAAATCGCGGTCGTTCCGGTATCCGATGAACTGTATACCGATCTGGCGTTTCGCGTCGCCTCCCAGGTCGACCATTTCGGGCCGGTTTTCCCTCCGGAATGGCGGCCCCTTTCGTCTGGCCCGGAACTGCGGCCCGGCGATTACCTCTGGGTCCGGCTCTATTGTCGGAACCGGAGCGAACGGGTGCTGCACCATGTGCGCATCGCGTTCGAAGGGATGGAAATCGCCCGGAAACAGGCGGGAATGCTGGTCCGGGGGGTAAACGGATGGCCCCGTATCCCGGTGCGCGACTGTTTCGCCGGTCAGGAGGTGCGCCACCTGAACCCCGGAGACGATTACTCGCTCCATTGCGTGCTTCGGGTTCCGCCGGATATCTTCGCTCGCCCCGCCTCCGCCTTCTCCGGCGTCAGGCTCGATTTTACCATTCTGAAGCAGATGCACTAAGGGGGCGGACGTGCCGCTTTTTCTCACGGTTCACACCCTGACGCCGGGAGAACTCTCCGAGGAGCGGATTCGAGAGATTGCGATCCTCGGGCAAACGGACCCGATCGTGCGCGGTTACCGGAGTTTTCATAGTCCGCTGGAAGGACGACTCGTCTGGCTGCTGGAAGCGCCGGACAAAACGGCGGTGCTGACCTGGTGCGCTGCCGTGGGACTGCCCGTCGATGGGGTCACGCAACTGGAGATCGAAGGGCATCGGGGCAGCCTTCGACGCTACGCGATCACGATCCCGAACCGGATTGCCGGAACGGTCGTCGATATCGTCACCGACCCGACCATGCGTCTGGTGCGTATCGACGCCTCCGGACTTTCGCTCTACGCGGCGCACAGCCGAACCGGAGCGGAGGCCCCGGACCTGCGAATCGGGGACGTACTACTCGCCCTTTTCAAGGCGATCCATCTGCATATCGAACGAGGAACCGGAATGCAACTCAGTTTTCCCAATCAGATCAAGGGCCGGGTCACCAACATCGTCCGGGGACCGGCCATGACGCTGGTTTACCTGGACACGCCGGTCGGCGAACTGGTCTCGGCATTGATCGCGCCGGCAGTGGAACGCCTGAATGTCGGTGTGGGTGACGAAGTCATCGCCGTTTTCAAGGCGACCGATGTCTCTCTGGCCCGGGAGTAACCATGCCGCTGACCGATATTCGTCACTTCATCCTCTTTGCGGACGGCACAGCAACGGCGGGGCAGCCGACACGAGATCAGTTTTCCGAGATCGCCGCCGCCGGGTACGATGTCGTGATCAATCTGGCGATGCCGACCTCCGCCGGAGCCATCCCCGATGAAGCGGAGGTGGTCACCTCGCTGGGAATGGAGTACATCGCCCTGCCGGTCGTCTGGGAAGCGCCGACCTCGGCCGACCTGGAACGCTTTTTCGAGGCGATGGCGGCGACACAGGGCCGCCGCCGGTTCGTCCACTGCGCGGCCAATATGCGCGTGTCCGCCTTCCTGTTTCTCTACCGGGTGCGGAAACTGGGGATGGTCGAAGCGGAGGCGGAGAAGGATCTTTACCGGATTTGGAGACCGACCGGCTGGTGGGAAGCATTTATCGAGGCGCATTCGGAGGAGCCGTCGCCGTAGTCCGGCGGGCGGCGAGCCAGTCGCACAGAATCTCCGCGATCCGGTGTTTGGTGGTCAGCGCCAGTGCGTGAGGGGGGCGATCGGGTTCCAGAAGAGTGACGAGGTTCGTATCGACGTCGAATCCGGCCCCTTCCTGCGTGATATCGTTGGCGACGATCAGGTCGAGATTCTTTTCTCGCAGTTTCGCCTGAGCGTTCGCCTGCAGGTTTTCCGTTTCGGCGGCAAAGCCGACCAGAATCTGCCCGGACCGTTTGCGTTGCCCCATCGACCGGAGTATGTCGATGGTCGGAACCAGGGTGAGGACGAGCGAGTTGCCCTGTTTCTTGATTTTTTGCGGGGCGGCGGTTTCCGGGGTGAAATCCGCCACCGCCGCCGCCGCGATCGCGATGTCGCAATCCGGGAACCGCGCAAGGCATTCCGACGCCATCTCCGCGGCGGTCAGGACCCCGACCGTCGTGACGCCGGCCGGAACCGGCAGTCCGGTCGGTCCGCTCACCAGAGTCACGTCCGCCCCCCGCGCCGCCGCCGCCGCCGCGATCGCGTAGCCCATTTTTCCGGACGAGCGGTTCGAGAGAAAGCGGACCGGATCGATCGGTTCGCGGGTCGGACCGGCCGTCACCAGGACGCGTACGCCCGAAAGGTCACCTTTCCCGGTCAGGCGGTCGGCGATGTCCCGGAGGAGGTCCGCCGGCTCTTTCATCCGTCCGGTTCCCGTCGTTCCCTCCGCCAACCGTCCGATCGCCGGTTCGGCGAAAAGGTAGCCGCGACCCTCCAGCGTTCGGCGGTTCGCGCGCGTGGCGGCGTTTTCCCACATGTGAGAGTTCATCGCCGGAGCCAGCAGAACGGGTTTGCCCGGATTGGCGAGGAGCGCCGCGGTCAGCATGTCGTCGGCGAATCCGGCGGTCAGTCGGGCCAGAAAGTCGGCGGACGCCGGGGCGACCACGAACAGGTCCGCGATTTCGGCATAGCGCAGATGGGCGATCGGAGAGTTTTCCGTGGTCGCGGAAAACGGCTCCTCGAAGGTGTCCGTGGTGACCGGTTGGCCCGACAGGCCGAAGAACGTGGCCGGGGCGATGAAACGCGTCGCGCCCCGACTGAGGATCGGATGGACGGTGGCGCCCGACTGCACCAGTTTCGAACAGAGGTCCGCCGCCTTGTAAGCGGCGATCGAACCGGTGACGCCGAGAACGATTGTGACACCGGAGAGGTTCGGGAGCCGACCCGGATCAGGCATGCCGATGCACCGTCGGATGAAGCCGACAGCGTTCGGCGATGATGATCGCTCGCAGATGGTCGGCGGCCTCCTCCACCTCGTAGTTGATCACGACATAGTCGTACTTTTCCACCTGTTCCATTTCGGATCGGGCGTCCAGAAGACGGCGGGTGATCTGATCCTCCGTCTCCGTGTCACGAACCCTCAAACGGCGCTCCAACTCCTCGAGCGAGGGGGGAGCGAGAAAAATCAGAATGGCGTCCTCGGCACGGGAACGCACGGTCAGGCCCCCCTGAACGTCGATCTTCAACAGGACATCATGCCCCTGATCCCTCTGTTCCTCGACGAACTGTCGTGGCGTTCCGTAGTAGTTCCCGTTGACCAGGGCATATTCAAGAAACGCGTTCTGTTCGGCGATCCGGTTGAACTCGGACAGGGTGACGAACCGGTAAGGGTTGCCCTGCGACTCTCCGGGGCGCATGGTCCGTGTCGAAACGGTCACCGCCTGGTGTATCCCGGAGATATGCTGATGGAAAACGCCAAGAACCGTATCCTTTCCGACACCCGAGGGGCCGGAAACGATGAAGAGACGGCCGCGCTTACGGTGCGGAAAACGATTCATCGGTTGATTATATTCGTTACCTGCCCGGTTCGCTACGGTATCGCCCCGTTTCCCATGGAGGCCGGCGGCAACGGTCCGTCCCCGTAACGGCGTAATAACTCCTCGGCGACGGGGATATCCTCCGGACGGTCGACATCCGCGCCGATCTCCGGGTACGGCACAACCACGGCGCATGCCGTCGCTCCGCCCAGAAGGCGACCGACCGCGTGTTCGAGGTAGGACAGGGAAAGGACGCGCGGCATCACCCGCGAGAGAACCAGACGACTAACCGCCCCGAAGCCCAGCATCCGGGCCAGACCGGGGATGTTTTTCCGCTGGGCGTAGGCTTCCCGAAGCGCACTTTCGTTCCTTTTCAGGAATTCGGGATTGATTAACACCAGATTTCCGCCGGTAAACTCGCCTTCGGCAATCTGCAGAGTGGTACGGCGCATCCCCGGAAACGCCGCCTCGCAGGAATAGGCATCCACGATCGGGTAGAGAAAGTCGACATCCCGGAAATGCTCCGCGCGGTCGATCAGATCGGCGACCGCCTCCGGAGTGAGTAGCGGAACGTCCGCGGTGGAGACCAGCAACCGGGTCTCCTCCGGGAACAAGGCGGAAACGCCCGTTAGCAGCGTATCCACCATCGAATCACCGTCCGGAACGGGCACGGCGTTCTTCGGCAAGGGCAGGTCGCGCCCCGCGACCAGCAACCGCCCGAAATTCCCTGACAGACGTCGTCCTTCGACCAGCGCCGGGAGGACGTAGTCGAGCATGGGGCGTCCGTTCAGAGGCAAAAGCGCGCGACAGGAAATTTCCGGCGCGACGGCCCGCATCTCGGCGGGCATACCGCCGCCGGCCAGCACCAGGATCGGCAGGGGGTCACTCATGCCATTTCCGCACGGACAGGACCACCGGAAACCGTCCGAGAAGTTGCTGACGGAGGTCGTCCGCATGGTCGGAGTCCTCCGCAAGTCCGAAAACCGCCGACCCCGACCCGCAGAGCAGGGTTCGAAGCGCACCGGCATCCGTCACCGCGCGGTGGGCGGCGTCGACCTCCGGATAGGCAGGAAGGATCGCCGCCTCGAAATCATTAGACATCAGGTCACCTATCTCTCGGACGGACGCATGTCGTTGCAGGGCGTCCCGCAGGCGGGCCGTCGCGCGGCCGGGTTGGCGATCGGGAAGCGAGTCCAGCAGGCGGTAGGCGGGACCGGTCGGAACGCCGATTCCCGGTTGAACCACGACACCCCGGAGCGACGTGTCGTCGGAAATCGGTGTCAACCGTTCTCCTTTTCCTTCCATTCGGACCGTTCCGGTTGTAAGGAATAACGGAACATCACTGCCCAGGGTTGCCCCAATTGTCAGCAGGGTCTCGGGAGGGATGGGGAAGCGGTCGTTCAGGAGACGCAGGACAGCGGCCGCATCGCTGCTGCCGCCGCCCATACCGGCCTGCATCGGAATGGTCTTCTCCAGGCGGATATCGACCGAGACAGGGTGGGGAACCACGCGCAGGAACGCGTCGGCGGCCCGATAGGCCAGGTTCTCAGGCCCGGAGGGAAGGTCGGACCCCGGACACTCCAGAGTGATGCGCGGTCCGGCGACCGACTCCCGGATGGAGACGGCCAGCCGATCGACCGGCAGGATTTTCACCACCACCGAATCCAGATCGTGGAAACCGTCCGGGCGGGGCGGGAAAACGTCCAGTGTCAGGTTAATTTTGGCGGGAGCTTCGGCGAAAAATGTACCGGTCAAGGGGTCTCCTCCGAACGGCGGCGCGAAAACGTCACCGTCATGGTTCCCTGACGCAGGTTTCGTGCCCGTTTCCATCCGGCAAGGCGCACCGTCAAGGGCCGGGGTCGCTCGGACACGGCGAGGGGAGGACGGTCCGCCACTCCGAGCAGGCCCGCCGGACTGCCGGTGATGTCGAAGGTTCCCGTATCGAGCGGCACCCAGGCCGGGGTACGAACGGAAAACGTCGCCGAACTTCGAAGGACATTGCGAACGGCGTCGACCAGAGCGCGAGCGTTTTCGGAGTCCACCGACCAGAGCGCTTTCGCCAGGATGGAGGAACCGAACGTTTCATCGAGCGCCAGAGCGGCTCCGATGTAATAGTCCATTCCGGCAACGTCGGTCTGTTTGAGTCGGGGAGACCCCGGTCCTTCCGCGAGGAACTGCTCGATCAGCGGGGCGACCTGCCGTCGATGGTAGAGATCCTGGTCGGTGTGCGTGGTAAAGTCGTCGGCTGCGCCGTCCCGATCCTCGCGCAGCCACTTGAAAAAGAGACGTTCGCCGAGATAGCCTGCGGCGTCCGGCTCCGGCGAAACGAATCCGCGCGCGGCGACGAGAGTGAGGTGGCCCCATTCGTGACAGAGGGTTCGCACCCATTCGATCGGTTTCCGCTCGGGGACCGCGAACAGATAGATCTGGTTGGTTCGTGTCTCTCCGCCCATCGCGTTGCCGCGTCCGGGGGGAGCGTTGACCCAGATGTCCGCCGAGTCGGCGGAGCGAGGGAAGGAGACCGGCCGACGGAACCGGAGACGGTGCAGATAGATCAGTCGGGCGACCAGACGGGTGATGCGAAAGGCGGTTTCGGTATCGGTCGAACGGTAGTGTACCGTGACCAGGCGATCGAGCACATCGCTGCGGCGCGGGCGCGGAACATAGAGGAACGCCGTTCGGTCATAAAGCGCCGGGTAGCGGGTTTCGTAATGCGGGACCGTGGGCACCGTGGCCGGATAGAAAACCGCCAGAAGGTCTCCGCGAAGGTTTTCGAGGGTCGCTCCGGCGGTCGATCGGGCGATTTCCTCATGAGAAACCCCGGTGGGGGGCAGACCCGGCGTCTCCGTCCGACCTGCGCTTCCGAAAAAAAGGGCCAGGAGGGCCGGAATCGTCGCCAGACAGCGCAGAGGACGCATGATGGGCGCATTATACTTTTTTTTGTTACCCTTCCGCAACTTTCCACGATCGGTTGTGTCTTTCCCATAGGCGAAATGATGTCGATTTTTCCGCATCTCGACCGCATTGCCATACCGTGCGTTCCGCCGACTGGGAGCTTCCGGTCCATTTCCAACCGACCGGAACGGCACGGATAAGGAGTTTCGTTTGAACAGCAAAGTCCGCCTCGCCCTGATCGCTGTGGTCATCGTCGGAATCGTCGCATTTGCCTGGTCGCGGTTGACCACCAAAACGACCGACAAACCCAAGATCGGAAGAATCGTCGAGGCAAAGACGGGTACCATTTCCCTGACGGTCGCCGAGAACGGTACGCTGGAACCGGTGAATCAGGTGGAGGTTAAGTCCCGTGTCGCCGGACGCATTCTGAAAATCTATGTCAGGGAAGGCGACCGTGTCAAAGCCGGGGATATGATCGCTCTGGTCGATCCGACCGAAGTAGCCCGCGATGTCAACCGGATCAAAGCGCAGCTATCCGCTTCACAGGCGCGTCTGGCCCAGTCCGAGGAGAATTATTATTACGCCCAACGTCAGAGCCTGGTCGCGGTCGAGCGAGCGAAGGCGAACCTGAAGGAGGCGCAACGGCGTCTGGCGCAGACGGCGGCGCCCACCCGGATACAGGAACTGCGGCAGCAGGAGGAGTCCGTCAACCGGGCCGAACTCGCTCTCAAACGCGCCGACGCCAACCTGGCCCGCGCCGATGCGGCGATTCAGCGCAGCGACGCCCAGATCGTCGATGCTCGCCGCAACCTCGAACGGCAGAAAATCCTGGTGGCCAAAGGTTTTGTCGCTCAATCCGCCCTTGATACCGCCGATACCAATGTCCGACTGGCGGTGGCCGATAAAGCCGCGCAGGAAGCGGATCGCAAAGCCCAGGAAGCGGATCGCCGCTCCCTGGAGGCCGATCTGGCGACGGCCCGGCAGCGATTGTCTCTGTTGCGGGAGGGACCGCGTGTGGAGGATATTCGCGCGGCTCAGGCGGCCGTCGAAACCGCCCGGGTGGGGCTCCGTGCCGAGATGGTGAACGCCCGCCAGGTCGAGGTTCGAAAGCGCGATATCGAGCAGGCGCAGGCCGAGGTCGCACAGATCGAAAATACCCTCGCCCAGCAAAACGTCCAGTTGACCGAAACCCGAATTGTCGCGCCGGTCTCCGGCGAAATCACCGGAAAGTACCTGAACGAAGGCGAACTGGTGGCGTCGGCGACGTCCGGTTTCGCCCAGGGCGCGGTCCTGGTCCGCGTCGCGGACCTGAACAAGATGCAGGTCCGTGTCAATGTGAACGAGGTCGATGTTGCCAGACTGAAGGTCAATCTGCCCGTCGAAATCAAAGTGGACAGCATTCCGGGAGTGACGTTCAAGGGGCACGTAACCGATATCGCGCCGTCGTCGATCGGCTCCGCCGCCTCCGGAACGTCCGGGAGTTCGTCCGGACAGCAGGCGGTCGTCCGTTTCGAGGTGAAGGTTCGAGTCGACACGCCGGATCAGCGGCTGCGCCCGGGGATGACCGCGGCGGTCAATATCATTCTCGATCGGCACGAAAATGTCACCATCCTCTCCAATGAAGCCCTCCGGGAAGGCGATAAGGTGATGGTCGTGACCGGAACCGGCAAGGATATGAAGACCACCGAACGGGTCCTGAAGATCGGCATTCGCAACTACGGCGAGGCGGAAGTGCTGGAGGGACTGAAACCGGGCGAGAAGGTGGAGGTGCCGAAGATCGTCGCCAAAGATCGCCGCAAGATCAATGTCGAGGGTCCGGACGGTGAGGAGAACAGCGGGGACGGTTCGTCCGGCGAGGGAGGCGGAGAAGGAAAATAGGCGAGGATGCCGCAAAGAGGAACCCCATGCCTGAGATAAAATCCGTCGAGGTGCGACGCTGGAATGTGCCGATGCGGTCTCCTTACCGCTCAGCACAGCGTATCACCCGTGTCGCCGCCAACGTACTGGTGCGGGTAACCCTGACGGACGGCGCGGTCGGCTACGGAGAATCGGCTCCTGCGGCGTATGTTACCGGCGAGACACAGGAAACGGTGCGGGCCGCCGTGCTGACCATGGCCCGGGAACTGATCGGGAAGCCGCCGGAGGCCGCTCTGGCCGCCGTGCTCCAAAGCCCGACACGGACCCCCGGGGCGCGGGGCGCTCTGGAAACGGCGATTCGGGATGCCCGGTCTCGTTCCGAAGGCCGTCCTTTCTACCGGGAGTTTCCGGCCACGGCGGAGACTCCGGTCCTTTCCATCCGTACCGATCTTTCGTTGCCGTTGCTCCCGCCCGACGAAGCGGCGGAACGGGCCACGCGTTTTGCCGCCGTCGGCTTTCGGTCGTTCAAAATCAAAGTGGACGGAAAAACCAGGGAGGATGAGGCGCGGGTTCGCGCGGTCGCCGAAAGCGCACCCGGAACGTTCCTGCGGATCGACGGCAATCAGGCGTTCTCCGCAACGGAAGCGATTCACCTCGTCCGGCGTCTCGATGATCTCTTGCCCCGTCTGCAGATGTTCGAGCAGCCGACTCCGGCCGGGGACGATCAGGCGATGTTTCAGGTACAGGACGCGATCCCGATCCCGGTTTTTGCCGACGAGTCCGTCCGTCACCCGACCGATGCCGCCCGTCTGCTCAATCAGGGAGCGTGCCGGGGCGTCGTTCTGAAAATCGCCAAATCGGGGATCGCCGAAACGCTGGCGATCGGCCGGGCGGTGCGCGATGCGGGCGGGGTCTGCCTGTTCGGCTGCATGATGGAGACGCGGGTCGCGATCTCCGCGGCGGTGCATCTCGCGGTCGCCCTGGGGCCGGAGATCGTTCCCTTTCTCGATCTGGACGGACCCTTTCTGGTGGACGATTCCCGTCTGGTCCGGGGCGGCATACGTATCGACGGCGACATCCTGCGCGTTTCGGAAACCGATCCCGGCCTCGGGGTCGCCCCCGACTTTGCCGCGACCGATTCCGAATCCATGGATCGGGTATAATGCCGTTATGCCATCTGCCAAGCCACGCCGCATCGTCGTTCTGGGGTCCACCGGCTCGATCGGGACGCAGACGCTGGATGTTGTTCGACGGCTGGGGCCGGATCGCGCGGCGATTGTCGGACTGGCGGCGCGACGCAACGAGGCGCTGTTGCGGGAACAGGCGGCGGAGTTCGCGGTCGAACATCTCTGCCTGACGGAGCGGGATGGTGAGGACGCGATGATCTCGCTGGCCACCCTGGAATCGGCCGATACCGTGGTGGTGGCCGTGGCCGGTGCGGCCGCGCTGTCCGCCACGGTGGCGGCGGCCCGCCTCGGAAAGCGGCTCTGCCTCGCGACCAAGGAGGTCCTGGTCGCCGCCGGAGACCTGGTAATGCGGACGGTCCGCGAGTGCGGCGCGGAGATACTGCCGATCGATTCGGAGCATTCCGCCATCTTCCAGTGTCTTCAAGGTTACCCGAAGGAGTCGATCGCCTATCTCCATATCACGGCGTCCGGCGGCCCGTTTCGAACCTGGAGCGCCGAGCGTATCCGGGCGGCGACCGTCGAGGAGGCGTTGAACCATCCGACCTGGCGAATGGGAGGGAAGATCACGATCGATTCCGCCACCCTGATGAACAAGGGACTGGAGGTCATCGAGGCGTGCCATCTTTTCGATCTGTCGATCGATCGGGTGCGCGTCGTCGTGCATCCCCAGAGCGTCGTGCATTCGTTCGTCGAACTGACCGATGGCGCGTTGCTGGCGCAACTGGGATTGCCGGATATGCGCTTGCCCATACAGATCGCCCTCACCTATCCCGACAAAACGGATATCGGACTGCCCCGTCTGCTGCCCACGCAGATCGGTACGCTGACGTTCGAGGAGCCGGACGAGGAGCGTTTCCCGGCGCTCCGATGGGCGCGGCGCGCCTTTGAGATCGGCGGGACCGCGCCCGCCGTCCTCAACGCCGCAAATGAGGAAGCCGTCGGCGCGTTTCTTGCAGGGAGAATCGCGTTCGGAGAGATTTGCGGACTGGTCGCCGCGTCACTGGAGGCGCATACGCCGGTTCCTGCCGAGGCACTGGAGACGATTCGGACGGCCGATCAAGCCGGACGGAACTTCGTTCGGGCCTCCGTGGGTACTAATCCCTGAGACGGTTCGGAGTCGTACGGAGGAGTTAACGAATTTGGGCTCGATCTATTTCGTTCTGGTCTTTCTGCTGATTCTGGGAATACTCGTGTTTTTCCATGAACTCGGCCATTTTCTCGCCGCGAAGATGCTCGGGATGCGTGTCCTGGAGTTTGCGTTCAATATGGGACCCCGCGTCGTCCGACTCTACCACGACGGAGAGACGGAGTATACGATCCGCGCGATCCCTCTTGGCGGGTTCGTCCGTATTGCCGGAATGGAGGTAGAGGACGAAGTGAGCGAGACCGCGAAGCTCACCAACGGTCTTGTCAATACGAACACCCGGCTCGAACGGCAGGAGGCTGTCCGGATCGACGAGACGCCGTCCGCTTCCGTTCGTGCCGACGACCCCCGTGGTTATAACAATCGCCCGGTCTGGCAGCGTGCCATCGTCATCCTGGCAGGGCCGGTTTTCAGTTTCCTCCTGGGGTGGATCACCCTTTGCCTGATCGGCGTCGTCGCCGGAATTCCTGATAAGACCCAACTGGGCGTCGGCGAAGTCCTCAAAGGAAGCGTGGCCGAACAGGTCGGGCTGAAGAAAGGGGATACGATCACCGCTATCAACGCCAAACCGGTGGAGAACTATACGGTGGCCCTGAAGACGATTCATGCCTCCGCCGGCCAACCCCTGACGCTCCGTCTGCGCGACAAGGAAGGAACCCTGCGGGATGTTTCGGCGACGCCGCGTACTCAGACGGACCGGGAAACGGGAAAACAGATCGGGTTGCTCGGTTTTCAACCCGAACCCATCACGCTGACCGTTCGGCGAACGTCCCTGGCCGAATCGTTCTCACAGGGGAATATGCTCACCCTCCGATGGTTCGAACTGATGGGAAGCCTGATCTCGTCCGGAGCGATCACGAAATCGGTCGGCGGACCGGTCGCGATCTTCAAGGAGACGACATCGGCCTCGAAACGGGGCGGCCCGGAACCGATGTTCCTGCTCGGGCAACTCTCGCTGTCGCTGGGATTGTTCAACCTCTTTCCGATCCCGATTCTCGATGGCGGTCACCTGATGTTACTTGCTCTGGAATCACTACGCCGACGAAAGCTGACCCCGGCGCAAACGGCGGGGGTTCAGTATGCGGGACTTGCCATCCTGCTTACCATTTTCATCCTGGTCATGTTTAAGGATGTCAGCGGACTCCTGAAGAACGGCTAACTCGCGCGGTTCAGGGCGGCGCCTCGTCGAACGTAGAGCGCCAGACCCGCCGCGAGCAGGGCGGCGACCCCGAATTTCAAAGCGGGCGGAAGTCCGGCCGGACTGAGGAAAGCCTCGATAAAACCGGCAAGGATGAGCAGCAGAATGGTGCCGAACACCAGGCGTATCGCGTCCTTGCCGGCAAGGAGGATCGCTTCCTGACGCGGCAGTTCGCCGGGAGCGATCAACGCCTTGCCGATCAACATCCCGGACGCGCCGGAAATGAAGATCGCGGACAGTTCCGGGACACCATGAGGAGCGATAAACGACCAGAAGTCCAGGGCGTAACCATGGTCCGCCTGGTGAACGGCCAGTGAACCGATCGGTAATCCGTTCAGAAAGAGGACAAGTAACGTGGGGACGGCGCCAAGGATGCCCCAGCCGAACGCCATGATGGCAACGCGGATATTGTTCTGCATCAGGAAGGCGGCGTCACTGGGACGTTCGGCATCGGTAATCTCGGTTGACAGGCTGCGGTAAAAGTCCGGTCGGTTCAGGATGAACTCGCTGAAGACCGCAATGTTCTCCCGGTTTTGCAGACACAGAACCGCCGCCACCAGCCCCCCCAGAACGAACAGGCCGGCAGCGATGCCGATCATTCCCAGATGCCTGTGCAGAAGACGCGGAAACCCGTCGGAGACGAAACGGCGAAACCGATCGAGACCGGGACTGCGTTCGGCGTAGAGAAGACCATGCGCCCGAGTGACCAGATCGTTCAGGTGCTGCAGCAGGACCGGATCGCCGCCGCGAAGGCGGGCGTAGGCCAGATCCGCTGCCGCCCGACGGTAGAGTGGGCCGATCGCCCGGAGGTCTTCCCGGGAGAGGCGACGGACATCGCTTTTCCCGCCCGCCCGGGTAAGGATCGCCGCCAGCTCTTCCCAGCCGGCTTTTCGTTTTTCGATAAAATCGTTCATGCCCGCCATGAACCGATGTTACCCGGTCTCAAAGGAACGCGCACGGTACAATGAGGACACGATGGCTCGACAGCTCACCATTATTACTCCGGAGAACATTCCCCTCGCACTGGAACCGGCAGGACTCGCGACCCGCTTCGGCGCGCTGTTGATCGACCTTTTTCTTCAGGGATGCGCTCTGGCGGCGGTCATCATTCTCTGGCTGGCGCTCTCCGCCGCGGGCCTCTCCCTCAAAGCGGTGACGGGCGGGCAGGATGAAGCGGCCAATAACCTGCTGTCGGCGATCGCGATTCTCGTCGGGTCTCTGGTGCTGTCCGGATATTTCATCGTTTTCGAACACCTCTGGAACGGGCAAACGCCGGGGAAACGGGCGTTCAACCTGCGGGTGGTGCGGGATAACGGTGCGCCGGTCGATTTCGGAGCCGTCGCCGCACGGAACTTCGTCCGGATCGCCGACATGCTGCCGATCTCCTATGCTGTGGGCGCACTGACCATCTTCTTCCATCCGACCTACAAACGCCTTGGAGATGTGGTCGCCGGAACCGTCGTCATCAAGGAGCGGGCCGGAACCAACCTGCCGACGTTCCACTGGGGACAGGTGAAGGAAAACGCTCCGGATACCGGCCCGTTGCCGCCCGGCGCGCTGAACCCTCAGGACGTTCTGAGCCGGCAGGAACTGACGCTTCTACGCCAGTTTGCGGCCCGACGATGGCAGATGACGTCCGATGACTCCGAACGGCTGGCCTACCGATTGATGGCTCCGCTCGTTTCCCGTCTGAACATCACCTTTACGCCGGGGACCGCGCCGCGATATGCGGACCTGATCTCGACCCTCGTTGCCACGGCGGACCGAACGGAACCGGAATAGAGCGGCGATAAGGAACACCCCGGCAGGCGAAAGTTGTTCGCTCCCTCCGGGGAGCTACCGCAGGCTTTCCAGCAACGCCCGGACCGAGGCCAGGGTCTCCTCGATCGGGATCTCCCGACCGCTGGCGGCGTCCTTACGGGCGCGGATTTCCACCTTGCCCCCGGCCAACCCCTTACCGATCACAACCCGAACCGGGATGCCGATCAGGTCCGCATCTTTGAACTTGACCCCGGCACGTTCGTCGCGATCATCGAGCAGAACCTCCAACCCGTCGGCGATCAGATCATCGTGAAGTTTCTGCCCGGCGGCCGCAGCGGCCTCGTCCTTGACGTTCGCCACGACAAGGACCACCTGGAACGGCGCAACCGCCGGGTGCCAGATCATTCCGTCCGCGTCGTGCGACGTCTCGAGGATCGCCGCCAGAAGCCGGGATATCCCGATTCCGTAGGAACCCATCAGGATCGGCCGGATTGTTCCCTGATCGTCGGTGTAGTTCGCTCCCATCGCGCCGGAGTATTTGGTTCCAAGCTGGAAAATATGTCCGACCTCGATACCTCGCGCTTCCTCCAGAGTTCCCTGTTCGCAGATGGGACAACGGTCTCCGGCGACGGCGATGCGCAGGTCCGCGTAATCGGACGGGGTAAAGTCTCGCCCGATATTGACATGGACATAGTGGGCGTCCGCCTGGTTCGCTCCGGTGATGAAGTTTTTCATCGGGCGCACCTCATGGTCGGCGAGGATGCGAAGACCGATCAGTCCGGTCGGACCGGCGAAACCGACCGGCGCGCCGGTGATTTTCTCGACCGTTTCCGGACCGGCCATTTCGAGAGTCCCCGCGTTGAGGAAGCGCCGCAGTTTGATCTCGTTCACTTCCCGATCGCCGCGAACCAGAACCGCGACCGGGTCGCCGTCCGCCAGAAAAAGCAGGGTTTTGACCAGATTATCCGCCGTCGTCGCGAGCATACCGGTGACTTCCTCGATCGTCCGCGCTCCGGGGGTAGCGACGATTTCGAGCGGTTTCACGCCGTTGGTGGCTTCCGCAGGCGGATCCGGCGGAAAGACCGGGCATTTTTCGGCATTGGCGGCGTAACCGCAGTGGGGGCAGCGCAAAACGGTGTCCTCGCCGGCCTCGGCCAGGACCATAAATTCATGGTTTTCCAGATCACCGATCGCCCCGCCATCCGCCTCGACCGTTAACACCTTCAGTCCCAGTCGGAGAAAGATTCGGTCGTAGGCGTCGCGAATCATCCGGTAGGATTCGCCCATCCCGGTTTCATCGCGGTCGAACGAGTAGGCGTCGTACATGATGAACTCGCGGGTTCGAATGACCCCGCCGCGCGGACGCGGCTCGTCACGAAATTTGGTCTGCACCTGAAACAGCCGTCGGGGAAGGTCGCGCCAGGAACGCATATCGCGTCGCGCGATATCGGCCATGATTTCCTCATGGGTGAAGCCCAGGGCAAGGTCCGCGTCACGCCGGTCTTTCAGTTTGTAGACGACGTCGACGTTCCAGCGGCCGGACTCCTCCAGCATCTCCCTCGGATGCAGGGTCGGCATCCGCATTTCGAGGCAGTCGATCGCCTCCATCTCCGAGCGGATGATCTGTTCGACCTTTCGAAGGACGCGCCAGCCGAGAGGAAGATACGAGTAGACTCCCGCACTGAGTTTGCGGATAAATCCGGCGCGCAGCAGCAGTTGATGGGAAGCGATTTCAGCCTCGGCGGGAACATCGCGCAGCGTCGGTATGAAATAACGGGAAACTTTCAACGAATCAAGACTCCTGCACGCTGCATCCTCCCAGTAGGAGAACCGGCGGCTCCGCTCGCGGTCTCGAACACGAATCGACGGCGTCGCGCTGCGCTGCGAAACGCCACTACACGAGCGGTTTCATGACGGTAAATTCCCTGACATTATAGCCGTCCCTTTGCAACCGGCGCAAGACAAAAAGGAGAAACCGGCCCTGAGCGAGAAGGCATACGTGACGAACGCGGTTTAAAGTCCGCTTTCCTGTGATCGAACACAGACCGCATCCAGTCGATCCCGGTGTATGGTGACGCCCCAACCCGGTCCCGGAGGAACCGACGCCAGCCCGTGATCGAGCGTTACCCCGTCCGCAAAGGTCTGTGCCGTCAGCGGGTCCAGGGTAACCGGCCAACCCATCATACCGACCGTCGGCTCCAGGCGTCCCGGAACCCGGAATTCCGACGTGACGAAGTGCAGCGCCGCCGCGAGATGAAGCATCGTGCCGCTGGCGGCCGGAATCGTGTTGATGCCGAAACTCTGGGCCAGATTCCGAATGCGCAGGGCTTCCGTCGGTCCCCCGCAGAAGGCCAGATTCAACTGGAGGCAGGCGACCCCGCCGCTTTGCAGGAGGTGTTGATAACCCCAGCGCGTCTGCTCCCATTTGCCGACGTACAGCGGAATCGGCACCCGATCCGCCAGAATGCGATTCTGATCGGGAAACTCGGGCGAGAGCGGGTCCACCTGAAAGGCGAACTTCGCATCCGCCAGGGCGTTGCCGACCTGGATCGCCTCGGCGAGATCATACGCATGACCGGCATCGGCCATCAACGTCGCGTTCGGAAAATTTTCCCGCAGTCGCCGGATCAGAGCCAGATCGAAGGAGAGGTTTCGACCGATCTGGGCCTTGACGCCGCGAAATCCCTGTTCGAAATACCCCTGAGCCTCGTCGATCAACTGGGGGATCAGTTCGGTCTCCGGACGATCGCGGAAGAAAAGGCCGACCGCATAGAATGGTACCCGCTCGAACGCCCGCCCGCCCATCATTTCGCTGCACGGGCGTTTCAAAACCTTTCCCTTGACGTCCCAGAGGGCCATATCGATCCCGGAAAGGGCGGCGACCATGAGACCGCGCCGTCCCCATCGGAACCCTTCCGTCCGCAGCGTATGCCAGAGACGGTCCGTCTGCAATGCGTCCCGCCCGAGCAGGAAGTCGGAATAGAACGAATGGACGATCGGAGCGAGCAGAACGGGCGGTCCGGCGCACTCCCCCCAGCCGGTAACGCCGTTCTCCGCCTCGATTTCCACGAGCAGGGTTTCGCGGGTCCGATAACGCAACTGGGAGGAGGTCAGGGATTCCTTCAGTGGCAATGTGATGGCATGGGTACGAATACGGATGATCTTAGGCCCGTGGGCCGCGCCACGCCGCATCCGTCACTTGCCCTGGCCGCGAGCCTGCGCCACCGCCGTCACAAAGGCGCGCGCCACCTCGGTGAGTTTCCCCCAGTCGGAGGTTTTCAGAACTTCCTTGCTGACCAGACTGCCTCCGGCCGCAACGGCCGCGCACCCGGCGCGAATGAAATCTCCGGCGGTATGGACGTCGACACCGCCCGTCGGGATGATCTCAAGCTGCGGGAGCGGCGCCTTGATCGCCTTGATATAGTTCGGCCCCAAACCGTCCGCCGGGAAGATTTTGATGAAATCGGCACCGTTCTCGTGGGCGCTCAGCGCTTCTGTCGGGGTGTACGCGCCGCAGACGATCGGTCGACTGTACCGGTTGCAAAGATGAATGATGTCCGGTTTCATGACCGGCGTGACGACATACTGCGCGCCGGAAAGCAGAGCCATCCGGGCGGTTTCGGCATCGAGCACCGTACCGACCCCGATACAGACCCGACTGCCCATCCGCTCCGCTACCTGCTCGATCACTTTCAAAGCGTTCGGTGTGGTCATCGTCACCTCCATACAGGTGACCCCGCCCGCCTCGAGGGCCGCCGCAACGTCCAGCAACTGAGCGGAACTGTCCGCCCGAAGGACGGCGATGACGCCCGGATGCAGCATGCGTTCAAGAATTTGGGTTTTATTCATGATGTTTACCGCGTTTTCACCGCTGGACGCGACCGGAACCATCACCCTTCAGCAGGTTCTCGACCTCTGCCAGCTTCACAAAATTGAAGTCGCCGACGACGGTATGCTTCAGGCAGGAAGCCGCCGCCGCGAATTCGATCGCTTCCGCCGGACCGCGCCCGTTCAACCGGGCAAACAGCAGTCCCGCCGCGAAGGAATCGCCGCCGCCGACCCGATCCACGATATCGATCTCGTACCGGCGGGAGAAATAAGGCGTACCGTCCGCATAGAGCATTCCGGACCAGCCGTTCCGGGAGGCGTTGATGCTCTCGCGCAACGTGATCGCGACCTCCTTCAGGCCGAATCGATCGGTCATCTGCGCGGCGACGTCCCGGTACCGCTCATGGTCGAGGGTGCCCCCGGTCAGGTCCGACCCTTCCGCCGAGATGCCGAAGACCGATTCGCAGTCTTCCTCGTTGGCGATGCAGAGATCGACGAACGGAAGCAGTTCCCCCATGACCGCCCCGGCCTTTTCCCGCGACCAGAGTTTTTTGCGGTAGTTCAGGTCGCAGGAGACGAAGATACCCCGGTTGCGCGCGGCTTCTGCGCCCATACGCGCGGCGCGGGCGGCGTTGTCCGAAAGAGCGGGGGTGATACCGGTGAAATGGAACGCGGTCGCGCCTTCCAGAAGCCGGTCCCAGTTCAGGTCGTCCGGGTTGATCTCGGCAATCGCGGAGTGCGCCCGATCATAAAGAACCGTGGAGGCTCGCTGCGACGCCCCCTTCTCGACGAAGTAGACGCCGATCCGGTCACCCCCGCGAAGAATCGAGCGCGTATCGACACCCAGTCCGCGAACCTGCGCGATGAAGGCGTCGGCGATATCGTTTTTCGGGAGACGGGTGATAAAAGCGGCCTCCATGCCGAGCAAGGCCAGAGAGACCGCCACATTGGCTTCCGCGCCGCCGAAGGTCATCTCCAGGGTCGTCGTCTGCAGCAGGCGAAGGTAACCGGGAGGCGAAAGACGGAGCATGACCTCTCCGAACGTAACCACGCGATTGTTCGTGCTCATGTGGCCCGATTCGACAGTCCGAACGGGGATTCCTGCCGGAACCGAAGGGTCTTACGCGCAAAATACATTGCATCTTTCCGGAGGATTTCCTAAAATGGAAATATGGTACTGGGCATTATGGCGGTGCTGGTGATGGGACTGGTCGTTGCCATGGGGGCGGTGCTGATGGAACTGCTGTTCCGCGACGCGCCGCGTCGGGGGAAACGCCCGGACGTGCCGGATGACTCCCCGAACTCTCGAACCGTGTTACGCGTCACCACGACGGATGGTGAAAGTTTTGTCGGGCCGCCGCTGGAGGTGGTCCGGGAACTGATCGCCGAAGGGTATGCGCCCGCTACCGGATTCCTGACCCCCTGGCGCGCCGAACACCTCCTGCCGGAATGGGAGCGGCAGGGAATCGTTCGCATTCGCGGCGAGTGGCAGGAAGTTTAGCGGACTTTAACCTCGGGTCCGGTGAACAATTCGGGCGCTTCGGAAGACCAATAGATAAGAGAGGTCGAGGCGGAAAAGAGGAACGCCTCGCCATTCACTGTCTGTTCGGTCACAGTGAATTTCCGAAACGAACCCTTTGAGGAGCCTGCACATGGGAACGGTGTTCGTCATTCTGATTGCCGTGCTCGCCGCCGCGTTCGGCGTACTGCCGCTTTTCCACTATTTCGGACGGACCGTCAAACCGCACACCACGTTGATTCCGTTAGAGCCGGCATGCCTGCCGACCGTGCAGCAACAGCAGTTGCAAAGTGCGATCGAGAGCCTGAAAAAGGACGGATTCCTGCCGGAAGCGTTTCTGCGCCTGGTGGAGGAACGAGCCAAAAACATCGTCGATTTCGTCGTTCTTGCCAATCGTGTGGAAAGAACGATGGCGTTGATTACGCTGACGACGGCCGCGCCCGCCGCCGGGAAACTTCCGACGCCCGGAGACCTGGAGGTGACCTTTCGCACCAGTTTCACGGAGGGCGCGGTGGTGGAAACCAACAACGGACGGCACCTGGGATTCGTCCCGGCGTTGCCGAACGAGTTTCGAAATTACCTGCCGTCGGTGCGCGATACCCATCGCCTCCATCAACTGCACTGCTTCGCGATCGAGGAGCAGAACCTGCACATCAAGCAGGGAAAAAGCTTTTTCGCCGAAGGAACGGCGGCCGCGCATCTGTCGGGCATTCTGGACGAATATCGGACCGGTCTGATCGACAACGGTTACCTGCGCCATGACGTTCGAGAGCTGACACATACCATTCGCCCGACGCTGAAAGGCGCGTACCTGACCGCCTGGAGCGGGATGTTCCCGGTCAACCTGGTTCGCTGGATCATACGAACGATCCGTGAACGGGAGTTTTTGAGCGGGTTCCTGCGCAGTCCCTGGGGGGTGGCGTTAGGCCGCCTCTGACCGGCTCAGAACCCGGATTGACCCGTCCTCCGCGCCAAGGATCGCTTCCCCGGCCAGATCGAGAAACAAACCGCAATCGACGACACCCACCGTGGTCCGCAGTTGCCGGTAGGTTTCTTCCGGGTCGGCGATCCTTCCGAAGCGGAGATCGAGAATCCGCAGGCCGTCGTCCGAAACGAACGGCGTCTCCGAACCGCCGCGCACGCTCACCGGAACGCCGAACGTGTCTTCGATTCGTCGCGCCGTCCGCTCCCAGCCGAACGGGAGTACCGCTACGGGCAGGGGGAACGCCCCCAGGTACGGCACGAGTTTCGAATCATCGGCGATGACGATAAAGCGTTTTGCCGCCGCGACGACGATCTTTTCGCGCACCAGCGCCCCGCCGCCACCCTTGATCGCCTGAAGCGTGAGAGTGATTTCGTCCGCACCGTCCACCGCCAGGTCGAGGACCGTCTCTCGGGTCGGCGCGATCAGGGGAATACCCAGGGACAGAGCGTTCTCCTCGGAGCGCCGGGAGGGGGCGACGCCCCGAAGATGCAGCCCCTGCTCCCGGATTCGCTCGGCGAGAGCGGCCTGAAAATGGTTCGCCGTTGATCCCGAGCCGATCCCGAGAAGCATACCGTCCTGCACCAGGGCCGCCGCCGCCCGTGCCGCCGCCCGCTTTGCCACGTCGCTGTTCATGCCGATGGTCTCCCTAATGCCGGAAATGCCGAACTCCGGTGAAGACGAGGGCGATACCGTACCGATTACAGAGCGCGATCGTCTCGTCGTCCTTGACCGAACCGCCCGGCTGTATCATCGCCGTAACCCCCGCCTGCGCCGCGACCTCCGGTCCGTCCGGGAAAGGGAAGAACGCGTCGGATGCCAGAACCGCGCCTCGTGCCTGCTCACCCGCCTGTTCGACCGCCAGACGTACCGAGCGGACCCGGTTCATCTGGCCCGCGCCGACACCCCGCAGAGCGCCGCCCTTCGTGATGACGATGGCGTTCGATTTCACATGCTTTACAACCTTCCACGCGAACAGGAGTTCCGTCAACTCCTCCCCGGTTGGCGGACGGTCGGATTTGACCGTGAGATCGTCGTCGGTCAACGGGCGAAAGTCCCGTGTGGACACCAGCAGTCCACCGGTCACCTGTTTCAAAAGCAAGCCCTGTCGACCGGGTTCATGAAACGGGGCGACCTCCAGAAGACGGAGGTTCCCGCCCCATTTCTTCCGGGTCGTCAGGAGTTCCGTCACACCCTCCCCGTAGCCCGGTGCGACAATACATTCGAAGAAACTGTTCGGACCGGTAATCTCCTCGGCGGTCGCGACGTCGAGCGGACGATTGACCGCCAGAATGCCACCGAACGCGCTGACCGTGTCCGCCGCCCGTGCGGCGACAAATGCCTCGACCAGCGTATCCGCCATCGCGCACCCGCAGGGGTTGGCGTGCTTGATAATGGCTGCCGCCGGCTTCTCCGAAAACTCCCGGACCAGTTCCAGCGCGCCGTCGAGGTCGTAAAGGTTGTTGAACGAAACCTCTTTGCCGGAGTGATCGCGTCGGATCGCATTGCCGATACAGGGTTCGGTCACCCTCGGGTCCCGATAGAAAGCGGCCTGCTGGTGCGGATTCTCCCCGTAGCGCAGGCTCCCCACACGCGGCAGGGAGAGGCGGAAGGTGAGCGGAAGGGGCGTCTCGTCCGGATCGGCAGCCAACTGCCGTTCCAGATAATCGGCGATCATCGCATCGTACGCGGCGGTATGTGCGAACGCTTTCGCCGCCAGCCGCTTCCGGGTCGCCAGAGAGAGGCCCCCGCCGGCAATCTCCGCGAGGACCATCGCATAGTCGGCGGGATCGGTGACGATGGCGACACCGTAATGGTTTTTGGCGGCCGAACGGACCATGGCCGGACCGCCGATATCGATATTTTCGATCGCGTCCTCCGGAGTGACGTCCGGTTTTGCGACCGTCGCCGCGAAGGGATAGAGGTTGACACAGACCAGATCGATCGGCGTAATGCCATGGGTGAGAAGCGTTTCGCCATGCTCCGGTTTGTCCCGGTCGGCAAGGATGCCGCCGTGAACGTTCGGATGCAGTGTTTTCACCCGCCCGTCCAGAATCTCCGGGAAACCGGTCACCTCCGAGATACCGATCACCGGGATGCCTGCGGATTTCAGCGAGGCCGCCGTTCCTCCGGTGGAGACGATCTCAATGCCGTGTTCGGTCAGCCCGCGAGCGAAATCGCTCAGGCCGGACTTATCGGAGACGGAAAGCAGGGCCCGCCGTACGACAATGGTTTCCATAACTTTCGAACCCTTTCGTAACGGAATCGTTGCCCAGGCGAGCGACAAACGAGGAAAAACGGATTTCGGCGACGCTCCCCCGAAGTTCTCTTCGCTGCGCCAGTTGCGTCGCCGAAATCAGTATAACGGTGCGGCCCCTGCCCCGTCAAGGTCCGGGGAAAGGACCCGGCGGTTCCTCCGCCGGGAGGCTCTATTTCTTCGACTTGACCGGGATATACCCCTTGTCCTTCTCGCCGTCCTTATCCTTGAGCGGTTTGAACTCGTCCTTTTCCTTTTCGCCGACCGGCGGACGTTTGATCGTCGGCGGGAAGGCGTTGTACTGCCGCCAGAGTTCGAAGCCGAGCGGAACCGTATCGAGCATAATCCAGCCCGTCGCTTCCGCGCCCGGACGAAGCCGGTCGAGCGTAGGCCAGGCGTCATCCTGCTTTTGACCGATACGATCGCGATCCGGGCGAACGATCACGCGATACCGGGCGGTGCCATCGTCCACCGCATCGATCACCGACACTTTTCCGCCGAACGTTCCTACCGCGACGGCCGGGAACCCGGCAAACTGAAGGGCCGGCCATCCGGCGAACTGCAGCCGTACCGGTCTGCCTTCCGAAAGCAGGGGGACGTCGTTATCGGAGACCATTAGCTCGACCGCGATATCCTCGGTGTCGGGAACGAGCACCGCCAGAATATCTCCGGCTTTCACCGTCTCGCCTGCCCCGACTTTGAGAAGCCGAACCACCCGGCCGTCGCGCGGCGCGCGGACGACCTGCTGCTGGTTGCGCTGGACGACGTTCTGTACGTCGACATCCAGCTTCAGTCGTTCGGCTTCGTTTTTGGCGAGCGACTCACGGGCCGATTCGAGCGACGCCGACAGCGAATTGATCGCCCCGGCGGTATCGGCCTCGATGCGGGTGCGATCGAAGACCGCGTTCGCCACATCGCCGCGAGCGACATCCAGGTTGTTGGTCGCCCGCTCGACCTCGGTCCGGACCCGTTCGATCTCGATATCGGTGCGTTTTTGGTCCAGGCTATTGACGTTCCGGTTTTTGCGTTCGATGTCCAGACTTTTTACCGCCCGTTCGACATCGGTGGTCTTTTTAATCAGATCGTTTTCCGCCAGTTCGTCGTCGCGCTTCGACCGCAGACCGAGTTTGAACAGGTCGCGGACGCGTTCTCGCTGCAGTTGGGACGTTTCCAGATCCTGCCGGGCGAACCGGAGCGCTTGCTCCGCCTGAACGATCCGGTCGTCCGCCTGCCGCAGACGCTCCCCGGCCGAGGCCTGGGCGACATCACGCGCGATCTGGGCGGATTTTTGAGCCGCAACCAGCGCCTGCGCGGCGGCTTTTTCCCGCTCCCGCGCCTGGGCGATCCGCTGAACGGCGGCGGACAGGGCCGCCTGACGGGAGGCGTTCAGACGTTGACGTTGCTTTTCCATCTGGGCGATCCTGCCCAGAATCCGGGTTTTCTGCTGATCGAGGGAGGCCTGTTGATTGCGAAGACGCGCCACCTGGTTCCTGTCCAGAAACTTGGAATCAATATCCTCCAGACGGGCGATCACCTCTCCCTTACGGATGACCTGCCCCTCCTGGACGTTCCATTCGACCAGGCGGCCCGGAATCTGCGCTTCCAGATTTTGCGGTCGGTCCATGGCCGAATAGACGAATACCTGGCCATGTCCGACGATGGTCTGCTGATAAGGGACGAAAATCAGACAGATCGCCACCAGGAGAACCACCGTGGTCAGCACGAAAGCGATCCGTGGGCCACTTTTTTTCGGGGCCACGATCTGGAGCGAACGGGATGTCATCGGCCCGTGGTCCGGGGTCACCGTTTGGCGATAGGCCGGCGAGACGGGGGAATAGGTCGTTTCCTTTTCCGCAATCAGACTCATTTGGTTGCCTCCTTAACCCGTCGTGCGCTGTCGTCCGAACGGGAATGTCCTTCGGAGCCACCTGCGGTCGCCCGGCCGGTCGCGGGCATCGGCTCCTCGAAGTTACGCAGTGTGCGGCCGAGGGTGGGGAAGAGACAGCAGAACCGGCTGTCGCGTTTGAGCGCCAGTTCCATCGGTGCGCCCTCTTCGACTACCCGACCTTCGCTCAGGATGAGAACGCGACTGCACCGGGCGACCGTCTCCGGGTTATGCGACACCGCAAAAATGGTCCAGCCCATCGCCGGATCGAACAGCGCATCCCGAATTTCGTTCGCCGTCGCCTCCTCCACCGCGTTGAAAGCCTCGTCGAGGATCAGGACGCGCGGTTTGCCGACAATCGCGCGGGCGATCAGAATCCGCTGGGCCTGTCCGTGGGAGATGTTCTGACCGCCGCTGACGAGCATCGTCTGCGTCCCCTGAGGCATTCGCGAAAGGTCGGGCGTCATCTGGGCCTGTCCGAGCGCCTCGCGAACGTCGGTAGGCGTAACCTCCGTCCGACCGATGGTGACGTTGTCCGTGATGGTGCCGTCGAAGATATCCGTTTCCGTGCCGACCCGGCTGACCGTCCGACGTAGGCTGGTCAGATTCCATTCGCGTATATCCGACTCGTCGATGGCGACGATCCCCTTCGACGGTTCCTCCAGTCCGCACAGTAGGGAAGTAATCGTCGTCTTGCCGGAACCGCTCGTTCCGACCAGACAGACTCGCTCGCCGGGGGCCACCTCAAAAGAAACATCGGTAAGGATCTCCATGCCCGGCTGGTAGGAGAAGCAGACATCCTGCAGGCGGATGGAGGCGCCGGTGATTCCGGTTTCCGAAGCGGGAACCATCCCGATCAACGGGTTGCCGTTGGTACGCTCGGTGGCAAGGTCCAGGACATGCCCGATCTTGTCCAGACCGGTGAGCAGGTCAAAGACCTGATCGATCTGGCGAATGATCTTTTCCAGCGCGGCCAGCAGAGAAACGACGACGATCTGCGCCGCGACCAGCTGTCCGAGGGTCAACTCGCGGTTGATCACAAGCCAGCCTCCGGCGGCCAGAATTCCCGCACTGGCAACCGCCTGAAAAAGGTAATACCCGGCCGACTGGCGTACGAGGACCGAAAAATGGCTGTTACGCGCCTTGATGTAACGCAGGATCAGGTCATCGGCACGGGAGACCAGGTAGTCGGCGTTGCCGTGCAGTTTGAAGCTGGCATGGCAGCGGGCGATCTCCTCCAGCCAGTCGGCCACGTGATACTTCTCCTTGGACTCCTTGATGCTCGTTCGCAATCCCCCCCAGCCCAGAACGCCGAAGATGATCGCCATACAGAGAAGCAGGAGAATGTCAAAGCCGAACAGGAGCGGATTGTAGACGGCGAGCAGGATGAGACCGACACCCGCCTGAAGAAGCGCCGCAAGACCATCGAAGAGGAGCTTGGACAGCGCCTTCTGGACGGTCAGAATGTCGAAGAAGCGGTTGACCAGTTCGGGCGCGTATTCATCGCGCAGGGCGGCGGAACGAACCCGTAACAGGTGATAGGCCATCTCCAGGGATGTCCGCGCAAATACCCGTTGCTGAAGCACCTCCACCAGGCGCATTTTCGCAACCTGAAGCAGACCGACGAGCAGCAGGCTGCCCAGAACGAGCAGACTCAGGACCACCAGAGGCTGGGCGAAAACATTGGCGGCGATGATATTGACCAGCGCCTGTGCGGTCAGCGGAACGATCAGCGCGAGCAGACCGGCGACGACCGTATAGACGATCAAAACGGTCAGATCGTTTTTCTCCAACCGACCAAGCTTCGAAAGACGGGCCACCGGGGTGGCGTGAGGTGTGTGGTCGCCGGCGTGTCCGGAAGCGGAACCTGAATGGGAATGTGTTGTGTTCGCCATGGTACGTCCTTCTATAATTGCATCGTGGCGGCGCGGAAGGCGGCCACCGCCTGCTGATACTCCGCCTGAACATCGATCAAGCGCTGTCGGGCTTCTGCCGTCGCCCGTTCTCGCTGGTTGACCAGAAACAGAGTGCCTTCGCCCAGATCGAACCGCTGTCGTTCCGCCTCCTCCAGGCGGACGGCCAGAGCCACTTCCTGTTCGGCGATGACGATGCGCTGTCGGGCGGTGTCGACGGCGTTGGCGGCATCTCGCACCTCCACCTGAATCCGGCCCAGCAGCAAGGTTTCCTCCTGACGCAGTTTCTCCTGTTTGAATCGAGCTTCGGTCCGACGTCCGGTCGCCTCCCGCAGATACAGCGGTACGGAGAAGACCAGGCCCCATTTAAACGTTTCACCGATGGCTTTGGTGCCCGAATCGAGTCCCGGATTGAACACGAGATCCAGCGCCGGCTGTCGATCATTTTCGGCCAGCGCTTCGTCAACCCGTACGCTCTGCTGCTGCAGACGGACCACCTGCACCTCGGGACGAAGGCTGACGGCGCGGTTGCCGCCCGCTTCCACCGCTTCCGGTGGGATATCCGTGGTGGTCGGAAAGGTGGCGGGCGTTTGATCGGCGGGCGGCAGACGGTTCGTCCCTTCGCCCCACAGGTAAAGAGCGAGTTTGAACGCCGCTTTCTGGCGGTCGCGCTCGGCCTTGACCAGAGCGCCCTGTCGCCGCGCGACCTCCTGGTTCGCCTCGATCGTATCCACCTCCGGCAGGTCGCCGCGTTCGAAACGCGCTTTGATCTGGGCCGCCCGGACCTCGGCGATCCGCAGGAGATCCGAAGCGACCGTCGCCTTCTGACCGGCGGCAACCCAGTCCCAGTAAGCGAGAGCCGCCTCCCGCAAGACATCGAGGCGGACGGTCGCGAAATTCTGCACCGAGAGAGGCTCGCCCAGAAGCGCCTGCTGTTCCTGCGCCGATTTATCGTTGATGCCGAAACCGCGCCGAAGCGGAGCTTTGATCCCGAGATTCCATTCGCCGGTGTTCCCGGTGGACGATACGGGCGATTTGGGACTGCCCAGATTCAGACGGGTGGCGGCAAATACCTTGACACCGGAGCGAAAAGGCAGTTCCAACCCGACGTCGTTCATCGAAGTGGTCAATGCCTTTCCCCGGGTCGACGTACTATTGTAGCGCAGGTATTCATGGCCGGCGAAAAAGACCGGATCGAACGCGCCCTGCTTGGAGATCCTTTTGCCGGTTGCTGCCGCAATCTCCGCCTGACTTCCCCGCAGTTTGGGGTGGTTCGCCTCCGCCTGTTGCAGCACTTCCTCCAGTGTAAGGGATTGCGCAGACGCTCCGGAAATCGAAATTACAGGTACCAGACAAGAGATAATAACAGTAAAAAGACAGCTATTTTTCGACGTTCTCATAGTTTCCAAAGACCGGGACGACCTCACCGTCGAAAGAGATTCAGCAGGTCGTTGACGGTACAATGCGCCTCCAGGGAGTGGCGAAGCGGGACATCCCCGTGAATCGCGTAGTGATTGCGCCGACCGTCCTTCTGTCGTGAGACGATACCGGAGTCTTCCAGTTCGGCCAGAATCCGCTGTACCGCTCGTTCGGTGATTCCTACCCTTTCGGCGATATCCCGGACGCGACTGTCCGGGTCATCCGCCAGGCAGACCAGGACATGGGAATGATTGGTGAGGAGCGTCCACGCTCCGGACACCACGGTTTCCGTTATGATCGGTTCCCGGTGGCGTACCGCTCCATTACTTTCGCTGTCGCCCCATCGTGTCATGTTGAGCCTCCGAACTATTCAAACGCAAAATACAAGAAAATAGTTTCCGGTATTTTAATTCATGTATTTTATGTCGGCAAATGGTTCGGAAAAACAAACAATTGTGGGGTGTGCCGAACGGACGGGAGACGAGGAAGGCGCCGGCACGCGTCCCTTCGAAGCGCGTGTCTATTCGAAGACGGTTTCCGGATGGTCGGCCCGGTGACCCAGGGCGTCGTAGGTGGCGTACTTGTAAACCTCCGACAGGGTCGGATAGTTGAAACAGGTCCGAATAAACAGTTCGGCGTCGGCGTCGGCCAGCATCGCGGTCAGCCCGATATGAATCAGTTCGGTGGCGGATTCGCCGATGATATGCGTGCCGATCAACTTCATGTCCGAACGCCGGAACACGAGTTTGAGAAAACCGAACTCGTCGCCGATGATTTCACCGCGCGCGTTCTGGGCGAAACTCGCCCTGCCGACGACAATATCGATTCCCTGAGCACGGGCATCCTCCTCGGTGATGCCGGCGACGGATACTTCCGGTATGGTGTAGATGCCGTACGGAAGGATCGGAGCCATCTCCTGCTTGTAACGAAGATCGAACGCATGGCACATCGCCAGACGGCCCTGCTCCATACTGGCTGAGGCGAGGGCGGGGAATCCGATGACATCCCCGGCGGCATAAATGTGCGGCACCACGGTACGAAAATGCTCGTCGACCACGATCTGCCCACGCGCGTTGAGCGGAATCCCGATCGCGCCCAGGTTCAACTCCTCGGTATTGCCGCTTCTACCGGAGGCGACCAGAATGGTTTCGACCGGCAGTACGGCTCCGGAGGCGAGTCGCGCCCGGTAGGAAGCGTCGTTCTCCTCCGTAATCACCTCGGTGACGCTGTCCTGCATCCGAAAAACGATTCCGAGAGCCTCCATTCGCTGTTTCAGCCGTTCCGAGACTTCATCGTCCAGAAAGGAAAGGATCTGGTGGCGCGATTCGATCAGGGTCACTTGAACGCCGAGGGCCGCAAAGATACAGGCGTACTCGCAACCGATCACACCTCCTCCGGCCACCAGCATCGAGGAGGGAAAGGTATCCAGATGGAGAATCTCATCGGAATCGTAGACGCCCTGATCGTCGAACGGGTAGATCGGGGGGCGGTACGGCCGGCTGCCGGTCGCGATCAGGAAGCGGTCGGCCTGCAACGTCGTCGGTACCGGGCCGTCCACAGCGACGGTATGCGGGTCGACGAACCGGCCGATCCCACGGTAGATATCGATGCGATGCCGCTCGAAGTTACGGCGGATTCGCTCCCGCTCGCCTTCCTTTACCAGTCGTTCCCGGTGCAGGAAATCCTGGACGGTGGCTCGGTCCCGAAGGTTCGCCTCGATGCCGTACAGTCCGCGCTGCCGAAATCCGGACAGGTAGAGCGCGGTTTCACGGAGGGTCTTTGAAGGAAGCGTCCCGGTATTGGCCGCCGCGCCGCCGAAGTACGGCTCCTTCTCGATGACCGCCACGCGTTTTCCGAAGTAGGCCGCCTGGGCCGCTCCCTTTTCACCGGCCGGTCCGGAGCCGATCACGACCAGATCGTAATGGCGCGGCGTCTCGCCGGAGGCATTCGAACCGGCGTCCGAAGTCGGCATTCGAGCGGTTTCCATGAGGGCAGATTCCGTCATCGCCGGAAGGAATTCCTGCCTAGCGCCCCTGACGCCGCCGTTTGCGGCGGAACCACCGGCGGGGCCAGCGGGAAACGACGATATCCGCGCCGATATGGAGCGCCGTTCCCAGAAAGATACCGAGAGCCGCCATCTGCACGTGCCAGGGATAGTTCTGCCAGAGACCGACGAGCGAATCGGCATACTGACGGCTGATACCGTTCCGGTCGAATTTCAGAAAGTAGGAAGCGATCCAGGTCATGATGCGGAAGGACGCCCAGACCACGGCGACGAAATACAGCAGCCGCAATGCCGGACCCAGCACGAACGAATGGGACAGAATCGAGCGATGGGGCATCAGTTTCTGGTACGGCCACCAGAGGATGCGGAAGGGGCCCCAGCGACGGTAAACCGACGAATCGAGGTCGAGGTCCGGCGAAAGAAAAAATCCGGAGAAAAGCGTCGCCGCTGTCAGCGTCACGGCGCCCAGGGGGTCCGGAGGCGACGGAGCGAGCAGGAAGTAGGCCGGGAGCGCGACAATCGCGCCCACCACGGTGATGCGGTCATGCACTTTGCCGCTGGGCATGCAAAAGCCTATCACGCCCCCCTCGACCCCGCAAAACCGGACCGGATCAAATCGATCAAATCGATCAAACCGCTCAAACCATCAGGCGGATCGGGCCGGATCGGCGGTTCCGGTGCGGCGCGCCCGGTCCGGTGACAGCGAACGGCGGCGGGCCGGACGTGACCGCGAGGAGCGAACGCCCGCGGCACGGTAGCTGTCGGTGTGCAGGTACTGCCGTGTCGTTTTGCCGTCTTCGTGATGGACCACCCGGTAGGTCACGACCGTAATGCCGCCCAGCGAGTTGCGGCGGGACGGGCCGGAAACGATCTCGATCCGTTCCTTGTTCTTCGGCTTTTCGCCGTACAGGTTGATCGTGAGACGGCGGTTGCGAGTCCGGGCCAGCACCATCACCGGACCGTCCGTCGTGTTGGCGAACCGGAAATCCAGTGAACCGTAAACGACCGTCGCATCCCGTCCCGGATCGACATACTGCACCTTGATCGAGTGGTTCTGTCGCTGCGTCACTTTGCAGTCGGTGCGCAACACGGCATTGTACAGGGTCGAGGCCACCTGACAGACCCCGCCGCCCACTCCGGGAACCACCTCGCCATCCTGAAACATCAGAGCGCTCCGCCAGCCGAACTCCCGCTCCCGGGGACCGACAATCCGGTTGTAGGAGAACTCCTCGCCCGGCGCGAGCATCGTACCGTTGATTTTGGCGGCGGCCAGCTCGACGTTGTGACTCCGTTCACCGTTCGACGAGGAGTAGGACGTGGTGAAGGACGCCAGAACGTTCCCCATGCGGCCCAGATCGGCGGCGGTCACTTTCGGCCGTTCCTCGCGAACGACCAGGGTCACGGAAACGCCCTTTTTCAGGGCATCGACGCCATCTCTCAGAAGCGCCGCTCCGGTTGCCGCGCGATCGAGGGAGACGCCTTTGGTCTCCTTCCGGGTCAGCAGAATCTGCCCCGAATCCGAAATGCGCGCCCGGGCATCGACCGGCTTTCGATAAATGGCGTCGCCGATGCGCCGCAGTTGACGGTCGAGCGCCGCCTCGTTGAACCGGAACACCGGCGAAAAATCCTGATCGACGGGTTTGCCGCCGTCGCGGATCTTTTCCCACCAGGTCGCGTTCCGGCCGACGGCGGCGGCGCGTACGATCGCCTCCTGCAGGTCGTAACGCCCCCCGATTTCGGCCAGAGTGATATTCCATCGTCGTGCGGACTTCGGCGCGACAAAGGTGACCGGCACGGCCAGTTGACGGATCGCCCACGGACGCACCTGCTGTCGCGCTTCCTCGTGAGTTTTTCCCCCGACGTCAATCCCCGCGACCCGTACGCCGACGCGAAGCCGATCCGAAAGGGAAGCGTCCTCATAGGCGCGATATCGCTGATAGGCGACGGCCCCGCCGACGGCGAGCAGGGCGAGCAGGCCGAAAACCCCGACCCGCAGAAAGACCGTGCCGGCACCCGGCGGCGTGGCAGAGATCGCGCTTCGTTCGTTCGGAGTATCCGCAGTACCGTGAGACACAGCATGGCCCTTCAATCGATTTTTTTGCAGGAAATTTACGACTGATTATACGGCAACGGGATATGATTTGCCCTTATTCGTAAACGAAATCACGTGAATTACAGCACAGCGTTAATGTCGTCCGGGTCCCAGTCCTCCGGACCGGACGGGAGTCGGGACGGGCTGGCGCCCTGTTCCAGAAGCGCGATTCGCTGATGAAGGCGCTCGATTTCCCCCAGAAGACGCTGAATCATTTCCCCCTCCGGGTCCGCGCCGGTCAGGGTTTCATCCACGATCGCCGGCGCGGGACGGACCGGCGGACGGGGAAGGGTGCGTCGGACTCCCGCCGCACTCTCTCCCGGTCGAAGGAACTTGGCCGGTACCCCCACGGCGATGTGGTCGGCAGGGACATCCTTGGTCACCACCGAGTTCACCCCGATTTTGACGTTGTCCCCAACCGTTACCGCCCCCAGAACCTTTGCCCCCGCGCCAAGCAACACGTTATTGCCGACCGTCGGGTGGCGTTTGGTCTTTTCCAGGCTGGTACCGCCGAGCGTCACCTGATGGTACATCAACACGTCGTCGCCGATTTCCGCGGTCTCGCCGATCACGACTCCCATGCCGTGATCGATAAAGAGACGTCGCCCGATACGTGCGCCCGGGTGGATCTCGATCCCGGTCACAAAACGATTCCATTGCGAAAGCGCCCGCGCCGGAAACAGGAGGCCGCGAACCCAGAGCCAGTGGGCGACGCGATGATACCAGACGGCCCAGAGGCCGGCATAGGTGAGCACTTCCCAGGCCGAACGCGCCGCCGGGTCCTTGCGTATCGCGTTTTCAACATCCTCACGGAGACGAGAGATCATGTTTCCCTTTAGTAACCGCAACATGGAGAGTGAACGGCCACCTTCCGATTTTACCCTGTGGCGCAGGACCGTCGCAATCGACCCTCTTCCGGCAAGGGTGAGCGCGAAACCGCGGAACCCGCCGATTCGACCGTACGTTAACCGGATGGAAATGAGGTTTCGATGGTAGTCAATCCGGTGTCGGAGGGATGGGAGATCGTTTTTCATCGTGCGCATGCGTTGCTGGCGACGCAGATCGCGTTGCGATGGCGTGAGGAAGGGCAGATTCTTCGGGTAGCGGAGACGGTCGCGGCCATCGTGCAGCACGATGACCTGGAAAGGGAGCTGGAGCAGGACCGACTGACGCCGGCGGGGGCTCCGATGGATTTCACGCTGCGGCCGACGGACGAGGAGACGGAGATTCCCCGCTGGCAGGAGATGCTGGATTGCGCTTTGCACCGAAGCCGCTGGGTCGCATTGCTCACCGGCTGCCACATTCTCTTCCTCAACGCGGAAAAACGGGAGGAATCACGGCGTCTGGATCGCTTCCTCCGCACCCTTGAGGAAAAAATGGAACGCTGGCGGGAGCAGTTGAACGTCTCGGAAGCCGACCTGCGGCGATCGTACGCGTTTTTGCAGTGGTGCGACCGCCTCTCCCTGACGCTGGTGGGCAACGAACTCCCGACCAAGGAACGATGGTTGGAGATCAGTTTCGGACCGGACGGTGTCTCATATTCGGCGCGGCGTTGCGACGACGGGACCATCGAACTGGAACCCTGGCCGTTCGACGTGCCGGAATTCACGACCGAGGTCGATGTTCGTCTGCTGAACCGTTTGAAATTCGACCATCCGGCCGCGCTGCAGCGGGCGCTGGAGGCGGCGCCGGTTCGGTCGCAGGAATACCGGTTTCGTCGTTCCGGGTCGCGGCGACCGAAAAGCGAGACCGATCCCGGCGCGGACGGATGATTCGACCGATCAGACGTCGGTGAACGTTTCCAGAAACTCGCGTAACCGCAGGTATTCGTCCGTACGGCGCAGTTCGCGAAGGACGGCTTTATTCCGTCGATACAGGTCCGCCATATAGGCATCAAACCCGTGGGCGACGCCGACCACCTGTTCGATCAGGTAACGTTGCGGAGCGTTTCGGGCGCGTTGACGTTCCGTCTCACTGAGAGTTCGCTTGATGATCCGCTCGAGGATGTTGATATCCGGCTCGATAAGCAGGCGTTCGATGGTCGGTGCGATGACCATCACCAGAAACGTCTCCCGATCGGCCTGCTGGCTGAGAGAGTTCTCAAGCAGGACCCGCCGTTCCCCGGCATCATCGGATTCCGCATTGACGATCAACGCGATCGGAGCGAATCGTTTCAACTGAAGGGAGCGCGCCAGATAATGGGCGCCCGCCCAACCGGACAGGGCGGAATGGGCGATCGCCACCTGTTCCGGCAACAGATATCCCAGGCTATCCTTGGAATCGCTGACGCGGAAGTCCGCTTCGAGCAGCGACTGCCAGAGAACGAAGTTGCGGAGCCCCTGTGTGACCACGTACGGACCGGTACGAACCTGTAATCTCGTATAAGCCATCGTTTCGCCGTTTCAGCGGTCCTGTCCCGGTCGGACGCCCGGGCGACCGAAAATCAAACAGTGGATCTGTCTGAAAGTCTTTTATTGTACAGGAAACGATGGCTGTATGCTAGATCGACATTTTGCGGCGATGTTGTTGATCAGTTTTTGAGTTTTGCTCGAACGATTTCCAGTGCTTTCTGTAATTGCGGGTCCAGTTTGTTGATCGCGGCACGGTTCTGAGGATCGTTGCGGATGACCTCCCGCTGACGGGCGTAATCGGCGTCGGTCAAATCGGTGACGACGTCCGGGATGATGCCTCCGGTGTTCGCCAGGGGATGTCCCTCCTCGTCGCGCCGAACGTTGATATCGTGCCTGGCACGGGTGAAATAGTGCTGTGTCGTGATTTTCACCGCCGCATCGCCGTTGAGCGGAATAATCGTCTGTACCAGGCCCTTGCCGTACGTTCGCGTTCCGACCAGGGCCGCAACCTTGCCGTCCTGAAGCGCGCCGGCAACGATCTCGGAGGCGGAGGCGGACCCGCCGTTCACCAGCAGGACGATCGGATAGGCTCCGGTACTCAACTTTCCACGATGTTTGGTCGGGTCGACGTCGAGCGAATGCAGTGCGCCGTTCTTTTCCTTTACCCAGACGACCGGACCCTCCGGGAGGAAACGGGAGGCGATATCCTGGGCCATATTCAGCAGCCCGCCCGGATTATCGCGAAGGTCGAAGATCAATGCCTTCATTCCCTGTTTTTCGAGCCGGGATACCGCCTGATCGAACTGGGAATCCGCCTGCTCGTAGAAGTTATCCAGCCGGATGTAGCCGATTTTGCCGGCTTCATCCTCCATCCGCCAGCGAACCAGAGGGGAGTTGACGACCGCCCGACGCATGGTAAAGGTGAGAGGCTTTCCGCGTCGCTCCACGGTGACCCGGACCGGCGTTCCCTCCTCGCCCCGGATACGGGCGATGACATCATCGATCCCGAGTCCCGTGATCGATTTCCCGTCAATCGCGCTCAGGATATCGCCCGGCAGCATACCGGCTTTCGCCGCCGGCGACCCCTCGATAGGTTCGACCACGATGATTCGCCGATCCCGATTCAGATCCAGGGTGGTTCCGATGCCGACGAAGTTTCCGCTCTGCTCCTGGAGCATCTCCTTGTATTCTCTGGGCGTAATGAATTCCGTATAGCGGTCATTGAGTGACAGTAGCATCCCGTCGATGGCGGCGTAAGTCAGTTTGGTGACGCTGCGGCGGTTCTGATCGGCGGGGGAATTGCCGGAATAGTAGTGATTTCGGATAATATTCAGAACCGCTTCGTAGGTTTCGCTGGGTGGGAGGTCCGTATCGTCCGCATGGGCCGGTTTCGGGGTCAGCAGTCCGGCCAGCGCGGCGGTTGGCAGGGTCGCCAGTCGCCATTGCGCGGCCGGAAGGTTGCGAGGCGCCTCTTTCAGCGTGTCGGCGGTAAAGCCGCAGAGAAAGCTGGTAGCCGCAACGGAAATGGCAACAAACCCCTTGATAAAAACCCGCATACGCTCCCGACCTTTTCGTTTGGATATTTGCCGGACGGAACTCCGGCGCCGTTAATTGACCCGGCGTGCCGCAACCTGAGGACGTCCCCGTAACGTGCTCATCGCCGTGCCGAGAATCTGTTCCTCGGTGGCGTTCGGTGCGATGCTGATTGTGGGCGAAACGCCCAGCGAGGCCCAATCCTGCCGCCGGGGACTCAGCATCTTGCCGGTGGTAAGGACGAAGGCGGAACCATCCGGAAGCTTGTAGGCCATCTGCACGGTGGAATCGCCGAAGGTTCGACCTCCCACGGTGACGCCCGCGCCGGACTCCGTCAGGGACAACGCCAGCGCCTCGGCAACCGACGCCGTTCCGCGATCGACCAGAATAACCAGGGGTCGTGACCCGTCCGACGCGCCCGATGCCGGTTTCAGGGGCGACTGTTTTCCGCCCGAGGTCACTTCATAGCCGAAAAGATTGCCCGGTGAAAGCTGCGCTTCGACACTCATCGCCGACTCGAGCATTCCGCCGGGGTTGCCGCGCAGGTCGAGGACCAGACCCTTGTCCTTTGGCAGCGACTTCAAGGCGCGGGCAAATTCGTCCGCGGTCTTCTCGGTAAACAGCGGGATACGGACGTAACCGGAACCGTCCGAAAGGGTCAGTGAGGAAAGACCGGGCGCATCGACCGACTGCGGGGTCACCTCGACGGTCAAGGGGTTCTTTTCTCCGGCACGCTCCACGGTCAGGACACGGCGGTCTTTGGAGAGTTTCAGCCGACCGAGGGTCTTGATATCGCCCCGCAACGCCATCTGCGCCGCCAGCAGACCGATCCCTCCCTGAACCCGTTTGCGGGCGGAGTCCGCTTCGCGTCGTACCGTTTCAGTCTCGGAATCTCCCGGCGCGGCTTTCCGTGCCTGTTCCAGTAGCGCGTTCACCTTCAAATACGGATCGAAGCCCAGAATCCATTTGCCGTCGATATGCGTAATGATATCGCCGGGGCGCAGGCCGGCTCGCTGGGCGGGGGAACCCGGGAGCGGAGAAACCACCGTGATTTTGTAATCGGTATAACCGTCCTGCCGGGTGCCGCGAACAATCAGGGAGGCGCCGATGCCGCCGAAATGGCCGCGGCTTTCGGCATTCAACAACTGGAACTGCTCCGGTTCGAGGAAGTAGCAGTTGGGGTCGTTCAGGGCCGCGACCATCGACCGGACGGCGCTCTGGCTCATCGTTCGATCGCTGGGGAGTTTGTCGACATAGTGCTGCTTCACCAGGCTGTAGACGGTGTCGAATGTCCGTCGGGCTTCCTCCGCGTTGTCCGGCACGCGGGCGGAGCGACCGGCGGGGTTCTCGGCGCGTAAAGCGAAACGACCGGTTCGGGCCTGGGCGATTTGCGAGGAGACGCCGACATCGGCACGACGGCTACGTTCGCGAAGGTGGTTGCCGTAAAGGAAGGACGCGCCCGACACAGTGAGCAAGGAAACGCAGAAAACCAAGGTCGATGTACGTCCTGTTGCCAAGCTGAAAACCTCCCGTTCCGGAAAAACGCGTTGACTGCCTGCAGAGGGAAGGGATATCCATCCCTTAAAGTGTTCCATTATACCACCGTTCCGCTCGCGCTTGCCGAATTTGTCGGCTTTAAACGGGACTTTCCACAGGTGTGATAATTGCACTGCAGGTTTACGCCTTTAAATTTTAAAAGGTACGGACGGAAAACGCCCCGTGAACGATATTCACGGGGCGTGAAGGACGGAATCAGAGGGGCGGGGACGCCCGCCTGGCGCACGGACTAGATTTGATCGGCGACGTAGGGCAGCAGAGCGATTTCCCGGGCGCGCTTGATTGCCTGCGCCAGCGGCCGCTGATAGCGGGCGCTCGTGCCGGTCGTTCGACGAGGAAGGATCTTTCCGCGATCGCTGACGAACCGGCGCAGAAGCGCGACGTTTTTGTAGTCGATGTAATCGATCTTCTGAACGGTGAAATAACAGACCTTACGCTTGGCCTTCTTAAATTTGCGTTGCTTCATCATAACGTTTATCCTCGCGGCGCGGATTTCGAACGGGGGAACCCGTTCTCCGTCCGCCCGTTAATTATCGAAAGGATCGGCGAAATCATCCTCCGGTTCCGGTGGCGGAGTGTTGCGGCCGCCACGCCCGGTCGGAGCGGCGCCACGGGCCGGAGCCGCGGCCCCACGGGGTTCGTACCCTCCGCGAGAAGGGGATTCCTCACGGACCGGGGCGGACCGGGCCGGAGCGGGCGGCGAATAGGCGTCGCGCCCGCCCCCGGTATCGCCGTCGCCGTATCCTTCGGAATCCGACCGCTTCTCCAGATTTCGGAACGTATCCGCCACGATCTCGACCGCACGCCGCTGCTGGCCGTCCTGGGAAACGTAGTTACGAATCTGAAGACGACCTTCGACGACCACCAATTTGCCCTTCTGCAGGTAGTTCGCCGCGTTCTCGGCGAGCTGCCGCCAGGTGACGACGTCAAAGAAATCGGTCTCTTTTTGCTGACCGGCGTTGCGCGCTTCCGCCGACTGCGGGCGATCCACCGCGACCGTAAAGGTCGTGACCGGGACACCCGCCGGGGTCGATTTCGGCTCCGGGTCGCGGGTGAGGCGACCGATGATGATGATACGATTAAAGTTCATCTCCGACTGCACTCCTTAGGTTTTTAGAACGGTTGGTCCCGCCTGCGTCCGCACGGCTCCCGCCCGATCGCATCGGGAAAGGAAGGAGCGCAAGGGATGACAGGAGCTACTCGTCGGCCTCGGTTCCGCTCGGCGTCGCCGACCCCGCCTCCGGGGACTCCTCGTTGGCCACTCCCCCCCCGTTGTTCAGGGCGGAAAGGTCGGTAACGGGCTGAGTTTGGGTGGCCGCCGCCGCCGCCGCGCGGGCGGCCTGCTCCCGTTCGCGTCGTTCCTGCTCCGCCGCCCGAATGCGCGACGGGTATCGATCGGCCTTCTTGTCCTGCTTGACGATCAGATATCGGAGCGTGTCGTCGCTGATGCGGAAGATACGGTCCAACTCGTTACGCACTGCGGAGGAGGAGTGAAAGTTGACGATGATATAAATGCCCTCGCGACGCCCGTTGATCTCGTACGCAAGACGTCTCGGGTCCCAGCGATCGATGTCGTCCACTGTGCCGCCGTTGTTGGCGATGATGCCGGTGTATTTATCGATGACGGCGCGAATCTGCTCATCCGGCAGAGCCGTATCAAGAATAAAGACCGCCTCGTAGGCTGTCTCCATGGCAGGGTTCCTCCCTTTGGTCGTAGTGTCCTCCCGACGGAAACGGGAGGCAGGGAAGGTTGGCCCGACGAATCGGGCCGCTATCCTTCGGTTGTCGGGGGCATAATACCATGGGGCCGCAAGTGACGCAACGGGAAGGACCGCCGATCAGAGGCCGAACCCCATCCCCATGCCGGGCGGAATGACCGAGCGCGGATCGATCTTCAGGTCGACCTGCTTGATATCGAAATGTCGGTCATCGATATCCTCCGGGATGTCGGTATACTGCGCCCGGACGGCGTTGAGCGCCTGATCGGCCGCCAGGTCGGCGGCATCGGCCTCCTGGGACATCGCGCGGGTGGTCATCTCCTGAAGCAACTGGGGCAGCATCTGCTGCGCCGACTCGTTGGTGTTCCCTTCCGCATCGAACATCCGGAAGATCTCCGAAACGGCCACCTGCATCTTCCCCAGTTGACGCACCTTGGTCGCCAGAGACATATTGTAGGTTTCGGCCAGGGCGGCGCACGGATTGGGCGGCGGGTATGCCTGGAACTTGCCGGTCGCGGCGTTCAACTCCTGAACGATCCGCCCGATCTCCGCCGCCACATCGGCGGTCATTCCCTGGTTTTGCTGACCCTGATCGTTGTTCTCATCGAAATGCGCCATCATTTTCATGGTCAGCATGGTCGGAAGCTTCAGGTAGGCGGCGTTCCCACGGTATTCCAGGCTGCGCCGGGCGGCCTCGAATTTTTTGAGCCAGCGAAGGTAGGCGATCACATCCTCCGGCATCGGATTGCCCTTGACTTCCGGCGGAGCGAGCACCGGGGCTTCCGGCTGTTTGACCGGCGGGGCGTTCATCACCGGGGCCTCGGCAACCCGGGTCTGCGGCGCGGAAAGAACGCCGGCCGTCGGGACTTCCGCCTTCTTCGCGCCGAGAACGCCGCTGGCTTTCAGCAAAAGGAACAGGATCAGCGCCAACGCGGTCGCACCGCCGAGGATGGCGAGGACGTTCGCCCGTCGCGGACCGGCACTCGTTACCGGGGGCGTATAGGCTCCGGGCGTCGCGGTCGGATTCGGACGGGGCGGTACGCCGCCGGGCATGACGGACGGGGCGGCGTTCGCCGGCGAGGACAGGGTCGCCGATGGAATCGCCGTTCCGCATAACGAGCAGAACTTCGCTCCCCTGGCCGTTTGCGCGCCGCAACTCGGGCATTTGCCTGTCATTTCGTAAAACCTCCGCGTCCGAATGCCAATCAACCGCTACTAAATGACGGGATCGTCACGCCGGGGAGTTCCCGACGTGACGTTTATTTACGGGCCGCTACACCGCCTGCCAGGACCGGGTTTTCGACGACCGGTCGACGGCGTCCAGAACCCGCTGAACGGCAAGGCCCTCCTCGAACGACGGGTGAGAAGGCCGACCGGCCGCGAAGTCGGGCAGAACGTCCCGCATAAAGTTGATGAACGTATGCTCGTAACCGATGATATGCCCGACGGGCCAGTAGTTCCCGGTATACGGGTGTGCGCCATCGGTTGTCTGAATCACCCGGAAACCACGCGCATCCTCCGGATCGTCCGTATTATAGTACTCCAGTTCGTTCATCCGCTCCATGTTGAACACGATACTGCCTTTGGAGCCGTTGATCTCGAACCGGCTATGGTTCTTCCGCCCCGCCGCCAGACGAGTCGCCTCGAACGTCCCGACCGCACCCGAGGCGAACCGGGCGATGAAAATACTGCTGTCATCGACCGTGACATCGCCCATCCGATCGGAGGCTTTGCCGCCCAGTCGGTCATCGGACTCGGCCAGGATCGGACGCTGTTTGATGAAGGTATCGAGCATCCCGGAGACCTCGGTGATCGGACCCAGCAGGTAGAGCGCATCGTCGATCAGGTGCGCGTTGAGGTCGCCGTGCGAACCGGAACCGGCGATATCCCCGATCAGACGCCAGACCAGGGGGAAGTTCGGATCGACGATCCAATCCTGAAGGTAGACGCCCCGGAAATGATACACGTGACCGATACGACCGTCCTCGATCATCCGCTTGGCCAGGGCGATTGCCGGGATGCGGCGGTAGTTGAAACAGACGGCGTTCGGAACGTTGTTTTCCTTGACGGCGGCGACCATCGCTTCGGCTTCCGCGACCGTATTGGCCAGCGGCTTCTCGCAGATTACCATCTTCCCGCATTTCGCCGCGTAAATCGCGATCTCGGAATGGGTGTTTCCCGGCGTGGAAACGTCGATCAGGTCGATATCGGGCCGCTCGCACAGCTTTTTATAATCGGTCTCAAACTCCTCGAACCCGAACTTCGCCGCCGCGTCGCGAACCTTCTCCTCGTTTCGACCGCACAGCGCCTTGAGGACGGGTTCGACCTCCAGTTCGGGGAAGAATTTGTTGACCTGCCGGTAGGCGTTCGAATGCGCCTTCCCCATAAACTGGTAGCCGACCAGACCGACGTTTATCTTTCGTGTTGCCATCGTGTGTTGTTGCCTCCGTTGGGGGTTTCCGGAGTTTCACTTCGCCGATTTGGGAGGAAACTCCTTGTTATCGCCCGATGCCGGCGCGACAGGCTCAAGGGGTATTACGCCGGCGTACGGGCTTTCGACCGCCGTTCAGAAACAGCGTCTGGGCATCGATCCGTTTCTTTCGTCCCTCCGGGCGAATCCGTTCCCAGGTGCCGTCGGACAGCAGACGCCGCGCCTGGACATTGTCCGCCAGTTGCACCTGCAACACGTCGCGAACGATCCGTTCGCGCATCGGCGGATCGGATATCGGGAAAAGCACCTCGACGCGCCGGTCCAGATTGCGTGTCATCAGGTCCGCGCTGCCCAGGTAGAGTTCGGGAGAACCGGCGTTCTCGAAGTAGTAGATGCGCGCATGTTCGAGGAAACGTCCGACGATGCTGATCACCTCGATGTTCTCCGAAACCCCCGGAATCCCGGGCCGCAGACTGCAGACGCCTCGAACGATCAGATCGACCCTGACACCGGCGCGGGATGCCCGGTACAGGTGATCGATCATACCGATGTCGGTCAGAGAGTTCATCTTGAAAATCAGACGGGCCGGCTTGCCGTCCCGGGCGCGCTCCGTTTCCCGGTCGATCCGCTCGGTCAACTCCTGGCGCAGGTTCACCGGGGCGACCAGCATCTTGCGGAACTTCCGCTGCCGGCTATACCCGGTCAGGTAGTTGAACAGATCGGTCGCGTCCGCGCCGAGTTCGGGGTCCGCGGTCAACAGGCTGAAGTCGGTATAAATCCGGGCCGTGGTGGCGTTGTAGTTGCCCGTGCCGAGATGCAGATAACGGCGGATGCCGCCGGACTCTCGTCGAACGACCAGGGTCACTTTGCAGTGGGTTTTGAGACCGATCAGGCCGTAGACGACATGGACGCCGGCCTCCTCCAACCGCCGCGCCCACTGGATATTGTTCTCCTCGTCAAAACGCGCCTTCAGTTCCACAAGGACGGCCACCTGCGTATCGGCGTCCCGCGCCTCGATCAGAGCGGGAACGAGCGGAGAGTTCGATCCCAGGCGATATAACGTCTGCTTGATCGCCCGGACATGCGGATCGCGCGCCGACCGCTCCACCAGCTGGATTACCGGCGCGAAGGAGTCGTAGGGATGGTGCAGCAAGACATCCTGCCGGGTGAGAACGTCGAAAATGTCCTCACCGGAGGAGAACTGACCGGGGATGTGGGGAATATGCGGTTCGAACTTCAGGTCCGGCCGGTCCACCCGCGTCAATTCCATCAGAGAGGACAAACCCATCTCGCCATCGACGACCACCGTGTCGGAATCGGTCATCTCCAGATTCTCGAGGAGCTGCTGACGGATGCGTTCCGGCAGGTGCGGCCCGATTTCCAGACGGGTGACAAACTCAAAATGCCGTCGTCGGACGCCTTCCTGCACCAGTTCCAGAAGATCGGCGGCATCGCCCTCCTGAATCTCGATATCGGCGTTTCGGGTCACACGGAAAGGAAAGACCGCGACCGGTTCCAACCCCTCGCCCGGAAACAGCGCTTTGAGATGGTGTTCGATGACGTCCTCGATCCGAACGAACCGATGAGAATCTCCGTCGACCGGCAGTTCGATCAGGCGAGGGAGCGTTCCCGGAACCTTCATTCGTGCGAACCGCTCGCCGTCGCTTTCATCCCGGAGGACGATCGCCAGGTTCAGGGACAGATTGGAGATATGGGGGAAGGGGTGTCCCGGATCGACGGCCAGGGGTGTCAGGATCGGAAAGATCTCGTTGAGGAAGTAGGAGGACAGAAAGGTATGGTCCGAAGCGGGGAGTTCGTGAAGAGGCAGAAGGAAGATCCGCTCCCGCTTCAGTTCGGCGAACAGGCGCAGATAGCAGGCGCGGGACTCCCGGTACAGTTCCGTCACCCGCGCATTGATCCGCAAGAGCGCTTCGGCGGGTGTCAGGCCGTCCGCCCCGGCTTCATGGACGCCCGCCTTGCGCTGTGCCTGCGGCCCGGAGATCCGGATCATGTAAAACTCATCGAGATTGGAGTGGAAGATGGCGAGGAACTTGACCCGTTCCAGCAGCGGATTACGTTCGTCCTGCGCCTCTTCCAGCACCCGTTTATTGAACTCCAGCCAGGAGAGTTCGCGATTGAAATACAGGGACGAACTTCCGGACTCTTCATGTCCGGGCGAGACGGAAGGCGTGGCCGCGCCCCGTTCGCCGATCAGGTTTTGTTCCGTAAGGTTCATACGAAACCTTGTTATATCATGACAAACCGCCCGAATCGTCCGCCGGAGACGACCGCAATCGTTCTTTGTTCTCCGGATGGATCCAGGTGGTATCGCGTGAAACGACTCCGTCCGCGAGGAGTTGCATCAGGTGATCGTTGGTTTTCTTCGACCCCGCCGACAAAATAATCGATAATTTTCCGAAGGGGTCCGGAAAGATCGGATCGCCCAACGACAAAAACCGCCGGAGACCTCCGGCGGTTTTCGCTGAAACGGTGGGGCGTTTCGTCGGGACGTTTACTTCTGCGCGTTCAGGTACTCGCGGACGGAATCCAACTGGCCGGCGGAACCGAGCAGTTCGTTGCGCGAGGCGATAAATTTTGCGTACTCGGCCATGAAAACCTTACCCGGCGGGCGAAGGTCGAACTCGCTCGGTTTGTCGCGGAAGAACTCACGATGCACCCGGGTCCAGACCAGGCGGCCGTCCGTATCGATGTTGACCTTGCAGACGCCGAGTTTCGCGGCGGGGAGGTACTGCGCCGGGTCGACGCCCTTCGCGCCTTCCTTCAGCGCGCCGCCCGCCTCGTTGATCCGCTTCACTTCGTCCTGCGGAACCGAGGAGGAACCGTGCATGACCAGCGGGAAGCCGGGAAGCTGTTTCCGGATCGCCTCGACCCGGTCGAAGTGAATGCCCTGACCGCCCGAGAACTTGTACGCGCCGTGGGAAGTGCCGATGGCGCAGGCCAGCGAGTCGCAGCCCGATCGTTCGACGAACAGTTTCGCCTCGTCCGGGTCGGTCAGCATCGCGTGCTTCTCATCGACCTTGATATCCTCCTCGACGCCGCCGAGCATGCCAAGCTCCGCCTCGACGGAGATGCCGCGCGCATGGGCGGCATCCACCACTCGTTTGGTGATCGCGACGTTCTCATCAAACGGATCGTGGGAGGCATCGATCATGACCGACGAGTAGAAGCCGGACTCGATGCATTCGTAGCAGGTCTGCTCGTCGCCATGGTCCAGATGGACGGCGAAGATGGCTTCGGGGAAAATCTCCTCGGCGGCGCGGATCATGGCTTCCAGCATCCGTTTATCGGTGTAGGCGCGCGCACCCTTGGAGATCTGGATAATGAACGGGGCCTTGCTGTCGACGTTGCCCCGGAACAGACCCATGATCTGTTCGAGGTTATTGATGTTATAGGCGCCCAGCGCATAGTTGCCGTAGGCATGCGCGAAAAGTTGTTTGGTGGCGACAATCATGAATTTGCTCCTGGGAGGACGGCACGGGCCACGTCGCCTGCCGTTTCGTATTGCAATTTCTCCGCTATCAAAAGTGTAGCCGACCCACGGAACGCTTGTCAAGGAAACGTGCCGTCGGGAAACGGCCGAATGATACAATCCGAACGAAACGCCTCCGAAACCCAACGATCCGGGAACCCTGTCCATGCTGTCCATGAACGATGACCTGTTTGATGTCGCGACGACCGCCGCCGGTCCCGCCGGCGAACTCCCTCTGACCGAAGAGATGCTGCTCCGCCGACCCTCCGGTGATATTTTCGGGCTTTCGCAAAATGCCGGGATGGGCTGGGACCCGGCCCGCCTCGACCGCCGCGAGTTCCTGATCCTCTCGACCCAGGGCGGTATTCGCGCCGAAGACGGAACTCCGATCGCCCTCGGTTACCACACCGGGCACTGGGAGGTCGGCCTGCTGATGAAGGCGGCGGCGGAAACCCTGACGACCGCCGGGGCGATCCCGTTTGCCGGGTTCGTCTCCGATCCCTGCGACGGGCGGACCCAGGGAACGGTCGGCATGATGGACTCCCTGCCGTACCGCAACGACGCCGCCCTGGTCTTTCGCCGCCTGATCCGCTCGCTGCCGACCCGCAAGGGCGTCCTCGGCGTCGCGACCTGCGACAAGGGACTCCCGGCGATGATGATCGCCCTCGCCGCACAGCACGGACTCCCGACCGTTCTGGTTCCGGGCGGCGTGACCCTGCCGCCAACGCGCGGGGAGGATGCCGGCAAGGTGCAGACCATCGGGGCCAGATTCGCGCACGGCCTGATCACCCTAAAAGAGGCGGCGGAAGCCGGATGTCGCGCCTGCGCGACGCCGGGGGGCGGCTGCCAGTTCTTCGGGACCGCCGCGACCGCCCAGGCGGTCGGGGAAGGGCTCGGCCTGACCGTGACCCATGCCGCTCTCGCGCCGTCCGGTCAGCCGATCTGGCTCGAAATGGCCCGCCAGTCCGCTCGCGCCCTGCTCGAACTCGAAACGCGCGGCATCACGACCGGCGATATCCTCACCGACGCGGCGGTCGAGAACGCGATGTACGTCCACGCGGCCTGCGGCGGTTCGACCAATCTCCTGTTGCATCTTCCCGCCATCGCCTACGCGGCGAAATGCCGACGTCCGACCGTGCAGGACTGGATTCGCGTCAATCGCGCAGTACCGCGCCTGGTCGATGTCCTGCCCAATGGCCCGACCGACCATCCGACCGTCCGGTTCTTCCTCGCCGGAGGCGTTCCCGAAGTGATGCTCCACCTGCGTCGGCTCGGCCTGCTGCACACGGATTGCCTGACCGTGACCGGGAAAACCGTCGGTGAGAACCTGGCGGAGTGGGAACGATCCGAACGCCGGGAACGATTGCGTCAGGTTCTGCGCGATAAGGACGGCGTCGATCCGGACGAGGTCATTCTCTCGCCGGAACGCGCGACACAACGGGGACTCACCTCGACCGTCTGTTTCCCGGTCGGAAATCTCGCCCCGCAGGGGTCGGTGATCAAGGCGACCGCCATCGATCCGTCGGTGGTCGATGCGGACGGCGTCTATCGCAAGGTCGGCCCGGCCCGGGTCTTCGTCACCGAACGCGATGCCATCGCCGCCATCAAGGGAACGTCCGCGGACGGTCGACGCATCGAAGCGGGAGATGTGATCGTTCTGATCTGCCGGGGACCGATGGGTTCCGGGATGGAGGAGACGTACCAGATCACGTCGGCGTTAAAATATGTCCCGTATGGGAAAACGGTCGCCGTTTTGACCGATGCGCGTTTCTCCGGCGTCTCGACCGGCGCCTGCATCGGACATATCGGCCCGGAGGCGCTGGCGGGCGGCCCGATCGGCAGAGTCCGGGACGGCGACCGGATCGAGATCCTCATCGATCGAAACACGCTGGAAGGAAGCATCCAGCTGGTCGGAACCGGCGAGACGCTGTTCGGCGCGGAGGAGGGGAGCAGGGTTCTCGCGCAGCGGACGCCGCATCCCGATCTCGCGCCGGACCCGGACCTGCCGGACGACACCCGTCTCTGGGCGCTATTGCAGAATGCCAGCGGGGGCACCTGGGGCGGGTGCGTCTACGATGTCGATGCCATCGCCCGCGCCCTGTCCGCCGTCGCCTGAGAACGGCGGACCGGTGCGACCTTACGGGACAACCGTTTCGGGCGGCGTCGGCGCGGTGCCTTTCGTCGGCTTCTTCAGCGGTTTGATGTAGATATTTCGGAAACTCGCGACGGTGTTCGGTCCGTGGCAAAGCTGGAAACCGATCGGTCCGCTCGGAAAACCGCCCGGATCGTCACCGTCCGCCGTTTTGACGCCGTTGAGGTAAATCGTCACCCGGCTGCCCACATGGCGGATGTAATAGTGGTTCCAGTCGCCGGGACGCAAAATCCGGTCCGCCTCCTCTTTCGGGAAGTCGAAAATCTTCCTCTGGCGGTGATGCTCATCCCAGAGACAGCCCCAGTACCCTTCCCCCATATCGACCTGATACCCCGGAACATCATCGAAAGATTTCGGCTGAATCCGGGTACAGACCCCGCTGTTGTAGCCGACCATTTTCACATCGATGTGCAGTTCGAAGTCGGAGTAGTCCCGGTCGGTGAACAGGTAATGGTGGTGCGGCGTCTCGCCCTTCTTATCGCCGACGATCGCTCCGTCCTTGACCTCCCAGTAACCCTTTTCGCCGACCCACCCTTTCAGCGACCTGCCGTCGAATAGTGGTGTCCAGCCCTTCGCCACCGGTTTTCCGTCCTTCACCGTGCCGTCCGGTCCGTCGCCGAACTGCACGACGCCGGGCGCGGGAAAGACGGGCGGTTCTGCCGACGGCGCGGCGGAGGCAAGGCCAGCGACGGTCAGGAGAACGGCGGTCGGAGCGAGAAGCGAAACGAGTCGTTGTTTCATGCCAGAGCGTTCCTTATGACGACGCCTCCGTTGCCGGTCAACCGCTGGAAGCGTCCGTTGAAAAGATAGGTGAGTTTCATATCATCCAGTCCGACGGCGCGCAGAACGGTCGCGTGCATATCGCGGATATGGTAGGGGTCGTTGCCGGTCTTGTAGCCGACGTCGTCGGAGGAACCGATAACCTGACCGCCTTTGATACCGCCGCCCGCCATCCAGACCGTCTGTACGCCGGGATTATGGTCTCGACCGGACCCTCCCTGAGAAATCGGCATGCGCCCGAACTCCCCCGCCCAGATTATGAGCGTCGAGTCCAGCAGACCACGGCGTTTCAAATCGGTCAGCAGGCCGGCGATCGGTTTATCGGTCGAACCGGCGTGCTTTCGGTGGTTGCCGACGATATCGCCATGGGCATCCCAGGTATCGTCACCGTGACCGCCGCCGGAGTACAGCTGAATGAAGCGGACGCCGCGCTCCACCAGGCGGCGGGCCAGGAGACACTTACGCCCGAACTCTTCGGTTTCCGGTCGGTCCAGGCCGTAGAGAGCCTTCGTCTCCTCCGATTCCTTCGACAGATCGACCGCTTCCGGTGCGGACATCTGCATGCGGTACGCGAGTTCGTAGGACGCGATCCGCGCTTCGAGTTCGCTGTCGCCGGGTCGCGCCGCCAGATGCTCGCGGTTGAGCCGTCCCAGAAACTCCAGGTCCGCTTTCTGTGACGCGTCGCTGACCCCCTTGCCGGGCTTCAGGTCCAGAATCGGGGTTCCGGCGGCCCGGAAGACCGTTCCCTGATAGGTCGCCGGCATATACCCCGAGGCCCAGTTCGGCGCGCCGCCGATCGGACCGCCGCGCGAGTCCAGCATCACCACGAACCCCGGCAGGTTCCGGTTCTCCGATCCGAGACCGTAGGTGACCCAGGACCCCATGGCCGGCGATCCCTGAAGGATCGTTCCGGTGTTCATTTCGAACAGGGCGGGCGCATGATTGTTGGAATCGCCATAGATCGACCGGAAAAAGCAGATATCGTCGACGCATTCGCCGACATGGGGATAGAGTTCGCTGACTTCGATGCCCGACTTTCCGTACTTTTTGAACGCGAACGGGCTTTTCATCAAAGGCACGCTGCCGCTGTTCGCGCCGCCGAACGTTTTCACCTCGCCGGCGTTCGGCAGGGCGACCTTCATGGTCTTGCCGTCGAAGCGTGTCAACTCCGGCTTCGGATCGAACGTGTCCATCTGGCTCGGACCGCCGTACATGAACAGGAAGATAACCGATTTGGCCCGCGCCGGAACCATCGGGCGTTTGGGCGACAGCGGGCCGGGCCGGCCGTCGGTGGCCTGAGCTTCCTCGGCCAGAAGGGCGGAAAGCGCGAGACTACCGAACCCGACCCCGGCGCGAAGAAGAAAATCGCGCCGGGAGTGGGCGTTGCCAAAATGGGGTGGTCGCTGCATCGTGGTTCTTCGGCTCCTGTCAATCGGCGTAGACAAACTCATTGGTGTTGAACAGAACGTGACAGAGATCGGCCCAGGCCATCCTCTCGGCGGCGGACTGCCCTTCCTCCTGGTGCAGCCGACGTTTGCGTTCGAGGAACAAAGTTGCCTGTCGAAGCTCCTCGTCCGTCGGGCGGCGGACCAGCGCCGTTCGGTAGGCGCGAGTGATCCGCGTCGCGGTCGTCGCTTCCTCGGCCAGCAGGCGGTCGGCGAAACGGCGCGATTCGTTCCACACGAACTCGCCGTTGAACAGGGCCAACGCCTGCGGAGCGATCGTGGTGGTGTTGCGGCGCGGACAGGAGTTCACCATGTCGGGACCGTCGAACACCTCGGCGATCGGCAGAGCGAGCGAGCGACGCTGGAAGACATAAATGGTCCGTCGACGCTGCTGATCCTCCGGCGAACTGCCCCACTTACGGGTGGAACCGGTGGAAAGAACCTCGGCGCTCAACGCCGGGTAGATGCTCGGGCCGCCCCGTTCCGGGTTCAGTCCGCCGCTGACCGAGAGAACGCTGTCGCGGATCGCTTCCGCTTCCAGTCGCTGGCGGTTCTGACTTCGGAACAGACGGTTGGCCGGGTCGACCGCCTTTGCTTTGGCCGTGGGCATGGCGCTCTGCCGGTAGGTGGCGGAGGTCAGGATCAGGCGGTGTATCGCCTTCAGACTCCATTTCCTCCGGATCAACTCCCCGGCGAGGTAGTCGACCAGTTCCGGATAGGCGGTCTTTTCACTGTTCACGCCGAAGTCGGAGGGGGTGCCGACCAGTCCGACGCCGAAGTGGTGCTGCCAGAGCCGATTGACAATCACCCGCGCCGTCATCGGGTTCCGTGGCGACGTGAGCCAGGCGGCCAGGGCGGATCGCGCCCCGGAGGTTCGCCCGTCCTCAGGTTTGGCGAAGACCGCTTCCTGCTCCTTGCCGCCGCTGAACGCCGCGATAAAGCCGGGCGTGATCGCCTCACCGGGGGTTGTCAGGTTACCGCGCACCAACACATGATGTTTGGGCGGTTCGGCGTTCCGGTCGGTCACCGTTTCGGCGACCGCATCGATCGGGTGCAAACGGCGTACCACGTCATCTCGCTTCGCGCGCAGCCCGTCCCAGGTTTCCTTTCGGTCCTTTCGGGAGGCGTCCGACAGCCATTTATCGATCGCCTCATCGTTCGCGTCGGCCTTTTGCATGGCCGTTCGAACCTCGGCGCGGAAACGGTCGAGCGCCTCCTCGGCGGCTTTTCGTTCCTGCCGCGCCCGATCGCGCTCTTCGATGACCGCGGGCGGGTCGACCTCGCCCGGAAGCGACTGCTCCCGCCATTCCGTATTGACGAAGAACGCCTGCAGTCGGTAGTAATCGCGCTGAGAGATGCGGTCGTACTTATGGTCGTGACAGCGGGCGCAACCGACGGTCATGCCCAGAACGGCGGAACTGAGAGTATCCGTGGCATCGTTCAGAGTCTCCTGTCGCCGACCGGGCGGATCGGTGGAGAGTTCGTCGTAGCTGCCGAGACGCAGGAATCCGGTCGCGATCCAGGCATCCGGGTCCTTCGGGAAAAGCTCGTCGCCCGCCACCTGCTCCTGCAGAAAACGGTCGTAGGGTTTGTCGACGTTGAACGCGCGGATGACGTAATCGCGGTATCGCCAGGCCCGTGCCCGGATGTTATCCGCTTCGAAGCCGTGCGTCTCGGCGAAGCGGACCAGGTCGAGCCAGTGTCGCGCCCAGCGTTCGCCGAACCGTGGGTCCGCGAGCAGGCGGTCCACCAGATTTTCGTAGGCGTTCGGCGAGGTATCGGCGAAGAAGGCGTCCGTCTCCTGCGGGGTCGGCGGCATCCCGACCAGATCGAGGTACAGCCGTCGGATCAGAGCGACTTTCGGCGCGGGCGGAGCCGGTGTCAGCCCTTTCGCACGCAGTTTCGCCAGAACGAAGCGATCGATCGGATGAGAGACGTTGCCGGCGACGGCGGGCGGGGTGACCCTGGCGATCGGAACGTACGGCCATTCGAGTTTTTCGGCATCGATGGTCGCGCCTTCCGCGATCCAGCGCTCGACGGTCCGAATCTGCGCCTCCGTCAGCGGGTGTCCGCCCATCGGCATCTGCGGCTGATGGGTGCCGCGCAGGTAACCGACGAGCGCCGACGCGGCGGGTTTGCCCGGAACGACAATCTTTCTGCCGAACTTCGTTCCGCCGTTGCGCAGAACGTCGGGCGTATCCAGCGAAAGACCGCCGGCGGCCGAGGTTTTGGTGTGGCAACCGGAACAGTGAATCCGCAGAAGCGGGGCGACGGTCTCCTGATAGCTGACCCGTTTCGGCGCGGCCGCCGCCAGAATCACCAGGGAGAGCAGCGACAGCAGGGGTAGCGCGACGCCGAGGCGGCGAACCACGTTCACGTGCGACAAAAAGGGCCGATGGCTTCGGAGCATGGGTAACGGTCCATCCGACAACGATAACCGGAACGACGAACTGTTTAAGTATACTTCAACGCCCGCTTCGGGGCAATAGCCGAAACGACGAAAGGCCCGCCGAAAAGGGCGGGCCTTCGGGTCGTTGTGACGTTCCGATCAGAGGCCAAGAAGAATCTTGAGCAGGGTCAGAACGATCGGCGCGACAAATTGTCCCAGAGTGCCGGTGTAGGTCAGTATCAGCAGGAGGTAGACGCCGTAGCGCTGCATGAAGCCGCGGTAAGGAACGGCCAGCGACTCCGGAAGAAAGCTGGAGACGATATGGGAACCGTCCAGCGGGTGGATCGGGACCAGATTAAAAGCGAACAGACCCAGGTTGACGAGCATCGCGATAAAGAGGAAGAGCAGAACGTACATCGCGTTCTCGTCCCGCCCGATCCCGCCCGCCATCACAAACCGTGTGATCGGCGCAAGGACGACGGCGGTCAGCAGGTTCATCAGCGGGCCGGCCGCGGCCACCCAGGCGATGCCCCTTTTCGCCCCGCAACGATATTTTTCCGGGTCGGTACGAACGGGCTTCCCCCAACCGATCGGGAAACCGATCAGCATGGAAACGACCAGCAACAGCGTTCCCAGCGGATCGAGATGGGCCAGCGGGTTGAGCGTGACCCGCTTCTGTTCCCGCGGCCCCGGATCGCCCAGGCGGTCCGCCATCCAGGCGTGACCGAACTCATGAACGGTGGTGGCGAAAATGATGGCAACCAGCGCCATCATCCAGAGGATCACGGGGGAAGGCTCCCATCGCGTGACGGTGAAACATAACTCACGCACGATATCGAACATGTGACTGCCTCCTGAAAACCGGCGCGTCCGGATCGAATGTACACAGTATATCGGCAAACCGCCACGTTGCGCCGTGCGATTTTCAACGTCCGCCGCCGTCAAAATCGGCGCCGCCGGAATCAGTAGTAATCGAACTCGGTCACGGAATTCAGATTCGCCTGCAACGCCCCACGAAAGGCGGCCGAACGTTCCCGGAACGCCTGCTGTGCGTCGGTCGCCTGACGGTATTTCACCGGATCGCCGGATGCCCGGGCGATCTCCTCCGTCAATCGGTACCCGATCGCGGAAATGGCGATACCGACCAGGTTATACAGGACGGTCGGGGTGACGCGGGGATTCTCCCGCACCGTCCACTCCCCGGCGACGGTCGCGCCAAGACCGACAATCAAGGCGCAGTCCTTCTCTGCCGCCTCGAGATTTCCCTGTTGGCTGTGGAAAAGAGCGATGCCGGAAATAGCCCGCGCCAGACTCCGGAAACGAGCCATCTCCGGAAAGGCTTCCGTATCACGAAAGGCATAATTCCATGGAACGGCAAGGAGTCGAGGAACGGACGATGCGGCGCGAAGCGGCCGGATCGGTTTGGCGGTTCCCTCACGAACCAGCGCCATCGCCTGTTCGGCGGTCCGCAGGGCGTCGGCATTCAGGCGATACGGTTTGCGCGGCGCGGTTTCGCCGCCCGGAGGCATCCGCGATTCGTTGTGATACCGTTCGAAATCGGTCTCCGCGAGAAGGTGATGCGCCTCCAGGAGAGAATGGATTCCGTTGTCCGGATCGAATCGCTTCGCCTGCCGGAGAAACGCCCTGCCTTCGGGGGTGATCCTCCCGGAGTCGTTCCGCATCGTCAAAAGGTTCGACCGGTAGCGCCCGAACCATAATGCCGGGTTGCGCGGGGCGAGGGCGAGGGATTTTTGAAAGGCGGCGTCGGCCTCCTTGCCTCCGAGGACCTCTCCGAGGGATTGCCAGTACGTCGCATTCTCCGGAGCGAGGCGAACGGCTTCCCGGAACGCGGCGACCATTTCGACGTGTTCCGGTTTTTCCGGTTCGGGTGTCTCCGCCGCCTCCGCCGCCTCCGAATCCTCGTTCTGCGGTTCACGAAAACGACTGTATTCCGGTTCTTCGCCCTCGTTAGCGGCCGGGTACGAATATTCGGCCGGATATTCCATCAGTAGACGCAGACACCAGCCACGGTAGAACGCCACCTCGGCTTTTTCCCGGTCCGTTCCGGCCTGCTTCCCGGCCCGTTCCCAGGCGGCGCGAGCCTCCTTCCGGAGTGACTCGACCCGTGCGTCATGTCGTTTTCGATCCTCGGGGGTTTCCAGGATCGGACGCATGTTGTCGTCCTTGCAGAGGAAGACCCGGTGGGGCGGCGGTTCCGGTTTCGGATCGCCGTGTTCCTCGCTGTCCGGGTCCTTCTGGGCGGCCTCCCATTCGGCCAGTTCTCGCGGGAACCGTTGTTTCGCCGTCGTCAGCAGGAGGGTGAACGCCGCCGCATAGTTCAGACTGGCGTACCGACCACAGAGCGCGCAGGCGAGCGCCAGCGAAATCCGGTAATCGGTCGGCGAAAGATTTTGCGCCTGCCGGAGCCATCCGGCGATCCGCTCGTAACGCTTTCCCAGCTTGAGATCATGGCAGGCATCGGCGTAGAGTCGGTCGGCGGTCGGCGCGGGCGGGGCGTCGTCCGGCACCAGAAGCGCCGTCAGGTAAAAACAGAATTCGCGTCGCAGCATATACCATGAGAACGAAAAATCCGTCCGATGGTAACGGCTCCGCAGCAAATTCGCGGGAGAATTACTCGCCGGAGATACGAGACGGGCCGGACGTCGTCGCCGTTACTTTGGGATTGCCTCGATACGAAATGGAGGAGGCGCCGCGGGCGCTCGCCGTCAGGGTATTCTCGACCCGGACGGTCGCCGCACTGGCGCCGCCGGTATTGACCACGGCGGTTCCGGAGCGCAACTCCCCGCCCTGAAAACGGGATGCGCCGGTGAGGGAGACCGTCTGACGATCGGTCTGACCGGTGACCCGTACGGTAGATGCCCCGGCCGCTTTCGTTGACAGTTCCCGGACGTCGATTTCGGTGATCTCCGCCTTGCTCGCGCCGACCACGCTGACATCCAGAGAATCTCCCCGGAGAGCGGACAGACGGGCGGTCGCGGCGCCGGTCAGCTCGATCCGGTCCAGCTTTTTCGCCGACACCAGGAATCGGACCGGCCGGGTAGGACGGATCCGGGCATCCTGTTCCAGTCGAATCCGCAGGCAACCGTCCCGGACCTCGCATTCGAACAGCGGACCGAGGTTATCCTCGGCTTCGACCACCAGTGAATGGTCCGTGCCCTGGACGGCTTCCAGTTCGCCGATGCCGGTCACCTGCACGGCGTGAAAAGCCGTGACCGGGCGGTTCTGCCGGATGACGCGACCGGAGCCCTGAATCAGGTCGCGGAGGTAGGCTCCGGCGACCCGCAGCGGTCCGACCATTGCCAGACCGCAAAGGACAAGAACATAGAGTAGGGCCAGGGATAGGACTGCCTGATGACGAGTTCTCATGCGGATACCTCTTTCCTTCCGTGCCCGTCCGGCTCGGGTTTTCCTGTCCAATGACGAGGAGCGACGATCGAATCCACGAAATGCGCCGAAAATTGTCCTGTGAATAATGAGAGGCATCGACGCCCGAAAACGTTACGGTACGCGGTCGAATTTCGGAATGATTCGCGCCCCTGCCTGGCGAATGGGTCAACAGCATTCGTATCGAACGTTATTCGTACCGAACGTTACCGATCCTTCGATCATTGAGGAAATGCCATGCCCCTTATCGATCTTCCGCCGGAAAAGTTAAAGGAATATCGCGGACGAAACCCGAAGCCCGCCGATTTCGACGCCTACTGGGAGAACGCCCTGGCCGAACTGGCGGCGACCGATCCTGACCCGGAACTGAGGCCGGCCGATTTCTCCGCGCCGTTCGCCGAGTGCTTCCACCTGTACTTCACCGGGGTCGGCGGCGCGCGTCTCCACGCGAAATACCTCCGACCGACATCGCGTCCCGCGCCCGGTCCGGCAATCCTGATGTTCCATGGCTACAGCGGAAACAGCGGGGAGTGGCACGATAAACTATCGCATGTCGCCCGTGGCTATCAGGTGGCGGCGTTGGATTGCCGTGGGCAGGGCGGACTTTCCGAGGACCCGGGCGGCGTGACCGGGAACACCTTGCGCGGGCATATCATTCGCGGTCTGAACGACGCCTTGAACGGCCGACCGGAGAAATTGTACTACCGTCAGGTTTTTCTGGACACGGCGCAACTGGCGCGGGTGGTGATGGGTTTCGAGGAGACGGACGCGGAGCGTGTCGGGGCGACCGGCGGATCGCAGGGCGGCGCACTGACCCTGGCCTGCGCCGCTTTGACCCCCGGCCTGAAAAAGGCCGCCTCGGTCTTTCCGTTCCTTTGCGATTACCGGCGCGTTTGGGAGATGGACCTGGCAAAAGGGGCTTACGAGGAACTGAATACTTTTTTCCGCCTTTTTGATCCGCGTCATGAGCGAGAGGAGGATATCTTCCAGGCCCTCGGGTATATTGATTGCCAGCATCTTGCCGACCGAATCCGTTGCGACCTCCGGATGTATGTCGGTCTCATGGACACGATCTGTCCGCCCTCGACGCAGTTCGCCGCCTACAACCGGGTCACCGGCCCGAAGAGCCTGGTCGTCTATCCCGATTTCGGCCATGAAGGGCTTCCGGGCAGCGGGGACTCCATTTATACGTATTTTAGCGATCTTTAAACGGCGATCGCGGACCGGGCTTCGGGACGCCGGACGGCAATCTCCGGGAAATGCCGTATACTGGAGCTAGGGTAACGAATGCGGTTTCAACAGTGGAAAGAGACGGAAACACGCAACTACACGTCCGCCGGTGCCTCCACGCCTGCGCGCCTGTCGTGGCCGGATGCGGTTGCGTACCAGGAATCCATTCAAAATCCTTCCTTCTCCCTGACGGACGCCGCCTTTCAAAATGCCCGGGTTCATACCGATCGGCGCGGCCTGCCGGTTACCTATGCCGGTCGTTTCGCCGTCGTCTTCCGTCTGCAAACCGAGGATGGCGAACCCTGGGCGTTGCGGTGTTTCACAACGCCCGGCGATGGGGACGGCACCGCCCGCGCAGCCCGTTACCAGTTGATTCAGAAATATGCCGAAGCGCACCGGAATATCTTCGTTCCGTTTCGCTACATGGAGCGAGGCATCAAGGTCGGGCGTCACTTCTATCCGGCGCTCGCCATGCGCTGGGCCTCGGGCGAGCCCCTCGGACGCTGGATCGAGAACCATCGGTCGAACCCGGAAGCGTTGCGCACCCTTTGCGGTTCGCTCTCCGCACTGCTCGCGAAACTCGAAGCGGAGGGAATCGCGCATGGCGACTGGCAGCATGACAACCTGCTGGTGGCCGACGAGGGACGGCGACTGACCCTGGTCGATTACGACGGGATGTTCGTCCCCGAACTCGCCGGACAACGAAGCGAGGAGATCGGGCATCCCAACTACCAGCACCCGGCCCGGACCGCCGATCACTTCGGTCCCGGTCTCGATCGGTTCGCCTGTCTGGTCATCCAGACTTCCCTGCTCGGAATTGCCGGGAACGCGGAACTGTGGGATAAGTACTCGGACGGCGAATCCCTGCTGTTCCAGCGATCCGATTTCGTGAATCCCGGCGAATCACCGGTTTTCGTGGAACTGAAAGCGCTGGCGGAACTGGATCAGGACGAACTCCTGGCCGATGCCGTCGCGCGTCTGGAGGACGCCTGTCACGCCGGGGCGATGAGCACACTGCTGCCGGGAATCGATGTGCCCACCGAGGAACTCGATTCCAAAACGTACGATCCGATCAGGCTGGCGTCCGCATGGGTGGAATCGGTCAAATCGGAGATGACGTTCGATCCGAAGACGACGGTCGTCGGGAACTCGGTCGGCCCGCGGCAATGGTGGACACTGCCGGAGGTCGTCAAATCCAATGTCAGCCAGACGTCTGCCGCGCGTCCCCGCATCGTCGCCGTCGCAACGCAGGAGTCGTTCGACTATATCGAACGCGCTCATTCGGTCGAAACCCTGCGGGCTGAGGAGAATCACCTGAACTCCTGGCGGTTCGGACTCGCCCTTTGCATCGTGGTGACCCTCGCTCTGGTTTTCGCGCAGAACAACGGACTGCGCTTTTTCCTGGCCGGTCCCCTGTTCGCTTTACTGGTGAACCTGGGCTCTCTGGGCTTTTCGCGCTGGCCCCGAAAGATGATTTACGACGAACTGACACTCGAAATCGAAAAGATGAACGATCTGATCGATAAGCGAAAACGCCAGATCGCGGATAAGGGCGGCCAACTCGCCAGTTCCGGAATGACGAATGTCAGCGACTTCGTTCAGGAGAAGATGCGTCAGACGTCGATCAACCGCGTACTGACGGTGCCCGGTGTCAAGGTGTCGACTCTGCGCGTCCTGCGCGAGGCGGGCATCGACAATGCCCAGGACCTCCTGAAGCGCGGAACGGTGAACGGAATTCCACCGCACCAGATGACGGCCCTGTTGAACTGGTGTCAGGAGCGCGAGGACGAAGCCGCGGCCGAGTACCGGAAAAATATGGGCGGCGGTCGGTATGCGCCGGCCGAGGTGTCACGGTTGCGGCACGAAGTCGCAGAGTTCGAGCGGCATCTGGCTCACCTGAAGCGGGAACGGGACAACTTCCCGGAGACGTCTTTCCGGACCTATGTCCGACGTCTTTTCGGTGTGGAAGGGACCACCGCGAACTCCCAACCCTGAGAGGCGACCGGCGGCCCGAACGCGGTCGCGGGAACGAAGGAGACCGATTCGATGCTGCGTCTGAACGAGCCGGAAACGCTGACGACCTCCCTTCCGCGGACGGAAACCTCGGTAACCGAATCCGGCGTTTCCGAGCCTGCGGTGGAGAAGTGGCCCGACGCCGTCGCCTACCTGGAGGCGATTCAGAATCCCGCGGATTGCCTGGACGACCCCGCATTGTACGGAGCCACCGTTACGATGAACCGGAGGGGGCTGCCGCTGGCGTATACCGGACGGTTTGCCGTGGTTTTTCGGCTGGCGGCCACGGACAGCACGGTCTGGGCGTTGCGCTGTTTCACCTCCTCGCCGGAGGGGGAAGCCATGCGCAGCCTGCGCTACGCCGCCCTCTTGCCGCGCCTCAGGGATCGTCGTATCTCGGACCTGTTCGTTCCCTTTCGTTATCTGCCGGACGGCATCAAGGTCGGAAGAAGCGTCTATCCGGCGCTCGTCATGGGCTGGGCGGCGGGCGAACCGATCGGCGCCTGGGTGGAGAAGCATCGGAACGATCCGTCCGCCCTGCTGACGCTCGCCGCGACCCTCAGCGACGTTCTGGCGCGTTTGAATGCGGCGGGCATCTCCCACGGTGACTGGCAGCATGACAATCTGCTCGTGTCGGAGAACGGACGCCGTGTGACGCTGGTCGATTACGACGGAATGTATGTCCCGGAACTCCACGGCATGCCGCCGGCCGAGAGGGGCCATCCGAACTACCAGAATCCGAACCGGGAAGGTCGGGATTACGGGCCGGAACTGGATCATTTCTCCTGTCTCCTCATTCAGACCGCGCTGGTGACCCTGGCCGTCGAACCGACCCTCTGGGATTCGTTCTGCGATGGCGACGCCCTTGTGTTTCATCAGCAGGACCTCGAGGACCCCGCCCGTTCGGACGCGTTTTCCACCGTTCGACTGATCGCCGAACAGGAACGCGACCTGATTCCTCTGCTTCAGGAGCTGGAGAGCGCGTGCTGGGCGGGCGCCATTCCGCCGGCGATACCTCGTACCGTGTTCGAGAAGATCGCGGCCCGGCGCGGTCTCGTGCTGGGCCGGTCGGAGATGCGATCGGAACCGCTCTCCGCATCGCCGGTGCGGACCGAGGAGGAACCGGTGGTCAACGCCCCGCTGGTGACCATCGGAGCGGAAACCGAACTGGCTCCCGTCGTTACCCGTGGACGGCAATGGTTCGACGCGATTCGTGGCGCGTTGCGCCGCCAGAAAGTGCGGGAGGGAATCCACCGGGTGAGCGCACTGTCGTTCTACGGCGGGATGACCGTTCTCTGGATCGACCCGAACCTGCTGCCCTTTCTCCAATCGGGCGCCGATTCGTTCGGTTTTCGCTTTCTTTCGATGTTCCTGCTTCCGGCGGGAACGGCGGTGACGTACTTTCTCTGGCCCCGAAACCTGGATGGTATCGAAGTGACGGAGGCCATCGCACGGACCACGGATCAACTTCAGGTCAATTACGACGAACTGATCCGAAGCCGAAACAGTTTTCACGAATTGAACCGGAATCCGGCGAATCTTTCGGCCGTTGCCTTTGTCGCCGCCCGACTCAAGACCCTGTCCATCGAGGAGTTTCGAAACGAACTGCGATTAACTCCGGAGGAATGGCAGTTTTTGAACGATCGTCAGATCGGATCGCTGGCCGATATCTCCACACAGAGCATCGCCGAGATGTCCGGCGGGGCGCGGGAACAGTTAAAATCCGTCCGGCAATCGGCGATGCAGGCCGCGCGCAACGATTACGAACAGGTGGCCAACACGCGCCGCGCCTTACGGCGTGAGTCGGAGGAACTGGAACGGGAACGACAAGGACTCCAGGGGGTTCATGACGAACTGAATCAGCGATTGTCGCAGATGGGGGAGGAAAACCTCCTTCAATTCTTCGTCTCGTTGTTCCGTTTCCGATAGAAGGAAGATTGCGCCGCGCGTCCGACCGATTTGGCGGCACGAAGTAACCGAGGATACAATACCGTATGCCCTATTCAGCCGAAATCAACCGCGCCAAACCGACCGCCTTCTTCTTTCTCATCGATCAGAGCGGGTCGATGGACGATGCCTGGGGGATCGATGCGGGAAAGCGGAAATGCGACGCGGTTGCGGACGCCATCAATCGTCTTCTTTCCACGCTGGTACTGCGTTGCGCCAAAGGCGAGGACGTTCGCGATTATTTTCAGGTCGGCGTGATCGGCTACGGCGGTTCGGTGCGAAGCGGATTCAGCGGCGTTCTGGCGAACCGTCAGTTCGTCCCGATCTCGGAGATTGCCGACAATCCCCTGCGGGTCGAGCAGCGAACCCGCAAGGAGGAGGACGGCACGGGCGGCCTGGTGGAACGAACGGTGCGTTTTCCCGTCTGGTTCGAACCGAGCGCCAATGGCAATACGCCGATGACGGCGGCGGTGGAGGAGGCGGCGCGGGCGGTACGCGCCTGGTGCGAATTGTACCCACTCTCGTATCCGCCGGTGGTCATCAACATCTCCGACGGGGAACCGACCGACGGCAGCCCGGTCTATGCCTCCGAACAGCTCAAACAGATCCGTACCAACGACGGCAACGTGCTGTTTTTCAATATACATATCTCCGGCCTGGCGAAGCGTCCGATCGAATTTCCGGATACGCAGGTTGGCCTGCCGGATGAGTTCGCCCAGCGACTTTTCGAAATGAGTAGCCAGCTGCCGCCGAGACTGGTCGACGAGGCACGGCGCGAAGGGTTTTCGGTGACCAACAACTCGCGCGGATTCGCCTTCAACGCCGACCTTCGGGCGCTGGTGCAGTTCCTCGATATCGGTACCCGCACTTCGGAGCTACGGTAAAGCCAATGTCGGCCCTTTCCGATCCTCCCCGAACGAACCTGCGTACGCTTTTCGCTCCGAAAGACGGGAACACGGAAGCGCAATACGAGGATGCGTCGGCCTGTACGCCGACGGATCTGCCGGTTTTCACGGTCGCGGTCGCGGATGGTGCCTCCTCCGCCGTCTATGCAAGGGATTGGGCGCAGCGACTCGTCGGGCATTTCACCGAACACCCGTTTCCGGTCGGAGATGCGGACGTCTGGCGCGCCGTGGCCCTGGAAGGCGCGGCATGGCTTCGGTCGGTGGAGGAGCGGGCGACGACCTGGCACGCCCAGGAGAAGATTGAGAACGGCTCCGAAGCGACCCTGCTGGTCGTGACATTCGACCGCGAACGACTGCTCTGGGAGGCGCGTTCGATCGGGGATAACTGCGTCTTTCTGGTGCGGCGAAACAAACTCCGCTACGCCTTTCCGCTGACGAAATCCACGAAGTTTGATGATCGGCCGCCGCTGGTTTCCACACGGGCCGGGCAGATGCGCAAACTGCCGCCCGTGGTACGTTACAGCGAAAAGTTCGAGTCCGGGGATCGTTTTCTCTTCATGACCGACGCGCTGGCGAGCTGGTTCCTCGCCGAGTTCGAAGCGAAGCGCAAACCCTGGAACCAGTTGCCGGAAACTCCGGAAGCGTTCCGAACCTTTCTGAAAACGGAACGGGACGCCGGACGCCTGAAGAACGACGACGTCACCCTGATCGATCTGCTGGTCTGAGCGTCCGGACTACTCCGACCACCCCCGACTACCCCGACTACCCGAAGGACGGAATGACGACCGGTTCGCCGTCGCGCAGGGCGGATTCGTGGGCGTAGAGGCCGGGCGCGGTCCAGTTCGCGGCGGTGACGGCGTCAATGGCCGGAGGACGCGCCTCGATAATGCTGCGGACGAACTCATGGGCGAGATGGGGATGAGAGCCGCCGTGCGCGCCGTCGTGCGCGTATTCCGTGAACCGACGCAGAGGTTCCGGCAGACGGTCGGCGTAATCCGGGACCTCGATCCGTTCGACCGCGACCGGGCGACCGGCAAACGGAACCGCCGTCTCCCCGAGCGTGAACAGGCAATGTTTGTCGCCCGATAACTGAGTCCACTCGAAACTTCGTTTGGTGCCGTAGACGCTGAACGCTTCGACGTAGGGACGCGCCGTTTCAAACCAGGAACGGGTCACCTCCGCGGCGGCATCGGTGTTCTCCAGGCGGAAGAGCGCCGTCTCCAGACGAAACGGGCTGAACTCCGTCGGTTCCAGACGGGCCGATAGCCGCCCGGAACCGAGACAACTCACCTTCGTCGCGCGGGTATTCGTCAATGCCAGAAGCGGCGCGACGGCATGGGTGGCGTAGTGCATCGGCGGGACGGTTTTCCAGTATGCGGGGTAACCCTCCACATCCTGAAAGTAGGTGCCGCGCAGGAACGTCAGCTCGCCCAGTTCACCACGGTCGTACAGGTCCTTGACGAAGAGAAACTCCCGCGAGTAGACGACCGTTTCCATCATCATGTAGTTCAGACCGGTTCGCCGCCGGGTCTCGACAATCCGGGTGAGTTCGTCCGGAGTGGAACCCATGCAGACGGCGCTGGCGCAGTGCTTCCCGGCGTTCAGGACACGGATCGCCTGTTCGGCATGGAGGAGAAACGGGGTCAGCAGGTGGACGGCGTCGATATCCGGTTCCGCAAGAACGTGGTCCAGGCTGTCGAAACGGCGGGCCGCCCCGATCCGCTCGCCCACCTCATGGAGTCGTTGCGGATCGGTGTCGCAGAGGATGACCTCGCCGACATTCGGGTGCTCCCGGTAGATGGCGGCGAAGGTGGCTCCGAAATGCAGGCCGACGACGGCGATACGGATTTTCGATTCCTGCATCGGATCACTGATCGCGTTTTTCGGCTTTGCGGCGGAGTCCGGCGTTCAGTTCCTTTTTGCGCATCCGGACATTCTTCGGGGTGATCTCCACCAGTTCGTCCGGACCGATATATTCGAGCGAGCGGTCAAGGCTCATTTCCGTCGGTTTGGTCAGGCGAATGGCCACGTCCGAGGTGGACGACCGCATATTGGTCAACTGCTTCGTCTTGCAGACATTGACGACCAGGTCACCCTCCCGCTGATGCCTGCCGACAATCATCCCCTCGTACACCTCGATCTGGGAACCGATGAACAGTTCGCCACGCTCCTCGGCGTTGGAAAGGCCGAAGGTTGTGGTGGTGCCGCTTTCGGAGGCGATCAGCGACCCCTGGCTGCGATGGGAGATCTCCCCGGCCCACGGACGAAACTCCTCGAAGAGGGTGGAGAGGACACCGGTGCCTCGGGTGAGCGTCAGGAAGCGCGACCGGAATCCGAGAAGACCGCGCGTCGGCATGACGAATTCGAGACGGGTCCCGCCGCGTTCGCCGGGCCGCAGGTCCATCAGTTCGCCACGGCGTTCTCCCAGCGCCTGCACGACCGCGCCCTGATACTCCTCGGCGACCGAGATCAGCACGCGTTCGTACGGTTCCTCACGTCCGTTGGGGCCGTCATGGGTGATTACTTCCGGCATCGACACCTGCAGTTCGTAGCCTTCGCGGCGCATCTGTTCGATCAGTACGGCCAGGTGCAGTTCGCCGCGCCCGAACACCAGGAACTCTTCCGGCGAGTCGGTCTCCTCAACCCGGAGGGCGACGTTCTTCTCCAGTTCCTTGAACAATCGCTCGCGGAGTTTTCGCGACGTGGAAAACTGGCCCTCGCGTCCGGCGAACGGCGACGTATTGACGGCGAAGGTCATCTGCAGGGTCGGTTCGTCCACCTTCGGCGCGGGGATCGGTTTCGGATTCTCGCCGGTCGCGATCGTCTCGCCGATGGTGATTTCGGAAAGCCCGGTGACCGCGATGATATCGCCCGGAAAGGCGGCCTCGACCGGAACCCGTTTCAGTCCCTCGTAGACGAAGACGCCCTGTGTGCGCGCCGCATAGAAGCTTTCGTCCCGACGGAACACCGTGACGTTCTGATTGGGTTTGAGGGACCCGGCGAATACCTTGCCGACGCCGAGGCGACCGAGATAGGGGTCACTGTCGATGGTGGAGATCAGGGTCTGCGCCGGGGCGTCCGCGTTGCCGAAACTCTTCGGTTCGGGAATATGCTGCAAAATCGTTTCGAACAGCGGTTCGAGGTTCTCGCCGGGCACCGCCGGATCGAAGGTCGCTTTGCCTTCAAGAGCGATGGCGTAGACGATCGGAAAGTCCAGCTGTTCGTGGGTCGCGCCGAGGGCATCGAAGAGGTCGAAGGTTTCGTTCACCACCCAGTCCGGGCGGGCATCGGCGCGGTCGATCTTATTGACGACGACGACCGACTTATGTCCGGCCTGAAGGGCTTTCTCCAGAACGAACCGGGTCTGCGGCATCGGGCCGTCGACGGCATCGACGAGGAGAAGGACGCCATCGACGACGAGCATGACCCGCTCGACCTCGCCGCCGAAGTCGGCGTGACCGGGGGTGTCCACGACGTTGATTTTGACGTCCTTATACGAGATGGCCGTGTGCTTGGAAACGATGGTGATGCCCCGTTCCCGTTCCTGATCCATGGAGTCCATGACGCGGGTAGCGACTTCCTGGTTGGCGCGGAAGACGCCGCCCTGCTTGAGCATGCCGTCCAGCAGGGTGGTCTTGCCATGGTCGACGTGGGCGATGATAGCGATGTTTCGAAGTGAGTTCATACGTTTCCGGGTGGTCAATCAATCGACGCGACAAAAGGCCCGTACCGAATGGGTCGCCGACTCCGGCACGGGCCTTGAGGATTTTACCATGGTCCCCGGTACGCCACAATGACCGGAAACCGTCGACAGTCAGGCGATAATGCGCGGGTGGACTTCGCCGTAGACATCGGTCAGGCGATAGTTCCGTCCGCCGTACCAGTAGGTCAGGCGTTTGTGGTCCATGCCCATCAGGTGTAATAGGGTCGCGTGAAGATCGTGAATATGCATCCGGTCGACCTCCGCATAGTAGCCGTAGTCGTCGGTCGCGCCGTACACGAAACCCGGTTTGACCCCGCCGCCTGCCATCCACATCGTGAATCCGTGGGGATTATGGTCGCGACCGTCGCCGCCCTGAGCGGTCGGCGTCCGCCCGAACTCGCCGCCCCAGAGGACCAGGGTATCTTTCAGCAGACCACGGGATTTCAGGTCTTTGAGCAGTCCGGCGATCGGCTTGTCCACCTCTTTCGCGTTGTTGGTATGTCCGTTACGCAGGTCGCCATGCTGGTCCCATTTGTAACTGTGGGAGACCTGAACGAAACGCACGCCCTTTTCGGAAAAGCGACGGGCGAGCAGGCACTGCCGACCGAAGTTGTCCGTCGGCTTCTCGCCGATCCCGTACAGGTCCAGGGTCGCCTTGGTTTCTTTGGAAAGGTCCATCAGATCGGGAGCCTCGGTCTGCATTCGAAACGCCAGCTCAAACGCGTTGATCCGGCCTTCCAGTTGCGGATCGTGGTTGGCTTCTCCGAAGTGCCGCAGCTGTTCCTCATTAACTTCCTTGAGAAAGTCAAGTTGCAGCCGCTCGACGTCGCGCTGCTCCTCGCTGCGAATATGCTCGATTGCCGCCTTCTCCGCCGGAATCCCGGCGTTCCCGATCGGCGTTCCCTGATAGGCGGCAGGAAGGAAAGCGGAGGACCAGTTCTGAACGCCGCCATGCCCGAGGGTCGGACAGATCGTAATGAAACCGGGGAGACTCCGGTTCTCGGTGCCGAGGCCGTAGGTGATCCACGAACCCATGCTCGGGCGAACGAACCGGTCGCTGCCCGTATGCAGTTGAAGCAGGGCACCGCCGTGAGCCGTGTTATCGGCGCAGATCGACCGGATCACGCAGAGATCATCGACGCATTTTCCGACTTCCGGGAAAAGGTCCGAAACCTCGATTCCGCTCTGGCCGTACTTGCGAAACTCCCACGGCGACCGGAGCAGGTTGCCGGTCTGCGCGAACTGAATCCGCGGTTTCTTTCCGGGATACGGTTTGCCGTGGTCACGGATCAGGAGCGGTTTCGGGTCAAAGGTATCGACCTGCGACGGGCCACCGTGCATGAACAGGAAGATGATGCGTTTGGCCTTCGGCGGGAAATGGGGCTTTCTCGGCGCCAGCGGGTTGTCCGCCGCCATCGCCTCCTCGGAAAGCAGCGATGCCAGGGCCAGCATACCGAACCCGCTGGCGCAGTCGCTCAACATCTCCCGTCTTGTTCGCGGGCGCAGAAACCGATGGCAGGAATGGCTCACTTGGTTACTCCTTCGGGAGGGGACCTCAGTCGATGTAACAGAACTCGTTGGTGGCGAACAGCGCCTGGCAGTAGTTTTCCCAGACCCGTTTCCGGCGTTTCTCCGGGTCGGCTTCGTGCGCCGTCAGGGCGGCGTCGAACCGGGCGAGATAGGTCAGCGAACGCCGTACTTCGGTGGGTGAGGGCGGACGGGAAAGGGCGCGATAATAGGCCTGACGAACCCGCGCCTCGTCGGTTGCCGGAGCCTGCGGCGCGTCCGTCAGCGAACCGGCAAACGACCGGGCGGCCTCGCGCGCCAGCGGGCTGTTCAACAGGTAGAGCGCCTGCGGGGCGACCGTGGTCGAGGAACGACGGGCGTTGACGATGGTGGCGTCACCGAAGTCGAACGCCTGGAAAAAACCGAAGATGGCGTTGCGGATCACCGGAAGATACAGGCTGCGGCGAGGCGCGCCGTATTGCGCCTGATCGTTCGACTGGTCGTTGGTGACGTAGTCGTTGTTCGGCGTCGTCAGGAGCGTTCCCCCCATAGTCATGTCCAGCTTTCCGGCAACATAGAGCAGGGAATCGCGGAACGGTTCGGCTTCCAGGCGGCGGCGATTCATTCGCCAGAGCAGGCGGTTCGACGGATCGACACGCGCCGCCTTCGCGGCGATCGGCGAGACCGAACTCATCCGGTAGGCCGACGAAAGCATCAGGCGGCGGAGCAGTTTTTTCTGCGACCAGCCATCCTCATTGACAAAGGTGGAGGCGAGATAGTCCAGAAGCGCAGGATGGCTGGGCTTTTCGCCGGTCAAACCCCAGTTATCGGGGGTGGAAACCAGCCCCTCGCCGAACAGGTGCTGCCAGGTGCGATTGACGGCGACACGGGCGGTGAGGGGATGTCGGGAATCGGTCAGCCACCGGGCGAAGGCAAGTCGTCCGCTGGATTTATCGTTGATCGGATCGGCAGGGTTCGGCGGACAGGCGCGGGTCAGCACGACGGGGTACCCGCGCGGCACCATATCGCCGAGCGTCTGGGTATCGCCTCGCAGGTGGACCCGGACATCGGCCGGTTTCATCTCCTCCTCGACCGCCATGACGATCGGAATGGCCGGTTCTTTCTTCCGGGCGGCGTCCAGCGTCTCCTGCGCCTGCTTCAGGGCGGCCCTGGCGGCATCGGAGAAGCGTTCCTCCGGTCGGGTCGGGGGAGCATACAGCGTGTCGTCCGTATGGACGGTCGGCCGCGCGGCGTCCGGAGTGTCGAAGTCGACCAGACGGGCGGCGAAACGCCGGACGACCTCCGGAATCAGCCCGTCCCGTTTGGCGATGTCCTCCGCCGTGAGCGGTTTGTCGCCGCCGGCGGGCGGCGCGGTCCGGCGGGGAGCGACCAGCAGCAGACGATGGAAATGGGGGATCGGGCCGTCGAGCCGTTCGATCCGGATCGTGTTCTTTCCGGCGACGAAATCGAAGATGCCGACGGGGTCCCAGCGTTGACCCTCCGGCATCCAACTGCCGGTCACGCCACCGGCGGCGTTTTCCCGGACGAGTTTTCCGTTGATCAGCAGGCGAACCGGACGAGACTCCTCGGCGGCATAGCGGAGTTCGAACTGGTAACGGCCCGCCGTCGGCACGTCGATGTCCCATTCGGCCGTGACCGGTGTCCCGTTGGTGATGATGACACCGATCCCTTTGCCGTAATGATCGGTGTCCCGAGCGGCGTTCCCTCGGACGAACGACGTCGCCTCGATCGTCTGCCGGGCGGGCAGATCCGGGCGATCCTTCGCCTCGGCCAGCGACAGCAGGATGCCGGGTTGGCGCGCCAGTTCCAGGCCCGCCTTCACGTAACGGTCGGCGTCCCGGCGCAGTCCGGCGGACAGCTCGGCGTTGCCGTCGGCGCGCGCCTTCTCGACCGCCGCCTGCAGCGGTTTCAGGGAATCGGCGTGTTTCCGACGCGCCTCCTCCAGTTCCTTCGTCGTCAGCGAACGCTCGTTCCATTCCGAGACGAAGCCGAGATTCTTCATCGTTCGGGTGCTTTTGAAGATGCCGGCAAGCGCATAGTAGTCGCGGGTGGAGATCGGATCGAACTTATGGTCGTGGCACCGGGCGCACGCGATCGACAGCCCCATGGTGGCGCGGGCGGTGACGTCGATCTGCTCGTCGACGATGTCCATCACCATCTTGGGTTTATCCTGCTCGGCCAGCACCTTGGCGCCGAGAGTCAGAAAACCGGTCGCGGTGAGACGTTCGTTACGCAGGTTTTCGTCGTTGCCGCTTTCAAGGAGGTCTCCCGCCAGTTGTTCGCGAAGGAACTGATCGTACGGTTTGTCCTGATTCAGGGCGCGAACCACCCAGTCGCGGTAACGCCAGGCATAGGCGAAGGCTTTGTTTTCGTCCAGCCCGTTGGAATCGGCGTAGCGGACGACATCGAGCCAGTGCCGTGCCCAGCGTTCGCCGTACTGCGGGCTGGCGAGAAGTCGGTCCACGACCCTGGCGAACGCGTCCGGGGAGCGGTCGGCGACGAACGACTCGACCTGGGCGGGGGTCGGCGGCAGTCCGGTCAGGTCGAAATAGGCGCGACGGATCAGGGCGCGTTTGCCGGCGGGCGGCGCCGGGGTCAGCCCTCCGGCTTCGAGCGCGGCAAGCAAAAAGCGGTCGGTCGGCGACGTCGGCCAGGTGAGGTTTTTCGTCCTCGGCGGCGGAACGCGTTTGACCGGGCGGAACGCCCACCAGGCTCCGGACGGGGCGGCGGCGGTTTTCTTCGGCGCGGCGGTGGGCCAGGGGGCGCCCATGCGCACCCATTCGGTCAGGACGGCGATCTCCGACGCCGGACGCTTGCCATCCGGGGGCATTTTGACCTTGCCGTCGTGACGCATCACCCGGACGAGGTGGCTGCTTTCCGGATCGCCGACCACAAGGGTTTTTCGAACGTCCGCCGGGTTATCCAGCCGGACGCCGCCGGATTGCAGGGACGGGCCGTGACAGGGAACGCACTGGGTCACGAGAACGGGGCGCACCTTCGATTCGAAGAAGGTCGCCTGTTCCGCCGTCGCCGTCGGCAGGGCGACGGGAGGCGGCTGGGCAATGCCGAAGGCATTGAAGACAAGGGTTCCCGCCATGGCGAGGATGGCGGCGACTCCGTGGGACCCGCGTGTACGTCGGAATGCCATCGTTTTCTTGCTTTCCTGCAATTTCCGCGATAATTGCCCTAGTATAACAGGAAATCGGGCACTTGAACACGAAAATTTTAACGCTGATTAAGGAATGGTTTCGCCGCGAACGGGCGGAATCGGAGGATCGTACTCGATGAGGAACCTTGCCATGTCGCGCCGAGCGGGACTCACCTGCATGGCCGCCGTACTGGTGCTGTTTGTGACCGGATGCGGTGAGCAATCCGCCGAGACGGCGTCCGCGACGCCTGCCGCCGGTTCGTCCTCTTCACCCTCGACGGGCGGGGAAGGGAAGAAACTGACCGTTGCCGTCATTCCGAAGGGGTTGACTCATGTCTTCTGGCAGTCGGTCAAGGCCGGAGCGGAAAAGGCGGGGGGCGAGATGAACGTCACCGTCGAGTGGCAGGGAGCGCAGAAGGAGACCGATACCGCGGCGCAGATCGGTATCGTGGAGAACGCGATCAACCGTAAGGTGGATGGCATCGTTCTGGCCCCGCTGGACAAGGCCGCGCTGGCCGGGGTCATCAAAAAGGCGCATTCGACCGATATTCCCCTGACCGTGATCGACTCCGCCGCCGATGTCGCGGAGTCGGAGTACGTCTCCTTCGTCGCCACCGACAACAAAAAGGGTGGGGAGATGGCCGCCGAACGGCTCGGAAAACTGCTCGACGGCAAGGGGAAGGTCGCCTTCATTCCGGTACAGCCCAACTCGGCCTCGACGATGGAGCGGGAGGCAGGATTCGAGGAAACAATGAAATCCCGGTTCCCCGCCATCACAGTGATCCGGACGAACTACGGAATGAACGACCGGGCCAACTCGCTCAAAGTGACCGAGGACGTCCTGACCGCGAACCCGGACATTGTCGGCATCTTCGGACCGAACGAACCGGCGATCATCGGCGCGTTGCAGGCGGTCAAGAATCGAAATCTGGTCGGCAAGGTCAAACTGGTCGGCTTCGATTCGACGAAACAGCTGGAGGATTCGCTGGAAAAGGGCGATATCGATTCGCTGATCGTCCAGAATCCGTTCAAAATGGGATATGAGGGCGTCAGAACGATCGTCGATCTGAAGGCCGGGAAGACGCCGGAAAAGCGTCTCGACACCGGGGTCAGCCTGATGACGAAGGAGAACATGAATACGCCCGAAATGACCGCGCTGCGTTCGAAAGGATAAGCGGTTGTCGGACTCAGCCGGAAACGCTCTCCTGACGATGCAGGGGATCGTCCGATCGTTCGGCGCGGTTCAGGCGTTGCGCGGCGTGAATTTCGAAGTCCGCCCCGGGGAGATTGTCGTCCTGCTCGGGGAGAACGGGGCGGGGAAATCCACCCTGCTGAAAACGATCACCGGTGTACATCAGCCGGACGCCGGGCGAATCGAATGGCAGGGCGCGAACGTCACCCTGGATACCCCGGCGACCGCTCAGCGGCTCGGTATCCGGATGGTCTATCAGGAACTGAACCTCGCCTCCCACCTGACCGTCGCCGCCAACATCTGCCTGGGAGACGAACCGGAACGTTTCCCCGGCATTATCGACCATCGGGCGGTACGACAACGCGCGATCGACCTCCTGGCAAAACATCGGTTCGACCTGGACCCCGATGCGCTCGTCGGCTCCCTCGGTCCGGCGCAACGGCAGATCGTCGAAATCTGCAAGGCGCTCGCCGGCAATGCGAAACTGCTGTTGCTCGATGAACCGACGTCCTCCCTGGGCGAACGGGAGATCGAGGAACTGTTCGGGACGCTGCGCGATCTGCGCGGGCGGGGCCTCGGACTGGTGTATGTCTCTCACCGTCTGCCCGAATGTTTCGCGATCGGCGACCGGATCGTGGTTCTGCGCGACGGGGAAAAGGTCTATGAGTCGGATATTGCCCGAACCGATACGGCGACCGTCGTTCGCCGGATGGTCGGCCGCGAACTGGCGGCGTTTTACCCTCGCGACCGTTCGGAACCCGGACCGGTTCGCCTGTCCGTCGAACACCTGACCGCTCCGCCCACGCTGAACGACGTGACGTTCTCCGCTCGCGCCGGGGAGGTCGTCGGCATCTTCGGCCTGATGGGGTCGGGGCGTTCGACTCTCCTTTCGACACTGTTCGGTCTGCGTTCGGGCACGGGGACCGTTCGTACGGACGGTGCGCCGCTTCCGCTGGGAAAAGGCGCGCCGGTAGCGATCCGTCACGGATTCGGGTTTATCACGGAGGATCGGAAGCGAACCGGGCTGGCGCTGGGACGGTCGGTCCGGGAAAACCTGACGCTGGCCGCCTTGAACCGCCTGTTTCCGGGACCGTTCCTGCACCACGGCAGGGACCGAACGGAAGCGGCCGCGATGGTCGAACGGATGGCGGTGAAGACCGCGTCGACGGAAACGCCGGTCGGAACGCTCTCCGGCGGAAACCAGCAGAAAGTCGTCATGGGCCGATGGTTCGCGGCAAAGGCGTCCGTACTGCTTCTGGATGAGCCGACACGGGGCGTCGACGTCGGCAGCAAGGTCGAGATCTACCAGCGGATCAACGAAGCGACCGCCGACGGCGCGACCGTGCTGATGGTGTCCTCCGAACTCCCGGAACTGCTCGGAATGAGCGACCGCCTGATCGTTTTGCATCAGGGACGGCTGGTCGCGGACCTGGATCGCGCCGAGGCAACCCCGGAACGACTGCTCCATTTCGCCATGACGGGAACCGATATCGTATGAACCTGACTCTCGCCAAACGTCTGTTGCCCGCCGCCTCGCTTCTGCTGCTGACGATCTTCTTCGCAGTGAAGTCCCCGACCTTTCTGACTGTGGAAAATGCCTTCACCCTGGCGAACCAGTATGCTTACCTGCTCATCATCGGGATCGGCGCGACGGTGGTCATCGTCGCCGGAGGGATCGATCTCTCGGTCGGGTCGGTGCTGGCGTTATCGGGTATCGCCGCCGCGCAGGTCATGGTGCAGCGAGGATGGCCGGTCTGGGCCGGCTGTCTCTGCGGGGTCGGAGTCGGCGCGGCGATCGGACTGCTGAACGGACTGATTGTCACCCGTCTGCGGGTTCCCGCCTTTATCGCGACACTGGGAACGCTGTTGATCGCCCGGGGGCTTGCCCTGCGGATCGCAAAGGGCGTGACGATCGATGGTACGCCCGACGGATTTAATCTGCTCGCGAGTGGCCGACCGTTCGGACTGCCCGCGCCGTTGATCACGATCGTGCTGGTCGCGGTCCTGGTGGCGTTTCTCCTGAACCAGACAAAATTCGGTAGGTATGTCTATGCGATCGGTTCGAACCCGGAGGCGGCCCGCGTTTCGGGAATCCGTACCGGTCAGGTGACCCTGCTCGTGTACGTTCTGGGCGGCGCGCTGGCCGGGCTCGCCGGATTGATCGAAACCGCACGGCTCGGTTCCGGAAATCCGACCGGCGGCAGCGGCTACGAACTCGACGTCGTAACGGCGGTGGTGGTCGGGGGGGCGTCGCTGCAGGGCGGAGAGGGCCGCGTCTCCGGAACGATTCTCGGCGCCCTTTTGATCGCGGTTCTGCACAACGGGTCCAACCTCCTCGGCGTCGATCCGTTCGATCAGAATATCTATATCGGTATTCTCATTATCGGCGCGGTCGCGTTCGACCAGTTCCTTCGTCGGATGCGCTGAAGCCATCCCTTGCCCCCGGCGTCGGGTTGCCGGGGGCAAGGCGGCGACCATCAGTCCTTGTACGGGTCGATTTCGTTTTCCCCGGCCATCGCCACGCCGATTGGGGTCAGGGTATGCAACAGGCGGACCGTGCCGGCATGGTGGGCGAGAACCTCCTCGATCCGCTTATAGCAGTGCGGCGACTCGTCGGTTCCGCCGCCGCGCAGTTCGACCCCCTTATCGCGAACGACCCACGCTTCCATCATCCGGTGCGTGACCGCCCCCGGCGCGATGACCTTGCCGCCTTTCATCTTGCCGCGTGCTGCGGTCCGGCTCATCACGCGTCCCGCGCCGTGAACCGTCGAGTAAAGCGACTTTCGCGCCTCCTCGCTGTCCACCCCCTCCAGGATGACCGAGATATCGCCCATCGACCCGCCGACGAACCCTTTCTGGCCGGGGAACGCGGGAGTCGCCCCCTTCCGGACCACATACATCTCCTGCCCATGGTGGGTTTCTTTCCAGGCGTAGTTATGGTGGTTGTGAATCTCCTCGACGATCTTCCCGCCCAGAATGCGCGCTACCTTCCCGCAGACCCAGTCCCGACCGGCGTACGCGTACTTTCCGGCCAGTTCCATACACTGCAGGTACTCGCTGCCGAGGGAGGAGCGCACATCCAGCACGAGTGGTTCGGCGTCCATTCCCGGTTTCGCCTGTCCCATCTCCAGAAAGTGCGTCGCCGTTTTGTGGCCGAGTCCGCGCGAACCGAAGTGGACACCGACCCAGACCCGGTCGGCTTCATCGACGAAGAGGTCGACATAGTGATTCCCCCCGCCGATGGTTCCCAACTGGTTCCGGGCCGTCTGCTTCAGGGTTCGCATCGCCGGAAGCTTCCAGGTCTCGTCGTCAAATAGTTCGTGGTCGACCTCCTCGTTGTTGTTCCGGCCCATTCCGAACGAGAGCTTCGAATAGATCTCGTCCATCAGCTTTTTGATTTTGGTCCGGACCTCGCGTGCCGGAATGTCCAGCCGGACCGCCTTGTTGCCGCAGTTGTGGACGACCACACCGCTGGCGACGAAGCAATGCGCCGGATCGCCGGTAACGATATCGAACACCCTCGTTTCCCCCTGCTCGGTGATCCGATCGATCGGGCACCAGACGATCTCGCCCGATACGTCCGGCGTTACGGTTTTTCCAGGCTCACGACGCACGAACACCCGGTCGCCGTCGATCGCAGGGCAGGCAAACCCGCAGGAGACATCCAGCTTGCCGGTGATGTTCGTCAGGACCTCCCGCCCGGAAGTTCCGACGGACTGCCAGAAAACACTGGCGACCTCCGAGGCCGCAAGGCGTTTCAAGGAGGCATAGCAGAACCCAACCTCCTCGCAGAGGCGCACCTGCTGCGATACGCCACCGTGCACCTGCAGCAACCAGTCCCGGCGACCCTCACGCTCTCGACCGACCGGAGCAACCGACGCGGCGTATCCCAGACTCGTCAGCAGTCGAGCGACAAAACGGAGGGTGTCGGGATTCCCACCGGATGGCTTGATCTCCGGATTGGCCTTGCCGATACCGTCGAAACGAGGCGTCCGACAGGCCCCGCTGAAAAAACCGGAAAGGAACTGCGCTCGCATCCAGCGCGGTGACCGGAGAAGGTAGGGCATCGGATCGCAGCCCCACTCCTTGCGGCCCAACGGTGCGCCCAACTCGGCCAGCAAGCGATGCGGAGCGGTTGCGTTGACATGGACGCGAAGTTCGGTCAGGCGTCCGTCCGGGCCCATGCGTCCGACGATACGGGCGCTGTAACCCAATCGGGCGAAATCACGGGAGATCGCTTCGGCGTCCGCCTCCGTCGTAGCGCGGATGCTGATGCGTTTCCCGTCGCGCGACAGGTGTCCGTCGCCGCAAACGACTCCCAGAAGACGAAGGAGCGGCGCGGCGAACGACGACAGAAGAACCGGCGGCAGATCATGGCTCACGGGTGCCTCGTACGGTAATCCGAGGAAGGGTAAGCACGCCACTTTATCGCCCGGCTTCAGGTCGGCGGCGGGCTTCCAGCCGTCCGCCGTACGAATCAGATGGTCCGGAGTGCAGGTCAATGCGCGCCCATTCGTCAGACGCATCTTCCGTACCGGCTTCACCCCGCGGTCGATCGCCCCGAGGTTCGGCAGAATCCGGCGGACGGTCTCGCCATCCCAACCGATCACGGCATGATCCGGCAGGACGGATTCGATCGGAAGGTGGAACCCGTCGTCCGTCACTACCGGGGTACCCGAGGCGATACAACCGATGTCGTAGCCGACACCGGACGGGCTTACTTTGTCGACATAGGCGACGACCCCGCCGATCGGTACGGCATAGCCCTTGTGGTGGTCGGCCATTAACGCGACATCGGCGGCGTCCCGCGCACACGTGACGATCTGACGGAACGCTCCGTCATCGACCGGATCGCCCCAGACCTTGATTCCGTCAATCTCCTGCATTCCCATAAATCGTTCCTTGCTCCCACATACGAGGATTGTCCGGTGCCATGTCGCGCGGGCCGCGCGAATTGCTCAATGCGCCGTCGAATTCGATGACTCCTGCCGGACGGGTATACTACGGGCGATGCCGCGGTTGACCGCGGCGCTACGGGAGGAAGCATCATCATGCCGAAAGTGACGGTGGAGGGCCACGGTACGTTCGACGTGCCGGAGAACAAGAAACTGGTGCTGGGTCTGGAGGACGCGGGGATTCCGATGCTGCACCGCTGCGGGGGCGTACCCGCCTGTACGACGTGTCGTGTGAAGATTCTGTCCGGCGAGGTCGCGCCGATGCAGGAAGCCGAGAAGGAGGCGCTCGAGGAGCCGGAACTGATCGCGAACTACCGGCTCTCCTGCCAGATTCGCGTGCAGAACGATCTGACCGTGGAACTCTGGAAGACGCTTCCCGAGTTTCGCGCCGAGAACAACAACCCGGAACTCGGACCCGGCGATCGACCGGCGGACTGAGAGGGGGCTTCCCCTCCCTCGGTAAGGGAGGGGAATTCGCACGAGGCTATCGGGTTCGGCGGCGAGCGATCAGTCCGAGCAGCGGCAGACCGGCGAGCGCCAGAGCGATCGCGCCCGGTTCCGGCGCGGGAGCGGACAACCGGAACGCCAGGGAGACATTCGGATTGACGGCCCAGACCGGGTCGTTCTGCGTCGGCGCGAAGGCGGAGTTCGGAGTCACCCCGGCGACGCTGTCCTGCCAGTAGATGGCGGACGTATCGAACGGATCGGTCAGGCCACCCTCACGCATACGGAACCAGTACGTACCCGCAGCCAGGGTAAACTGGGGGACATTGATATCGATCCGGGTGATGTTGGCGCCGAAGTTGTCGACGATACCGGTGTCGATCGCGGAAAACTGACCGATACCGGCGGTGCCGGATTCCAGGATGGTGCCGGGAAGGTTGCTCCCGCTGTTGTCGAAAATGAACCAGGAGAACTGCCCGTTGAACTCGCCGCCGGTGAGGTCGAAGGGGCCGACGAAGTCGGTCACGAAAAATGAAACACGCCCGATCGTGGTCGAACTGCTGAACGAGAAGTCATCGGCGAACGCACCGACAAGTTCGCGACTGCTGGCCGGGGACGGCGCGCCGTTGTCGAAAACCACCTGTGCGTGAGCGGAGCGGGAAGCGCCGCAGGCAAGGACGCCTGCCGCAAAGACGATGGAGAGAAGCCGCTTCATAGCAACCCTGTCCTTTCTAATTTTGGCTCCGTCCGCCGCTCTTGCCGACGCGGTGAGGACACCGATGGGATTCTACCCATAAGCCAAAATTTTCAATCATTACCAGCCGTCAATGAACAAATTCAGGCTGAAAAAATGGAACGGTTTCGATGAAACCGTTCCATTTTTTTCGGTGATGGTGTCGGGTCAGTCAGCGCAGGTCCGACCAGCGGGTCAGTTCGCTACGGACATTACAGCCCCAGTGAATGCCGCGGTCCTGCACATTCTCCTCGACCACCCGGTAAGTCCGGTAGTGGCGGCGAAGGATCGTGTGGACGTCCTCCACATCGAAGTGCTTGCAGGAGAACACATCGAGGAACAGTTCGCCGAGACCGGGATAGGTATGGATGGCCGCATGGCTCTCATACAGAATGACGACCCCGGAGGTGCCGTACTTTTCGGTCGTACCGCCTTCATAGCCGACCAGCGGACCGGCCAGAATGCGCATGCCGATGTGACCGACGAGTTCCACCAGAAACTCCTTGACGGTTTCCGGATCGTTGAGCGCGCCGGGAGGTTCCAGATCGGCGATGCGCAAGGTTAGGTGGATACCGTAGGTTTCGACGGACGACGGGGGTAACGAAACAGGCGTGGTTAGCACTGCGGACATATTCGGATTTTCCTTTCCAGGGAATACGGGTGATCAAACGTGCGAACGGTGGACGCGGAGACGCAACAAGGGCGTCGATGATGAGGGAGTTTCAGGCAGATGTGGCCGTCTTAGATACTCTGCCGGGCGCGCAGAGCGTGACTGTAGGGGATAAAGTTGAGCAGGTTAAAGACGGATGTTGCCAATAAAGGAGTACCAGGAAAATGATCCGGGGAATTATATCACCTTTTCCGGTTTCGCAAGGTGCTTTTGGCGTCCCGGAAAAATAAATGCCCCGGAGACTGCGGCGGTCTCCGGGGCAATTTGGAGCGAGGACGCGCGGGTCTATTCTCGTTCGTCGACCGGAACGTACTTGAGGCCGTGCGGACCGACGTAAACGGAGGCGGGACGGATCAGTCGGTTATCCTCGATCTGTTCCAGCATATGCGCGGTCCATCCGGAGGTGCGTCCGATACCGAAGATCGGGGTGAAGATTTCGCTGGGAACGCCCACCGCGTGCAGAATCAGCGCGGCATACAGTTCGACGTTGGCGTAGAGATCACGTCCGGGCTTTTCCTCGGCGAGAACGCGCACCGTGGTCTCCTCGACGGATTTCGTCAGTTCGAGGAGATGATAGTCGTTTGTCAGGGCGGCCATCTTTTCGGCGGCCTCCTGCAGGCGTGCCGCGCGCGGATCGCGGACTTTGTAGACGCGGTGACCGAATCCCATGATACGTCGCCCCGAGCGGATTTCATGGCGAATGAACGATTCGGCGAACTCCGGATTGCCGATCGCCTGAAGCATCTTGAGGACGGGACCGGGAACCCCACCGTGCTTGCTGCCCTTCAACGCGCCAATCGCGCCGGTAAGCGCGGAGATCATGTCGGAGTCGGTGGAAATGATGCAGCGTCCGGTAAAGGTCGAGGCGTTCAAACCGTGCTCGGCGATGGCGACCAGGTAGGCGTTCAGTCCGTCGACCCGGGCGGGGTCCGGCTCCTTCCCTTCGAGCATGTACAGGAACCCGGCGGCCAGTCCGTGTTCCGGTTTCGGCTCGACAATATCGAGTCCATGCTTCAGGCGGTAGGTATGGGCGACGATCGCCGGCATCTGGGCCTGCAGTCGGGCCGCGCGACGTCGGCAGTCCGCCAGGTCAAGACTGTTGACGGTCGGATCGGCAATGGACAGCATCGAAGCGCCGATGCGCAGAATATCCATTCCCTCGGCGAACGGCGCGACGGTTCGCAGGGCGGAGAGGACGCCGCCGGGAAGGTGGCGCGCGGAGGCCATTTCGTCTTTGAGGCCGTCGAGTTCCTTTCGGTTCGGCAGCTTGCCATGCCAGAGCAGGTAGGCGACCTCCTCGAACTGAACGTTGCCCGAAAGTTCGCTGATATCGTAACCGCGCAGGGTCAGACGACCCTTTTCCCCGTCCACTTCCGCGATCTTGGTCGCGGCGGCGACGATGCCTTCCAGGCCACGCGCCACCGGAGGAGGGGTTTTTGTTTCTTCGCTCATCGAGTTGTATCCTTAGACTCTATTGGATTTTGAATTCGGATGTCGGAATGGGATCGGTCGGGGGAATTCAGCGATGGTCGCGACGGCAATGCCGGTGTCAGTTTGCCATATGCGATGCCTTATAGCCCTTTAATTGTAGCCGTATTCCGGTCGGTTTGTCAATCCGCCCCGGCAGAGGGCAGGCTTGCCGCCGCCTCGATCGCCGCCTTCCGCATCTGAATCGCCCTGAGCCGGTCCGCATCGAATTTTGGTTGACGGTCGAAGGTATACAGGCCGTTTTCCTCCGGATAGATGTCGGTCAACTGCGTATAGCAATAGCCGAACATATCCGGATGATCCAGAAGAACGTCGCACAGACCCTGAAACCGGGCGTAAAATTCCTCGATATTCCTGACACGCTCGCCGTACCCCCAGGATTCCCGGTTGTCGAACGCCGCGGGATTCCACCAGATGCCGCCGAACTCACTGACGAAATACGGTTGCCCCCGGTAGCCGACACTGACCGGCCGCCCGTCCGCCCCGTTGATGAACGGCTTTCCGTCGATCAGGGAGGCATGCCGATCGCGGAACGTCACCGGATTCTGGTCGTAATCGTGGCTGTCATACAGAGTGACCTCCGGGATGCGATGCGAATAGCCCGAGGCGTCGAGAACCGGGCGTGTGGGGTCCGTCGCGACGGTCGCCAGCCACATTCCGCGCGTGACGTCGTCCAGCGCCGTCATCCGGTCGGTCAGGTGCTGCCACGTCTCATTGAGCGGGCACCAGCCGATGATGGACGGGTGATTGTAGTCCCTCTCCAGCGCCTCAAGCCACTGGGTTATATACCCGGCATTCGGCTGCTGCGGTTCGGCGGACGGCCCGTACCCGTTGCACCCCCAATCACCGAACTCCCCCCAGAGCAGGTAACCGAGCCGATCCGCCCAGTAGAGGAAACGCTCCTCGAAAACCTTCTGATGCAGTCGCGCGCCGTTGAATCCGACCGCCAGGCTTCGCTCGATATCCCGCCGCAGTTCGTCGTCGCTCGGAGCGGTCATCACCGATTCCGGCCAGTATCCCTGGTCGAGGACGAGACGCTGGAAGATCGTCTCCCCGTTGATTTTGATCGCCTTGCCATCGATGGTCACCGACCGGAGACCGGCGTAGGACGTGGCCCGATCGACGACCGCGCCCTCCGGACCGAGCAGTTCCAGGGTCAGATCGTAGAGGTGGGGATCGGACGGCGACCAGAACCGCACACGGTCCTCGGGGACCGGAAGAGAAAGTCGGGGCGAGAGATCGCGATCGGTCGGCGTCTCGGCGACCGCGAGAACCTCGTCTCCTTCCCGGAGCGTAACACGGACGGTGTACCCTGTTCGGTTCGCGCCCGGACCGCCCGCGTCCAGGGGCGTAACGATCTCAAATCTCCGGTTGCCGACATCGGGGGTGATACGCGGACGACGGAACGCGATTTCCGGGACCGGTTCCATCCAGACGGTCTGCCAGAGGCCGGTGGTGCGGGTGTAGTGGCATCCGTGGGGAGCGAACCGGTCGGACTGCTTTCCCTGAGGTTTGGGGATTCCGTGCCGGTCACGCGCCCGAACGACGACGGTTACCGTCCGGTCACCCTCGATACTTCCGGTGATTTCCGTGGTGAAGGGGGTGAAGCCGCCACGGTGCCGTACCGCCTCCCGTCCGTTGACCCAGACGGTCGTTTCGTAATCGCTGGCCTGAAAGTGCAGCAAAACACGTCTCCCCGTCCATTCGTCCGGAAGGCGGACGGTTCGCCGGTACCAGACGGCGTTCAGGAAATCGGTCCGGTGCACCCCGGACAGGGCGGATTCGGGGCAGAAGGGCACGACGATCGTCTCGGCCAGGTCGCGCTCACGCAGTCCGCGTTCCAAACCGGAATCGCCGGGGTCCGCCTCGAACTGCCAGGAACCGTTGAGGCAAAGCCAGTCGGATCGAACGAACTGCGGGCGCGGGTATTCGGAACGAGGTACGGTCATTGTTTTGTCTCCGGTCAAGGTTTAGAGGCGGGAATAGCTCCAGTAAAGAGGCTGCCCGGCTTCATAGGGCATCACGCCATGGAACGGACGCGGGTCGCCATCGAAGAGGAGGGGGAGGAAGTGGACATCGCCCGGCCAGAGCGGCAGTTTCAGACCCAGCAGGTCCGCCGTCGGCACCCATTCCAGCGTTCCCTCCGGATTGGACCGATGCGGCGTGCCGGTCCATCCGGTAATCAGGAAGAGAAACCCGAACCGGTCCTCCCGGTTTTTTCCGAATCTCGGCCAACTGATCGTGCCACGGAGCTCCATATCCGTGACGACGAGGCCGGACTCCTCGGAGATCTCGCGCCGCATTCCGGTCGCAACGTCCTCGTCCGGGTCCAGCTTGCCACCCAGACCGTTGAATTTCCCGTAGGCGAGGTCATCCGGGCGGGTATTGCGATGGATCAGGAGAACACGCTGTCGGTCGGCGGAGAGAACGTAGCCCAATGTGGCGAGGACGGGTGTATACGGCATGGAAAAGATTATACCGAGCAATTTTGGCGTGTACGAAAACTCACAGCAAAGTCTTGAACCGGCCGTTCGTTGTCGGCGTCCGAAATATGGAAAGAGATTATCGACAAAGGAAGCGCGTTCCTCCTTCCGAGAGAGTGCGGCGGTGCGGAGTATTCTCCTGTGAATCAGGGAAACTCCTCCGGTAATTATGCAATAATCCGCAAGCAAATATGCGAAGAAAAATCATTCGGAACGTGTCTTAGTAAATGTGAGGGGAACGGCGATAAGGTTCCGGCTCCCGACCCAGGTAAGGTGGTTTCCAGCGGACAGGAGGCCTACCGTACGGAAGAAGAGGTAAGTCCGCAATTCATTTCGGAAGGAGACGACGTTATGGAAGGAACACGAAACGTGAAGATCGTTTATGGATTCGGCGCGAATGTCGCCTTTGTGGTCGCTCTGCTGATCGCGACCGTGTGGGCTGCTTACAACACCCGCGCCGTTGCCCTTCTGCAGAACCGTATGCCGGCCGCGACCGCCCCGAACTCCGCTCCCGCCCCGGCAGTGTCGCCGGTGGGATCGGATCAGCCGGTCAAGGTCACGTTGAATCAGCCGTCCGCCCGGATCGTTCGGGATCGGATCTGAACGGCCACTCGTCGCCGACGAGTGGCCCCCCCGGTTCGTAGCCACCGGTTGTTTTTTCTTCTTTGATCTCCGTTATTCCAGAAAGCCCTGTTGCCGCAGAAATCCGGCGCAAGCCTGTCTCCACATCGACAGCACCTCATCGTTACCGCCCAGACCGTACCCGTGCCCCCCGTGGGCGTAGACCTGCATCGCGAACGGAACCCCGGCGGCGCTGAGCGCCAGCGCAAAATTCAGACTGTTTTCCACAGGAACCGGTTCGTCGTCACTGCTATGCACCAGAAGGATCGGCGGCGTGGCGGAGGTGACCTGTGAGTCGTTGCTCAGGCGCATCACCATTTCCGGCGAGGGGGCTTCCCCCAGCAGGTTCCGTCTTGAACCGGCATGGAAAAACGGCTCGGACATCGTAATCACCGGGTAGATCAGGACGGCGAAGTCGGGACGTGCCGACCGCCGTTCCACCGGGTCGGTGTCGTTGAGCGGGTCGAAGGAGTGAGTTGCGACGGTCGAGGCCAGATGCCCGCCGGCAGAGAATCCGAGGATGCCGATCCGCTGCGGATGCAACCCGCGCCGTTCCGCGGAGTGCCGGACGTATCGTACCGCGCGCGCCCCGTCCAGCGAGATCGCCGGGTACCGATACCGCGGTCCCAACCGGTATTTCAACACGAAGGCGGTGATACCCAGCGTATTGAGCCAGAGCGCCACCGGTTCCGCTTCGTGGGGGGCATGACCGCCATAACCGCCGCCCGGACAGACAATCACGGAGGTTCCGTTCGGCACGTCCGCCGGATAAGGCGTTATCAGGATACGGTCATCGTGGTCGTCGCTCAGGGCATAGGGAATATCCTCGTCGGGCCAGAGGGGTTCGGGTGGTTCGGCAGCCATTCATCACCTTTTCCTTCCGAACGGAAAGCCGCCCGGATCTCAGGCCGGAAATCGCCTACCGACCTCGAACAGTCTTTTCCACGCCGCTTCCGCATTCTCCTGTGCCGTTCCGAAGTCCCCCGTAGGCCGCAAACCGGGCGGGTGGACGGGGGAACCGCCCGCCGAGCGGCAGGCTTCCGTCAGCCGATCCGTCACCTCCGCATGAAGGCGGAGCGCGTTGGCCGGGTCGCCGTCCGGATCGTCCGTTCGGTACCGAATTTCCAGCAGGCTGCCGTTCGGCGACGGATGACAGAGTTCGATAAACCCCTGGACCGAACGGCCCGCGAGGGCGGATTGACACGAACGGAAGAGACCTTTTGATTTCGACCAGACGGAGGTAAAGGCGGCCAGATCGACAACGGTTCCCGGCTGGCCGTTGGCGGCGGCCCAGGCAACATCATACCGCCGCTCGAACCACCGGTCGCCGATCTCCGGTCCGAGCGGTGTGCCGCCGATCTCCTGGCAGACGGCGTAGGCCAGCTGATAATGGCCGGTCTGGACGATTTCATCCCCCTCGAACGCCATCAGAAGCAGGGCGGGAACGTCGGCCAGCGCCGCGGCGGAGGCTCGATCGAGCAGACGCAACGCGGCAGGACGGGCATCACTGCGGTAGATCAACCGCGCCGCGTCCGTTCCGGTCTCGAAGTCGGGAAAGGAGAAGACGGCGAAGGCGCGGGCTTCGGGCAGCGGGGACATCCGTAGCGTTGCCGAGGTGACGACTCCGAACGCGCCTTCCGAACCGATCAGGAGATCGTGGCCGTCGAACCGGGTGTTCGCGCCCGGAGCCGGATCGGTGCGGACGATCGAGCCGTCGAACCGAACGATTTCGACCCCGGCCGTCAGATCGCGAATCCGTCCGTACTTGCCCGAGAGCCAACCGATCGCATTGGTCGCCACCGCCCCCCCGACCGTGGACTGACGAAGAGTGCGGGGAAAATGTCCAAGGGTGTAGCCATGCCGGTTCAGCGTCTCCTCCGCCTGCTCGAACGCCATGCCCGCGCCGAGAGTCACCAGCAGAGATTCCTCATCCCAGGAAAGTTCCTGAAGCCGTTCGGTCATCAGCGCCAGCCAGGGGCGATCCTCGGGGGTGAAGGGACGCAGGGAGGAGGCGCCGCCGACCGGGATCACGGAAAGACGTTGGCGATGGCACCACTCGGCCAGCGCGGCGACTTCGTCGACCGTACCGGGGAAAACGGCGGCGATCGGCAGGGCGACCTCGCCCATCTGCCGGGCCTTCAGGACGGTCGGCGCCCAGGCGGACACACCGCGGCGACGGGAATCCTCATCCGTTCGCACATGGTCCGAACCGAGGAGAGCAATCAGCGGCGCTAGAGGAACGGAAGACAACACTCTGATCGTCAGTATACCCGACTTATTCGACCTACCCGACCGCTACTTCCCGATGCAGAACCGGGCGAAGATACCGGCGATAATCTCCTCACGGGCGGTCTCGCCGGTAATCGCTCCCAGATGGCTCAGCGCGGCGAAAAGGTCGACGGAGACCAGTTCGGGTTCCCCGCCCGATTCCAGGGTCTCCAGGCCGCGTTCGATACTCGTTCGGGCTTCCCGCAACGACCGTTCGTGTCGTATGGACGTCACCAGGGGAGCGACGCCGGTTTCGCTCTCTCCGGCAGTGGCCGCCGCCGCGATGGCGTGCGCCAGTTCCGGAAGTCCCTGACCCGTCCTGGCCGAAACCGGAATCGCCGCCCATGGAAGAGAGTCGGACGGCAGGGAAAAATCGGGCGTAGCGCAGTCGGATTTGTTGATGGCAAGCACCACCGGACGTCCGCTGAGCGAGGACAGCAGGTCCAGGTCGTCCGCCGAGATCGGGGACGACGCATCGAGAACCCCGACCACGACGTCCGCGTCCGCCGCCGCCCGCCGCGCCCGTTCGACGCCGATACGCTCCACCGGATCGTCCGTCCGGCGAAGTCCGGCGGTATCCAGGGCGCGAACCGGGATTCCGGCAAGGTTCAACTGCTCCTCGACGATATCGCGAGTGGTTCCGGGCAGCGGAGTGACGATCGCCCGGTCGGTGCCCGACAGAGCGTTCAGCAGCGACGATTTGCCGACATTGGGCCGGCCGGTCAGCACGACCGTGATTCCCTCCCGGAGACGGCGTCCGTAATTCGCCCCCCGCAACAGATCGGACATGGCCTCACGTGCGTCCCGAAGAAGCGCGGAGATTGCGTCAACGTCCGGGTCACCCACATCGTCCGGGAAGTCGATCGACGCTTCCAGGTAAGCCAGCGCCGTCCGAAGCAGGTCCGCGCACCGACGAACGGCGGCGGAAAGTTCTCCGCTCAACTGCCGGCGTGCCGCCCGTTGCGCGTCCACGGTCCCGGCGGCGATCATGTCAGCGATCGCTTCGGCCTGAGCGAGGTCAAGTTTGCCATGGAGAAACGCCCGTTCGCTGAACTCGCCGGGCCGGGCGATCCGCGCTCCGGCGGTGAGAAAGGCATGCAGGAGGCGGGTCAGGTTGACCGTGCCTCCATGGCCATGGAATTCGACCACGTGTTCGCCGGTGAAGGAGCGGGGGGCGGGAAAGCCGACGATCAGGCCGTCATCCAGGGTCTCGCCGGTATCGGGATCGAGAATGCGTGTCCGGTGAAGGGTTCGCGGCGGACGGCGTTCGAGCGGGGTGGGTTCGCGCGTCAGGCGGTCGGCGACGACAAACGCCTGCGGCCCGGAAAGCCGCAGGATTCCGACGCCCGCCGGGCCGACCGGGGTGGCGATGGCAACGATCGTGTCGTTCCGAGAGATTTCCGGCTTCACGGGGTGGAGGAGGGCGGGTCCGGGAAAGGAACGTTTTCGAAGTTCGGAACGAACGGAACGGGCGGTCGGCTTCCGTTGGTGGCCGGCCCGGCAGGTCTGCCCGGAAGGTTCAGGTCGCCCGATCCGAGGGTTCCGCCGGCGGCTTCGGCGCGCGCGCGGGTGATTCCCTGCAGAACGGCCATTCCCTGGCGAACGGTCGCGTTGATCAGCCAGCCGGTGACCAGCAGGTGGGCGACGGACGAGATAACGCCCCAGAGAATGGTCGCCCGCCCGAGTTCTGCCTTTCGTCGGTCGTCCAGCATGAGAAAGACGATTCCGACGGGAACGGCGACGAACGGAAAGAGCAGGGCAAGGGCGACGGCGGCCCAGAGAGCGACGGCGGGGTCCGGGGCGTCGGCGGTCGCGGCATAGGGGACCGGTGTGGGAGCCGGATTCGCGGGACCCGCCGGAGCGACGGACGGTGGGGCGGAAGCGGGCGGACGTGGAGCGGCACCCGCGCCGGTCAGCGAGGTGCCGCACTTCCAGCAGGCGGCCTGCGTGGAGAAATTGTTCGCTCCGCAACGCGGGCAGATCGCTCGACCGGCGGTAGCTGCCATCCGCAATCAGTCCTTATCGTCGAAATGCTGTTCGGTCCGTCCGTGACCGAAGGAGGAACTCGGATCGTTGGCGATGGAATTCCAGTCGAGTCCCGACCGCTGGAACACGAAGTAAGCGGCCGCGAGAAACGCGACAACGACCAGACCGATCAGGATGAAATTTCGACGTACCACGGCCGGATCGGTCTTCGGGCGCAAAACCTCGGTCGTGGTGTCGTTTCGACCGGTCTGGTTGAAGGACTTGAGTCCCAGGCTGTTGGTCGGCTGGCTGTCGGGCTGTGGCATAAAGCGTTCTTCCGGTCCTTTGCGGCCGTGCAATCGCGGGAACCTCCCGCGCTGCATATCGGGTAATTTTAAAGGGTTTGGTAACTTTGATTGTATCGCAAAACCAAGAGAAATCCGGGGCGCGGCTGCCGATAATTCCTGTAACAATGACAACGGGTAATTCTCTAAGAGAACGTGGAACCGGTCTGCGAACGGTTGGTGGTTCGTGGTCGGCAGAACGCGGGGCAGCCCGAACCTTCAAAGGCAAACCCTCGTTTCCCGGAACGGTAGCGTCAAATGAAGCAGGTATCCAGGTTGGGTGATGAGGTCTGCGCCGAAATCCGTCCCCTTTTGTCGGTCGTGGCGGACGGTGAGGCAAGCACGGAGGAGACAGGACGGGTGAACGCCCATCTGTCGGGATGTGCCGCCTGTGCCTCCCATTTTGCATTTCTGCAGGCGATGGACTCCGCCTTTCGTAACATACCGCGGGAGGCGGCCTCCGCGGCCGGCTACGAGCGGATTCGGATGGCGACCTTTGCCCGTCCGTCCCTTGGCGAACGTCTCCGCGGATGGCTCGCGCCGAACGGTCTTGCCATGGGGGTGGGAACGGTCGCCGTGGTGGGGATCCTCTCCTTTGTCCTTCTGCGGGTGAACGCGCCGACCGCGCCGACCGCCGACCCTCCGGAAATGGCACAGCAAACTGCCTCCCCGACGCCGGCAGCGATCCCGTCCGCGATCCCTGCTCCCGTCCCGGTCGCTGACCCGACTCCGACCGTCTCCATCGCGGCGGTCCCGACCGTTCCGACCGTCCCGACCGTGAAGCCGGACAGGAAAAACCCGACCATCGCTCGACGGGAAAATCGGTCCGCACCTGCCGGGTCCGCCTCCCAACCCGTGATCCGGCCCGTGATCCGGAAACCGGTGCTCGTGGCGTCGAGTTCCGCGTCCTCCTCGACGAAATCGACGGGACGAAAGCGGACGGCGGAGAAGTCCGTCGGCGCGCCGACCGTTCGACCCGTACGTATGGTGGCGAAATCGGTGCCGAACCCGGTAGCGAACCCGGTAGCGAACCCGGTGCGTCGTTCCCTGAAACCGATGGCGCGAATGAATACGCTTGCCGCGGTAAATCGCTCGGCCGAGACCCCGGTGGTGGCGGCTCCGGAACCGAGGACGGCGGCGATCGAATCGACGCCGGTGGCCGCTGCATCGTCCGGTCCGGTCCGGATCGCGCGTGTGGATCGGAATGTCGTTCCGGCCGCCGGGGTGACAAATGCGAACGACGGGTTCCGGTTGGCCGGCGCGGGAACGAATGCGCGAAATCTGCCTCGGGATCTGGACCTGGGCGGACTGCAGGTGCGCAGTGTCGCGGCGAATAAAACGTCCGCGACCCTGGTGACCGCGCCGCTGGATTCGCCGACGCCGACGGCGCGACGGTAGTCTGCCAGCACACCGGTTTTCAGCCTGCGTCGGAACTTTTGGACCGGTTTATGGTAGAATATACTGGCGGAGACCGCAAGAATCGGCTCGGATTGGCTGACGAACGATTCCGCTTCGCCCGGTTCGGTTCGGCAGGTCCCGTTCGGAACCGCCGGAGGGAGAACGGCGCCACCCCGTTCTCGCCGCAGGAGGTAGAGCATGAGTAGTCGTACCGCGATTCGTTGTAGTTGTGGGCAGCGCATCGGCCAACGCGAAGTGATGCACACCGGCTACTACCCGCGGATGTTCGGCCCGAGTCTGGTTTGCGTCCGCTACCGCTGTTCCCGCTGCAAGAAACTGGGAGAGCAGTATGTCCGGCAGGAGGAGTGGGAAAACGGGATTCTAAAGGATGCCACGGTGGAGATGAACGGATCGGAGAAGGAGCGATTTGCCGCTCTGGGACCGATCGAAATGGGCGAACTGGTCGAGTTTCATCAAGCGCTGGAAAAACTTCCGACCCTGTCGGATCTCAATAAGGAATTTCGCAAGCCGGAATCGTCCGGAACGGAAAATACGGGCTCGAATCGCGAGGATGCCTGATCGAGCCCTGCGCACGGAAAGAACGGGCGAACCCCCAGCGGGTTCGCCCGTTCGCTTTCACGAGTGACCGCCGGATTCCCCCCGCAACAGCGCGACCGCATGCGGAAACAACGGAAGCAAAAGGCGCATCCCGTCCCGAACCGCGCCCGGACTCCCCGGAAGATTGACGATCAGGGTATGTCCGCAGATGCCGGCGACCCCGCGCCCGAGGGCCGCCTGCGGAACACGGGTCAGGCTGTCCTGACGCAATAGCTCGGCGATTCCCGGCGCATTTTTGTCGAGGATCGAAACTGTCGCCTCCGGGGTCACGTCGCGCGGCGCGAATCCGGTGCCACCCGTGGTCACGATCACGTCACAGCCCGCTTCGCACATCGCCACCAGTTGCATCGCGATCTCTCCCTCCTCGTCCGGAACGAGCAGACGGAGGAAAACATCGTACTCGTCGGGCGGGAGATGATTCTCGACTTCCGGTCCGGAAAGATCCTCACGTTCACCCCGGGAGCAACGATCGGAAACGGTCATTATGCCGACACGGATCATACGGAACGGTTCGACAGAGCGAGCACGGTTTCCTCTCGTTCGACGCTCCTCCCGCTCCTCGCCGGCTTCGTCCCGATCGCAGAGGCGCTACCCCCCGATCTGCGCCATGATTCGAAGGCTGCCACCACGCATCAGACGGCCCTCGAAATCCGATTTTTCCGGTTTGTGGGCGAGAGCCGCGCACGTATGCTCCAGGATGGCCCGGTCATCGCACCCGTTTCGAAGCGGCGTCATCAGGTCGTATTCGTAGTTGTCGGAAAGACACGGCACCAATCGCCCGTTCGCGGTCAGGCGGAGCCGGTTACAGCCGTCGCAGAAGCGGTGCGAAATCGGATTGATTACGCCCACGGTTCCCTGAGCCCCCGGAAGCGCGAAGTTGCGCGACGTTGAGGACACCTCCTCCGGGATCGGCGCGAGGTCCGGAAATACGTCCTTCAGACGTTCGATCACTTCCTCGTTCGAGACGTACCGCGCCCGCCATTCCGGAGGCGACACCATCCCGATCGGCATGTACTCCAGAAAACGGACGCTCAGCGGACGGGTCAGGGTCAATCGGGCAAAGTCGACGATCTCGTCGTCGTTGACTCCGCGCATCACGACGCAGTTGAGCTTGATCGGTGCGAAGCCGACCGCCAGCGCCGCTTCGACCCCGTCCCAGGCGCGAACATACTCGGGGCGGCGCGCAATCCTTTCAAAACGGTCCGGACGAAGCGTGTCCATCGAGATGTTGACCCGACGGATACCGGCGGCAAAAAGCGCCGATGCGTCCCGGGGAAGGAGGATGCCGTTGGTGGTCAGCGTCACTTCGCGAACGCCGGGAACCGCGCCCAGACGCGCCGCCAGTTCGGGAACGTTCTTTCTCACCAGCGGTTGGCCGCCGGTCAGGCGGATTTTTCGTAACCCCGCCGTCGCCAGGACGCGGACGATCCGTTCTATCTCCTCCCAGGTAAGAACCTGTGCCGGGTCCTCATAAGGGACACCCTCCTCCGGCATGCAGTAAACGCACCGCAGATTGCACCGGTCGGTGAGGGAAATACGGAGGTATTCGATACGGCGACCGAACCGGTCCCGAACCCCGGCATCGAACATGGGCAGCGAGAATGGAGACGCATCTTTCACCGACATGGATTGATTTTACCCTTCTTGCGATCGACGCGCCTGTCCGGAGTATGACCGACCGATATCAGTATGCAATAAGCTCTGCAGGTATATTCAAAATTATCGGTTGAAACATTAAAAAGTCTACCGTATCATTGTGACTATGGAGAAAGCGGACGAACTATCGAGAGAGGACGCCGCCGGCGGTCGCGTCGTTCCGCCTTCGCCGATCCTCGTTCACCTGCTCGGGGAGTTGCGGCTTTGCATCGGCGGTGAAACCATCACCGGGTTTCGGTCGAGAAAGGCGCGCGCGCTTCTAGCCTATCTGGCGTTCTTTCGCGAACGGCGGCATTCGCGGGAGATGCTGGCCGAACGTTTCTGGCCGGAAGCGGTGTCGTCAAAGTCGCGAACCAGTTTGAATACGGAACTCTATGCGCTCCGAAACCAGCTCGAGCGACCCGGAACTCCCCCAAACACGATTCTCATCTGCGATACGGTTTCCGTCGGGCTGAACCCCGACCTGGTGACGACCGATATCAAACGGTTTGCCGACCGCCTCGCGCAGGCCGAACGCCTCGGTAACGACGAACGGGCGATTCCGGTTCTCCGCTCCGCGCTTGCTCTGGCGAACGAAGAATTTCTGCCCGGTTCTTATGAGGAGTGGGCGTTGCACGAGCGGGAGCGACATCGGGAACGGTTCGTTACCTCGGCGCTGCGTCTGGCGCGTCTCCTGAAGGAGTTCGGGAACAAGGAAGAAGAGGCGCACTGGCTCAAAGAGGTCGTTCGTATCGATCCGACCCACTCCGAAGCGGTAACCCATCTCTTTCGACATCTCCTCGACGAGCGACGAGAGACCGAGGCGGTCGCGATCTATCGGGAACTCCGGGACCGATTGCAGTCCACCTGGAATATGGAACCTCCGCCCGAGGTTCGGACGACGATGGCGCCCTTGCTCGCCGTCTATACCGCTCCTGCGCGTCGAACACGATCGTCCGGACCCGGACGGACGGCGGCGCTGGCGACGGCGGCGATCGCGGACATGGCGGTCGCTGGACGTCAGGATGCGCCGGAAGATCGGACCGTGCCGACGCGACGCGTCAAAACCGACACCGCCCCCGAACTGCTGAACGAAGCGCCCGGCCGGGAGAACTGGCTGCCCGCTCCGCTCACCCGATTCTACGGGCGCGAGAACGAACTGACACGGCTGCGCTGGATGCTCGGAGATCCGAATCATCGCCTGATTACCCTCACGGGTCCGGGCGGCATCGGAAAGACCCGGTTGGCGTTGAGCCTCGCCCGACGATTGCGCGAGCCGGCGGGAATATCGGAGGGGATGTCCGAGGGAATGCGCGTGCTGTTCGTGTCCGTCGCCGATGCGCGGACGATTCCCGCGCTCCTGGAGTGTGTAAAGCAGGGGTTCGGAATCCACACGAAAAAGACCGCCGACGCCATGACCGCCATCGTCGATTTTCTTCGCACCGAGCCGACCCTGCTGATCCTCGATAACTTCGAACAGCTGATCGGCGTCGGCGCGGAGCGATGGGTGGAGGAACTGTTGCAGCGAGTGCCCGCTCTCACCTGCCTGGTGACCTCCCGCATCCGGCTGCCGCTGCAGGGGGAGTCGGAATTTCCCGTTTTGCCGCTCGAGGTTCCGGAGGAGCCTGACGAACCGCAGGATACCGAAACCGTGCTCCGGGACTATCCGGCCGTCGCTCTGTTCGTTGACCGGGCGCAGCAGGCCGTTCCCTACTTCCCCGTGAACCGGAAGACGGTCACCGCCATCATTCGACTGGTTCGCTACCTCGAGGGGATTCCGCTGGCGATCGAACTGGCCGCGGCCCGCGCACGGGTATATCCTCCGGCGCAGATGCTCGAGCAGATGACCTCCCGGTTCCGGGTTCTCGTCAGCCATCGACCGATGTTCGAAGAACGCCACCGCTCGTTGCGGGCCACGATCGAATGGAGCTTCCGGTTGCTGACGGAGGAGCAGCGGGCGTTTTTCCTGCGATTGGCCGTTCTGCGCGGTGCCTGGATCACCGAGGATGCGGAAGCGGTCACCGGAGTTCCCGACCCGGCGGAGTTTCTGGCCGACCTTGCCGACGCTTCCCTGGTCCGGACCGAGTTCGGCGCCGATCGCATCCGCTTCCGGATGCTGGAAACGATCCGCGATTTCGCTCTGGAAAAACTCGAGGAAAGTCTCAACCGGGACGAGCGAGAACGTCTGTACGACCGGCACGTCGCCCGGTTCGTGTCGGTGGCGGAGGAACTGCTCAAAGCGCGGGACGGCAACGATCAGGCAACGTGGCGGGAGGAGATACGGCGCAGCCACGAGAACTGCTGCGCCGCGCTGGAACGATGCCTGGAAACACCGGGACTTCCGGCCCTGGAATCGAGCGTTCGCATCGTCGCGTCGCTCAGCCGATTCTGGCGTCTCGAGGGCTGGCACCGCCCCGGAATCGTCTATCTGGAACGGATTCGAGAGCGGTCCGAGTGGCCGGAGCTTTCGGTCCGGATGCGCAGTTCGCTTCTGAACGGGATCGGTATGCTCAAGATGGAGACCGGACAGACGGACGAAGCGGAACCCTTTTTCCATGAGGCGCGAGAGCTGCTCCTGGCAGCCGGGGACGAAAACGGTGCGTTCGCCGCCCTGCATAACCTGGCGATTCTGGCCGGATTGCGCGGAAGAGGCGCGGAAACGTACCACTGGCTGGAAGAGTGTCTGGCATACTGGAGAAGAGTCAACGATCCGCAAAAGATCAGCCTGACCCTGACCAACCTCGCCTGCGAGAGCGCCGAACTCGGCGATACCGAACGCGCCCGTACCCTTCTGGAGGAGAGCTGCCACATCGCCCGGACCGTCGGACAGGTATTGCCGGAAAGTAATGCGCTGGTCTGCCTGGGTTTCCTGATGTTCGAACGGGGAGATCGGAACGCGGCGGAGCAACGGTTGCGCGACAGTCTTCGTCTCCAGTCGCAGCTGCGGAACTGGAAGGAAGCCGCGTTGATTTTGCTGGCGCTGTCGGAAATGATCGATCCGGACGGCGATAACCTCACGGAGGGCGGAATGGCCCGAACGGCCTCCGATTACCTGGCGTCCGTCGATACCCACCCCGGCGACTTCGTTCCGTTTCGGAATGGCGTTCTGTCGCGACGAATCGCCGCCCTCGTTCCCGGCACCGCCGGCCCCGTCGCACGGGCGGAGGAACGTTTACGGCAGGCCGTCGTCTGGGCGCTGGAAGAGACTCCCATCTTCCGTTGATCCGGGCGTTCGAATTTGCTTGTTTCGGAATCTTTTTTTGTGACGTCCCCAAATGACGTGTTTTCGTCAGAGTTGTGTCAGACCCCCCCTTTACACTGAGTCCGTTAACAACGCCATACCCGTTGAGTGGGATTTGGTTCAAACGGAACTCGGTAGAAAGGACGGATTTCGATGCAACTTATGGGAGGATCGTTGACTGGCCGGCGTTTCAAGGCCATCATGACGGCTTTCGTTGTTTCCGGATTCACCATGCTGGGAATCGTCAGCGTCAGTCCGAATGCGTTGTCGGCGGGTTTGACCCCGATTGAGATCGATCCGGCTCCTTCCTTCACGGCGGGCCAGCCGCTCCCCTGCGCGGTCAGCGTGAACGGCAGCGGAAACATTACGATTACCAGCGTTCCGTACGGCGCGGTCAGCTTCTCCGGGTCGGTTCCGAGTGGCACCTCCGTCGTCAACGCGACGACCTCGCCGAACGCTTCCGGAACGATCACGGTCATCCTGAACACCGGCGGTACGACCGTGCAGAACATCACCGTCGCTCGTTAATCCGCTATTGGCGGATGACCGGATGAAAAGACCGAAATGGGCGACGCGCGGCGGGCATCATGATTCTGTACGATCCGAACGGGAACGCGCACGCGCCTTTTTCGAGCCACCACTGGCAAGCCTGGCGCTTTCATGAACCGGGCGGCGGATTTGTCCTGAAAGTCATCGGGTTTTGCGTGGTGGATTCGCCGGGATATAGCGGCTACCTGCGTGCCGTGCCGGAGCAAAGCTATAACCGGAACCTGCTTTTACTGGAGAAGGTGATCATACCCCCTGCGGGGACGGTGCTGCCGTCCCCGTCCCCCCACACGCTGGAGATTCGGTACGAAGACCGATCCGACGGCCACCACACTCACGTTCAAATCGTCTCCGATTTTGTGACGTTGCCCATTCGCGACGTTTATCCGGCTTAAAACTGGCCTGACAGGAACTCTCCGGTGAAGGGTTGAAACGTCCGTACGGTCCAATCGGACGGCAACAGCTCGTTTGCGACAGAGGAGGGAACCCATGGCAAACACCGTCTTGCAGGAGGCCGACGGCCCCCGTCAGGAGACGCAATTATCTTCATCGGATCGGAACCTGACCACGGCGGGTGCCGGCAGGCTGACCGATCGACCTGACTTCGCTCCGGTCACCTCATCTCCGACCGCCGGAAACGAGGAGGACCACCGGGTTCGTCCGGCCGAACTGGCGGAAGCGTTGTCCGCCATCGAGGGGCGGCGGCGCACCGTGTTCCTGGGAACGCTCTCCACGAAACGCGCGGTCCAGGAACTCCAGATCTCCGTTTCGCCGGACGAGATCTGGGAGGAAGTGCGCGCCCAGCGGGAACAGCGGGCGCAGATCCGTCCGAACGGCCGGAAGGGGCTACCGGCCAGAGATATCGCCAAGGTGGCGGTCGGCATCGGTGCGGTCATCGTCACCGGCATGGCGGTTCGTTCCGTCCTGAGCCACTGGAGTTCCCTGCAACCGCCCGAAACGGCCGGGACGAGGGCGCTGCCCGCCCCCCTGCAAAATACGACCCGCGAAATTCCCAGGCCGCCTGCGGTCGAGTATCGGACGACGGAGTTCTTCGTCCGGACGCCGACGACGAAAGCTCTCGGGGATCTGAAGGACGGAGAGCCGATCTCGATGCGGTTCGAGAAGTTCTCCGAACTGATGCGCCTGCTGACAGGGAGCGCCTTCGAAGCGCCCATATCCGCGGCGACGGCGAAAGGCATTCTGGTGAATTCCACGTCGCGGGTGGACGGGTTCGATGTCGTTCGCTATGGTGGCAAATTCTATCTGCGTGCCTACGTTCCGAAAAGCTACCGGCCGAACGGTCCGTCCGGCATGACATCGCCGGGGGAATCGAATAACAACCCCTGGATTTCCAACCGTCCCCATGGTTCGATCAGCGAGACGGTCACGGTCCGGATGCCCGCCGCCGCCCTTCCGCCGAACCCCTCACCGCGCGACATCGCGACGGCGAATACCCGAACCTCCACCACCCGTCAGGTACCGACCGGCCCGTTCGACACCCAGGTTCAGATTCCTTGGGACGCCATCAAAAATGGGGGGTATTCCGGGCGCGGCGACCAGGAAAGCCAGATGTACCAGTTCGGCATCGACTGGAAAAAGCTCGACAAAAGAGCCTGGGACACGTGGAAGCCCTCCTCCCTGCCGAAAGAATCGCAGAACGTGTCATCGGCCTCGGCCGGGACCATTCAACATTAATATTCGAACCGTTCGTCACACCGCTCGTATACCCTCCGTGCCGTGATCGCCCGGAGGGTATAATGCCCCATGCCCGACGTCGCTCCTTCGGCTCCCGCGAACGACCGGGAGCCGAAATCCCTATATCGACGGCTCCTGCCGTATCTCCGACCGCACCTGCCGACGATTTTTCTCGGACTGGCGCTCCTTCTCCTTTCCATACCCGCCAACAATTTTCACCCGATCGCCTGGAAATGGATCGTCGATGAGGTGATCGGAAAACGCCGGACGGAACTGCTGCTCCCCCTGGTGGCCGCTCTGTTCGCCGTTCAGGCGATCGGTTCGACGCTGGAAGCGTTTCGCGCCATCCTGCTGGAACGGGTCGGTCAGCGATTCGTCCTGCAACTGCGGAACGCCGTCTACGAACGACTGCAGGCGCAATCTCTGGCCTTTCACCATGAAAATCGGGTGGGGGATCTGGTTTCACGCACCATGGGCGATATCGACCAGCTACAGGAGGTGGCGGTGCAGGGAATCGATTCCCTGGTGGCGAATGCCCTGTCCTTCCTGTTCGTGGCCGGAGTCCTTCTGATCCTGCATCCGCTCCTCGGATTCGTCACCCTGTTGCCCATTCTGTTCGTCTTCCTTCTGACCCGGTATTTCAACGAGCGCGTCAAGGTGATTTACCGATTGTCGCGCGACCGGCTGGGCGACGTCTCCGCCCGCCTTCAGGAGAACCTGAACGGACTGCCGCTGATCAAGGCGTTCGCCCGCGAACGTTTCGAAAGCGGTCGTTTCCGCACCGCCGGAGAGCGATTGCTGACGGAGCAGTTCCGGGCGATACTGGCGCGAAATACCTTCTTCCCGGCCGTTCGGTTTGTCGGGTTCTTTTCAAATGTTCTGTCGATCGGTCTGGGCGCGTGGCTGACGCTGAACGGGCAGTTCACGGTGGGCGGTCTGGTCGCGTATCGCGGGTACTGGTGGCCGCTGTTCGCGCCGATCAACCAGCTGGCGGCCATGAACGACATGCTTCAGCGCGCGGCGGCGGCGGCCGGTCGCGTCTTCGAAGTGCTCGATGCGCCCCTGCTGGTCGCGGACCTGCCCGATGCCCGCCCCCTCGAATGGAAAGCCGGAAGGGTCGCCTTTGAGGAAGTCTCCTTCGGATACCCGGCCGCCGACGGTCAGGAGCCGAAAACCGTGCTGGAAAACGTTCGCTTTGAGGTCGAACCCGGTCGGATGATCGCCCTGGTCGGGCCGAGCGGCGCGGGAAAAACCACCGTTCTCCATCTGCTCCTGCGCTTCTACGACCCGACGAACGGAAGGGTCGTCATCGACGGGCAGGATATTCGATGCGTTTCACAGGAAAGCCTGCGGTCCCGCATGGCCTACGTTCCGCAGGAACCGTTTCTGTTCAACGGCACGGTCCTCGAAAATATCCGTTACGGCAATCCCAACGCGACTCCGGCGGAAGCGGAGGCGGCGGCCCGAATGGCGAACGCCCACGATTTCATCGCCGGACTGACGCGCGGCTATGAGACGGAGATCGGGGAACGCGGGGTGAAACTGTCCGGCGGGCAGCGTCAACGAATCGCGATCGCGCGGGCGTTCCTGGCCGATCCCCGCCTGTTGATCCTCGATGAACCGACCTCCGCCGTGGAACCGGAATCCGAACAGATCGTTCAGCAATCCCTCGCCCGCCTGATGCGCGGACGAACGACGTTCGTTACGTCCCACCGGTTGAGCCTGGTGCGGGACGCCGATCGGATTCTGGTTTTCTCCGAAGGCCGGTTGATCGAGGAGGGCAGCCACACCGAACTGCTGGCCTGTCACGGTTTGTATGCCTCCATGTACGGGATGCAGATGGGCCGCCCGGCGGAGGACGAGGTTCAGCCGGCTTTCGCGACCGGAACGTAAAGGTCCGTCCGCACCTGCTCCGGCGGCACCTCGCGACAGTCGTTGACGTACACCTCGAAGCTCGGCGCGTTACGGAACGAATAGCCCGTACCCGTCACGCCACGTGTGAACTCGGCCCAGGCATGTCCGAGTCCGTCATACGGACCCATATGAGTCGCCACCGCGTAGCTCCCACCCTCGATCATCACCACCCGAACGTCCGGATCGGTCGACGTAAAGTCGTCGGCGACGAAAACGCCGGCATCCGAACGCAGTTCCTCGACCGGCGTGTTTTCCGGATCGTCGTAATAGAGGGCGACCGTTTGGTTCATCGGGATGCCCTTCGTCCCGATCAGCGACATCAGCCGCTCGAAGGTCTGTCCGATCATGAAATACGCGCCGTGGTGCGCCAGGCAGACGGCTTTGCGCGTCGGAAACTCCTGAATATTGATCTTCATAGTCCATTCCCCTTTCGGTTGCAGGAAGCAAAGACCGCCGGGATCGTCGAAATGGACGCGGTTCGGCGTCGGAAGCCGCCCCTCATACCGTACCTGCCGACGAAACGAGGACGGTGTGCAACCGTAGGCGCTCCGAAAAGCCCGGATGAACGCCTCATGGGTCGCGTACCCCGCCTCGAAGGCCAGAACGGTGATCGGCGTATCGCCTGTTCGGAGCCGATGGGCCGCGCGTTCCAGTCGAAGGCGTCGAACCATCTCCGCCACGGTCTCCCCGAGCAAGGTCTGAAAGATTCGGTGGAAGTGGAAACGGGAGACGCCTACCTCGTCGGCGATCCGGCGCAGGTCGAGATGGTCCTCCGGATGTCGGAGAATGTACCCGACCGCCGCCGCGATTCGCTCCTCATGATCCAGTCGTGTCGTTTGCTTCATGTCACGCCTATTGTCCGTCGGTTCGTCGTTGAAAACTTGCCGAGGATTGCGAATTTTCCCAACAATCGTCCGACAATCTCCCGGCGTCATGGCAGGAGCGGAAGGGAGGCGGTTCAATAGGGACCGTGACGGACGAAACGGTATCGGTCGGGCCGACCCGGCGGCAGCAGTGGGCGCTCTCCATCGCCATGTTCCTCATCACCGGCGCGTTCGGTTTCCTCCAGACGTTTACCTCGCTCTATCTTTCGGCGGCGGGATTGCAACTGAAAGAGATCGGTTTGGTGACCGCGCTGGGAACCGCGGTCGCCATCTTCCTGCAGCCGGTTCTGGGACGTCTCTCCGACCGCTGGGACACACGCCGTCCGTTCATGGTGCTGGCCGCACTCGGATCGGCCGGCGCGTACCTGCTCTTTCGGAAGGCGGCGGGTTTCGAGCAGTTCGTTCTTCTGACCGCCCTGGGGGTGAACGGTTCGCAGTATCTCAACACGGTCGGCGGAGTGCTGGTCGGGCGAATGGTGCGAGCGACCGGGGGAGGAACCGCCTACGTACGGTATCGGCTCTGGGGATCGGTCGGCTACATCGTGGTCGCCCTGACGACCGGCGGTATCGTCAAGGCGTATCTGCCGGAGAACGCCACGCTGAATCGGGCGGACCTCGATCCTCTGTTCACCTACGCGCCTCTGCTTTTCCTTGCCATCGCCGTCGCCTCCCTGTTTGTTCCCGATGTGAAAAACCCGCCGCCGACCGATCGGGATACCGCGCCGGAAGCGATCGAGCCACCGCGAACCCCGCAGGAGCAGGCGAATCTCCGGTGGTTTCTGACCGCGTTTTTCCTCTATCAGTTCTCGCTCTACGGGGCGTCGGCGTACCTGCCCTTGTTCATGAAGTCCCTCGGCGCGAGTCCGCTGCATATCACGGCGATGTACGCGGGCGGCGTCCTCATCGAGGTGGCCGTGATGTCGCAGGTGGGGCGATGGGTGGACACCTACGGGCGCTGGCCGGCGCTGGCCGCTTCGTTCCTGCTGCTGCCGGTTCGTCTGCTGCTCTATGTCCCGGCGAATTCACCGCTCCACGTCATGGCGGTGCAGACTCTTCACGGTTTCAACTTCGGCATTATCGGGACGATCGCGATCGTCTTCGTCAACGATCTCGCCCGCAACCATGAGCGGGGAACGATCCAGTCGCGACTGGCCGTGACTCAGGGGATCGGTGTCGCTCTCGGTCCGGTCGTCTGCGGATTTCTGTCCGATCGCTTCGGCATACCGACCATGTTCGCGGTCATGGCCGGTGGCGCCCTTCTGACCGCCGCCGTTTTTTGGACCCGTGTCCGCGAGACCCATCCCTCGCCGAAACCGTTACCGGCCGGATGGCGGTTCCTGCAGGGCGCTCCCATGCGGCCTTCCGGGGACGGCAGCGGCTAACGCCGGTAAGCGCGCCGCATCAGCAGACCGATCAGAAGCAGTCCGGCGTTTACCGTAATCAGCAGCGGGAGCCACGTCTGACGGAAAGCATTGGCCGAGAGAAGCTGTTCGAGCCGCCGGGCGTTGCCTTTATCGCCCAGGGCGGTAAGGTCCGCCGCGAGGAGCTTGATCTGTTGCCGAACCACCTCCCGGCGAACCGCGTCGTTCCGAACGGTCGGCCAGGTTTCCGCCGCGACCTGTCCCGCCGTCTGCGTCGTCAGCAACGCGCCGTTGGAATCGCCCAGTTTCCCCTGGATCTCGGCGAGTTCCCGGTAGAGGACGATGTCGCGGGTCGGTTCGAGTGCCCGCATCGCTTCGCCCAGGGTGGCGAACGCCCCCGGAGAATCGACCGGTACGGACCGCTCCAGTGGCCGACAGTCCAGTCGCGGCGCGAGCGGCGTTCCCTGAAGCGAGACCACATTCACCGTGGATACCTGGCTTCCCGTCCCTGACCGGGCCGTCCATTTCTCCGGAGGAGCGTTGACGACGGGCGGAAGTATATACGGAACGGTGAGGTAACGACCGGCCTGCGCCAGGCCGATCAGGCAGAGCGCGTGAAACCGGTCCGACGGGTCCGTCAGTCCGTTCGCCTGCGCTCGGGCGTCGTCCGCCGCGCCCAGCCGAACCAGCGCTTCGAAAAGCCAGAAGGGCACTCCCTGCGCCCTCGCCTCCGATTCGGTCAGCGCGGCGGGAAGGGTCGAACGCGAATCGTCGAAGAGCGTGGGCAGCGCCGGCAGGTCGAAACGTGCCTGTCCCGCCCGGATGGCCCCGGTGACGGCCACCGCCGCGCCGGCGACATCGCCTCCTTCGGCTTTTCGAACCGCGGCTTCCATCTCCCGGCGGAAGTTGAGGAGTTCGGGACGGGTGAGCCTCGGTGCGTCCGCCGTCGTAGGCGGCGTTTGTGCGGCGACACCGGTCGTCAGAAAGAAAAGGGCAAGGGGCAGGACCATGCCGACAACACGCCACCGAGCGCCGATGGACCGCCGGAAAAAGGAGAACCGCATAATCTCGTTTGTACCTCGTTTCATAAAAATAAGGCGTGGAGACCCTCGGCTTTAGCCGTGGGAGGAAACGCCCGTCTCCTTTCCGAAGGAGACTGAAGGCGCGAAGTGCCGTTCTGTGCCTCCATTCTTGAAGAATTGTGGTATAATTGACTTGTGAAACTGGTTGCACAAGTCAAATTGATGATTACGCCCGAACAGTCGGACGCTCTTCTGCGAACGATGCGGATTGCCAACGCCGCCTGTGACTACATCAGTGACCATGCGTGGAAAACAAAAACCTTCCAGCAGTTCTCCCTCCACAAAGCCACCTATCACGCCGTTCGTGAGACATTCCCCCTCACCGCTCAGATGGTCGTTCGCTGTAATGCCAAAGTTGCCGATGCCTATAAACTCGACAAGACGACGAAGCGGACCTTCAAGCCACTGGGTTCTATTGCCTACGACGACCGCATTCTGTCGTGGAAGGTCGAGAACTCTACGGTCTCTATCCGGACAGTGGACGGTAGAATCTCTGTCCCGTTTGTCTGTGGCGACTACCAGAAAGAAATGCTTCGTACACGGCAAGGAGAAACCGACCTCGCTTACATTGACGGGCAGTTCTACCTGTTGGCGGTCTGTAACGTGGAAGAACCACCGCTCAAAGAAACGAAGGGTTTTCTCGGCATTGATTTGGGCATCGTTCACATTGCCACTGATAGCGAAGGACGGCAATACAGCGGCGAGGCAATTCGCAACCTGCGTCAGCGTGTCCGAAAGCATCGCTCCGGACTTCAGCATCAGGCAAAGAAACGTCACTCTAGTTCCGCCTATCGCCGATTGAAAGCGAAGGCTCGGAAGGTCTCTAGGTTCGGCAAGTGGTTGAACCACAATATCAGTAAGCAGATTGTTCAAAATGCGGTTTCCTCTTTAAAGGCACTTGTTCTGGAAAACCTTTCTGGTATCCCTGAACGAGCAAACGGCTTCAACAAAGAGATGAGATGGCAACTTGGCAACTGGTCTTTCTATCAACTGGCTCAAATGGTCGTTTACAAGGCGAAGAAGGCAGGTATTCCTGTTGTTTTCGTTGACCCGCGCAACACCTCTCGCACTTGTAACCGGTGCGGATACTGCGACAAAGCCAATAGAAAGTCTCAAAGCCAATTTGTTTGCCTCCAATGCGGTTGCTGTATGAATGCGGATTTGAATGCCGCCCTAAATATAGCAACACGGGGCAATGTAACTTGCCCTATGGTAGCCACGCCTTACGTAGTCGCGTAAGTCAACGTGAGTTATAAAGCCCCCGACTTTAGGCGGGGGAACAGTTACGATACCGCTCCGGAACGGTTCCCGTTGCCCGCGACGACCATGGACTCCGGTGAAACGCGCTCTTGATTTAAACCTGCCTTAATGTGGCGGCCCCATTCTTTTTGTACAATCTCCGGGAGTATGCTTCATTCGGTCGATCCGTCCCCGGATCGTCCGCGAATCGGGTAGCTCAGCCGTTGTCGCTTCAAGGAGGATTGCCATGAACCTTCGTGTCGTTTCCGTCGCCGTCCTCGGACTTGCCGGTGTCCTGCCGCTGTCCGGCGTCTCTCACGCTCAGACTCCCTTCCTGCCCGACCCTGCCATCGTCTACCGGTACGCTCCGTCGGTCCGCCTGCACTCGTACGACAACCACCGTCCGGCCGCCATCGAAGCCTTCCTGAACTCGTGCGTCCTGAAAGCCGCCAATGGCGCCCAATTGAAGGATGCGCCGACCGTCCTCGATCTTGGCCTGTACAATGCGTCGGGCAACTACCTGTCACCGAAGTGGCCGATCCCGGCCGCGCCGAACGACTACGTCACCGGGGACGCGCCCGTGTCCGTCTCCGGCAGCACCGCGTACTGGAACAGTCCGTTCTACGTCCGCTGCTACGACTTTCCCGCCCACGTTGATTTCAAGTATGCTTTCTTCTACCCGTTCAACGGCTTCCAGACCTTCCGGGCCGACATCCTCACCGGCTTCTTTCGCCGGACCGACCGGAACTTCATCTGGGGCAATTTCGCCCGGCACGTCGGCGACTGGGAGCATGTCACGGTGCGCCTCAACAAGAGCATGACCCAGGTTCTGGGCGTCTGGTACTCGCAGCATGGCGACAGCCAGTATGTCACGAATCCTTCGTTCTCGGGGACGCACCCGATCGTCTACTCCGCCCTCGACAGCCACGCCAATTACGCCGGCCGCGGGTGGTTCCGGCTCGCGGAAGTGCTGCCACCCCCGGGTATCCTGCCGGTGACCCGACTCCAGGCGGTGGACACCACCGAAACCGGGACGCACTCGGTATACCGGACGCCGAATCCGCTGTATTCGACGCTTCTCTGGGAACCGTACAACTACGGCAATATCATCCTGGTCGATTCGAATCCGTCGGTCAGCCTCGCCATGAACTTCCTCGGGAAGTGGGGACCGCTCATGGATAACACCAACATTCAAAGGCCGCCGACGCTGCCGAGCAACGCCCAGAACACTCTGTATAACGGAGCGGTGATCGCCAATGTCTTCGGGCTGCTGCCTGCGGAGTATCTGGAGAACAACGGTCCGGATTCGCCCGGAAACCAGGGCAACGGATGGTGGCTGAGCGACGAACCGTAAGCCGTTCGCCGGACCGGTTCGACGGGCGCGGAGGCCGATCCGCGCCCGTTTTCGTTCCGTCCGGTTTTCCGCTACAATAAGGATGACAAACCAGGAACGAGGTTGCCGCCGCCCCTGATGCCCGACCACCGACCGAGAATTGCCGTTACGCCCCACCGTTACCGACTCGATGGCGACATGTGTCTCCACCCCGGCTACACCGATTCGGTATTTCGCGCCGGGGGCTGGCCGATCGTTCTGCCCCTGATCCCCGACGCCAACGCCTACGCCGAAGTGCTCGACCTGTTCGACGGCTTTCTGCTCACCGGATCGGAAGCGGACGTTTTTCCGGAACGCTACGGCAAAACGCCGCCCGACAACAACTATTCCGACCCGGAGCGGGACACACAGGACATCGTTCTGCTCGATCACGCCAAAGTGACCGGGAAGCCCGTCTTCGGGGTCTGCCGGGGCTGCCAGATGATGAACGTCCACCGCGGCGGGACGCTCGCGCTTCACTACTCCGAACTGGCGGAGACGTCGATCGAACATGCCGGTAAGGAGTTTACCGGTCCGCCCGCACATACGGTCACGCTCGTCCGGGGGACGATGACCGGCGACCTGGTTCCGTTATCCGTGGTGCCCGTCAACTCGGTCCACCGGCAGGTCTGTGAAACGATCGGGAACGACCTCCGGGTGACCGCCCGATCCGAGGACGGCCTGATCGAAGGGATCGAGGATGTCCGGCATCCCGAACGATACTTCGCCGTCCAGTGGCATCCGGAACAGTGGGGCGACCGCCCGGACGGACTGGCCAACGCGCTTTTCGGCGTCCTGGTCCGGGAAGCCGCACGGTACCGCGACGGGCGAGAGGGACCGACCCGGAAAACCGGCGGGGCCGAATCGATCTCGCGTTCGTCGGCTTGACAGAAACCGGTCGGGTTTCCATAATGGGGGAGTGACGATCAGCGTTCTTGTGCCCACCTACCGCCGTCCGAACGACCTTCGCCTGGTTCTGGACACCCTGAAAAGGCAGGACCGATTTCCCGATCAGGTCATCGTTACCGTTCGTGATACCGATACCGAGACGCAGGCGTTCTTCCGGGGATATGACGCCGACCCGTTGCCGTTGACCGTCACCGAGGTCCGTGAGCCGGGAGTGGTCGCCGCCATGAACGCCGGTCTGGCGGTCGTTACGGGCGATATTACGGTTCTGACCGACGATGATACCGAACCGTTTCCCGACTGGTTGAAGCGGATCGAAGCGCATTTCGTGGCCGATCCGACCGTCGGCGGCGTCGGCGGACGCGACCATCAGAAGATTCACCCGGGGCCGGAAACCGAGGATGTCGGCCGCCTCTCCTGGTTCGGACGACTGACCGGAAACCATCATGTCGGGATCGGGCCGCCACGTGAGGTCGATACCCTCAAAGGGGCCAATTGCGCATACCGGACCGTGCCTCTGCGGGCGATCGGATTCGATACCCGCCTTCTCGGCAGCGGCGCGCAGGTGAACTGGGAACTCGGACTCGGTCTCGCGCTGCGCCGGGCCGGCTGGAAACTCATCTACGATCCGCAGGTCGCCGTCCACCATCATATCGCGCAGCGGTTCGGCGACGACCAGACCCATCGCGGAATTTTCCAAGCCCGCCCGTACCAGGAAGCCGTGCACAATGAAACCCTGTTTCTCTGGTACTACCTGTCCCCGCCACAGCGGATGGCCTTCACCGTATGGTCCGTGCTGGTCGGAACCCGGGGTGTGCCGGGAGTCGTTCAACTGATCCGCTTCCCGAAAAATCCGGAGATCCGTCAGCGATTCCTGGCATCGTTCGGCGGCCGACTGTCCGGGGTTCGCGCCGCGCGGACGACCCGACCGCCGGGTTCGCCTCCGCCCCGTCCCGACGAGATGCAAAACGCTTCGCGAAGCGATACGATGACCGTGAGGACGCCATGACGATCACCTGGTACGGCCACGCGGCCTTTCTGCTGGAAGGACGGAACGCGGACGGAAAAACCGTTCGAATCGGACTCGACCCCTATCAGGCTCCGCTCGCCGGAACCTATGCCCCGATCGACGACCTCGCCGATGTCGTCGCCGTCTCCCATGAAAACGCGAAATACCATTCGTTCACCGGGACCTTCCGGAACGCCGAAGGCGACCCGTCGCCGGTCGTCGACGGCCTGTCCCTGCTCGGACGGCAACAGCCGGAGACGGTTGCCGGCGTGCCGCTGACCGCCGTCCGCGTCTGGGAGAACGACCGGCGCGAGGAACCGATCGCCATGATCGGGCTGATGCTGGAAAGCGTCCGGGTTCTGCACATGGGCGATTGCGGTCATGCCCTCTCTCCGGAGGAAGTGGCCGCCTGCGGACCGGTGGACGTTCTGCTGGCGCTGGCCGGTGGCCCGCCGACCCTGACACTGACCGATCTCGTCGGCTTCGTTCGCGATCTTCGTCCTCGGGTCGTCGTGCCGATGCACTTCGGCAACGACAAAATCAATCTCCGATTGCAACCGCTTTCCGACTTCCTGGCGCGGGTACCGCCGGAATGGCCGGTGCGGTCGTTCGAAACGTCCGCCGTGACGGTGACCCCGGAAACGCTCCCGGAATCCACCGAGGTGTGGGTTCTCCCTCCGGCCCGTTGAGCGCACGGACCCATCGGACAGAAAACGAGGCATACCATGGAATATTCGGGCCGTATCCGACCGCCGGCGTTTCTGCTGGCGGTCCTGTCCGCCCTATCTGCCGTCTCCGCTCTTCCCGCCGTCGCGCAGGAGGCGTCGTGGCAGGCAACGGTAGGGGCGAACGGCACGGTGACCGTTCGCCGAAAAGCCGGAGACGCTCCGGTGTTGACCATCGCGCCGGGGATTTTCGAACGCACCTGGCAGTTTCGTGGGATCGGACCCGGCGACGGATTTGACGCGACAACGACGCCGGTGACCGCGCAGGGGACCGTCTTCGCCTCCGCCGCCGAGGCGCGAATCCCGGTGCGAACGACCGTGACCGCCGAGGGAAAGACCCTGACCCTGCGTTCCTCCTTCGCCTCGCCGAAACCGGTCGCCGTCAACTCCGTCCACCTCTCGGTCTCCCTCGACACCAATCGCTATGTCAACGCCGCCTGGGCGGCGGGCGGGCGGACCGGAACGGTACCCGCCGTCGCCGGGGAAGCCGGTCTTGTCCGGGGCGAGAAAGAGATCGTGCTGGCGGATGGACCGGAGAGACTGGTTTTTCGATCTCCGGAACCGAGCCTGCTCCTGCAGGATAATCGGGCCTACGGTTCCCCGATTCTGGAGGTGCGCGCCGGTGGACAGGAGGAGCGTACGCTGCAGCCCGGCGCGAACGAAACGGTCGAACTGACGATCGAGTTTCCGCAAACCCTCGCCGTCGTTCGCGACGAGCCGCTGACCGTTCGACAGGGCGAGGATTGGGTGCCTCTGGACCTCAAACTCGACATCAAGAAAGGGTCCGCGCTCGACTTCGGACGGCTTTTCCCCCGTAAACCGGCCGGAGACTCCGGATGGGTGATCGTTCGTCCGGACGGACACTTCGGATTCGAAAAGAGCGACCGACCGGTCCGGTTCTATGGCACGAACCTCTGCTTCTCCGCGAACTATTTGGAACCGGCGGAAGCGGATCGATTGGCCGATCGGTTCGTCGCTCTGGGCTACAACACGGTAAGGATTCATCATTACGAAGGTGACCTGATCGAACCGAACCGGCCCGATTCGCTGACCTTCCGCCGCGAACAACTGGACCGATTCGACTATCTGATGGCGGCCTTCAAAAAGCGAGGGATCCATATCAGCACCGACCTGTACGTCTCTCGCCCGGTAAAACCCGAGGAGATGGAGGGGTTGGGCGATTTCAAGGCGGCGGTCCTCGTTTCGGCGAAGGCGCGGGCCAACTGGAAGGAATTCACCCGTCGGCTCCTTACCCATGTCAACCCCTATACCGGGCTGGCCTATCGCGACGATCCGGCGATGGCGTTCCTCTGCGTGGTGAACGAACCCAACGCGACCAACTATTTCGGCGGTATGAACGAACGGCTGCGCGAAAGGTTCGTTTCGGAGTGGACCCGGTGGCGGATTCGGACCGGCCGACCGGACGCGCCCTTGCCCGGTTCGACGAACGACGGCGCGACCGGACGCGAGGCGGCGGCGTTTCTGTCCTACCTTCATACCCGCGCCTATACCGAGATGGCCGCATTCCTGAAACAGGAGATCGGCACCCGGGCCGTCCTGACCGATTTGAACGGCTGGTCCGAAATTCCCGGCTTCATGACCGCCCGTCTCCCGCTCGATTACGTCGACAACCATTTCTACTGGGACCATCCGCAGTTTCTGGCACGGGACTGGTCGCTTCCGTCGCAGGGCTACCAGCGAGGGCAGAGCGCGGTCCGGGACGGCGGTACCGGGCCGTCCAATGTGGCGATGACCCGGCTGTTCGGCAAACCGTTCACGGTCAGCGAGTTCAACTACACCGCTCCGAACCCGTATCGAGCCGAGGGCGGTTTGCTGATGGGAGCGGCAGCCGCGCTACAGGACTGGGATATCGTCTGGCGGTTCGCCTATTCGCACTCGCGCGACGCCGTGATCCGACCGGTGCCGCTGGACTACTTCAACACGGCCTCCGATCCGATCAGCGCGGCCAGTGACCGGGCGGCAGTGCTGCTGTTCCGACGAGGCGACCTGCGACCGGCTAAAAGCGCGGTCGTCCGCACATTGAACGGCAAAGCATTGGCGGAGGGGGGCGAAGTCACCGCTCCCGATTTCCGTGACCTGACCCTGGTCACACGGATCGGAAACCGGGTGCTGTTTCCGGCCGGCCTGTCACCGAACGTCAACGAAACGGAGGAACTGCGACTGTCGGGCGGCGATGCGGCCCAGGCTCTCCTGTCGCTGAAGCAATCGGGGAAACTGCCGCAGGATAACCGCACCGATCTCGGGCGACGACGGCTGGAATCCGAAACCGGGGAACTCCTCAACGATGGTTCGACCGGCCTGCTCCGGATCGTGACCCCGCGCACGGTCGGCGGTGTGGCGCCGGTCGGGGAAACGCTCACCGCCGGACCGTTGACAGTGGTTCCCTCCGGTGCAACGGCCACCGTCTGGGTCTCGTCGCTCGACGGACGGGCGGTTCGGGACAGCCGACGCCTCCTCCTGACGCACCTGACCGATGTGCGTAATGAGGGGATGCGTTTTTCGTCCTCCGATGCGTTGGTCCTGGAAAACTGGGGGACGCTTCCGCATCTCGCCCGCCAGGGAACCGTCGCCGTCCGTTTGATCGCGCCGGGCCGTTGGAAGGCATGGCGACTGGACACCGCGGGAAACCGGGTGGCGACCGTTCCCGTGGTTCGGACCGGAGAGACGGTGACGGTGGAACTGTCGACACGCGGCCCGGACGGCAAGGCAACGCTCTATTACGAACTGGTCCGCTGACCGACGTTGCGACGTTTCCATCCCTGCCAGACGATCTCACCCATACCGGCGAGGACGAAGAACGCGCCGATCAGAGTCACCCCGTTGAACGGGTCGCCGCGCCAGAAGACGCCGAGGAAGGTGCCCAGCACGGGCTGGAGAAAAAGGAATACCGTGAGTTCGGAGGCGTCAGCGACTTCGAGCAGCCGGTACCACATCGTATAGGCGAAGAGACTGCAGGCGACGACCAGATAGGCGAACGCGCCCCAGGCTTCGCCGGAGGGGTGAATCCGGCCGAACCGGGCCGTTTCCCAGGCGGCGAACGGGCTGAGCATCAATGCCCCGACCAGAAAATTGTAGGTCAGAATGGTAATGCCTCGATGACGGGTCGTCAGGGCTTTCGCGGTGAGGATCGCCCAGGATTCGAACAGCAGGGAGACGACGATCAGTAGATTGCCGAAGGTCGCGCTGCCGGAAAAATCCGCCGCCGGTTCGGGTGTCCGGGTCGAAACGGTGACCAGGATCGTGCCGATCAGGCCGAAGACGATCCCGAGAACGCGGGCGCGGGTCAGGCGTTCCTTGAGCAGCGCGACGGCGAGCAGGGCGATCCAGACCGGTTCGGTGGCGATCAGCAGACCGGCCGCCGTTCCGGTGGTTCGTTCGATTCCGGCGTAATTGAAGGTGTAGGTAAGGGTCAGGCCGAAGAGCGCCAGCCGGATCACGCCGGGCCAGTGCTCCCTTTTCAGCGCAAGCGCCGCCGGGTCCCGCCACAACAGAAACAATGCCAGCAGAACGCCGCTCAGGCCGAAGCGGAAGAACGCGGTTCGAAACGGTCCGAACCCCGGCGATTCGGCGGTTCCGATCGCCATTTTGCCCGTAACATACGCGCCCGCCCAGAGGATACAGCAAAGGATGGCCATGCCGGAAACGACCGGAGTCAGGGTCGTCGACGGAACGGGACGTTCTGAGGCAGGCATTCGACAACGATTATACCGGCTCGGCCGGATATAATGCTTCCGCGAGGAGATTTATGGCGAACGAGACGGGGCCGACTGCGCTCTCTCGTCCGGAGGTGCTCCGCGGATTGAAGGTCTCGATCTGGGAGGGCATCTGGGCAACCGTTTGGATGGTACTGACGACGGGCGCGTTCCAGACGGGATTCGCGCTGCTGCTGGGCGCAAACCCGTTCGCGCTCGGACTGATGGCCGGACTCCCCGCGGCGGTCAACCTGCTGCAGTTGCCGGCGTCCCTGTACGTCGAACGTCGAGGGGAACGGCGAACGTTCGTCGGCTTTACCTCGGTCGCCGGACGTCTCCTCTGGATCCCGATCCTTTTGATTCCGTTTTTCGTACCGCGCGAAGCGCAATTGATCGTTTTCCTGGCGTTGCTGACCGTTTCCTCCGCCCTTCTGACCATCAACGTTCCGGCGTGGACGTCCTGGATGAGCGATCTGGTCCCGCCCTCCTCGCGCGGGGAGTACTTCGCCCGGAGGAACATGCTGGCGGGGATCGTCGCCATGGTCGTTCCGCTACCGGCCGGCCTGTTTCTGGATCAGGGGGTCAAATACGGCCGTTTCGATCCGCGCCTGGGGTTCGCGGTCCTGTTCGGGATCGCGGCGATCGCCGCTCTCGGGGCGTTCTCCCGGATTCTGCGCCAGCCCGAACCGCCGATGGCGCGGAACGCGACCCAGGAGAACGTACTGCGGTCGATGGCCGCGCCCCTGCACGACCGGGCGTTTCGGCCGTTCCTGCTGTTTTCGGCACTGACCGTTTTCGGCCAGACCGTCGCCGGGCAGTTCTTCACCTCCTGGCAACTGGATGAAAAGGCGCTCAACCTGCCGTATTTCACGGTTCAGGTGCTGGCCGCCCTCGCCAGCGGGACGGGGCTGTTATCCACGCCGTTCTGGGGGTATCTGGCCGATAAATACGGGGGCCGTCCGGTCCTGATCATCTGCACCTGGGGAACGATTGTCTCACCGTTGCTCTGGACTCTGACCCATCCGGATTTCTTCTGGTGGAACGTCTTTATGATCGTCCTGATCAACGCCTGTGCGGGAACGGTCTGGGCGGGTGTCGGACTGACCCAGTTCAACCTCCTGCTGTCGACCTCCGCTCCGGAGAACCGGGGCACCTATGTGGCGATGTTCTCGGCGGCGAACGGCATCGTCGGATTCCTCTCCCCGATCCTGGGCGGCTTGTTGATGGCGCTGCTGGAGCCGTTCCGGATCGACCAGGGGGTGTTACTCTGGAACAATTACAAATGGATGTTCCTTCTGACGGCGGCCATACGGATCGGGTGTTCCGTACTGGCGACGCGTCTGCCGACCGAGGAGAGTACCTCCACCTGGTACGTCCTGGGACAGCTTCGCATGTCCCGTCCGGTCTCTTCCTACGTTCGCGCCCGGCGACTGACCCAGCCGACCGGCGAGGAGGCCCGATCTCAAACGGTGGGCGAACTGGCGGACCTGCGTTCGCCGCTGGCGGTCGAGGAATTGACGTCCGCTCTGGACGATGTCTCGCTGACCGTCCGGCAGCGGGCGGCGGAGGCGCTCGGTCGTATCCGGGAGGCACGGGCCGTTCCGGCGCTGGCGGCAAAGCTGAACGATCCGGCGGCGGGTATCGGCGAACTGGCGGCGGAAGCCCTGGGCGCGATCGGCAGTCGGGAGGCGACCCATTACCTGGCTGAGGCAAGCGCAGGCCCGGATGCGTCGGTCCGCCTGGCCTCCCTGCGGGCGCTGGCGCGTATCGCCGATCCGGAGGCCGTTCCCGCACTCGTTCGCGCGCTGGATGTCGCCCATCCGTCCCGGTGCGAACTTGCCTGCGCCGCCCTCAACGCGATCGGTCCGAAACTTTCGACCGAACAGGCGATTCTCGCTCTGCCCCGCCTGCTCTACCTTCTGTCGCAGGAAGTGGATCGGGGGATGCGTTTCGCGGCGGCCCGGACCCTGGCCTCTCTGGCCGAGTGTTTCGGCCAGCGTCCGGAGGCGTATGATCGACTGCGCGAACGGCTGGCCCGCGAGGAGGACCCCGCCGTCCTCGCACAGGAAAGCATTGCGCTCGTGCGGATCGGAAAGGAGAGCGGCCGATCGGTAAGCGAAAGTTTGGTGGTTCTGTTGCCCGTTTTGAACCGTATCGGCGGGCAGGGCCTCGCCTACAAGCAGACCCTCGACGCGATCGCCGACCTGGCGCTGACGCCCGGAACGTTTTATCCCTATCTTGGCCTGGCCGGCATGGCGCGGGACGAGTCGGTTCATCGGCTCCTCGGGGAGATACGCCGGAAGGTATCGGCGAGCGATCCGGGCGCGCCGGAGCGGATCGCGGCGGCGATGGAAGCGTTCGCCGAGAGTGAGGGACCCGCCTTCTTCGCCGCCCTGGCGCCGTATGCCGTTCGGGATCAGAGCGCGGCGTCCCGACTGTATGACGCCTTACGGCAACGCGGCGAAGGGGGGTACGCAACCCCGGAGGAACTGCTGCTCGCCCTGTTGCTGCTCCGGTCCGCACAGACCTGATCCGGTGTGCCCGGAACGGAACCGCCGGACGTCCTGCCAGGAAACCTTGACAGCCAGGGTAACTCGCTATAAGGTGACGTATGACCGTCCGCGCTCTGATGATTGCCGTCCTTCTGACCGTCATCGCCGGTGTCTGGGTGCGACAGAGCGAGATCCTGGTGCTGGCGACCCAGATCACCGAGAGCGTTCCCGCCATTCCCGGACTGGCCACCCTGGCGTTTCTCGCGCCGATCAACTTCGCATTGCGACGCCTGGCAACCCGTTTTCCCACCGTCCGACCCCTGACCCGTTCCGAAATCACCATCATTTTCCTTTTCGTCGTGATCGCCAGTATGGTCATGGGGATCGGCGTCGTCCAGTTTCTGTTCGCGCTGATGGGGAACGCGTTCTATAAGCCGATCGCCGGAGTGGCGGACCTGTGGCCGTATTTTCCGCAATGGCTGATGCCGACCGACCCGAAGGTCCTTCGTCCGATCTACGAACGCGCCCCGGACGGACATATTCCCTGGGCGGTCTGGATCGGCCCCGGCATCGCCTGGTGCGGGTTCTTCGTGACGTTCGGAGCGACGATTTTCCGGATGATGCGCCTGTTCTACGACGCGTGGGCCGAGGACGAACGTCTCTCCTTCCCCATGGTCGCCCTGCCGACGGCGATGATGGAGGAGACCGGGGCGTTCTATCGGGACCCGCTGATGTGGCTCGGGTTCCTGATTTCGGCGGCGTATAACGGAGTGAATATCTGGCATGCGTTCGCTCCGGCGGTTCCGGCTTTCGGCAAACTGGTCGACCTGATGCCGACGGCGGTTCCTCCCTGGGACGCGATGACTCCGGTAACGATGCATTTCCGTCCGGACCTGATCGGTTTCGGTTTCCTGGTTTCGACCGAGGTCAGTCTGACCGTCTGGGTGAGCTGGCTGGCGGTGAAACTGCTGAATGCCGCCGCGCGGGCCGCCGGACAGCAGCCGAACGGGCTGTACACCATGGAACAGGGCATGGGGTCCTATCTGGCCCTCGCCGTGACCCTGGTCTGGTCCGCTCGGCGGCGACTTGCCGGTCAGGGGCCGGGCATCACCCAGTTCCTGGTCGGAGCGATCCTTTCCTGGGTCTTCCTGATCGCGGCCGGAGTGGCCGCCTGGGTCAGCGGCGTCTTCCTGCTTCTGGTCCTTTCCGTCGCGCTGGTCTACGGACGGCTCCGGGCGCAGACCGGGGTGCCGCTTCTGTGGCTGTATCCCTACCATCTCCAGAAGGAGAGCATGCTGTACACCCTCGGCGGATCCGCGATCGCGTCGTCCGGCCCGTCCTCGGTCGTCGCCTGGACCCTTTTCTCCGTCCTGTCCAAGGGGTACTTCCCGACCGGTATCGCCGCCTATCAGGTTGAGGGGATGGAAATGGCGCGGCGGGAACGGTTCCCGATCCGGCATATACTGACGATCACACTGATGGCGGTCGTCGTCGGGTTCGGACTCGGATGGTACCACCATCTGCACAGTTACTACACCTACGGCGCGGTAAACCTTCGGGAGGGAGACATCTGGGGGTTCTGGGTCGCGGATTATGAGACGAATACCGCCCTGTCCCTCCTGCGAAACCCGCGCCCGATCGAGACGCCGAAGGTCTGGGCGACCGGCGCGGGAGCGGCGGTCACCTTCCTGCTGGCGTTCTGCGGAATGCGGTTCGTCGGGTTTCCGTTCAGCCCCATCGGGTACGCGATGTCCTCCTGCTTCGGCAATGTCCTCTGGTTTTCCTTTCTTCTGGTCTGGGCGATCAAAGGATTGCTGCTCCGGTACGGTGGAATGCGTCTTTACAAGCGGGCGATCCCGCTTTTCCTCGGACTGGCTCTGGGCCACCTGGCGGTGGCGGGCATCCTCTGGGGGATCGTCGGAGCGTTCAGTCCCGAAGCCGTGCAGGGATACAACGTCTTTTTCGGGTAGCCGCCCGAACGGATCACCGGGAGACCGCAACGGGACCGAGGCTCAACCGGCCGTTCAGGACGCGAAGAAACGGACCATGGTACACCGGCCAGACCCGGTCCAGGCGAACCTCTCGCCCGTCCCACCACAGACGGGGCACCCGACCATGCCCTTCGCCGGTCGGCCAGTCGGGCGGCGATCCCCAGTCGTATTCCGGAGCGACCCACCGGCCCGAGGTGACGAACTGTGCGCGAAGCGCGCGTCCGTGCCGGTTCCGATAAGCGATCTCGTTCGCCGAACGCCGTTCGAAATCGGGTCGGCTCGCGGACAGTACCTTTTTCATGAACTCCGGGAAGGAACCATCGACGACCGGATCGCCGAACTCATAGACGAATCCGAGCAACTCGCCTTGCGCACCGTCGGTCCGGAAGGCGATTCGTCCGCCCCGCGTCTTTTCGTTCACCGGGACCATTGCACCGCCGAACGGACGGATGGCGGCAAAGGCGCGGTCGTGGCAGTTGACGAACAGAAGACCCTCGTGCGGTCGAAGGTCGGCGTCCGAAGGCAGCGAGACATAGGCCCAGGGTTCATGCGCCGGAGCGGCAAACCGTACTTTCGCCGACCGTCGCCGCCAGATTTCGTACAACCCGGCGACCTTACGGGTGATGTCCTCGCCGTTCGGCGGTACCCGCGTCATCTGGAAAACCAGGTCATCGAAATGGGCGATCTGGTCCCAGGGACTGCGCCCCTCGCCGCTGAACCCGGTCTTCCGGGCATAACCCGCGCCGGCACCGGAAACGACATCCCCGCCGGCCGATGCGAATTTCCAGAGCGTTTCCTGGGTTTCGCCGCCCCCCCAACCTCCGGTCGGACTGTACAGTGCGCCGACCGAATAGCCGGCGGCGATAAACAGGGTTTCCCGGGTCTCGCTGGCGCGTTCCATGGCGTAGTTCGGTTTGCTGCCGAGATACCGGCCCTGTGTTTCCGGCGAGGTCTTGTCGGCGAGAGCGACGGTTGCCGGCGCGGGACGATAATGACTGAGGGCGGCGAACACGGAGTAGATGGCCGATTGGGTCCACGGTGGGGAGGACGCGCCGCCCCACCAGAGCCATCCCAGAAAGGAGGCGATCGAGTCGCCGTTCCGCAGGCTGCACCCCCGTTTTTCACCGCCCGCCTGCACACCGTCGCGCCAGCGAAGAGCCAGTGAAGCCGCCAGGAAATCGACAACGCTCCTGGCGCGATGACGGATGTCGACGTCCCGGGCATACTCCCACAGATTGAGCCATGCCGAAACGTCGAACGCCAGGTACGTACCGGAATCGAACTCTCCCTGGCCGATCGACAGCAGACGATCGGAGTACCGGGCGATCCAGTCGCCCATCTCGATCCGTCGCCGCCGGTCGCCGGCCTCCTGCGCGAAAAGATAGCCACTCGTTCGCCACATGGCGATATGGTTTTCCGTCCCTTCGCCCCGGAACAACTGCTCCTCCCGCATCGCGCCGCGCAGGATGGCGGAACGATAGGGAGCGACCGCGTCCGGGTATGCGAAAAGCAGTTTCGCCAGTCCGTAGGCGGCAAAATGGTAGAACGAGGCGGCATGGGACGCGGGCGGCCCGCCCCGGTCGTGGAACTGTCCGATCATCGCATGCGCCCAGCGATCGTTCCGATCCAGCGATAGCCGGGCGAGCGCCTTCGGCCAGACATACTTTTGCGGGTCGGGAACACCCCGCAACGGCTGTGGAATCGTGAGCTGTTCGGCCGACCCCGGAAGGACGTACCGCTCCGCGCACCAGGCGAGGAGGAGACGGGCGCGTCCGTCCTGATCGGACGCGCCGTCATTCGGACTAAGGTTGCGCCACATCGAACATCGTGGTGAAAGACGGAGCGCCGGAGGTTGTCTCCGTTACCTGGGCCGCCGCGATGTTGTTGTAGACCATCTGGCCACGAACCCACTTGACATGCCCGTCAACGAAGCCGAGAACCACGCCACCGCTATGCCGGTAGGCGATCGAACGGCGACGGTTATTGCCGCCGGCGCACGAACCCGAGGGCGCGCCTAGGGGGCAGGCTTCCGGGTTAAAAACCGCGGTGGCGGGATCGTTACTGCCCGATGCGTTCGCGGCAGTGCTGACCGCGCCGCCCGCCGACGCGACCGCCTGGAAAAGCCTCCCCGTACCGTCCCGATAGAAGAAGCAACGGTCGGGGTCGTTCCGGTTGATGACGCCGTTGTCCACCAGCCAGGCGGTTTCACTCGGCCTGGTAAAGGCGGCGAGCGACGGACCGCCATTGACCGAACCGGTCGCGGAATCGACCTGATTCTCGACGATAGTGCCCGCCGGAGTATAGTTCAAACGTCCGGTCGGAACCAGGTTTTCGTTCTGCCGGGCGGTCGGACAGATATACACGGTGCGGGACGCATTGGCATTCGCGGACGAGAACCGGTCCGCGGCCACCTGAGCGCGCTGGATATAGGGTGGCAACAACTGCCACCAGGAGTTTCCGGCGGCCCCGAGGCGGACGTTGCCGACAAAGCGCTCATCGTAATCCTGAGCGTACATATTGGCGGCGAGCGCCAGTTGCTTCAGGTTGGAGACACACGTCGCCTGACGGGCTTTTTCCCGTGCCTGGGCGAAGACAGGGAAAAGAATGGCGGCCAGAATGGCGATAATGGCGATAACAACGAGCAACTCGATCAGCGTGAAGCCCGTCCGATAGCGACGGCGGACGTCAGCGGGAAAATTTACGGTCCGGATCATAAACGACTCCTTTGTTAAACGGGCGAGAGCGGTCTCGCGAAATGACGATCGATAACGGTTATGTGGCCGAAAGGATATCGGCCGAAAGTGTCCGATCCGACACGGAACCGCGGTCCAGAAACGGGACCGGCAGACGGGTCATGCCCGGAAGCAGGCGTTTCGCATTGTCCGGATCCTCAAGCACATCCAGAAGCATACCGGCGACGGTCCAACCCATCCCGAACCAGTCCAGCTGGACGGTCGTCAGTTCGGGATAAAGAAAGCGCGCCGAATCGCTGTCGTCGAATCCGACGAGGCTGATGTCTTCCGGAACGCGGATACCGGCCTGTTGCAGGCTGGCGTAAAGCCCGAGAGCCTGGCTGTCGTTTGCCGTCAGAATGGCCGTGGGACGGTCCGACAATGAGGCAATTGCGCTGCCGGCCTCCTGACCGCCCTGAATCAGCGGAACGGCCTCCCAGACCCACTCCGGTCGGTATTCCATCCCATGTCGCTGCAGACCGTCCAAAAAGGCCAGCCAGCGTTCCTCAAAGTCCGAGTGCAGAGACGGACCGCGCACATAGCCGATTCGGCGGTGTCCCCTCGCGACCAGATGATCCATGAGTTGCCGTACGCCGCCGGCATTGTCGAAATTGACGACGGTGTAGCCCCGGTTCGCCAGATCATCCCCCATCAGGGAAGGGGTTGCGCAAAGAGCGGGGATTCCCGCTTCCCGCGCCGCGCGGGGCACCACCTCGTCGCGAACGCCGAGAAGAATCAACCCGTCCGTGTTTCGCGCCTGAAGGTTCCGGAGCAGTGGCTGACTGTCGTTGTCGGTCCGGTGGCTCAGAATCAGGTTGTAATGACGCTCCTGGCAGCGTTGAGCGATGGCCGACCAGAGGGGGAGGTGGTGCAGCGGAAGGTGGTTGACACCGGTACCGGGCGCATGAGTCTGCAATTCGACGGTTCGCACCCGACCGGTGGCCAGAGATCGTGCGGACGCGTTCGGGAAATATCCCATCTCCCGGGCGGCAGCCAGAATCCGCTCTCTCGTTTCCTGACCGGCGCGGGCGGTCCCGCTACCGGTGAGGACACCGGCCACTACCTGACGGGAGACTCCGACCGATTCCGCGATATCTTTCAGCGTCACTGCCATGCCAACGGACTCCCATGATTGCGCGTGCAATCATTTGCATGAAGTATACCGGGCAAAGTACGCGCCGTCAAGGGGAACCTGCGGAAGCGGCTAAGGCGCGGGAACCGCGCGCTGCCGCAGGACAGCGCCGTTCCGTGCGCCGGTCGGAACCCCGCCGGAGAAGGCGAGCGTTCCACCGACGAAGACGTATTCGATGCCGTGGGCAAGCTGATGCGGGGCGTCGAAGGTCGCGGCGTCCCGGATATGTTGGGGATCGAAGACGACGATATCGGCGTGCGCGCCGACCGTCAATCGACCGCGATCGGACCAGCCGAGACGGGTGGCGGGAAGGGAGGTCATGCGCCGGATCGCCTCTTCCCATGTCAGAAGGCCGCGTTCCCGGACGTACCGGGCGAAGACCCGGGTGAACGTACCGTACGTGCGGGGGTGGATGCCGTCTCGCGCGCCCGGACCGAACGGATCGGACGCGACGGCGTCGGAGCCGACCATCACGCGGTCATCGCGAAGAACCCGTTCGACATCCTCCTCCGACATGGCGAAGTGCAGAGCGGAGACGAAGGTATCGCTATCGGCCAGGAGATCAAGAACCACGTCGCGAGGGTCTTTGCCTGACGCCGCCGAAAGCGCGGAAATCCGTTTCCCCTGCGCCTCCGGATGGGCGGCGCAGTTGACGATCTCCACAGCGGACCAGTCGATACCCGTCATGGCTTCCCGAATGCGACCGCGTTCCCCGGCATCGGAAAGGCGGGTTTGCATGGCGGTCGGGGTGCCGGTGGCGGCCCAGGCGGGAAGGGCGATGGTCGCCAGACCGGTCTGGTAGGCGGTATATGGGTACTGATCCAGAAGAATGTCTATGCCACGGGCGCGGGCCTGATCGACCATCGCCAGCGTTCGCACGACCTTTCCCCAGTTGCGCGGACGTTCCGCTTTGTGGTGCGATAGCTGTAGCGGAATGCCTGCCGCCTCGGCGACGGCGATCGCTTCGGCGACGGACTCCTCCAGTGTGTCCCCTTCGTCCCGAAGATGCGTTGCGTAAAAGCCTCCGGCCTCCCGCGCGACCCGCGCCAGGGCGACCATCTCCGGTATATCGGCGTACATGCCGGGGACATACTCCAGGCCGGAGGAGAGTCCGATCGCACCTTCGTCCAGGGCGCGCGCAAGTTCCCGCTGCATCGTCCGCAACTCCGCCGGGTCGGGGCGTCGGGCATCGTTGCCCAGGATGCGTTTTCGAAGGGTGCCATGGCCCGCCAGTGTCGCGACGTGGATCGCAATCCCGTGATCCTCGATTCGACGCAGGAAAGACCCCATGCCGTCCCAGTTCAACTCCACCCCGTCCCGTTCGAGCCAGCGGCGTTCGGCTGAAAACTCCTCCGAAGGCTGGGCCAGGCCGAGCGAAAGGCCGCAGTTGCCGAAGACTTCGGCGGTAACCCCCTGCGCCAGCGACGATTCCATGTGAGGAACCCGGAGGACGGAAAGATCCGAGTGCGTATGAATATCGATGAAACCGGGTGCGACGTACCGTCCGCGCGCCGAAACGGTCTGCCGGGCCTGCGCCATCGACAGATCGCCGATCGCCGCAATCCGACCGGCGGCGATGCCCACGTCGACGACCTTCGGCGGATGGCCCAACCCGTCGAAAACGGTTCCGTCTCGCAGGAGGAGATGGAAAGAGGAAGGCGAGGCGACAGCGGTTTCTTCGGGGGGCATGCCGGATTATAGCACGGATCGACCCTTCGGTCGGGTACGATGGAAACGGAGGAATCGACGTTGATGACCGTAAACGACACACCGATCGCGCCGCCCGCGTCTGAACGCGCGGCGCAAAAAGCGGCCTTTGACCGGGATGGTTTCCTGATCGTTCGAAACGCCGTCCCGCCCGATATCCTGTACCGGGTTATGGCGGCGGCGGATCGTCTGGCAGCCGAAGGGATCGAAAAAGAGGGACTTTCGGCGAGGCATCACTGGCAGATGCGCAACTGTATCGTCGCCGATCCGGCCTTTCTCGATCTTCTTGATCTGCCGACCGTCCTGCCCCTGGTGACGGACCTGCTCGACTGGGACATACACCTGATCACTTCGCACCTCATCGTCCGACCGCCGTCGCCGCCGGGAACGAACGAATTTTTCAAGGGTGAGGGCTGGCATCGCGACGGCGGAAACTCGCCAAGGCACATGCAGGAACCGCACCCACGCCTGTTCCTGAAAGTCGCGTTCTTCCTCTCGGATCAGAGCGAACCGGGCCGGGGCAATACGATGGTGGTTCCGGGCAGTAACCGTCTGATCGGTCCGCTGGCGCAGTCGCCGGAGATGCCGCACCCGTACGGCGCGATCGATGTCTGCGGCAAGCCGGGGGACGCCTTCCTGTTCGAGAACCGGACCTGGCACGGGGTTGGCCCGAACTATGCCGACGTTACGCGAAAAACCCTCTTTATGGGTTACGGGTACCGCTGGGTGCGCGCGATGGATTATCAGATGATGCCGGAGAGCCTCCTGGCAAGCGTCGATCCGATCCGCTGGCAATTGCTCGGCGGTGTCAAATCCCCGATGGGCATTTACCTCCCCACGGATGAGGACGTACCGATCCGACGGTGGAAAAATTCCGGGAATCCCTGAGCCATCGATAACGTCTGAGCGACAGGAAATCTTCGTGAAATCGTCCGGCTTCACCCTGATCGAACTGCTTGTGGTCGTGGCCATCGTCGCCGTTCTGGCGGCGATTCTTTTCCCCGTCTTCGCCGTGGCGCGGGAGAAGGCGCGTCAGGTTTCCTGTCTGTCGAACCTGCGGCAGCTGGCGACGGCGACCTTGATGTACGGTCAGGATTACGACGAGGCGTTCGTCCCCGCCGCCAACTATGCGATCGACCCGCCCGCCCGCCCGATCTGGCCGCAAATGATCGAGCCGTACGTGCGGAACCGGGGTATCTTCAACTGCCCGAGCGCCAGCGGTATCGCCTATCCCGCTTCCTGGGGTCTGCGGGGCTATGCGTCGATCGGCTACAGTTCGCAAATGGCGTTCGACCCCGAGGCGACGGAGGGGTTCACCACCGTGTGCCGATTGCCCGCTCTGGAGGAACCGGCGCGGATTCCGTTGTTCACCGATACGCCGAACGCGTCGGTCGGCGCGAATATGGGAAAGTATCGCGGGTATACGTTCGATCCATGTGTTTCGGGCAGCAAAATCAATGCGACCGATCCCAGGTTGAGCACGCCTCTGGTCTCCGATCGCGATCCGGTGGTGGAATTCGGAGCCACCTTACCGCCGAGTCAACTGAAGCCGGTCTATGCGCGGCACCTGGCGACGGGGACGGGCGGAGGGTTTGCGACGGTGATACTGGCGGACGGGCACGTCAAAGCGTTTTCGGCGAATGCGATTCTGGCACAGGAGCGTGGAGCCGGATTGCACTGGCGATTCCGCGGCTGTCCGACGCCGTAACGACCTTGCCGAAGAACGAAAAAGCCCGCAGGAGGAAGTCCTGCGGGTCTTTTCCTCGTTTGAGCCAGGGTTTACTTGCTGAGCGCTTCGCACGCGGCGCGGTCGAACGCATTGTACGCGAAGAACTTGGCGCAGGAGTCGAACGCGCGCTTGCGGACCGGGTCGGTCGCTCCCGGCAGGGGAGCGCCCTTCGGGGTCGGGGTCGGATAGGCAAGATCCGCCTTCAGGTACTTGGCGTGTCCGTCGCAGAAGACGTAGTTCGCGCCGTCATTGTGACGATCCGGCACTTCCCAGCAGATTTCCCGGAAGGTGCCGCTTTCGTAGGCGGTGGTCTTCAGCAGGTATCGCTTGTTGTAGCAGTCAAAGTTCTGCGGCGGGGCGATGCGGCCATTGTAACCGCCGCCGTCACCGACGAAGACCGTGCTGGCCGGAGCGTCCATTTCGGCGAGGTTCGGATAGCGGTAGTACCGCTGAGCCGCCGGAACGCCGCCGACATAACCATGGTAGCTCAGCATCGCGCTGTAGCCGTAAGAGAAGGTGTAGCGGTTGGTATTGGTGTTGTCCGGGTTCCGGAAGTAGACATATTCGCCCTGGGAACCGGCATCCGGGCAGTGCCAGACACCATCGTTGTTGTTGACTTCCTTCGCCTTGTCGACCGTCCCGTTCTTGACGTAGGGCGACAGTTTGGCGTGCCAGCAGCCGTCCATCAGGCCGGACCGCGCGTTGTTGTTGAGCGTACCGACGCAGTCGGCGCCGACCAGCGGAGATTCGGCTCCGGCACCGGCCTGTCCGAAGAGTTCCACCCACGCCGGAAGGCGATCATCGTAGTCGGTGGAGTACATCATGGCGGCGAGACCGATCTGCTTGCTGTTGGACAGACAGGCGGTGGCGCGGGCTTTGGCGCGGGCCTGGGCGAAAACGGGGAACAGAATGGCGGCCAGAATGGCGATAATGGCGATAACGACGAGTAACTCGATCAGCGTGAAGCCCGTCTCGGGGCGGCGACCGTGATTCTTTTGCATGGCTTTCTCCTGACCGAGCGCCGGATCGGCGCTCAGGCGGCGGTTCCCGACCGGGGGGGCGGGAGGGCGATGAATCGATATATATCACCGTCAGTATAATACCTATTCCGAGCGAGTATGTTATGAAAAGGTTAAATGTTCAGGTGTTTTCGCCATTAAGCGGTAAACCCGCTTAAATGTCGGTAGCGCCGAGGTCGTCCGGAAGACCGAAACCGGAAACGCCGATCAAAGGCACGAACGCGACCGCCCCGAAGTCGTGTGTGGAAACCCGGCCATCGGGGTGTTTGGTGAGACGAATCAAGCGCTGTTCGCCGAACTCCGGTCCGACCGGAAGAATGAGCCGTCCGCCCGGTCGTAACTGGGCGATCAGATCGGGGGGAATGTCCGGCGCGGTGGCGGCGACCAGAATGGCATCGTACGGGGCGGACTCCGGCCAGCCCAGAGAACCGTCGCCGACGTTCAGTCGCACGTTGCCGTAACCGAGTTCGGCGAGCGCGCGACGGGCGGATTGGGCGAGGGCCGTGTGACGCTCGACCGCGACGACGTTCCGCGCCAGTTCGGCGAGAATCGCGGTCTGGTACCCCGAACCGGCGCCGATTTCCAGAACGGTTTCGTGGCCGGTTAGCTGGAGCGCCTCGGTCATCAGGGCGACGATGAACGGCTGGGAGATGGTCTGACCCTCCGCAATACGCTGGGCGGCGTCCTGATAGGCGCGCGAATAGGAATCGGAAGCGCGTGGCAGGAACCGGTGACGAGGCACCCGGCGAAAGGCGGCGAGAACGCGCGGGTCGCGAATCCCCCGTCCGGCCAACTGTTCGTCGACCATCCGGTTCCGCTCGTCGATCCGTTCGGAAAGATCCGTCACAGGAACGCCACCGTGACCAGGGCGGTAATCACCAGCCCGACGAGAACAATGAAAAAGTAGATCTGGTTGAGAACGAACTGTTTGAAAAGCGTCATGCGCTTCCCCTGACGGTAACACGTACGCAGCGCAATGAACTCGTAGACATAGTAGAGCGGTAACAGAAACCAGCCCCAATCATTGCGGGTCTCCGCCGAAATGGCCACCAGAGTTCCGAGGAAAAAGACGAAGGAGTGGTGGTTGACCGCGAAAACCAGATGTTCGACGAAGTATTTGCGCGGGGTACGGAACAGCATGCCGACGAGCAGGGCATAGATCGGCATCATAAAAAACATGGCTTTGGCGGCGGACTCGACCAGTTCCTGCGAAAAATGCTCCGGGTTGTCGATACATTTCAACGTCTGCTCGATGAGGAGGCGGGGCAGTCCGTTATGCGGGCTGGTATTTCGCTTATCCTGTTGCCAGCGATCGTACTCCTCGACGAAGTGTCCCTGAAGGATCTTGCGCCCGTCGCGCAGAGGGTAGGGGGTGAACAGGTCGGTCTTGCCGAAGACCTCAAACTCCTCCGTTTGTTTCGTGTCCTTGGCGGGCGGTTCGGGAACCGAGATCACGTTCGCCGAGGTGACCGAGCCTGCCTTGCGAACCGCTTTCCCCGGTGAGGGCGGCGGCTTCGGGGCGGGGGGCGACGCGCTGGGCGGCGTGTTGAGACTTTTTTCGAGATCCGCGCCGATGCTGAAGCGGATGCCGGGTCGATTGTCCTCAGCGGAAGGTTTGCCCTGGCTCGCGCCCGGTTGGTCCTGCAGACGCTGTCGGAGCGAGACGAGGGTCGGCGGGACGAACAGAACGAGAAAGAACAGGGTGGTGATTCCCAGGTAGAGTTTGAACGGCGACATGTAACGAACGCGCCGCCCGGCGTTGTACTCGGCGGTCAGGCGGCCCGGACGGAACAGAAGCATACCGACGGTGCGAAGCAGTCGACCGTCCCACTTCAGAAACTCCTCGAAAAGATCGCCGAGGAGCAGGTGGAGCGGAATCGCGTAATTGAGGTTTTCCTGGCCGCAGTCCGGACAGAAGTTGGCGAACAGAGGCTTGTGGCCGCAATTCAGACATTCCGTCGGACGGGCGCGCATTCCCTCCGGACGTTTCGGGGTGGCGAACCCGATTTCGGCTCCTTCGGGGACGGTCGGAATCTCTCGGTGAGCGGTCTGGCTGGAGATCGGCTGAACGGCATCCGCTGGCAAAATGTCGTACCCTTCCCTTCGATTATACGCCCAATTCGACACGAATGGCGACGGTCGGTTGCGAAGAATCCCGGTCCGGCGGGTATTCTCCCGGCATGAGGATAGGGGAAAGTGCGAACGAGGGCGTCTCCGTGAGTCATCCGGTTTCGGGGCGTCTCATTTCGGTTCAGGTCGGTCAGCCGGAGCGGCGGGAGACCGTCCGCGGCCATGTCTGGGAGAGCGCGATCGGAAAAGTGCCGGTGACGGGTAAGGTGGCCGTCGGTCCGGAAAACGTCGCCGGAGACCGGCAGGCCAACCGGAAGTACCATGGCGGACCGACCAAAGCGGTCTGCGGCTATTCGGTCGAACATTTTGCCGAATGGAATCGGGAGTTCGACCTCGACCTTCCCGGCGGCGCGTTCGGCGAGAATATCACGGTCGCGGGGCTGACCGAGGAGGTTCTGTGCCTGAGCGACCTGCTGGCGGTGGGGAGCGTTCTTTTGCGTGTCACGCAGCCCCGGATGCCGTGCGTCAATGTGGCGCGCCGCTGGAACCGCCCGGAACTGCCGGATCGGATGCGGGAAACGGGACGGACGGGCTTTTACTGCTCGGTCGAACGGACGGGGGAGATCGAGGCGGGGGACGCGATCACGGTGTTGGAACGCCCGCTGCCTGACTGGACACTCCGACGGTGTAATCGCGCGCTGTACGACGAGGCCGCTCCGACCGAAGAGCGTCACGCGCTTCGTCTCCTGCCGGGTCTGACCGACGAATGGAAACGGGCGTTAACGCGCAAGATCCGTCAGGGAGAGGCGTAGTGCGGGCAGTCGTCCGGACCGAGGCAGGCGGCGGCGCGTGAGTGGATGCCGGTTTTCAGGTTGCGCGGATCGGTCAGGCGAACGAGGGCAACGATCCCGCCGTACGGACAGGAATGGCAGGGGCCGGACTCCGCCAGGTTTTCGGGATTGAGCAGGCTGCGGGGCGCGGTCTCCATCGTCTCGACGGAGAGAGGCGGGTCGGTCCTCGGGGGATCGGGCGCGGGGATCGGGGTAGCGCCGGAGGAACCGGCAGGGGCGATGACGCGCAGCACGCCGACCCGATAAAGGTCCGCCGGAACATCGACCGTGTCGCCGGGAACGGGTTCGCCCTCGCCCCGGATCAGGTCGCCGACCCGGAGCGGACGCTGCGCCGTCCCGACCGCGACGCCGAGCGAGCGCACCGGAACCGTCACGCCGTTTTCGGTCCGGGTTCCGTCGATCAGCAGAATATGGCCCTGCGACTTCGCTGTGGTCTCACTTTCGAACTTGACCAGGATCAGCCGTGGGCGGATGGCCCGAATATGCCCCCAGAATCGAACGGACGCCACGATACCGCCTCCCGTAGCGATTCTATCGCTTTTCCCCCGACCGACGTATGGACGAGCCGTTCGACGGCCGGGAAGCGCCGGCCGGGTTCGGCACGGACTCGGCAGGGTTCAGGTTCCCGGCTGTTTATGGGAGGCGGACTCCGGCCCTGTGCCCCGGGAGTTCGGCGGAGTGGCGAGAACACGGTCGACGCGATGGCCGTCCATGTCCAGAACCTCGAAAACGACGCCTTCCCACTCGAACCGTTCGCCCGTTCCGGGAATATGCCCGAGCCGCGCCATCACGAACCCGCCCAGCGTATTGTAGTTGCCGGCATCCTTCGGTTCGGCCTTGATTCCCAGCAAGTGGCGCATCTCATCCGCCGCCAGCATCCCGTCGAGAAGCCAGGAACCATCGTCCCGTCGAACGGCTCCCAGGTCCTGTCCGCGCACCTCCTCGGCGCTGGGCATTTCGCCGACGATTCCTTCCAGCACGTCGTGCAGCGTGACCAGTCCGACGATAATCCCATATTCGTCCACCACCATCGCAATATGCCGGCCTTTCGCCGAACGGAACCGCTCCAGCATCGACAGCGCGTGGGTCGTCTCCAGCACGAACATCGGTTCCTCGACGAGGGCGCGAAGGTCGATCGTGCCGGAATCGTTATCGCGGGCGTTCCAGAGACGTTTCAGGACGATGACACCGATGACCTTGTCCGGGCTGCCCTCGCAAACGGGGAAGGCGGAGTGTGGTGTTGCGGCGATTCGCGCGCGATTCTCCTCCCAGGAGTCCTCCACATCCAGAAACACGACCTCGCGACGCGGGGTCATCAACTGGCTGACGCGGCGATCGGCCGTGCGAAAGACACGCTCCACGATCGCCTGTTCCTCCTCGGCGAAAACGCCCACCTTCACACCCTGACCGATCAGGATATTGATTTCGTCCTCCGTTACCGGCGGTTCGCCGGATTGCTTGACCCCCATCAGGCGCAACAGGCCGTTGGTGGAGAGCGCCAGCAGCCATACCATCGGGGAAGCGAATCGGGAAAGCAGGTTCATCGGTCGGGCGACCCGCACCGCAATCCGCTCCGCGTTGTTGAGCGCCAGCGTTTTAGGCACGAGTTCGCCGACGACCAGAGACAGATAGGTGATCAGCGCGACTACCAGAAAAAAGGCGACGCTCCGGGCCGCTTCGGGGGCAAGTCCCAGACCTGTGAGCCAGAGGCCCACATCCTCGGACAGGCTCGCACCGCCGAACGCGCCGGCGACGATACCGATCAGAGTAATGCCGATCTGTACCGTGGACAAAAAACGGTCCGGTTGGCGCACCAGTTCCAGTGCGACTTTTGCCGCAGGGTCCCCGGCATCGGCGCGTTGCTGAAGTCGCGCCCGTCGAACGGAGACGATGGCCGTCTCGGACATCGAGAATACACCGTTCAGGACAGTGAGAAGAAGGATTAGCAGTACCTCAAACAGGTTGTTCACGCGGTTTCCTTCCCGGGAAACGGACTCGGTTCGGGGAGACGCCCCGGTTCGACAATCGGCTCAACGGATTGTACCCGCGGAGTTCGCTACACTCGGAGTCCGTTCCCGGTCCACCGCGGGAACCGGATCGTCACCTGAGCGCCGTTCGGTTCCCGGTTTGAGAAGGATATGCTGCCGCCCAGATTGTGATCCGTCATCATCACCACCAGATCCAGGCCCGTATTGGCCCGCTGCGCCACGTCGAAATCGGGCGGAAAACCCGGCCCGTCATCCGCGACCCGAAGATACACAACGGAATCGTCGACCGTCAAAGTGACGTCCGCCGTACCATTGCCGTGTTTGAATGCGTTCGACAGCAGTTCGCTGGTAATGGTCGCCAGTGCCGTCGCCGCCCGCGCCGGAAGGCGGATGTCCTCGATTCGATGACGGATGGAGATCATCTGCACCCGGGCCAGCATCTCGATCAACCGGTGAAGGAGCGGAAGGATCGAGACGTCTCCCGACCCTTGGCTCTCGCCCGCCTGATCGGTCAACAGGTCGTGAACCGTCGCCAGAGTCATGACATGGGTTTTCAGACGATCAAAGACCCGTTCGGAATCCGGGCCGGTCGTTCCGTTTCCGCTGATGGCATGAATTTCGATCAGCGCGGCGACCGTCTGAAGGTTGTTTTTGACCCGATGATGCGTCTCGCGCATCATGCGGACCAGTTCCTGGTTGAGCCGTCGTATCTCCTCCTCGCGACGCTTGCGCTCCGTGATGTCGAGAATGAACCCCTCAAATCGTACCGGCGTCCCGTCGGCATCGTAGTACGCATGTCCGCGCGCCATGATCCATCGTTCGTTGCCATCCCGTAGGCGGATTCGATACTCCTCGCGGTATTCGGCCTGGCGTTCGATTGCCATCCGAACCGATTGCGCCACGCGGTCGCGGTCTTCCGGGTGTATCCGATCTACCGTCAACTCGTGGGTCACGGAAACGTCGGGCGGGAAGTCGAAAATGCGCTTCCCGCCCTCGGACCAGATCAACTCGTCGGCTGCGATGCTCCAGTGCCATGTTCCGAGCTCCCCGCCCTCCACGGCCAGGCGGAGCCGTTCCTCACTGGCGCGCATCGCGGCCTCGACACGATCTCTCTCCTTGACGCTGGCGACGTAACGGGAGATGATCTCCATGAACTCGACATCCGCAACGTCGAACGCCGAACGGCGTCGAGACCCGAACGAGAGAGTGCCGATCAGCCGGTCACGGACGATCAACGGGTGGCAGCAGTAGGCGCGAATGCCGATCTCCCGCACCATTTCCGCCATCGCTCCGCCGCCTCCCTGCTGGATGTCCCGGATATTGTGGGGACGCCGGGTCTTCGCGGTGACGCCGCAGATACCGTCCCCCAGGGAAAGACGCGCCAGGGTGGTTTCGACTTCGGGGGAGACGCCCGCGCTGGCTTCCAGTTGCAATGTGGAATCGTCGATCAGCCCGAACTGAAAGAAGACGTCCGCTTCCAGGTGGACCGCAATCCGGGCGTGGATTCCCTTGATCATCGCCGAGGATTCCTGAGGGGTGAGGAGATCGGCGGCGATTTCGGAAAGGAGACGCTGTCGTTCCAGCTGGATTTGCAGGGCGATCTCGTTGAGTTTCTGTCCGGTAATATCCTGTACGGTACCGACCAGACGCAGCGGACGTCCGGACTCGTCAAAAAAGGTCCGGCCCGTGGCATACAGCCAGCGGACCTTGCCCCCGTCCGCCAGACCGACCGTCCGGTATTCGGCCTGGAACTCGCCGTTAGCCGGGTCGAGCCCTCGCTCTACCAGGGAAGCGATCCGTTCGCGGTCCTCCGGATGAACGCCCGACCAGAACGTATCGATCGTAATATTCTCCGCCTCCGGAGGAAGTCCGAAAAGCGCCTTACATTGTGTGTCCCAGATCAGGTCTCCGGTTACGACGTTAAAGTCGTGCAGACCCAATCGGCCCGCCTCCTGAGCGATCCGGAGTCGGTTTTCGCTTTCCACGAGTCGATTTTCGGCGCGTCGACGCTCCGAAAGGTCGGATACCAGAGCGAGTCCGGCGACAAATCGGCCCTTTTCGTCGAGGATAGGATTACTGGAAACGAGCGTAAAAAGCTCCGAACCGTCCTGACGTCGCCACCGAACTTCAATCTGAGCCGCGACGCCGCTTTTGCGCTCGGCGAAGGAAATTTGATATCGGGGGATGTCCTCCGGAAAAACGAAATCGAACGCGGAACGGCCCACCATCTCTTCCGGGGTGAAACCGAGCATCTTCGCCATCCGGGGATTGACATATACCGTGGCCGCGCCCGGATCGATCAACCAGACACCTTCATGCGCTTGCTCCACGATCAGACGAAAAAACCGGTGGTGGTCGCCTTCTGTCCCTGCAAGATCTCCGTCTTTTGGTTCCATGTTGCGCATTGAACGTCATACCTGTTCGTCAGGACACCGGGGGCGCTTGGCGGATGGAATAAAAATCCGGCGCGGCTCCGAAACGGAGTTCCTATCCATTTCGGCGAATCCGACCTTGTTCGGCTATTATACCGCCATTCTCCGGCGAAATGGGGAGGAGGTCAATAGCGCCCTTGCCACCATTTCGTCAGGAAAATGGGTATGCTCTTGAAGCGAAATCAATAAGGGAGCCTGCGCTTCCCGGAGGAAATACATCATGAGCGACACCACCGAAAACACAACTTCGCCCGAGACTCAGTGGAAATTTGATACCCTGGCGGTGCATGCCGGCCAGACGCCGGACCCGCATACGACCGCGCGCGCCGTGCCGATCTACCAGACGACCTCGTATGTCTTCCACGATGCCGATCACGCCGCCAACCTCTTCGGTCTGAAAGAGTTCGGCAATTCCTAAGTATTGTACGGCAGATGAATCTGCAACTCACACGTGACCGTAAAGACGAATCCTGTTTCCGATTGTAGGTGAGAAGGCATAGTAACATCAGACTCAAACACTCAAAAAGGATTCAAGTCTTTATGCTCGCCACCTTTATCTCAGACGTTTTCAGAAAGTCGGAGATTGAACAAATTGCCTTCGCACTTGATGACCTCTGTGACCCACGTCGTAACTTTGGTTGGGCATCTGCGGGACTATACTGCTTCTGGGATATTCAGTCGAAGGAAATTTATTACATTGGTTTAGCAGTCGATCTCGCCCAGAGATTCAGGCAACACACGGGTCTGATACCCTGCGATGAGAAGGGCTGTAAAATTCAGCAAATAACCAAACACTTTGATTCTAATGAGTTGATTGGCTACACCATTTTTGTTCAATCTTACCGTTCCCAACCTCTTGTTGCTCGGATCGCACAGGAACAGCGAATGTCAGTTAAGGATTACGAAACTGAATATGGCTCATGGACAACGCAGGGTGAAGATGAGATTCGCTTGATTGAGGGGCTTCTAATCGAGGCGCATCGAAAGCAAGGCAAGCACCCTGTGTGGAACAAAATCGGCGGTTCCAAAGAAGGCGCAGCAATACAGTATCCGAGTGCCGACATACTTCTCAATTTCCTGAACGGAACCAATTCTGGTCCTCTGCTCGCGCGATCAACTTTGCGTGAATTGGTCACTGCCGATGAGGACGAAATGTACGAGGAGATTATCCTGCACGTGATGCGGCTAAATATGCTTCGTATCGGAATGGATTACAATACCGCGTTTGCGAATGTAGATGATATGACGGGGTTACGGGCACGGATACTTGAAGTAGACTACCTTAATAAAGTGCCTGACTTAACGGGGACTCGCCAGTACGAACTCGCTGGGAACGAACTTCGCGCTTTATAGCTGGCATGGTGGCTTTTGTGGTTCTCATATTTGAAAGCAGGAGAGGGAGAATCAGAATAAAATCTCCCTCTCCTGCTTCTTATTACATCCCTATACCTTATGACTACGAGTGAAGCACTGTCACGAGCGTCACGGGAGACCAGGGCAACGATTCTCCACCAGAGTCTTGAGATTGGCCTTCACCTCTCGCGGGATCGGATGTGTCCCCAACGGTTCGCCATTCTTCCCGTACATCATCATGCGTCTCGCCTTCAGCGGGTGCGCGTCCAGAACCCCGTACAGCACGTCTTTGTTCTGCCGCGCCCAGGAGCCATGCTTGGCGAACCACTCTGCTTTCAGGTTCCGAGCCGCCTTGCCGCGATAGTTAGTCCGGCGCAGACCGAGAACGTCGCGGGCGTGTCGCTCGATGACCAAGAACGGCATCCCAGGAAAGTGCTTTTCGATAGTCGCCAACCTCAGCGTCGGGCGATTGTAATTCTTGATGAGCCAAGCGTTCTGGGTGTCGCTGAACGTAAATCGCTCGTGACTCTTCCCTCGCCACGTCACCAGATAGAACTGCTTGTTTACCCAGCGGCAGGAGACAATTACCTCTTGCACCTTCGAGTTGTTCTCGGCGGCGACCGTGAAGTAGTCCACGACCTGCTGCAAAATCGCGTTCCCGCGCTCCACCTTCGCGGGTTCATCGAAAAACTGCTGCCAGTTCTCAGCGGCACGAAGGGCATCCTCCACCAAAGATTCATCCACGGTATCGGTCAGCATCGTATTGACACGCTCTATCTCGACGGTAATCTCCGCGATTTGTCGGTCGAATGTTTTTACCGCCTCATTGTGTCTCTGGCGGGCGCGGGCAATGAGTGGTGGCGACTTGATGTTCTTCAAAGTATCGGTGAACTCGCGCTCCGTCAGATCGTAACGCTCCAGCGTCTCGTCCTGATTCGCTTCCAACGCTGCCTTTCGTTGAAGAAGGGCCGACCTCTCCGCGTCGGATAGGCGTGCGCCGATCATCTCAGCCAGAGTGCCGTCCTGCCTCAGTCCCGCCAAAACCTCCTGTACATGATGGTTCAGCACCTTGTAGACACGGCCATCGGCACCAATGGTGATACAGTCCTCCTGGGTACGGTCGCGCTGACTTTCACCTGGACAGCGGATGCCGTCGAACTCGCGCTGGCTCGCCCCACGGATCATCCGATACCTCGGATTCGGCCCGACAAACTCCCGACCGTCCTTTGTCTGCGATGAGAACCCGTGCGAGGCGCAGAAGACGATCTTCTGGAACGGGGTGTATCGGCGCTGCTCAATCTTGCGTCCTCGTTTGCGTTCACAGCGCAGGTTCGGCTCAATCGCGGCAGAGTCATAGTTGCTGTCGCGGTAGCGGCGCAGGTCAATCGGGCATCGCATCTCAGCCAGTTTCCAGAACTCCTCCTCTGAAAGTCGCCAAGAAGCGTCTGGTTCCAAGTGGCGATATTCGGCAAAACCCTGGGCCATCTTCTCCTCCATCTGATTGGCGTCGAATAGAAGCCCTTTACTTCGATAAGCATCCAGCACTAACGCGGCATCGGGGATGGTTCTCATAAAAGCCTCATCAAATCCTCGAACAAGCCGATGGTAAGGATGATGGCAGATGTACTTCACGCGCTCCGCTCGCTTGCGAAGAGCCGTGATATGGGCTTCAACGTCGGATTCGCGC
>JANRLW010000070.1:0-77370 GCA_033762295.1 Capsulimonadales bacterium
AGGAAGCCTACCGGGGCGTCGAAAAGGTCATCCGGTTCGATCGGGTCGAAAGCTGTGAAACCTGTATCGGCACGGGCGCCGCGCCCGGCTCCCAGCCGGAAACCTGTCCCGCCTGTCGCGGAACCGGGCAACTGCGACAGGTGCAGAACACCATCCTCGGCCAGATCAATACCGTCGTTCCCTGCGCACGATGCGGCGGCCGAGGAAAGGTCGTCACCAACCCGTGCCAGACCTGCTCCGGCCAGGGACGGGTTCGCCGCGCCCGGGAACTGACCGTGGAAGTGCCGCCCGGCGTCGATTCCGGAATGCAGATGCCCGTGCGCGGGGAAGGGGAAAGCGGGACTCAGGGGGGACCGCCCGGTGACCTTTATATCTTCTTCGAGGTGACCGATCACCCGATCTTCGAGCGACAGGCGCGGGACCTGCATACCGTCGTGCCCATCTCCTTCGCTCAGGCCGCCCTCGGAGACGAGATCGCCGTGCCTACCCTGAGCGGGGACAAAGGCTCCCTGAACCTGCCCGAAGGAACCCAACCCGGCACGACCTTCCGTGTCCGAGGACAGGGCATGCCCGACGTCCGCGACCCCAATCGCAAGGGCGATCTGCATGTCACCGTCAAGGTCGAAGTCCCGACCCGACTGACCGACGAACAGAAGAAGCTGCTCCGCCAGTTCGCCACGCTGCGCGAGGAAAAACTTCCACAGGAGCATAAGGGCCTTTTCGGACGGCTGAAGGAGGCGTTCACCCACCACGAGGAGTAGACCGGGAAAATCTCCGGGAACCGGCGACCGGAAAACCGGTTGCAAATGAACAGCAGAAAGGTGAAGGCTCTCGTCATGGAAGACACGGTTTCCTCGCCGGTTCCCCTCGCGTCCGGACACGACGCCGGAAAGATCACGCCCGAGCAGCTTGCGGCGGTGTTTCTGGCGATCGGACAGGTCGTCTCTCCCGCGCTGGTCACGTCGCTTTCCGGCCGACAGATCGGGGATACCCCCGGCCTCGAACCGCTGACGACCCCGGCCGGGTACGCCTTCATCATCTGGTCGCCGATCGTCCTCGGCTCGCTGGCCTTCGCGGTCTACCAGGCGCTCCCCGCACAGACCGATCGCAGCTTCTATCCGGTCATCCGGCGTCCGGCAATCGTCGTCTTCACCGGTTTCACTCTCTGGCTGGTCGCCGCCGTCCTCGATCAACTGGCGTGGACCGTACTGATCTTCGTCGCCATGCATCTGGCGTTATGGCGCATTCTGCCGGTCATCCTGAGCGAAAAAGATCGCTGGTCCCCGGCGGACCGCTATCTGGCCGCGTTGCCGTTCTCCCTCTACCTGGGGTGGACGACGATCGCTATCTTCGCCAATCTGGCGTCCGCCCTGACGTACTACGGTCTGACCCCGGCCGGAACGATCGGACTCCTCTGGCAGACCGCGATCCTCGTCGCCGCGACCGTGCATGGCGTTTTCGGCGTCCGTCGAACGGCGGGTGACCTGCCCTATTCGGGGACGCTGCTCTGGGCGCTCACCGGTATCGTCGCGAAAAACCTGACCGCCCCCGCGTCGCCGGATTTTCCGCCGGTCGCGGGCGCCGCGCCAGCCCGAATCATCGCCGCCGTGGCGGCCGTGGCGGCGGGCGTCCTGGTCGGCGTCACCGTATTTGCGCGAAGGACCGCCCGAACGCTACAATAGCGCATGGAACCTGTCGACAACGCCGTCTCGCCCGTCACCGACGAAACTCTGCGCTCCACGCGCCTGCTCCGCGAACGATTGCTCGCCGATCCGTATCGACCCGGCTACCACTTCTGTCCGCCCGAGGATATCGCGATTCCCGGCGATCCGAACGGCGCGTTCTACCACGACGGTCGATACCACCTGATGTACCTGTACGCCCGAAACGGCTCCGGCTTCTGCTGGGGACACCTGTCGAGCGTCGATCTGGTCCACTGGCGGCACCACCCGGACGCGATCGGGCCGGGCGACGGGGACGATGGCTGCTTCAGCGGCGGGGCGTTTATCGACGACGACGGAACCGCCTACCTCACCTACTGGATGCTTCCGCCCGATCCGCCGAAAGGGATCGGCCTCGCGCGCAGCCGGGGACCGTCGTTCGACATCTGGGAGAAATTCGCCGAGAATCCGGTTATTCCCTCGACGCAGTGGGGGCTGACCGAGACCACGACGCCCGACGGCCTGCTGTTGATCTACGGTTCGGCCGATCCGTCCAATATCTGGAAGAAGGACGGACGCTACTACCTGCTCACCGGCAACCTGCTCGTGCTGGAAAAATATGGCCGCGCCGATGACGCCCTGCCCTCCCACCAGGGGGATCGCCTCTACCTCTTCGACTCCGAGGACCTGATCCGATGGAACTACCGGCACGTCTTCTACGAACGCGACCCCGAAAAAACCGACCGCAGCGAGGACAACATGTGTCCGAGCTTCCTGCCCCTGCCCTCCTCGCCCGACGGAGGCCCTACGAGCGGTAAATATCTATTGTTGTTCATAAGTCATAACAAGGGCTGTCAGTACTACATCGGGGAGTATACGGAGGACCGCTTCCTTCCCGAAAGCCACGGGCGGATGACCTGGGTCGATAATACCTATTTTGCCCCGGAAGCCCTGATCGACGGCAAGGGCCGCCAGATCATGTGGGCATGGCTCACCGACAATCCGAAAGGCGAAAAGGAAAAGGGGTGGTCCGGCGTCTACGGGCTGCCGCGCGCGCTCTGGCTCGGGGAGGACCATACCCTGCGAATGTGTCCCGTTCCCGAACTGGAGGCGTTGCGCCTGAAGGAACGGTCCTGGCACGATCTGACGATTTCGGACGGTGGGGAGATGACGCTGGCCGTCCCGTCCGGAGATTCCTGCGAGCTGCGCCTGGAAATCGCGCCCGAAACCGCCGTCCGCTACGGCGTCAAGGTGCGTGTCTCGCCCGATGACGCGGAGGAAACCTGCCTCTATGTCGACGCCGAAACCGGGGAACTGGTTTTTGACGCGACAAAAAGCGGCGCGGACGGGCGAACGACGGTTGAACGCGCCCCGTTCGTGCCGACGTCGGGCGAACCGCTGATCCTGCGTGTCTTTGTCGATAAGTCGGTGATCGAAATCTACGCCGGAGACCGTCAGGCCATCTGCCGCCGGGTCTACCCCGCGCGGTCGGACAGCCTCGGTATCCGCCTGTTCGCCCGGGGCGGAACCGCCCGGTTCGTCACCGTCCGCGCCTGGGAGATGGCCCCGTCCAACCCGTTCTGATCGCCCTGCTCCGGCAGACCGTTACCGCCGGATCGGGTTCGACCAGGCACGGCCGCCCCGATGGTCGCGGACGATCACACGGAAATACGGGCTGTTGCCGAGGGTTTTCAGAGGCAAATCCACTTCGGTGATTCCGTTACCGTAGACATACGAATAGTAGGAGCCGAAACCGACGGCCCAGACCCGTTCCGCCGGGGAGCAACGGACCCGGATCGTTTCCGCGTCGGTCGCGGCGATGTCGAAAATCTGCGGCCCGGTGCTGGAGTAGTACGCGCCCGCCCGCAGCGCCTCCAGCAGCGCTTCCGGTTCGAGTGTCTCGCTCCTCACCTGCACCCAGCCCCGCTGCGCGTCGTTCCGTTCCGGGACCGAGTGCGTGTCGTCCGTTGCCAGCGCGAAGTACCGTTCGCCGCGCATCAGCAGGAGATCGTAGATATACTGGCTGTCGTCGCGGTCGTTGTGATCGGCGGAGGTCGCATTGTAGGTCTCCACCGCATGGATCGGCCCCAGAGAGCGGATATCCGCCTCGGACAGTCCGTACCATGCCGGGTGGGCGGCGGCGACGAACGCCCCGGCGGCCAGGGCGCGTGTGACCACCTCCGGACCGGTTTCGCCCGCCGGATACGGCGCGAAATCGAGCGGCAGACCGACGGCGAGGATATGCCAGAGATGCCCGAACTCCGTATGACCGGTATGCAGTTCCGCACCGATCAGCGTGGTGAACGCCTCCGTCCGGAACGGACGAGTGTCCGTCATCGGATATCCGTAATGTTCCAGAAAGTGGTCGGTCACCGCCAGAAAATCGTACCCGGCCTCCCGGTACTCCCGGCAGATCGCTTCCGGCGACTTTCGTCCGTCACTGCGTGTGCTGTGGGTATGGAGGTTGCCCTTCCAAAAACGACCCGGTCGAGAAAATGCGTTGATTTCCATAGCACCCTATCGTAAACGATTTTTCGGGATTCTGTCAAAGGAAGCGGGCAGGAACACACGTCGGGCGCGAACAACCTGACCGCAGGAGCGACAACGATGCATATTGAGATTCGAGACACCAAGACCGAACTGGGAAAACAGGCCGCCGAGGACGGGGCTGCCGTTCTGCGCCGCGCCCTCGCCGAGGACGGCAACGCCACCGTTCTCCTTGCCACCGGTATGTCCCAGTTCGAAATGCTGGCGGAACTGGTCAAAGCGCCCGACATCGCCTGGGACCGCGTGACCGCGTTTCACCTCGATGAGTATGTCGGCCTGCCCGTCACGCACCCGGCCTCGTTCCGCAAATACCTGCGGGAGCGGTTCGTCGCGCAGCTTCCCGGGCCGCTGGCCGCCTTCCACGAGATCAACGGCGAGAACGACCCGCCATCGGAGTGCGAGCGGCTGAACGCCCTGATCTCCGGAAAGCGGATCGCCGTTGCGTTCGTCGGTATCGGGGAGAACGGTCATCTGGCGTTCAACGATCCTCCCGCCGATTTCGACACCGAGCAGCCCTATATCGTCGTCGACCTGGACGACGCCTGCCGTCGCCAGCAACTGGGGGAGGGCTGGTTCCCGACTTTTGATGACGTCCCGGCAAAAGCCATTTCGATGAGCATCCGCCAGATTCTGAAGGCGGAAAGAATCCTCTGCGTCGTGCCGGACGCCCGGAAGGCGGAGGCGGTTCGAAACTGTCTCGCCGGTCCCGTTTCGAACCTTGCCCCGGCCTCCGCCCTTCAGGATCATCCGGCGACCACGGTCTATCTCGACCCGGCCTCCGCCGCCCTGCTGCCGAAAGGATAACGGGATGGACTGGGCCGATGCGGAGCGATGGACCCCTCAGTCGTGGTTCTACGATGTCTCCGATGTGCTGATCCGGCACATCTACGAACGATCGCGGCGGGCGTTCGAGGAGGGCGATGCCGCACGGGACGCGCTGACCACGCCGAAGGCGATCGTTGACCGGCAGCGGTACGTTCGGGAACGATTCCTGGCAGGCATCGGCGGACTGCCCCCGTCCGACACGCCGCTGAACGCCCGGATCGTCGGTACCGTCCCCGGCGACGGCTTCCGGATCGAAAAAGTCATCTTCGAGTCCCGACCGCAGGCGTATGTTACCGCCCACCTCTACCTGCCGGACGGACTTTCCGCGCCGGAGGCCGCCGTTCTCTTCCTCTGCGGACATCATCGCGAGGCCAAGCACCATCCGGAGTACCAGTCGGTCTGTCAGACTCTCGTGCGTGCCGGAATGATTGTCCTCGCTCAGGACCCGGTCGGACAGGGCGAACGCCTCGGCTACTACGATCCGGAGACCGGAATCCCCACGGTGAACTGGGGAACGACCGAGCACGATCATGCCGGGGCGCAGTGTCTCCCGCTCGGCGACGGTCTGGCGCGCTACTTCCTGCAGGACGCCCTGCGCGGACTGGATTATCTCGCCTCCCGGCCCGAAGTCGACCCGGCCCGTATCGGCATTACGGGCAACTCCGGCGGCGGAACGCAGACGAGCCTGGTACTGCTCGCCGCGGCCGATCGGATCGCCGCCGCCGCCCCGACCACGTTTATCATGGACCGGGAATCCTACCAGCGAACCACCGGGGCGCAGGACGCCGAACAGATCTGGCCCGGCTTCACCGCCGCCGGTCTCGATCATGAGGATATCCTGCTCGCCCTGTGTCCGAAACCGGTGCAGGTGCAGGCGGTTACCGGCGACTTCTTCCCGATCGAGGGGACGCGCCGCACCGCCGAGCGCGCCCGCCGGCACTGGGTGACCTGCGGGGCCGGGGACGCGTTCCGTCTGGTGGAGGATGAATCGGACCACCGATATACCTCCCGCCTGGCGAAAGAGGCCGCCCGATTCTTCGCACGATATCTGCGCGGAACCGAACCGGATGACCGCGTATCCGTTCGACCGTTGCCACCCGAAACTTTGTGGTGTACGACGTCCGGCCAGGTGCGCGGCGAACTCGAAAACGCCCGATTTCCCTATGAGGAAAACCTGGATCGTCTCGCTGATGCCGCGCAGCGACGATCGGTTTCCGGGGACGATCCCCGTTTATGGCTGTACGACCGGGTCGCGGTCGGTCGAAACTTCGAGGACATGAACCCGCGCTACCTGTTTTCCGGGGAGATCGACGGTCTGCGTCTGCAATCCTGCCTCTGGCGACCGCAGGTCGATCTGTTCAATCTGGGCTATCTGTTCCGCGCGTCGGCGCGGGACGGCGAAACGTTGCCGGTGACCATGGCCCTCTGGGACGACGGCACCCGCGCCGTTCGGAGCCATGCGAGCGTCATTCAGGAAATCTGCGCCTCCGGACGGGCGGTCCTCGTTCCGGACACGTCCGGGGTAGGCGCATTGCTGCCCCGGTCGATCAACGGCCACCCGCCGCATGCCCTGTACGGCACCCTGCACAAACTCGCCTGCGATCTGCTTTTCCTCGACGACGACCTGCTCGCCCTGCGTACCTTCGAGGTGCTCCGCGCCGCCGAAATGCTCGAACACTGGCCGGGAGTGCATGCGGAGGGAATCGAAATTCTCGCGTCGGGACGGCACGGGATATGCGGGCGACTGGCCGCCGCGCTGAGCGACGCCTTCGCCCGCGTCACGGTCGTCGACGGGCCGCAAAGCTGGGCGGAATGGGTATCGGCCCGCCATTACGACACGACCGGCATCTACGAGACGATCCTCCGGGGAGCATTGAACCATTTCGACCTGCCCGATCTCCTTTCCGTCGTCCCCTTCTCGTCAGAATCGTCAGAATAGGGAAAGACGCTCGAACATGCGGGAGGCGTGGAGCGCGTAATCGAAGTCGCCGCCGATGTCGGAGGCTGCCCGGCCCTGCCCGCGCAGTCCGTCCATGACCAGCGCCCACCCGGCTTCGAAAAACGTGATCACCCATTTCATGGTCTGCAGTGTCTCGTAATCCCGGTCTTCCGGCAGTCCGTACGCCGCCAGAAGCGTTCTTTGCTCCGCTTCCGAATACTGCCCGGCCATGGAAATCGTCGCCAGGTCGATCAGCCCGTCTCCCTGGCCCGCGAACTCCCAGTCGACCAGGTAGAGATGCGCGCCGTCATCGAGGAAGTTGTTCGCCCACAAATCGTTGTGCGCCAGTCCGGGAACGAAGCGCGGATCGCTCCGACGCCCCGCCTCGATACCCGCCAGTCGGGTGCGATACTCCTCGATCCGCGAGGGCAGTTCCAACCCGAGGGAGCGCGCGCTGTTCAGGAGCCTTTCGATGCGACGAAACGACGAACCCTCCGCCGTGACATTCCGGACGGAATGCAGTCGCCGGAGGGTTTCCGCCAGTCGGAGGAGGTTCTGCGGTTCATGAAACGCTTCCGGTTCCCAGTGCCGACCGACAACGAACGAGGTAACGATCACGCCGGACGGTTCCGCGTAGAGCACCGCGGGCGCAACCCCCACGCTCGCCGCCGCCATAGCGGCGGCAATCTCCTCCTCCCGTCGGATACCCAGGTGACGGGCCGTGTCCGCGCCGATGCGCAGCAGGTAGGAGATGCCGTCGCAATCGACCCGGTAGTTGGCGTTGTTCAGGCTGAGGACACCGCTCAGCGGCGAAATACGGCGTTCGGACGCCCCGGCGAAGAGCGGGATGCCTGCCGCCAGAGCAACGACCGCCGCCGGGACCGCCTCCGAATCGAAATCCTCGACCATAGTGGTGACCCTCCGGTGCGGACTTACTCGTTTCCGCCGTAACGCAGGTCCAGGTAGTCGCGCGACACTTTCAAATCCTCCAGCGCCTCCTCCGCCGTACACATCGGCGGGCGTTCGCCCCGAATGGCCGCGACAAAGTTCATCGCCTGCTGGCGCATCGCATGGACCCAGGGCAGCTGCGGGATCACCGTCTGCGGGGCGACGCCATTGCCCGGATCGGAGAAGATTTCCAGCCGTCCCGGACGGTTGTGCGCGAGCGGCGCGGGAAGGTCCACCTTCACGTATCCCCGTTCGAACGTCACCAGTGCGCTCTCCTGCCAGTCGATCGTGGTGCGATAGGGCGTCATTTCGATGACCCCGGTCACGCCGCTCTCGCTTTCGGCGACCAGCAAAGCGCCCGACCGATCGGCGAACGTCACCCGGTACGGCTCGCCGAAAAGATGGCGCAGCAGGTTGACCTGATGAATGAAGTAGTTGACGAAACTAACGTATTTCGAGTGGTTGGGCTGCTCGGTATCGTTCGGCAGGGACGGATATGGCTCGTCGCTCCGGACGTTCTCGTTGAACCCCCCGGCGATCCAGTCGCCTTCGGGCATCGTCAGACGAACGAAACGCATCTTCCCGACCGTGCCGTCCGCCTTCCACCGCTCGATTTGCTCCTTCGCCGCCATCGTCGCCGGGTCGCTGCGCTTGTGGTAGCCGACCATGTGCCAGGAACCGCCGCGCCGCAACTCCGCAAGCATCCGTTCGCCGACCTCGATTGCCGACGCCAGCGGTTTCTCGGTCAGAACCGGAACGCCGGCCCGATACAGCGGCGCGACGATGCCGCCGTGTTTCTCAAACGGCTGGGACGCGACGATCCCATCCGGTTTTTCCTTCTCCAACAGGGCCTCCGCATTCGGATAGACCCGGGGGATACCCCATTTGCGTGCCACCTTCTCGGCCAGCTCCGTGCGAAGTTCGGCGATTGCCGTCACCTCGCAGTCCGGCAGCGTCCGGTAGTTGCGCAGATGTGCGGCCTGTCCCATATTCCCGACGCCGACAAAAGCGATGCGAACCTTTTCACTCATCTTCGTTCCTCGTTTCGTCCGATTTGCCTGCCTCCCCTATTTTCATCGGCATACGCGAATTTGCCTTTCACGAAATGGTGTCCAGCAGGGCGGCGACGAAGTTCCAGAGCACCGGCACGACCAGCCCGCCGAGGGTCAGACCCAGGAAAAAGGGAATGCCCCGGCGATAAGCCGGGCCACCCCCGTAACGAAGGATCATCGATTTCACCATCCACATCAGGAGAAAGGTCGGCCAGGTATACTCCACACCGAAGCACATCGCCAGAGCGAAACCGATCGGATGCAGCGGAAATCCGGGGAAGAAGTGCTGCGCCGTCGCTAACCCCGCCGTTATCGCCCCGCCGAGCGCCATGAACCCGATCTTCAGCGGGTCCGGGCCGCGCGGCGTCTCCATCCACTCGCGTACCCGGTTGAACAGCCCCGGCGCGCCGGCCTCGCGCCACCCGCCCTCCCGCCACTGATCCTCCCCCACCGCATAGGCGAAGTGCAACTGAAAGAGCAGGGCCGCCGCCGCACCCGCCATGAACGCCACCAGAATCCACTTTCCGAACCGACGCAGCGAAAGACCGCTCTCGCGCGCCACGTACAGGGCGCTCATCTGGTGCGCCATCGGATGCCCCGAATTGGTCCGGCTCAGCCAGTACAGCAGACCTAGGTGCGTCGCCGACCCGTGGTCGAACAGACGGGAACCGAAGACGGACGCCAGCGTGCTCTGCGGGTCGAGGAAGTATAACTCCAGGGTCGGCGGCCCCACCTGACAGTAAACGCGGGTGGCGGTGATGTTCAGCATCTGGAACAGCGCATAATACAGGATCGCGATCAGCGGAGACATACCTCCGGCCACGCTGAAAAGGATCAGGAACACGGTGCCGGCGACGAGCAGACGCGCCGCCATTCGATAGCTGCCCGGCTCCTCACCATCGGCATTTCGCTCCGACGTGCCCCCGAACGCATCGCGAAAAACGCCCCGCAGATGCCCCCACTCGGCGCGAATCAGCACGATAAACAGCACCAGCCATGCGCCCGCCGCCTGCGAACGCGCCTGCGGAAAGCCCGCCGCATCCCAGCCCAGTTCCCGCCAGCCCATCAGGCGGCCAAAAACCTCCAGTCCCTTCCGGAACACCTGGAAGACACCCCCGCTCAGCAAAATGTCCGTCGGAATAAAGTAACAGAGGCCGACATGCAACGCGGACCAGGTCAGTTCCACCGGCGCCAGCGCGTTCCAGGGATGCGGCATCCCGGACAGGACCCCGCTGAAATTGGCATGGAGCGGCACGAACGGCACGTTCGGGACCAGTTCGTGCAACGCCTGTGCCGACTCGATGGCCGCCGCGATGCCGAAACCCAGGAAGAAGGCACGCTCTCGCAGCGGCCCGTCAAAACCGGCGTTGCGGCAGATCTCCATCGGCAACTGGACGTTCGGAAACCCCAGGCGGTCGTTATCCATCCAGCGACGGCGCAGCAGGACGTTCCACGACCACATCGTCGTTCCCAGAGCCAGCAGATAGGCCAGCCAGCAGAGCAGCGGGACCACCCACGCCGACAGGATTTCGGGCGACAGGAACGAACGATTGCCCAGGTAGTACGGCTCGACGATCGACGGCGACTGCGGCACCATCCAGGTCGGAATATGCCGACGAATCTCCACCGTCTCCTCGAACTGCGCCCCCCGAAACGGAAACAGGTGCAGCGGAAACAGCAGAAGCGTCTCGTCCATCGCCGCGATCGCCCCGGCAATCGTCGTCATCCCGAAGATGACCGCCATCTCGCCCGGCAATAAGGCCCATCGCGGACGGAACCGCCGGAGCGGCGTATTGACCAGGGCGATCAGAAACAGGTAAAACACCGCTCCCGGAAGGAGGGAGTACCAGGAGGGATAGGGACCGCTCGTCCAGGGAGGCACGACCAGCATCGGCCGTACCTTGGTCATCACCTGGAGAAGCGCGATCTGAACCGCCCCGAGAAGCCCGAGAAGAAGGGCCCGCCCGGTCACGCCGATCGGTCCGCTCCCTCCGGCGGACGAGGCATCGGCAGGCGTCGGTGTGGCGGCGCGGGTAACGGATGAGGACACGGCGTAGTGTTTTCCTTTCGGCAGGACCGATCCGGACGACGATTCAAGGAGCGGTTTCGGCGTGCGACGTTTCCGGGAAATCGCCGGAAGTCAGCGCGACGCCCAAACCCGGCGCGTCCGGCAGCGCCATCGTTCCATCCTCCGCCAGGGTCGGCTCCGGGGTGACCAGCGCCCGACGCAGTTCCGACGGCCACAGAAGCGGGGAGAGAAACTCGAAAAAAGGCGCATTGGCCGTCGCCGCCTGAAAATGGCGGCACGCCGCGACCGTGATACCCGTCTTCCAGGCATGCGGGACGACAAGTGCGCCATACCACTGCGCCATCTCGGCGATCCGTCGAATCTCGGTCAGCCCCCCGCAACGATTGATATCCGGTTGTAAAACGTCCACTTTTCCGCGTTCCAGCCATTCGCGGCATTCCCACCGGGTCGCGGCGAACTCCGCTCCGCCGATCCGAACCGCGACGGCGTCCGCAAGGCGGGCATGACCGGCCAGATCATCATGCGACAGGGTCGCCTCCGCGAAGAAGAGCCGACAATCCTCGGAAGCGCGGAGGACATAGGCGGCCTCTCGCCAGTCCGTGAAACGGTAGCCGAAGTCGGCGATCAACTCGATGTTCGGGCCGACCGCCTCACGCGCCGCCCGGATCGCCGCGATCAGTTGGTCCGACGTCATTTCGGGAAACAACAGTTCCGCCTTGACCGCCCGAAAACCGAGAGCGACCGCCCGCCGCAGCAGGTCGAGCAGCGCGTCCGTGTGTTGCGTGACCGTGCGATCGGCGGCGGAGCCGACGTAACAGGTGGCGTACGGAGTCAGTCGCGCACGACGCGCCCCGCCGAGAAGCCGGTATGCGGGAACCTGATACTGCTTGCCCGCCAGGTCGTATAAAGCCATATCCACGGCGGACAGGGCATGAATGCCAAGACCACGTCGTCCGGTGTACAGGGTCGCCTCGTAGCTTCGGTCCCAGAGCGCGGGGGCCTCGAGCGGGTCCGCCCCGATCAGCAGGTCGGACAGTCGCTGACTGAGATCGTGTGCGTGACGCATCTCCAGAAACGCCCGAACGGCGTCCGGCGGGGCGTCGGCCTCGCCGATGCCGGTTCGTCCGTCAACGTCGGTCAGGCGGACCACGATCGTATGGGAGGAGGGATCGAGCCGCTCCGACGACCCCTCCGTGGACGCCTCAAACGTGAACGTTTCCAGGCGTGCGATTTTCATCGCGTCTCTTCCGGGACGACGTTAAACTCGGACCCCCGACGGAAAAGCCCCATCAACTGGGCGCGTCGCTCGCCCTTACCCTCGATATACTCGGTCATTTCGCGCAACGGGCGCGGACGTTCCGGGTACGCGCACTGTTTATGCCAGAAGTGACCGTAATAGACGAAGATGCCGCGCCGTGGCCGGTCGGTTTCGTTCCGCCCCGTCCGATGCCACAGCGCGTCGGAAAAGACGACCATCGTGCCGGCGCGACATTCGACCGTTACCTCGCCCGGAATCGGCGCGAAAAGTTCGTCCGGAGTGAGCGTGAACGGCCCCCGGTGCGAGCGGGGAACCACTCGCAGCGCGCCGTTGACCGGCGTCAGGTCATCCAGGTAGAGGGCGCAGTTGACCGTATTGACGACCGGCGAGAAGTACGGATGATCGGTGTGCCAGGCCATGTCGCCGCCGCCCGCCGGGCACGTTCGCAGATCCATCGCCAGCAGTTGAAGGTCGTCGCCGATCAGCCGTTCCAGCACGGGGAGACCCGCGTGTCCGTCGATCAGGTCTTCGAAGACGGGAGAGAGGGCGAGCAGGTTCCGGTCCGTCGCCTTCCGCTCGGTCAAAGTCTCCGTGGCCGTCCGCAGGCGGTCCAGGTACGCGGACGAAACCGCCTCCTCGAGGAGCACGTATCCGTTCTCATGGAAAAAGGCGGCCTGTTCCTCCGTCGTTCGGGGTCGGAGCGGCATGTTTCCTCCTTATTCCTCCCCGTCAGAAACGCCGAGAGAGCGGAGCAGGACCCGGGTCAGGCGGTTCGGCTTTCCGTAGAACCGGCGCGTCCTCTCGTCCGGCGCATTCCGCCGGAGGCGCGGGGGCAGAATCGTCGCGTCATTGATCGGCTCACGATCCGGATGCCCGTAATACACCTGGAGAATCCGCCGCTGATGGGGCGTCTTGCGCATCGTCAGACCATGATAGATCGCGCAATTAAAGAAAATCGCCGTTCCCGCCCGACCGTGAAAGTGGACCGTGCCCCGCCGCCGTAACTGCTCCTCCAGAGGAACGGGTTCGCTTCCGGCGACCTCCGGACTGAGGGTGAAGCAGTGAGTCGTCTCATCGACATCGGTCAGGTAGACGATCAGCTGCGGATAGTCCAGACCGTACGGGTGTTCCGGCCAGTGGGCGCGGTCGCGATGCCATCCCGTCGGTTTCTCGACCTCGCTCGGTTCGGTAATCTGGACCGCCGACTCCTCGAACACGTACTCGCTGCCCATCAGGGCATCGAGCAGTTCGAGAACGGCCGGTGGGCGAAAGGCGACATCGACCGCCGGTTCGGTCAGGAGAAGGTTACAACCGCAATTGGGGTTCCCCTGAAACCACCAGAGAAACGGGTTCTCGCTCCGATCCCGGTCGATCGCCTCATGGATGGCGCGCACCTCGTCCGGCGAAAGCAGGTTCGGCAGGACGACGTAGCTGTTCTCGCGGAAAAAGTCGAGGCGGTCCTTTGGCGCGGGCGCGTTCGCCTCGTTGGCGACCGTGGTCATGGTGGTCGTGACGGTCGGTTCGACAGGATCGGAAATGGAACTCATGTCTCCATCCTACCCAATTACCCGCCCGGAAATCCACCGGTCACGGGGCGGGTCTTCCGTGTCCGTACGTACTTCACCCCTGCGATACTATCTTTTGACGATACTATCTCGAAATAATAGTATGGTGTCATCATGATCGGGTCCTTCAAAGACGCCGAAACGGAACGAATATTTCGCGGAGAGCAATCAGCAAAGTTCCCTGCGGATATTCAGAACCTGGTACGGCGCAAGTTGAGAATGATCGACGCAGCCACGAGGTTGGAAGACCTTCGAATTCCTCCGGGGAATCGACTGGAAAAACTGCAAGGCGGCCGGGCAGACCAACACAGTATCCGCGTCAATGACCAATAGGGAATCCGCTTCCACCGGGAAGCCGGGACAAGGAAGGTTCGTTGGAATTATGGCGCGACTGGAGAACATACACCCGGGTGAGGTGTTGGAGGAAGAATTTTTGATTCCGATGGGTATCACTGCATATAAGCTCGCAAAGAGCATCGATGTGCAGCAAACACAGATAAGTCAGATCATCCATGGCAAGCGTGCCATTACCGCCGCGACAGCATTGCGGCTTGCGGCCTTCTTTGGCACGTCGGCCCAGTTCTGGCTGAACCTTCAGGCACAGTACGACCTGGAGGAAGCACGGCAAGAGATGGGAGAAGCGCTGGCCGCCATCCCGCGCCATTCCGTGTTAGCCTCAGCTTAAATACTGACCTGTAGAATTTCTGTTTCCATGTCTTTGAAGGAGCCGGTCGCCGATTGACAGCGATCGTGCCGGGCCGTTACGATGACCGCATGGACGGATACTTCGATCTACAGGTGAACGGTTATGCGGGTATCGATTTCAATCACGACGATCTGACGGCGGACGACCTGCGCCGCGTCTGCCGACGTCTGGCGGACGAGGGCGTCGCCGGGATTCTGGCGACCGTGATTACCGAGGAGATCGAAGTCATGGGTCGCCGCCTGCGCCGCCTGGTCGAACTGTGCGCCACCGACGCCGAAATCGCCGCCGTGATCGCCGGCCTGCATATCGAAGGGCCGTTTTTGAATCCGACCCCCGGTTATCGCGGCGCGCACCCGGTCGACGCGATCCGTCCGGCGGAGATCGACGTCATGGCCCGTCTGGTCGAGGCCGGAGGCGGATGGGTCCGTCTGGTAACCCTCGCGCCGGAGCAGGATGCCGGGTTCGCCGTCACCCGGTGGCTGTCCGACCGGGGGATTGCGGTCGCCGCCGGCCACTGCGACCCGTCGCTCGACGTGCTGGACGGCGCGATCGACGCCGGTTTGACTCTGTTCACCCATCTGGGCAACGGCTGTCCGATGACGATGCATCGTCACGACAATGTGATTCAGCGAGTTCTGAGCCGTAGCGACCGTCTGTTCGTTACCTTTATCGGGGACGGGGTTCATGTCCCGTTTTTCGCCCTGCGGAACTACCTGAACGTCGTGGGTCCGGAACGCGCGATTATCGTGACGGATGCCATGGCGGCGGCCGGTCTGGGTCCGGGTCGTTATCAACTGGGTCGCTGGGCGGTCGACGTCGGCGAGGACGGCGCGGCCTGGGCGCCCGACCGCTCGCATCTGGTCGGCGCGGCGATCACCATGCCCCGGTGCGTCGAAAACCTGCGCACTCGCCTGGGCCTCTCCGAATCCGTCGTCCGTCGCCTCACCGCCGAAAACCCCGGAACGGTCGTAGGACTCCGGTCCCGGAATGTCGTATAGCCGGGTCTTCGTTTTTGGGTCTTTCCGATCATACGGGAACCATCGATCGGCGTTATACTCACATCACCGGGAAAAACGGAGGCGGACGATGGAAGAGCGAGAAATCACCCTGGAGCAGCGGTCGTGGCTGGAGCGAGAGATCGCGGAGTGGCGGCGGCGCGGGGTCGTGACGGACGAAACGGCAACACGTATTCTCGAACTGTATGTGCCCGCCGCCACAGTCGCCGAACGAAAGGGCGCGACGCTGGTCTATGCCCTGATGACCATTGCTGCTCTCCTGACCGGCGTTGCCCTCCTCCTCCTGATCGGCTTCAACTGGGCGGCTATTCCCAATCCTGTTAAACTTATACTGCTGTTCGCCATTCTCGGCGGCGTTCAAGGCATCGGATGGCATCTTCGCTACCGAAAAAACGAGCCGCGTCTTGCCGACGTCGCCTTCTTCCTCGGTTGCTTTATCTATGGCACGAACGTCTGGCTAGTTCAACAGGTGTTTCATGTCAGTGCCCCTGCCACGGTCGGCCTGCTCTGGTGGGCGGCGGGAGTCCTGCCATTCGTCCTGATCCTGGATCGCCCGGTCTTTCACGCCCTTCTCGTCGGCCTACTCGGTCTGTGGAGCCTGTACTTCGCGCCATTTTTCGGCGGCGGTTCGGGCGGCTTTCCCTGGCAACACTGGTTGCCGCCTTTGATCGTCCTGTTGCCGGTTGCTCTTCCGGGAATATGGGTTGGTCATCGCAACGAACGCCCGGATTTGATCCGTTTTTACGTGCCTTTGGTCGTCTGCTGGTCCGTTCTCCCGCTATGGGAGAGCGACGGGTGGACGCTTCCGCCCGTTCTCGGCCTGCTCGGGACCGTTTTCCTGATGGTTGCCGAATGGCCATCCCTCACCGAACCGATGCGAACACCGTACCGTCGGTACGGCGGACTGCTCGCCGGCGGCGTATTGCTCCCCCTCGGCTACTACGGATGGCATACCGCGTTTTCCGGGACGGGCGGGTTAAGGACCGGCTCACCAGGAACGGGGATGGTGATCCTGGCCGTCGCCGCCTCCGCCGTCTTTCTGCTCGTTCATGAGTTCCGGAACGGCAATCGCGCACGTTGGTTCCGCCAGGACTTCTTGTTGCGTTGCTCCCTGGCGATCCTGTTCGCCGCACAGACCGGACTGGCGTTCCGGCAACCGCCCCACGCCACCGAACTTGCCCTCCTCCTGAGTCTGCTTTCGAACGCGGCAACCCTTGGACTGGCCGTTTCCCTGATCCGCCGCGGACTTTTGCACGACCGGGGAACCCCCTTCGGTTTCGGAACCGCCTATCTGCTTCTTTGGATCTGCCTGCGGTACTTCGATCTCTTCGGCGAAGTCGGAGGAATGCTCGGAGCCGGGTTACTCTTCGCGCTTTGCGCAGGCATCCTGTTCGGAGTGGCATTCCACTGGCGAAACCGAAAAGGAGTCCACCATGCCTGATGAGAGGGAGAAACGCGGTCCGCGTCAACTGCTTGCCGCAATCCTGTTCCAGTTCGCGATCCTGTTGATCCTCATCGCCGGTGCCGCCCGTCCGCTGATGATCGGACAACCGGTTCTTCTGCGCGTGATTCCCGTCGATCCGCGCGATGTGTTCCGGGGAGAGTACGTGACGCTCCGCTACCTGGGAATCCACGATCGCCCGGTCCCGACAGGAACGGCGTCCGCATCGGTAGGGGGAGAGGCAGTCTACGTTCCGCTGACCCCGGACCCGGACGGGAAACACTGGACGCCGGGAGCGCCGGTGTGGGAACGTCCGAAAATCGGACGGTTCCTCCGCGGAACAAGGCAGACGTCCGGGCAGGTACATTACGGCATCGAGTCGTATTATTTGCAGAGCGGAACCGGTCGGACCTACGAGGAGGCACTGCGCGACCGACGCCTATCGGCGGAGATCGGGCTGACCTCCGACGGCCAGGGGATCGTGAAACGTCTGGTCATCAACCCCTGATCCGTTGGGCCGACGGAGGAGCAACGACCGCTCCCTGAAGGAATTTGCCGTTTTCCGAAGCGGAAACGACCGGGGGTAAATCATCGTCATGAAACGCTACGCCATTGTCGGCCTGGGCAGTCGTTCCTCGCTCTACACTCACGCCCTGCACACCGATTTCCGCGAGTTCGGAACGCTCGTCGGCTTCTGCGATCCGAACCGCACCCGCATGAACTACTGGAACGCCCACTACGCCCGATCCCTCGGCGTCGAACCCGTTCCCACCTACACCCCGGCCGATTTTGAAACCATGCTGACCGAACAGGCCGTCGATACGGTCCTCGTGACGAGCATCGACCGGACACACGACGACTACATCCTCCGCGCGATGCGGCAAGGATGTGATGTCATCACCGAGAAACCGATGACCATCGACGCCCCCCGCTGTCAGCGTATCCTCGACACGATCCGAGAGACCGGGCGACAACTGGTCGTCACCTTCAACTACCGCTACGCCCTCCTGCCGACCCGCATCCGGGAAGTGCTGCGGACCGGGGTGATCGGCGACATCCTCTCCGTCCATTTCGAATGGCTTCTCGATACCCGACACGGAGCCGACTACTTCCGACGCTGGCACCGCGACAAACGCAACTCCGGCGGCCTCATGGTCCACAAGGCGACCCACCACTTCGATGTCGTCAACTGGTGGCTCGGCTCCTATCCCGAAACCGTCTACGGCATCGGGCAACTGGCGTTCTACGGACGGGAAAACGCCGAAAAACGGGGCGTGACCGCGTTCTACGAACGGGCAAAAGGTAGCGAGGCGGCCAGAGACGACCCGTTCGCCCTGCATCTCGACCGGCATACCCGACTGACCGCCCTCTACGGCGACGCCGAGCACGAGGACGGCTACGTCCGCGATCGGAGCGTCTTCGCCGACGGCATCTCCATCGAGGACGATATGGCGGTCCTGGTCCGCTACGCCTCCGGTGCGACCATGACCTATCACCTGACCGCCTACTCGCCCTGGGAAGGGTGGCGCATCGCGTTCAACGGAACGAAAGGCCGCCTGGAAGCGGAGATGCACCAGAATTCCTATATCAGCGGCGGGTCGGGCGACCCGAACACCCCGAACACCCCGAACACCCCGAACGCACGGACCGTCCCGTGGGCAAAGGAGGCCGATCTGCGCGAGGAAGCCTTCATCCGTGTCCGCCCCCACTGGGAGAAACCGTTCGATGTCGAGGTGCCGACCGCGACCGGCGGGCATGGCGGCGGGGACGAACGACTGTTGCGCGACCTGTTTCTGCCGGAACGCGAACCCGATCCGCTCGGACGCGCCGCCGGACCGATCGATGGCGCGTACTCCCTCCTGACCGGAATCGCCGCCAACCGATCGTTTGCCACGGGACTGCCCGTGCGCATCGCCGACCTCGTCCGATTCCAATCCCGATTCTGATCCCTTCCGATGCCGCTCGCGATTGCCAAGATTCGGGCGTTTCGTATATGATGGACCCCGGGAAGGGGGCATCGCCGGAAAAAGGCGAAGCGGGAACCTTCCCGGGGTTCAAGAACGAACCGACACACTTATTGTTTGGGGAGGGGCCAATGCGGAAATCGCGACGATCTTTTGCCATCATCGGCGGGGCAACGGGCCTTGCCGCACTCGTCGGCGGGTGCGGTTCCGGTTCAGGGAATCTGGCGGATTTGAACACGCCCGTGTTTCGCGGACGAGAATTCATCGTTCTGGGCGTGCCGGCGGTCGATCCCGTGACGTCCGAACCGCTCGAGTTTACGCATGTAAACCCGGCGGCGCCGGACGGTGGGGACGGCACCGCTTTCCGGCCGTTCAAAACGGTCGCGGCCGCCGCCGCGGTCACCAAACCGGGCGGAATCATCTATGTCCGAAGCGATGCGGCCGGGAGACTGCCCGGATTTGTCGTGCCAGCCGGCGTCAAGGTCCTTTCGGCCGGAATAGCCCAGAGCGTCGACGTCAGGGGCCGGGGAGCCGTCGCCCTTCCGTTCTCTGCAAACGGCGTCCGCCCCGTGGTGACCGGCACCGTGACTCTCAGCAGAGACACCAGGCTGTCCGGTTTCGATATCACCCCGTCGACCGGCGCCGGAATCGTGGGAGTGAATGTCACCGGCAATGTCGAGATCGCCGATAACATCGTCCGCCGGGCCGGAGCCGGCAACAGCGCCATCTTCGTGTCCAATACGAGCGGCGACGCCACACTGCGAATCGCGAATAATTCGGTCTCCGGCGGCAATGACAGCGGAATTCAGGTAAAGAGCGACGGCACCGCCGTGATTAACGCGACCGTGACCGGGAATACCTCGACCAATAACCTCGGATCGGGTATCTTCTTCTATCTGTTCCGGGGGCGCGTGACGGCAACCATCTCCGGGAACAACACCCGCGAAAACCGGGCGCGTGAGCCTCAGGAGGCAGGTATCCGCTTCGGAGTGTTCAATGACGCGGTCGGTAATCTGACCCTCACCAACAATACGTCCACCAACAACGTCGCCAACGGGTTCTTTGTCGGCACGCAGGGGACGAGCCGGACCCAGGTGGCCGTCTCCGGAAACACGTCGACCGGCAATACGGGCAACGGCCTTTTCGTCGGAGCGAATGAGAATGCCGCCGCGACCGGAACGATCGAAAGCAACACCGTCAGCAACAACCGGATCAATACCGCCTTTTCGCCCTTCCCGACCGGCAACGGTATCTTTGTCGGGGCGCAGGTGAATGCCAGCGCCGACATCACGGTGCGAAACAACACGACCGCCGGTAATGGCGACATCGGCATTTTCTGCTTCACGGCGAACAACGGCAAGGAGACCGTCAACGTCCTCAACAATACGTCGACCGGCAATACGCGAAACGGTATCGAAATCAACGCCGGTTTGAACGGCGGTCCCGGCGTTCCGGCGGCGCCCGGCGACCGACCGGAAGCGACCGCCGTCGTGTCCGGTAACATCATCACCGGAAACCTCGGTATCGGTCCGCCGCTCGGCGGCGGCGGCCTGTTCGTCCTGGGCTTCAACCGGGCGGTCCTGCGCGTCACTGCGCAGAACAATCGGATCGAGGGCAACGCGACGTCCGCGGGCGCGTTCGGCGGAATGGCCGTCGTCAGCGTTCAGAACGCTCAGGTACTTGCGACGGTTCGGTCCAATACCTTCACCGGAAACCGGGGAGCCAATCCGGGCTTCACCGCCCTGGCCGGAGTGCCGCCGACCGTACTGGGGGGAACCCTGGCCGGTCCCTCCTCCATCGCTCTGCGCCTGACCGGCAACGCGTCGGACAACGGCTACGCGCTGGTTCGCTCGCCCGGCACGACCCTGGCGGCGGAGACCACCGGCAATACCGGGGGACCCGTCGTCGTTCCCGCACTGCCCGTGGAACCTCTCGGCAGCATCGTCCTGCCCGACTAGGAAAACCCCGGACGGCAGACCGATCCCCCGATCGGTCTGCCGTCCTCCCCGCACTCAGCCCAGATGGTCGGCCAGATAACGATGGTACAGTTCGCACCGGAACCGGATCGCGCCGTCCCGCTTGCGGACGATTACCCCGGCGGACATCAGGCGATCGAACGAAACCGTGTCGGTTACCGTCGCCGTGCCGTTCAAAACCTGGCGCACGAACGCCCGGACCGTGGGCAATTCCGTAATCCCCAGCATCAGTCGCTGCAGATGGTCGTGGAACGGCCCGTCGTCCCGTATGGCGTCCTGTAGCAGCGCGGCGCAGGTGAACGTACCGGTCGCGACGCTATCCAGAGCACGACGCGAGAGAAACGGCTGACCGGAGAGAAGCCCGTAGACCTGCTCCTCCTCGAACGACGACAGCGGGTTGCCGTAACGATGGTTCAGCAGGTGAAACTGTTCCGGATCGAAATCGACGAGTTCCAGCTTTCTGCCGACGTTAAACGGCGACTGGTTCAGGTCCCGAATGAACAGGCGCGCTTCCGTCGCATAGGCGATGATCAGGGTGAGCCGGTCCCAGGGACCGTCGGGCCGGTTGGCACGGGAGTTGTGGAAGGAACGGATCAAACCGTAAAAATCGGAGGCGAATGTCGCCGGAAAGACCTTATCCGCTTCATCCAGGCACCAGACCAGCGGCGTGTCGGCCGAGTTTACCAGCGACTCCAGGAAATAGTTCAGATTTTCGTTGGGCGCGAGAAAGTCGTCCCATTCCTGTTCGAAGTCGTAACGAAACCCCTGCTGTTTGGCCATTGTGGCGGCCAGACCCCGATAGAAACGTTTCTCGTCGGCCAGGTAGGACGCATTCACCTGTTGGAAATCTGTCTGCAGAACGCGCGCGCCCGCGGCCCGCGCCTGCTGAGCCGCCCTCGCCAGCAGACTGGTCTTCCCGACCTGACGCGGCCCCGGAATCAGAATGATGCTTTCACGGGCGTCCACCGCGGCGGTCAACAGAGTGTCGCACGGACGGGAAATATAGAACGCAGAGTTCAGCGGAACCGCGCCCCCGACCGGTTCCAGACGGGTCGCCTCCACCGGACGCAGGGGACCGCGAATCGCCGAAACGATCTCCGCGACGATCCGGTAATCGTCCTCGGAGGAGTTCCGGACCAGCGTCGGCAGATCGTGCAGCCAGCGGGTGACCTCGTCGTCCGCGTCAGGCAGTTCCTCGGTAAGCCCGACCAGCAACGGGAGAATAGCCGGTCGGCCCGTGTCATCGAAAAACTCCCGGGCCTGCTCCAGTTCCCAGGGAAGCATCTCACTGCGGCGGCTTTCCGGTGAGACGACCGCAATCACCGCCTTTGCTGTTCGAATTCGCTCGCGCATCTCCTCGGCCCAGCCGGGCCGGAAGCACCGGTTGCGATCACGGAAGACGTGAAACCCCTGCTCCTCCAGAGAACGTTCGATAAAACGCAGTATCTCTTCGTCCCTTTTCCCGCCCCGACGACAGAGCAGCACCACGGTCGGCGAATCGGATTCGGAAACAAGATCGGACGCATTGATGGAAGGATGGACCCCTCCCCAGTGCGCCGGAATGGTCCGACTGCCGATCCGCATTCCCGCTTCCTCCGTCACCAGGGTGAACAGAGTCAGTTCCAATCCATGTTTGGCGATACGCTGGCCGAGCGGGAAAAGGAGATTCCGCCAGTGATCGGACTGCCGAAGCCAGTTGGCATGCTGTTCCGAAAGCAGTATATGTCCGGCATCCCCCTGGTCCATGACGCGTTTGGCGGTATTGATTCCCTCGCCCACCACGTTCCGCTTCCCCGAAATATCGTTCAGGATATGCACCAGGCCGCTATGGAGGCCGATGCGGAGGGGGATGGCCCCGGCAATCCTCCGGGTCAATTCGATCGCACAGCGAACGGGCGCCGTGACGTCGTCCTGAAAGACGAGCGCCATTCCGTCTCCGGAGGGAACGGGAAGAACGCTTTCGGCCACCCGCGCCTCCACGAAAACGGGCAGTTGATCGACGGTTTCCGTCAGCAGCCCGAAGATGCGCGATTGCTCTTCCAGCGAAACCGTGCTGTAACCGACGATATCGACGAACAGAATGTGGGCGATCCTCATAGGTTTGGTCAATGGTTTGGTTAATGGTTGGGTTAATGGTTGGGTCAAGGATTGGATGAAAGTTGGTGAATGCGGTGTTCTTCTACCGGGTCCCGGTCGGGCGAACCGCCGTCGCTCTCTCCGGATGGCCGGACGCTTCACGTCGAAGGACGAGAATCATCCGGCGATTGGGCCAGTCGGACGGGGCCGGGGGTCTGTTCGGCGCGTACTGTCCGGCCTGAAGCAGGCGCTCCCGTGCGGATTCCGGATTCTTCAGACGCGCCGCCGCCATGCCTCCGAAGGTCGCGCACCACGCTCGCTCCCAGTCCGACAGCGAATCCCACGCGCGCGAAGCGCGCAGCCGTTCATACAGGGCGGATGCCTCGGCGTACCGGCCTTCCCGGTATCGCCAGGCCAGCACCACCGAAAGCTCGGGCGCCGACCCGTCTCCCATGAGATAGAAGGCCAACTCCGCGGCGTGCTCCCGGGTCTCCCGCGAGACCGACGGTGTGAGCGACGCCAGTCGGAGCGTGGAGACCGCCGCTTCGCGAATATTCTCCGCGGGCGTCTGCGGAGACGCGCCCAACCATTCGGTTACCAGTTGCGTCGCCCGGTCGCACAGAAACCGATACCCGCGTACGTCCCCTAACTCGAGGAGCAGTACCCCGCGTTCCGCCAGCAGATAGGTATTGCCGGAACCGCCCAGAAGGAAGGCGGTACGGTTCAGGTCCTCCAGCGCGCCCGCCGCCGCCCCCTGCCGAATCAGAGCGTAAGCCCGATGTTCCAGCGCCCATCGGTCGATCGGGTCCGCGGGGTCCGCCTCCGTGCTGTTGAGCAACTGCGTCAAATGCCCAACCGCCCCGGCCCAGTCGCCGCGAGCCAGACATACCTTCGCCCGCAGTTGCAGGACGCGCGTCGGGGCCGTCACCGGGTTCGTCCGATACGTCAGCGAAGCCCGCTTCAGCCGGGCCCAGGCGGAATCGGTCTCCGCCGGGGTCGGCAGCTTCATATCCCTCTCTTTCCGGTCACGGTTGAAAGGGAGAACATGCGTCGTCGCCAGTACGGCGGATAGGTCTTGCGCCTGGGACAGAGTCAGGGAGGAGATCGGCGTATCCCAGCAGACGACCCCCAGCCACCCACCGGAAGCGACCGATCGCCCGTCGGGGCTGATCGCCAGCGTCACACAGGAGTTGATTCGCTTACGCGGATCGTCCGTCCGGAGGAGGGACAGTACACGGGCGTCCTTGCGAAGGCCCATCAGCATGCCGGAGTCGGCGTCCCAGAAGCGCACGACACCATCCTTGTTGCCGGTTGCCACGAATTGACCGTCCGGGGAATAGGCGATTGACAGGATGGCGGTGCTGTCGCTGTCGCGGATCGGCGGGATGCTCCATCGTCCGGTTTGCAGGTCCCACAGGTAAACGGTATCGGCTTCGTTAAACCGGGTGAGAAGCCGTTGCCCGTCGGGGCTGAAATGCGCTTCGACCGGAGTATGCTCATGAGGAAGACGTCGCCATTCCTGGCCGTCGGCCACCCGATACAGGACGGCGTCCTGAGGTGCATCGTGATCATTTCCGATCGCGCCGAAGCTGAGGAGGTGGCGCCCGTCAGGCGAGAAGCGGAGACAACTGCCCGAGGTATTTTCCTGACTCCGGACGAGTGAGCCGGAGTCGTTCAGGGAGCGTCGCCGGAGGTCTCTGAGTTCCATTCGCCGGTCTTGGGACAGGAGGGCGAGATACTGCCCGTTCGGACTGATATCCAGGTCGACAATTCCGGCCGGCAGGCGCAGCGGAGTGTTCAAAGGACGTCGGGCACGCGGATCGACCGGAACGAGGGTCCCTTTATCGCCGGCGAGGTACAACGTACGGTGGTCGGCAAACCGGCAGCGACGGATGTTTTCGCCGCCGGGCAGGAGGAACCGACCGATGAGACGGCCTGACGGAACCTCATAGATCGCCACCCCCTCGGAGCGGGATTCGCTTCCCGTCCTGAGCGGCTCCGATAGAGGTGATCCGATCACCGTAACGTCCCGTTCGCTGCGGTACCTATCGAGAACGGCGACCAGTCGGCTGTCCGGACTGAAGCTGATGTGGTTCAGAGGGTAGAGATTGGACGCATTGAATGGCCGTGCGGACAACCAGGCCGTTTGCGCGATCCCGGTTCGGGCGTCGGTCAGCAGCATTCCCCCCTCACTCTTGATCAGAGCGATGAAATGGCTGTCCGGGCTGAAAACCGTTTGACGAACGAACATATCATGCCACATCGTCGTCAGTTGCCGGGCGGAGGACGGCGCGGTATCCCAGAGCCGCACCCGGTTACCATCATCCACCGTGAGAGCGAAGCGACCGTCCGGGCTCAGGTCCGCCGTTTTGGGAGAAGCCGCTATGCGCAAGGGAGAAGCGATACGCTGACCGGTCCGGGGATTCCAGAGGGCGGCGGTGTTATCCTTGCTGGCGGTAAGGAGTCGGTCGTTATCCCGTGCCATGACCAGGGAGACAAGCTGGGCGCCATGCGCATGGAAGGCCGTAATGAATCTGGCCTCAGCGCTGTTGCTACTAAGGGCATAGGTGAAGACGAGGCCGTTCATATTGGCGGCCAGAAGCAGTTCTTCGCCCGGTGCGAAGCAGGCCAGCGTGGTGTATTTTGTGTCGAGAAGGTGTTTTCCGTCGGGGTCTCTGGGAAACCGGACCTGTTCCTCCGCGCCGGGCGATGGCAGGGGAAGGAGGACGGTGCCGTACTCGGTAGCAAGGACGGCACGCCGGGCAGCGCGATCGAGGGCAACGGAATGAATCCCGCCCCAGACGGGAAGACGAGCGAAGGGGTCCGGGGAGGAGGCGGATCGACCGTCCGGCGGATCGAGTCGATAGAGGCAGAGAGAGTCCTGATTGTACGTTCGGGAGGGAAGCCGGACGGCGAGGAGTTGCCCGTCACGGCTGATCTCCGCCATGATCCGGGTGTCGGGGAGGGATTGCTCGAACACGATGCGCCGTTCCTCGGTGTCAAAGACAAGGAATTTATTGAGTTCCCGTTTATCCGAAGATATCAGGCGAAGGACGATCCGACGGCCCCGGTCGGAGAGGCGGTAGCCGTCCGGTTCCATCCCGGGAGGAAGCGGCACGAAGAAGGGCGGACCGACCGTACGGACATGTTCTCCGATGATGTCGAGTATTTGCGCCTGGAACCGACCGCCACGGGTTGTCCGAACGGTCAGCAGGCGATCCCGGTCCGCAGTGAAGGCCGCCACCCGGGGAAGGTCGTTCCGGTCGTCGTTCCGTTCCGCGAGCCGGGCGAGCGTGAATCCGTCCGGATCGGGCGTCGGAAACCGCAGTTTGAAAGCCGGGGACCGATCGGAGTCGCCGGCGGAAGAAATCAGTCCGCCATCCCGGCTAAAGGCGACAAACGGCGTATATCGGTCAACCGGCGTCGCCTGGAGGAGACGGGGCGACCGGTTCAACGCTTCCGTGATCTGGGTGCCATAGACCCGGCGTCGTTTCGGATCCTTTTCCCGGTTCCAGGCGTCGGCGAAGAACGGCAGGGAGGCCAGATAGTCTCCGGAGTGAACGGCGGCCATCGCCGTGTTGACGTCGCGAGTAATGACCTCCCATTCGGCGACCTGCTGGGATTGCTCGGCCCGTCGTCTCTGTCGGGCCTCGCTGATTCGCGCGGAGGAGGCGACCTGTTCCTGGCGTCGGGCCTCTCGGGCGGCCTTGTTGGCGCGTTGGCTGGCCTCCTCCGCCTGTCGCCTCTGCCGCTCGGCCATCCGTTTCTGTGTTTCGGCGACCCGTTTCTGCCCCTCGGCGATTTCGGTCTGCCGTCGAGCGTTATCCCGTTCCTCCTGGGCAATGAGCCGCTGTCGATCCGCTTCGCTCTTTTGGTTCTGGGCGATGGCCTTTTGTTGTTCGGCGATATTTTTCGCTTTCAGTGCCTCCGCCCGTTGCTGAAAAGCAAAAAATGCCAGTGCACCAAAAAGGAGGACCAGGGCGCTCAGGCCGAGCGCGGCCCGCTTTAACCCGGCGCGGTACGCGCTGCGCAGGCGGCGCTTCTCGGCGTCCGGACGGTTTTCGTCGATCCATTCCCGGTCGAAGACCCGACGATAGATGCGGTTTCGGACACGAAGGCTACCCTGGTCCACGCGAACGATGCCGGACAGTTTCAGCAGTACGACCAGCGGGTTGGTTTCGTCATCGGGAACCTGCGACCGTTCCTTCAAAAGGCGCTCATACAGCGCCAGAATCGCCGCCTTCTGCGCGTCGTCCGCCGGGTCGATCGATCCCGTCTTCCGGGTGAGCATCCGGTTGGCAACATCGGCCAGGTGGACGTTCCCCCGGCGCGCGGCGCGTTCGAAATACATCTCCTCGACGAGAGCGTCCACCATGCGGACAGTGCGAAGCGAGGTGTCCTCAGCGATGCGGGCGCAGAGAGATTGGGTAAGAAACGGGTGTCCGCCGGTCCAGTAGTAGACACGATCCAGCCAGGCGTCGCCCGCGCGACCGGCGCGATTCAGCCCTTCGCCGAGGGGAGCGATCTCCTGCCGGGTGAAGTCGCGCAGGTCGATCAACCGCCCGATATTGAACGGGGACAGGCGCGTGTCGCTGACCAGATCCGCCGGCGCCGCGGAACCGACGAGGCAGAAGGTGAGATGACGGAGGGCGGGTTGAGAGACACGCCGGTTGTAGAGCGACCGCAGGGCTCCGAAAAACTCATCCCGGGAGAAGGAAAGGTTGAGAACGGAATCGATCTCGTCGAGAATCAGAACGATCGGGCCGTCGATGCGGGCCAGAGCGATCTCCTCCAGGGCGGAAAAGAGCCAGGAGACCGGCGTCTGCTCGGCGCGTTCCCGACGATGCTGAGTGAATTCGGCATGCAGACCGAGTTCGCGTCCGATCCGACTGAGCAGCGTCGCATACCACGCGGCCGAGGTGGCGTTCACTCCGCCGATCGCGCTGAGTTCGAGGTAGACCGTGCGAACGTTGCGCGCCTCCAGCTCCTGCCGAACGCGGACGCAAAGCGAGGACTTGCCCATCTGCCGCGTATTCAAAAGGTAACAGTACTCGCCGTCCAGCAGACCATGGAGCAGTTTCTCGTCGGAGTCTCTGACCAGATAGGAGGGGGCGTCGGTGGGAAGTGTGCCTCCGATGCGGAAAAAAGTACGGTCGTGTGCGGACATCGTGGTTAATTATAACCCCGACCTGACAATTATGAGCGGGTTAATTTGTAAAAATCTAAAAATTCGGAGGGACGACGTTGTGGGAGGGGAAGGTATCATATCGTGGCGACGTCCGCGCCTTCTTCGCTCCGGCGGATGGCATAGCCGGCAAATACGAACGACAGGCAGGCCGGTGAACTGCGCGGACGACAGGAGGATGACATGACCCAGGTGGGATTCGGCGTGCGTACCGGACGCCGTCTGCTGTTTCCAAGACTGGCGGTAGCCGCAGCAATCGCGGCGATCGGCGGCGGGGCGTTCGGTTTCGCCAGTGTGCTCTGGGGGCGTCAGCAACCGTCGCCTTATGCGAACGGCGTCTGGATGGCCGGTGACCACCATATCCACACCCGGTATAGCGGCGACGGTCAGTATCAGATCGAGCAGCAGGTCGCTCATGCGGCGGCGCACGGTCTGCACTGGTGCGTCATTACCGACCATGGCTCGCGCCGCCATGAAAAGGTCGCGCTCGATCAGGCGTACCCGGACCTGGTTGCCGCCCGGCGCAAGCATCCCGAAATCATCGTGTTTCAGGGGCTGGAATGGAATATCCCGGCTGCCGAGCACGGCAGCGTGATCCTGCCGATCTCCGACGACGAAGCCCGAAGGATCTCGGAGTTCGAGGCCCGTTACGACGAGCGGAACGAATCCCTGCCGGACACGCCGGCGAACACGGAAGCCGATGCCGTCGCCGGGGTGAAGTACCTGCAGGGGCTGTCTCCGAAACCGCTGTTCATCGCCAACCATCCGGCGCGGCGCGGACTGGACAGCCCGCATGAGATGCGCGCCTGGTCGGACGCCGGTCCGGACGTCACCCGTGGCTTCGAAGGCGCGCCGGGGCATCAGGCGGCGGCTCTGAACGGAGGCGCGCGCGGCGGTTATGGCAGCGACCCGGCTCCTGCCTCGTTCTCCGGATATCCGACCGCCTCCTATCGAACCTGGGGCGGCTATGACTGGTACGTCAGCCAGGTGGGCGGGCTATGGGACAGCCTGCTGGGTGAGGGACGTTCCTGGTATATCACCGCCAACTCCGACAGCCACCGCCACTTCACCGATCGAACCATCGTGGACGCCTCCACTCTGGCCGAAAAAGGGTATGTCACGCCGACGGATAAAAAAGCGGACAAAAACGACAACGAGGACTATTATCCGGGCGAGTACAGCAAGACCTGGGTGTTCGCGTCCCGACGTGAACCGGGGGCGGTTCTGGAGGCGATCCGATCGGGCAATATGTTTACGGTTCTCGGCGACCTGATCGACCGTTGCGAACTGTACGCTCTGTCGGGCGATCGGACCGCCTCGATGGGAGGCACGCTGTCGCTGGATCGCGCCGGGCAGGAAGTGAACATCCGTCTGCGGGTCCGCGTTCCGTCCCGGGCCAACTTCGGCGGGAAGCGCCCGACACTGCACCATATCGACATCATCACCGGCGACATACGGGGGACGGCAAGCGACCGGGACGCAATGACGAACCCCGGCACGCGTGTCGTGGCGACCCTGCGGGCGAGCGAGGCGAAGCGGGACGGGGAGTTTCTGGAGTTCACGCATCGTATTCCGGACGTGCGCCAGGACTTCTTTGTCCGGGTGCGCGGCACCAATACGGATGTCGATGCCCCGCGTCAGGATGTCGGCGCGGCCGACCCGTGGGGCGACCTCTGGTTTTACAGCAATCCGGTCCGTGTCCGACTTCCGCAATCCGGGCGTTCGTAAATCCCTTTTGAGGGCGGTCGATCACCGAACGAAAACAGTCTGATGGAAAAATCATCCATCAGGCTGCCTGTTTTGGGTGCAGGTGCGGAACTTATCGCGAAGAATTCCTGCGCCAATCCTGTTCGGTACGCACCGATAATCGTAGAGACAGTCATGCTGAAACCGACCCGCACCCAGGTTCGCGCCCTCTATACGACATGGCCCGACGATGGTACAGCAGGCCAGCGACCACACACGGCATGAACTGACTTGGCTCCCGAATGATCTACCCCTTCGGTTCGGGAGCCTCATCGTATATTGCTCGAATCTTGGCGGCATACACAGTATCGTTTACATTGTTGACCGCCGAGCGGTAGTGGCGGAACTTGGCGGCTATTTCCGCCGCGTCTGTCGAGGAACTGTTCGACCTGCTCGCCCAGCAGAAGGTCAAACCGGTGATCGCCGATGTCATGCCCCTGCGTGATGCGGCAAAGGCAAACGAAAGGCGCGAAAAAGGCGAAGTAAAGGGCAAATTAGTGCTGAAGTGCAATTTCGAGTAGGGAACGGTTTGTGTCAGGCGAGACGGCGTTTTTCGACGATATCGATCTGGACCACCCGCCCGTCCTGAATAATCAGTTGGACAGAGCCATGGCGGACCTTCTCAATCGCGGCTTTGATTTCCTCAATCGGGATCGGGTGACCGTTTTTTACCGTATCCGATAGATCCGTCGGAGGAGCGGGGGGGTTGTCACTGACCTGAGCGATCTTTCCGGTTCGGTACATGGCATCCAATCCCTTAATCACCGATTGATAATTAAGACTTTATATCACTGATGCTACGTTTATGTCAATCTGACGTGCATCTGTTTCCGGTACAGGCTTTTTTCGTCCAAGCAATTCGTCCAGGATATGCTCCTCGATCTTGGTGAACTCGATGGCGCTGTGGTTGCGGGGACGTGGAAGATCGACCGTTATCGTATCCACGATCCGCCCCGCATCCAGCACGATCACACGGTCTGCAAGCGCAATCGCCTCCTCGACATCGTGTGTCACCAGAATGACGGTGAACCCCTCTTCAAGATAGAGTTCCTCGATCAATTGCTGCATCTCACGCCGGGTCAGCGCATCCAGCGCTCCCAGTGGTTCATCAAGCAACAGGAGCCTTGGACCGCTTGCCAGAGCACGGGCAAGCGCCACGCGCTGACGCTGTCCGCCCGAAAGAACGCCCGGCCAGTCCCCGGCGCGATCCTCCAGGCCGACATGCGATAATGCCCGCTGTACATGCTCGCCCGGCAACAATCCAAGCCCGATATTGTCGCGCACCCGTTGCCAGGGCAGGAGACGCGCCTCCTGAAACATCAGGCGTACATCGGGCGGAGTCCCGGCAAAGGTCTGACCATCGCGTCGAATCTGACCACGGGTCGGTGTATCGAGTCCGGCGGTCAGCCGGAGCAACGTGGATTTACCGCAGCCGCTCTTCCCGACGATGGCGACAAACTCCCCGGCCTCGACCGTGAGATCGATCCCTTTAAGGACGACCTTTGCTCCAAAAGATTTCTCCACCCCCTCGACGGTCAGGCGGGTGCCGCGCTCTTGCTGTCGCATGTTGCCCTCTCCTTCCCCTCGGATCCCGGTGGCTGTGTCGCCTTTGCCCTCGTGTTTTGCTGACGTTCTGGCGGCGGTGTGGCCAGGTAATTCGCGTTCCAGGACAGCAGACGCCGTTCCAGCGCACGCGCAATCACATCGGCCAGTTTCCCCAGTAATGCATAGATCAGGGTTCCGACAACAACGATATCGGTCTGCATAAACTCCCGCGCCGTCGTGGTCAGATAACCGATGCCCGCCTCCGCTGCCAGCGCTTCCGCCGCAATCAATGTCAGCCACATCGAGCCAAGCGAGAAACGCAGACCGACCAGGATAGAGGGCAGAGCGCCGGGAAAGATCACCAGACGGAACAATCGCCATCCGCGCAGACCATAAACCTCTGCCATCTCGCGCAGACCGGGATCGATCGAACGAATGCCATGGTAGGTGTTGAGATAGAGCGGGAAGAAAACCCCGAGCGCGATCAGAAAGACCTTAGTCTCCTCCCCGATGCCGAACCAGAGGATGACCAGGGGAATCATCGCCAGGTTGGGGATCGTGCGCAACATCTGCACCGTGCTATCGAGCAACGTGTAGGCGAGCCGTGACAGACCGGTGAGCAGACCAAGAGCAAAGCCAATGCTTCCTCCGATGAAAAGCCCGGTCAGCGCACGACCGGAGCTAACGGCGAGATGTTTCCAGAGATCCCCCGACTGGATCAAGGTCGACCCCGCCTTCAGGACAGCCGTTGGCGCGGGCAGGATCTTTGTCGGCAGAATGCCGGTGACGGAGAGAATATGCCAGAGCAGAAACAGCGTCAGAGGCAAGGCATAGGGCAATATGGCACCAGAAATCGCTCCGATTCGCCTGTTTATCTTCACGGTCGAACGTTCTTTCTGTCAGCCGGAGCAAGAAGGGCATACTGCGCCGGGGTCAATGTCGCCTCGCGCACATCGATCTTTCGTGGCAGCAATCCGATCTTATAGAAGTTATCCGCCGAGGTCTGTTGCGCTGCGATTATTTTTTCATCAATGGAACGAGCGCCCGTTCGAGAGCGCCGCTGCAAAAGAAACGTCAGCGTTTCCTTATCGACTCCCGTGTTCCGAGCAAGCAGATCGGCGGTTTCCTGCGGATGCTGGTAGGACCATTCGCTCGCCCGATCCACCTCCTCCAGAACGATCTTGATCAACTCCGGATGCTCCTCGGCGAACTTGCGCGAGGAGAGATAGAACGCTCCCGGCGTGTTGATTCCCACACGATTGGCGATGATCCGTGCCCCGCTCTGTTTTATCGCGACCGCGAGAAACGGGTCCCAGACGACCCAGGCATCGATCTTCCCGGACTCGAATGCAACGCGTGCATCCGGTGGCGCAAGATAGAGCGGTTGTATGTCCGAGTAGGCGATTCCCGCCTTCTGCAGATGCTGCAACAGCAGATTATGAGAGCCGGATGCCTTTTGAAAGGCGATCTTCTTCCCCTTCAAGTCCTGAACCGATCGTATCGGTGAGTTTTTGGGGACGATGATCGCCTCACCATCCTCGGCATGCTCACCAAGGGGAATATTGGCAATATAGACAAGTGGGGTTCCGGCGGCCTGAGCGAACAGCGCCGGAGAGTCGCCGGTCGAGCCAATATCGATACTTCCGACTCCAAGCGCTTCAAGCAGAGGCAGTCCGGCAGTGAAATTGAGCCACTCGACGCTCACTCCTGCCGGTGCCAGACGCTTCTCCAGGTCGCCACGTAGTTTCAGCAGATTGAGCGGGTCGGCACGCTGATGCCCGATTCGCAGGACGACATGCTTCCGGTTCGTGGCGGCAACACCTGTCGCCGCTGTCTCCCCGGCGGGCCGGGAACAGCCGGAAAGACAGACGCAGACCCCTAACAGCACCAGAATAAACCCGCACATCCTGCTCATGTGTTTTCTCGTTCTCTACTTTAGTCTTCGATAAACCAGCCAGCGGCGCTCGGATACTTCACCCGGCTGTAGACGACACCGTTGGGATTGGGATTCGGCACCAGATTCTGATAGGACGCAAGCGACCCATCGGTGATGGAGGGGTTCGGGTCGCCGGTGTAGGACGGCGTCGAGGATCGGACCCACTTGGCATGTCCATCGCCGAACGCGTAGTTGCCGCCGTCACTATGGCGGCTGCGCCCGGTGAAATACTCCGCGCTACAGATCACGGCATCCGGGATCTGGGCCAGAACGACGGGATCATCGATGCCATCGGTCCAGACACAGCGGCCACGCGCCTCCGTCAACAGGATTACCTGCGCCGGGTACTGTGGCTTGGCCAGGGTGGCGGAAGGAATCCGTCGTTCGGCGGCGACATTGAGCGCCATGGTCCCAATCAGGTATCGATTGACCGAATAGGAGAGCGAGGGGCGATAGGGGTTGCCTGCGGTCGAGTTGCCCGCGGTCCGCCCGGACTTATCGAAGGCGGGGCAGACAAAGATGCTTTTGCCGCCAGCCTGGGCGACGCTCGATGCCATCCCCGCCTTGATATAGGGATCGACGGTATAGAGCCAGGTAACGTTGCCGATGCCGGGCGTCGCGCCCTCCGGCGTCGAGTTGGCCAGGGGATAGGTCTCATCGTAATCCTGTGCATACATCAGAAAACCGAGACCAAGCTGCTTCAGGTTTGAGAGGCAGGTCGTCTGTCGTGCTTTGTCCCTTGCCTGGGCGAACACTGGGAAAAGAATCGCTGCCAGTATGGCGATTATGGCGATAACAACGAGCAGCTCGATCAGCGTAAACCCCGCTCCGGGGTGGAAACCGGATATGATCTTCCGATACGTGGGAGATGGTTTCATAAAAACTCCTTCAACAACCGTTCCAAAAAAAGTAAAAGGGTAGTCTCCGTTTCCCTAACGTTCCTGGACAAGGGGCAGAAGTGGGAATACCAGTTCCGCGAACCGGTACGCCTCTTCAAGGTGGGGATAGCCTGACAGAATAAAACTGTCGATGCCGAGGTCCGCGTACTCGCGCATCCGTTCGGCGACGGTCGCCGGATCGCCGACCAGGGCGGTGCCAACGCCGGGGCGCACCAGACCCAGACCGGCCCACAAGTTGGGACTGACCTCAAGGTGCGGGCCGCGTTTGCCTCCGTGCAGAGCCTGCATTCGACGTTGCCCTTCCGAGTTATCCCGTGAAAGCCAGTCCTGTGCGCGGGCGATCGTCTGATCGTCGAGACGCGAGATCAGTCGATCCGCCGCTTCCCAGGCCTCGTCACAGGTCTCACGCACAATGACATGCAGGCGGATACCAAAACGCACCGTTCGCCCGAACTCCGCCGCCTTCTCACGAACGCGATCTAATTTCTCTTTGACCTGCGCGGGCGGTTCCCCCCAGGTGAGATAGACATCGCTATGCCTGGCTCCGACCCGGATGCCCTCATCGGAGGAGCCGCCGAACCAGAGCGGCGGATAGGGCTTTTGTACGGTCGGGAACGGGTTACTCCCCCCCTCGATCCGGAAGAAGTCCCCCGCGAAGTCCGCTTTGCCCTCCTCCAAAAGAGAACGCCAGACGGTCAGGAACTCATCGGTCACCTGATAGCGGCGATTGTCCTCGACAAAGATCCCTTCCGCCGCCATCCGGTCCTGCGCTCCGCTCCCCGTCACGATATTGATCAGCAGACGTCCTCCGGTCATCCGGTCAAACGTCGCCGCCATACGCGCCGCCAGAGCGGGCTGCATGATCGCCGGGCGGATCGCCACCAAAAAGCGTAACCGCTGGGTCAATGCCGAGAGCCCGGATGCCAGAACCCACCCCTCCGGGCAGCCGACACCGGTCGGGAGCAATGCGCCATAGTAGCCAAGGGAATCCAGAGCCGTCGCCAGCGTCTTGAGGTAACCAAAGTCGGTCTGCCGACGCAGGACAGGTGAGCCAAGATAATGCTCATCGCCCGGAGTCGGAAAAAACCAGAGAACGCGAATTCCACTCATACTTATATTCTTATACTTCTTACGGCGTCGTCCAAAACGACGAAAGGCTGGAAACCCGGCCAGAAACCGCCCGATTCCTCCGGCAGTCTCCAGCAGAAAGGTTTCCAGCCTCCTGTTGACAGGTCAGCTACTTTCTCAAATTTATCGCATACCGATTAAATCGGTCGAATTTTACAACAATATCTCATTCATCCAGAGTATAGCCTGGCATTTCAGGTATGTCAAGTTAAAGTAGCTCTTTTCTTGTTTTGCCTTACGCCCTTGACAACGGGGTTCTATCGGGGCATAATGCCCGAACAAGCAAAGTTGATTTTAGCAATCAACTAACCGGCAATTTAATAGCGTATTCCGTTTTTACGCTATGCCGGCGGTCCGTTACGACCGGCTGACCCGTTAACGGGAGGCCAGAGCTTTATGAACGACATTTCGTTCGTAAAGCTCTGGCCTCGTTTTTTTGGCGTGTCGCTTCGACAGGAGAAAGACCATGAACGGACTCGATGTTTTCTGGTATTTACCGACACAGGGTGATGAACGATATCTCGGCACCTCACACGGACTGCGAAAGCCGACGCCCGCCTATCTGCAACAGATCACGCAGGCGGTCGATTCCCTAGGCTACGGGGGCATGTTGCTCGGCACGGGCACCAAACTCGACCCGTTGATCGTGGCCACTTCCCTGATCCATGTCACAAAACGCCTCAAGTTTCTGGTCGCGGCCCGCCCCTCCATCATGACGCCTGCACTCTGGGCACGTATGGCGGCCAGTTTCGATCAGTTGTCGCAGGGACGGATTCTGCTCAATATCGTCACCGGCGGCAGCACCGAACAGTTGGAGAGCGATGGGATCTTCGCCGATCATGAGGAGCGCTATGAGATCACCGATGAGTTCCTGCATATCTGGCGCTCCCTGATGCTCGGGGAAACGGTGAATTTCGAGGGCAAACATCTCCGCATCAAAAACGGCCAGCAGCAGCTACAGCCGATCCAGAAGCCCTATCCTCCGCTCTACTTCGGCGGTTCCTCCCCTGCGGCGCTCGATGTCGCCGCCCGCCATATCGATGTCTACCTCTCCTGGGGCGAACCGCCGGCGATGGTCCGGGAAAAGATCGAGGAGGTGCGCCGCCGTGCCGCTACCCATGGACGCACTCTTCGCTTTGGTATCCGTCTCCATATCATCGCCCGTGAGACCGATGCCGAAGCCTGGGCCGTCGCCGAGAAACTGATCCAGCATGTCAGCGATGAGTCGATCCAGCGAACGCTTAAATCCTATGAGCGTTCTGAGTCCGAGGGACAGAAACGGATGGCGTCGCTTCACAACGGTCGGCGCGACAGTCTGGAAATCTACCCCAACCTCTGGGCGGGTGTCGGCCTTGCCCGTGGCGGCGCGGGAACCGCTCTGGTCGGATCGGGCCAATCCATTGCCCGTCTGATGGGCGAGTATCAGGAGCTTGGCATCGACACCTTTGTTCTTTCCGGCTACCCCTCGCTTGAGGAAGCCTATCACTGCGCCGAGTATGTTTTCCCCCATCTGAAACAGCCCGTTCCCGCGACCTCGCCCTTTAACTCAGGTACGGAAGGGCCACAGATGGCACGCTGGCGCACCGCCCACGATGTTTCCGAATCGGCAGTCCAGTCTCCGCTAACGAAGGTCGCCGCACGAAATGAACCGGCGCTTTCAGGAAGGAACTGATCATGCGAGGTACACCCCTTCCTCTCCTGTCGCTCACGCTATGGATACTGACCATCACCGGTTGTACGACAACGCCGACCGGGAGCGGCACAACAACAGCACAGGCTCCAGTGAAGCTACGGATCGGTTATGGCAAAGGCGGCAACTTCAATATCATGCGCCTGCGCGGCACACTGGAGAAGCGGCTTGCCGGACAGAATGTGAAGGTCGAATGGATCAACTTCCCGATGGGGCCGCAGGCGATGGAGGCGATCGGTACACGTAGCCTGGAGATCGGCAGCACCGCCGCCACCCCTCCGCTCTTTGCGCAGGCGGCGGGAATCGACTTCGTCTATGCCGCCAACACTCCTCCTGGCAAATCCGGCAGTGGCGGCGCAATCATCGTCCCGATCGATTCGCCGCTTCGCTCCCTTCGTGATCTCAAAGGGAAACGAGTCGCTTTTCAGCCCGGCGCGGTCTGGCAGTACCTGCTGATCAAGGCGCTGGAACGTGAGGGAATGCAGTATTCCGATATCATTGCGGTCAAGATGCCGCCCGCCGATGCCACCGCCGCCTTTCATAGCGGTTCCATCGACGCCTGGGTTCAGGGTGAGCCCTACCTCACGCTGGTGCAGCAGAAGGGTGAGGGGCGCATTCTGGTCAGTACAAAGGACATCCCGACCTCCGGTGGCTTTATTCTCACACCACGCACCTTCGCCGCCGAACACCCGGAACTGATCCAGGTGACGCTCGATGAACTGCGAAAGACAGGCGATTGGGCGCGGCAGCACCCGCATGAGGCAGCCACCATGACCGCGCAGTCCGGCGGGTTAGACGTGCCCACCCTCGAACAGATGATCCGCCAGCAGGAGAACACCGAACTGCGCCCGGTCGATGCCAGCGTCATTGCGCTTCAACAGGAGCAGGCCGACTATCTGACCCGTCTCAAGATCCTACCCCGGAAGATTGCGGTGCAGGATGCCGTGCTCTCCGCAGACCAGTACGCCCGTATTCTGCCGCCTCCCGCATCCCATCAGGAGGCGCGTGCGATACAGACCACTTCCACGATTCATCAGACCCGCGAAAGGTAGATTTTCCATGTCCACGCAAACTTTAGACGTGCCCGTCGCTTCACGGAACGCCGCTCATCTGACAATCTCTCCGGTGACGCCGGTCATTGGCGCGGAGGTGTCCGGCATCGACCTGCGCCAACCGCTCGATGACTTCACCATCGACCAGCTTAAAAATGCCCTGCATCAATGGAAGGTCCTGTTTTTCCGCGATCAGCCGATCAGCGATCAGGACCAGTTGCGCTTCGGTCGCTACTTCGGCCCGCTGACACCGGCGCACCCGATCGCCGAGGGACTGCCAGAGCATCCGGAGATCTGGGAGCGGTCGGCATCGGAGTACAAGCGCCATCGCCCTGATGTCTCCGTCGTGACGGCGCGTCCGCCCCGTGACTACAAGGGCTGGCATATCGATATCACCTTTGTCGCAAACCCCAACAAGTACTCGATTCTACGTGGCGTCGAGATCCCGGCCTATGGCGGCGATACGCTCTGGAGCAATCTGGTTGCCGCCTATGAGGGACTATCCCCGAAGATCAAGGAATTGATCGACGACCTGCAAGCGGTGCACGGCACAAGCAGTTATGATCGCGGAAGCGGCGACAAACCGCGCAAGGGACCGTTCGTCTCCCTGCACCCACTGGTTCGCGTGCATCCGGAGACGCGGGAGAAAGCGCTCTTCTTCAATCCGGGAACGACAACCCATATCATCGGACTGCGCGAGCGTGAGAGCCAGGCGATCCTCGACCTGCTTGCGGAGGAGGTGACGCGCCCGGAATATCAGGTTCGGTTCCACTGGTCCCCGAATGCAATCGCCTTCTGGGATAACCAGGTGACCGCCCATGCCGGTCCGATCGACTATGCCCACTTCACCGCGACGCGCACCGTGCGACGTATCACGGTGGCGGGTGACCTGCCGGAAGGACCGGACGGTTTCCGTTCCCGGCCGATTGAGGGCGAGCTTTTCGGAATTATCGGGTAACACGGAAAGAGCGGTCCTATCGTTTCGGTGGGGCCATCTCGAAAGGAAATTTCACCGCATGGCAGGAATCGTTCCGACTGTTCCACTGGGTAAATCCGGCCTAAAAGTCAGTAACCTTTGCCTTGGCTGTATGAATTTCGGGGAGTCTACGAGTGAGGAGGACTCGCTGGAAATACTGCGTCAGGCGCATGAAACCGGCGTCACCTTCTGGGATACCGCCAATGTCTACAGCAATGGCGGCAGTGAGGCCATTCTCGGCAAAGCCTTTGAACAATTCGGCTTTCGGGATGAGATCATTCTTGCTACCAAGGTCAACGGTGCGATGGGTCCCGGTGCCAATGACCGCGGGCTTTCGCGTCGGCATATCTTAAAAGCCGTCGAGGACAGCCTGCGTCGTCTGAAGACCGACTATATCGACCTCTACCAGATGCATCGCTATGACCCGACTGTGCCTCTGGATGAGACCCTGGAAACGCTCCATCTGCTTATCCAGCAGGGCAAGATCCGCTACTATGGCACCAGCACCTTTGCCTCATGGCAGATGGCGGATGCGCTCTGGCGGGCGCGGCTCAAGGGATGGAACGAGGCAGTGAGCGAGCAGGCCCCGTACAATATCCTCGACCGACGCATCGAAAACGACCGGGCCGGGTTCCTGCGCCAGTACGGTTGGGGTCTGATTCCCTGGTCACCGCTCGCCGGGGGACAGCTTACCGGCAAGTACGGCCAGATTCGCCCGGATAACCTGCCGGAGGGCTCCCGTATCCAGCGCAACGACCGCTGGCGCGAACGGACCAACTCCACCGCCGCTGAGGCATCCCTCGCCTTTACCGCGCTCGCACAGGAGCATGGCTACGATCCCTCTGTCGCCGCCACTGCCTGGGTCCGTCAGCAGGACATCGTCACCGCGCCGATTGTCGGCCCGCGCACGCTGGAGCAGTTTACAGGCCTTCTGCCCGCCGCGAATCTGGTCCTGCCCGCAACCTTCCTGAGCGCCGTCGATGAGATCGTTCCACCGGGAACTGCCGTCGCCCACTTCCTGAACAACGCCGGATGGCAGATCGGTCGCCTCTCCGGCCTGGACAAATAGCGTTGCGACTTGACAGGGAATCGCTTTCGTGTTATAACGAAAACGCAATCACATATTCGTCGATCAATTAAATCAGTATTAATCAAAACCAGTGCTGACCCGTCATCGGGAGGCCGGTAGAATCGCAAACCGCGATCTACCGGCCTTTGTCTTTTTGGAGGAAACCAAGTATGTCTTTACCATCCTCTCGCTCACTGAGAGCGAGCGCCTTCACTCTCATCGAATTACTTGTTGTTATCGCCATAATAGCGATTCTGGCAGCGATTCTTTTCCCGGTCTTTGCTCAGGCACGGGAGAAAGCCCGACAGACGACCTGCCTTTCTAACGAGAAGCAGCTTGGCCTGGCCATCCTTGGCTATGTTCAGGACTTCGATGAAACCTACCCGGTGGCGAATTACCCGGCACCTCCGAGTATCGAAGCCGGTCTCGATGCCAATTCGCGGCTACACTGGTATAGCCTGGTCGAGCCCTATATCAAAGGTGGCTACACCCGCACTTCCGCAAGCGCCGTCGGCACAACCGCCGGGAAGAAACTCAGCATCTATGTCTGCCCGACCTATGATAAGAAGGCCCGCGCCTTCAATCTCAATCCCTCATGGAGCTATGTGATCAACTCGAATCTCGCGCCGCCTCGCGCCCAGAACCCGGCCACCCCGGATATCCCCCCGGCCTGGGCAAACCAGGCTCCGGGCACACTGGCCTCTGTCCAGGCCCCGGCGAACGTTGTTCTGGTTGCAGAAGGCTCTGGAGGACGCGTCTACACCCCCGGCAACGACACCGGCAACTATGAGTTTTACCCCGCCTACGGCACCGGGAAAGATACCAGTCTGACCTATATCTATGCACGTACGCGCCATGGCGGCGGATCGAATGTCCTGCTGACCGACGGGCACGCCAAATGGTTCCGCTTTCCCGAACCGAGCTTCACCTCACCGGACAGTAACTACCTGAACGATGTGCCGGTGCAGAGCAATAACACCGTCGCCTATCAGAAGAGCCTCTCGCCCAACGCTCAGGCCTGGTTCCGCGAGGACTGATCCGAACCCGCGCTTTCGCAGGGCCCCTCCCTTTTTCCGTGAGCCCGTTCTCTTTCTCTTTCAGACGGGTGCAGACAGGGCAGGGGCCGTTTTCAGTCGACCGAGACATCGACCATTCTCATGCACGATCGGATGATCGGGTAAAAGGGGGTAAAAGCGTTCGATAAGTCGAGCGCGACGGTCCGTTTCCTCCGGAGAAAGTCCCAAACCTCCCCGTGCGGAAATCGGTCTTGTGCTGACGTTCCAAAACTCGACCAGATTTTGGGAGACGTAATACAATTCTTCGCCCTGCTCCCGCAGCGTGCGAAGGGCGGTACGCACCACCATATGAGCCGGGTCGCCACGATGCGCGATACGGATCAGGATATTACTGTCGAGTAGATACGGCATTAATCGTGATCGGAGTAGATGTCTTCGCGATTGTAGGTGACGGTGGGGTCGGACGGGATGTCTTCGGTCCCTTCCCCGATGGCGTCCATAGCGGCTTCGAAATCGTCCGGGAAGAAGGAGGCGGTTTCGGGCAGTTCCGGCAGAATCATCACCCGGAGACGCTGGGTCCCGATCGCCTTGAAACGATCCGATAGTTCCTGTCCCGTTCCCTCCAGTATTTCGGCGGTCTGCATCCCAGCCATTGCTCCTGCTCCTTGTCATCTCTCGCTTACGATCGTTTCCAGTCGTTTCCAGTCGTTTCCAGTATAGCGCAGAACGCAAAGGCAGGCGAAAAACGAAGCAGCCTGATGGAAAAATCATCCATCAGGCTGCCTGTTTTGGGTGCGGGTGATGGAGTTATCGCAAAGAATAGGCCCGCCACCCCTTCTCTGTACGCCCCGATCATCGTGGAGACGGACAAATTGAAGCCGTCCCGCGAGCAACGCCGCGCCCTGTATACGACGTGGCCCCGCGAGGGAACGGCAGGACAAAGACCGCGCACGGTGGCCGCTGACAGGTGAATCTGTCCCTGCCCGCTGTCAGGTGGCGGGGTGGAAACCCCACACCGCCGGTCGATACCATCACTTGATGGAAGAGACGAACGAAAGCCAACCCGCACCGAAAGCGGGAAAGAGAATTACACGGGCGAAGGAAAAAGAGAACGGTCTACCGTCCGTACCTTATAACCGTGTGGACGATCCCGCCGTGCGCGGCACCTATCGCGCCAAGACCTATGATCTCTTGCAGGCGTTGACAGGTGGGCAACGCGGTGTTGCGGGTTCGTCGTACATGGTCAGTCTCGCCCAGTGCTTCGCCGAGGCTGTCGCCCTGCCGCATGATCCAACCCCAACGCATAAAGAACTGGAAGCCCTTTACGATGATGTCGATGCGGATGTTGATACCGCACCCTTCTTTGACGGAGGACGACGGCGGATTGAACAGTATGAGGGGTTCACGGAAACCACGGGCAACTGGCGGGCGCACGGTGTCGGGGATGTACGGTCGCTCTACTTCTTCGCGGTGCTGGCGATAAACGACTTCGGCCATGACGGAGACGAAGACCCCCTGCGGATGGGCGGCTTCCCGCCGACACCGCACGGGATCGTAGGAGTACGGCGACTGGTTGCCCGAAGCGGCCATCGTGTTGGCCCCCGTGCGTCGGAATGGCTGGCCTACGATGCCTACCTTGGCGATGGTCTGAAGCATCTGGGCGTCGAATGGCTGGACATCGAAGATGCCGTTACCGCCGCGTTCCTCGGTTCGATCCCGAAGCAGTACCGTGCCCTCCTTGATGCTCAGGATGTGCCGCGCCCGCTTTCCCTCATTCTTTGGAGACACGATTTTGAGCGGTGGCAGGCTGTCATATCTCATGCGGCTGCGATATTGAAAGTGGAGAAGGCTCTGTCTGCCGCGCTTTGCCCGCTCCCTTTCGCTCCGCTTCTTGGCTCAGGAGTAGAGGACGTTCCCGCGATGCTGACACGGCTTCGACAGGTCGTGACCGTTCCTGAATGGCAGGTCGTGACCGTTCCTAAATGGGCGGATGCCGCGACATGGCGTCTCCCTGACTTCAAGAAGGTAAATCCCCCCACGGTGCGGCCCGTATACCGCGCGATTGCCGATACACTGGCAGATCGAATCGGTGGACTGTCGCGGGCGGCGGTTCCTCCCGATGATGCCCCCGTGTTCGCTCACCGACTTTTTGCGAGTATGGCAGGGAGCGGCGGCGAGAACGGGCGTCAGAGCCGCGATTTCCTTTCTCTGGTCGCTGACATCCTGTTCCATCTCGCGGTCGCACGTGGCTATCCTTCAGCCTATTGCCCCGATGGGTCGCTACAGTCCCCTACTTTCCACGACTGGAAAAACGTTCGTTACCTTCTGGCCGAACAGGAATAGACGGTTCTCCCCTCTTTTCGCGTAGGATTTTGCCCGAATGGGCGGTCTTCATCAGTTTTCCTACGCATCCCAGTTCCAAAGGTCGTTTCGGCCTACGATGCCTATGTCGTCGCGGACAGGCGGCAGGATCGTGAAAGCCCCGATCCCGCTGCCTTGCGACGATACGCAGGGTAAGACATTGGCACGGAAACCGCGACAACTGGACGCAGAACTGGAACCCGCACCGATACTCCCAGAGGGCATTAACCTGGAGAGCGACGGCGCGGTGTTATCAGTAGCGTGGGTACGAGCGACAGCGATTCTGCTGCGCGGTATGGCGCGTCGTGACGCCCGCCTGAGTACAGGCTCCGTCGAAACGTCTTTCGGGAGTATTGCCACTGTTGCTACCCTGCAAAAAACCAACATCAAAATCCCCTTACCGATGTGAGGATGCAAGGGAAAGCCATGTTTGACGCGACGACCATGACAACCACGACGGAGAACACCGTCAACCAGCCCTCTTATGAGGAAGCGACTCAGCAAGAGATCGAGGAGATGCCCCGATCCCTATGACCTCGGCACTTACGATGCCTGGGCCTGCGCGTCCTGCGGGGTCATCGCTGCGGAGTCGGGAGGCCCGCTGTATGAGTGCGGCGGATGCGGAACGCAGTTCAACCGCGACACCTCGCACGACGGATGCAGCCACCGATGCCCCGACTGCGGCAAATTCGCAGGGCGAATCGCCGATCACTCGTGCGCCGATTGCTGCATGGCTGAGGCGGAAGGTATTGAGGCTGTTCAGTGTCCTGAATGCTGCGAAGAGGTCGATGTCGAAACGTGGGAAGATCATTGGGACGATTACCACGCGACTTTCTGACCAGACGGGGTCTGGGGGAGGAAAAGACGGGAAAAGGAACAGTCCTCTAAGGGGGAGGAGCGGTGCGTCAACGAGGCTCACCGTCCGTCCAAACACGGGTTTTACTGCCCGAAACGAGCGCGGGGGCGGGGCTTCTCCCGCCCCCGTCCACCCCGCCGCGAACGGCACACCCAGAACCCGACAGACTACTTAACAAAACTGTTGAACACGCCACGAACAACCAAGAGGGAAGTTGTAACGCTCATCAAACTTGGATAGGTGTCATTTGGATCGAAGTAGTCAGAGTAGTATCCGTTGTATCCAGTCTCTTTATAATTTTGAATCATTTCACAGGGAATACCACTCCGACGCAGAAGAGCATAACCTGCCCCGTGCATAAACACATAGAAATGGCTAACACCCCTACTCAACGCATCTTCGCAGGCAACTCCTAATAGGCCGAAGCGGATCATTAGGCTAAGGCGCGGATTCCGAACGTTGCTCGCTAAGGCAAATCTCCCTAACTCTGCAATCGCATCGCGTGGCAGAGCAGGAGGCGGCAAATTGAAAAACTTTTCTGTATAGGACGGCTTAGGGTATGAGTTATTATAGATTACGCGACAACAGGCGATAGGAACACCTTTGTATGAAGCCAGAATGTGAGACGAATACGGATCGTATTCGTCTGAATCAAGACGGTCAGGGCAGGTTGACTCGTTTAGGTATCCGAGTTCTTCTCCGAACACCTGATAGCGGAAAGCCTGATGTTCTCGGAGCCGAGACATAGGCAACACCTCGAACTTGATCTGCGTGATTTCCAGGTCAGGAAACAGGTCATTATCAGCCATCCTACTCCCCTCCCTGTTTCCGTTGAACGCATCGCACCAGCCAGTCCTGCCCCGCGTAGGTCGGCTTGATCTCGGTGATGTTCAGCCCGTTGGCGGCGAACATACGGGTTAGTTCGTCTTGGCTCCAGAAGTACTGGGAATCGCGCCCGTTTTTCACGATCCAGATGTTCATGATGCCGACCATGATGAGCGCGGGGATGATCCGCAGGGTGGCGAAAAAGTCCCCAATGCCGCGACACATCCCGCAGTGCGCCCAAAACACCCCCATCGGGTTGAAGCGGGTCTGCGGCGTGGCGTGAACCATCAGGCCGTCAGGTTTCAGCAGGTCGCGCAGTTGGGCCAGCGTCGCGGCGGGATCAGGCAATGTGTAAAGGACGTTGGTGGTCACGATGCGGTCGCAGGAGGCGGGGCGCAGGCCCGCAGCGTCGGGGGAATCCCCAAAGACGAAAACAGCCCCCACCGACACGGGCACCTTGCGTTCGGCCCGCTGGAGCATGGAACGGGATGAGTCGATGCCCGTCACGCGAACACGGGGAGCGCGGGCCAGGGCAAACCGTTCAAAGTTGCCCGTGCCGCAGCCGTAGTCCAGCACCGCCATGTCGTCCTGCAGTTCCAGGGCGTCCAGTATGTCGCCCATCATCTGCTGGTACGGCTTCAATCCTGTAAGCGAGTCGTAACAGACGGCGTACAGGTTCCAGAACCCGCTCCGAAGGGTTCTGGGGGCCGCACCAGCATCTATTGGTGTTGCGGACGATGCCGCATCTGTATTCTTGGCAACGATGTCGCTGGGCAAGGCGTTCCCCTCCCTTCTGCACGTTCGACGCGGAAAGTGACGGTTCGCCGCGTCCTCTATTTGATGGCGTCGTTCGCGGCCTTCGCTCGCTCATATACGGCATCCCACATGGCGAGCGGGTAGACAAACAGAAGACAGTCCATGCCATACATGATGGATGCGCCCGCGCCGTCGTACTGCTCGGTACAGTGTTCGATCAGGTGGCGCATCAGGTTCGAGTGCTGAATGTCCTCTTTAGCGTGGGTGGTGATAAACACCAGTCCGTCGCCCGACACGCCCATCTTGGCGAGGTTGGCTTCGATCATCTCCGCAAGGATCGAGGTCAGGTTCTCGAACAGATATTCCGCGCCGAGGAATACGAACGGGTCGCGAAGATACTGGATTGCCAGCCACACACCAAGCATGGCGACCGCGCCAGGACTCATCGGAGCGTTGCGAGCAAACTCCTTGTCACCGCCGAGCGCGACGTAACCGTTCAGGGCGACCTCACCGTGAGTAAACTCCTCGGCCATCAGGTTCAGCATCGCCTTGAATTTTCGTTCCTCCAGCGAGCGGGGAAACTGGGCAATACAAGCGATGGATGCCTCGACTACCTGGGCCTCGTAAAAGTAAATCTCCAAGTACAACTCGCGCATGATCGCCTGCACGAGTCTGGGGTCGCTGTCGGGCGAGGAGACGACTTTCCAGTATTCCTTCTGCTGTATTTGTCCCACCAGGGCAGCGATTTTGCCGTCCAGGTAATCCATCACCTCCTGCGCCGTGTAGCGGCGGTCGGAGATGGATTTCTGCATCGGGCGTAACAAAATAGAGGCTTCGGCCATGTTCTTTCCTTACTATGCGTAGGCAGCGACGGATGCGACCAAGGGTATCTTCTCCTGTGGTTTGTGCGCGTCGGCGGCAAGACACTCACGGCACACGTCCACATAGGGGGAGCGAACTTTGATGAGATGCGATAGATCGCGAAATCTACAAACCATCAACCGAGACGGGCCGAACTCTGGATGCTCGGCAGGTTCCCGATACTCAACATAGCCGATCCGCTTGTAGTAACGCTCAAGATGTTTGAGGTTGACGTCAACAGTGATGAAATCCAAACGCGCTCCCATATTCCAGGTGGCGCGATATGCTTCGATTCCAATACGGGTCGGCAAAAGGGAATTGCGATGCGCGGCGGCGACCAACATCTTTGTGGTCATGGAAACCTGACGGGGGTAGGCGTCGCCCGCATATTTCGCCATTTCGCACAATTCAAGATAGTAGCCCAGATCGCAGGTCAATCCGAAGTTTCTGCGGACTGTTCCTACTACTTCGTCGCCCTGAAACGCTGCAACAATCACGCCCGTAGCGTCCAGTGGTTCCTCGACTTTGCGTCGTTCGTGATTGGCGTAGTGTTGCTTCCAGCCGAGTTCCTCGACATATACCTCGTAGCGGAAGCGGTATACGGCGGCGCGGTCTTCGTCTGATTGCGCGATGCGTATTGCGATTGATTGCTCGTTATTTTTCATAGCGACCTAACAGACGGTGTGACTGCTGCTGAACCCGTCATATAAGGAAAGAGAAACGCAGGGGGCAGCATATTACCGACGCACAAAGAATTTTTTGAAGCGGTTCCACGAATCGCCTCGACGCTACCAACGGTTCTTACAGGGGAGCGATCTTCCTTGCTCTCCACGGTTTGCATGTGATCTCCTTTTCTCATACCTGCATACCTTACAAGCGTTTCCGATGGCAGGCAATATCGAAAAACGATACGATTTGGGGCGAATCACAGCGAGAAAAATCAAGAGAAGTCTGCCGATGTTTTTGCGCTTTCGCCCTGTTCGACTCGATGACTTACCCGTGTGCGCGAGGATCACGCGGGATCGTTTTGCCTTCTCGACAGAAGCCGACCGTTCTGGTCTGGTGGAGATGTGGGGCGACCTTCAGAACGAGGAGTGGATGATCGGGGCAATGACAGAAGATGGTGCTACACTGTCGAGCAGGGCATAGCGTGGATGTGCTTCAAAGTGTTCGCCACCTCCGACAGCGGAGAGAAGGCTCGTAACAGGTAACTTACGTGTGGGATTGCGGCAAACAGGAAGCAGGTTGTTTTTCACGTCCGCGAAAGACCCAAAGCCGACCAGGAAACAGTTCATATGCTTGTGAGAACGCATAGAGTGACAATGAAATTGCCAGTGTTCGTAAGATAAAAAGAGATTGACAGGTGCTATCGGGAAACACTATGTTGCCTTGTAAGGGCGCAACTCCTCCATATGATGCTCAAGGTAGGACAGTAGACGACGTTTTTTTTCCGCGCCGCGCTTGCCAGCACTCTCCTTGTCCATCTCTGAGCCGAAAAAATTGGGCTGAACGTCCATAACCCGCCGATAGATCGTATCCCAACGCTTTCTGATGGTTACGGAAGCCAAACACAGACTTTCACTCAGCGACGTATCCGTATCACTGGACAATGCCCAAAGCAGCATTTCCTGCTCAGGGGGCGTAAATCCAAATCGCGGCGTTTGATAGTGAAAAAATGTAGTTACCATCGAACCATATTTTTGCAAGGCTTGTGTTCGTGTAATCCCGTATAAATGGGGTCGCTTCTCGCCATAAGAGGCTGGGACACCACCATTTCGGTCGTACCAGTCAGTAAAATCGGTTATCCTGTTATAGCCGAAGGTATCGCCCCAGTCACAAGTTACCTTGTCGTATAACTCAACATAGATACCGTTCAAGCGATAACCAGCAAAAGCAAAGGGATGGCAGTCATTTATCTTGCTCAGCAAAAACGGTAGCCGCCCCGCCTCAATGATGTCGAATGCCATTCCTGATGCGATGCAAAAGAGAGTGACCCCGCTCGTGGCGTTCGCCCCCCTTACCTGTTCCGCCGATAAAACAGGAAGTGTCCCAGATCGACATTCTTGTAACCAATAGCCCGATGTGAGTGGGGGGACATCAGCGGTCGCGAGTCGTGATGCAAACGCTGTGTTCACAAACGCCATAATAACAAAAAAGACGATCTGTCGCGTATCACGCTCCTCAATGACCATACTCATGGCGTTTCCTTCGTTTAGCATACTTAACCACATCGCCTTTATGTCCTCGTGATCGGACGATTTATAGGCAAAGGCATCACGTGCCTGAGCAACACAAGATAGCAAATCTTGAGGGCGAGTGGGACGGTAGCGGAAAATCATGAATCTGTCCCAATTATACTAGACACGACTCGAAAGGCAATACCCTGTCAGCATTGAGAACGGAGTAGTGCGACGCTGATACGCGACCCTAATGATAACCGTGAAGACCACAAAGGAAATGACTTTTCATATCCGCGCTACCGCTTTCCATCGAAGCAATCCGAACACTGGAACATCCACATAGTTCCGCTTGGGCCAAGCCGATACAATGGCATAGATGCCCTACTTTCTCCTGTCGGATGACGAACGCACCGCCTACCGCGACCGAGGCTTTGACCTTCTCGAAACGGCGATGAAGGGCAACCTGTTCGGTTGGTTTGGCGGTACATCGGTGCGTGGGTTGTGCGATATGATCGGGGAAGCAACCATCGAACCCCACGACTTCGTCCCGACCGACGCCGAATGGGAAGCCGCCTTCAGTAACTTCTTCCAAAAGCATACGCTTCGAGAGGGATAAAAACAAGACAGCCCGATGGAAAATTCTTCCATCAGGCTGCTTGCTTGGGTGCGGGGGACGGACTCGAACCGCCGACCTTTGGGTTATGAGCCCAACGAGCTACCGACTGCTCCACCCCGCGTCAACAAAATCATCCTATCATTCCATTCGATGACTGTCAAGAGCCACCGAAACGTGTCAGGAAGTGTGAGAGCCACCACCAAACAACAGACCCCGAACAATGAAAAAGCGACCGCTCCGCCAAACGAAGGGTCGCTCCGAACTTTTTTCGGAGGTTTTCAGGATGATTACACTTTTAGTATACCATCCCTTTAACCCGATCACCATCCCATCAACGTGAAAGAATGCTCGGAATGTTCCTGAAATCAGGCAAAAATACGCCCGATAACCCTCGAAAAAACGATCAAAAAAGAAAAAATCGCCGTCGAACCCGATAGTTCGACTCATAAATGTATCGGATATATCTCCGGACGGGCCGGAGATCTGTCAGAGGAAAAATGTCGGTTTCCGAAGAATGTAAACAACATAGATTGTCGACATTTAAGGAAGCGATCCGGTTCATGAATTCCATCCCCCTCGCTCCGCCGGAAGCCGACCCCGCAGGCGTGACCGGCACGCCGCGCCACGCAACCGAACGACCGGGCGACGCCGGGACGTCCCACCGCGACAATAACTTCAACTTCCTGCGACTCGTCCTCGCCGCCCTCGTCATGGTTCAGCATGCCCCCGAACTCAAAGACGGAGACCGACACCGGGAAATCCTCACCGCCCTCTTTCATACCGTCGGCTTCGGAACCGTCGCCGTCAACGGCTTTTTCCTCCTCAGTGGCTACCTGATCGTTCAGAGCTGGCAGAGAAACCCACGGCTTCTCGAATTCCTCAAAAAACGCGTTCTGCGCATCTATCCCGGATTCGTCGTCGCCTCCCTGATCTCCGCACTCGTCGTCGGACCCCTCGGCAGCGATCCCGCCACCTATTTCCGCCAGCTCTCCGTCACCGACTACGTCCGATCCCTCCTGCTACTCAACGCCCCCGCCGTCCCGGAATCCTTTCCCGGACAACCGTTCCCCGTTGTCAACGGCTCGCTCTGGACCATCGCCTACGAATTCCGATGCTACCTCGCCGTCGCTCTCTTCGGAATCCTCGGAATCCTGAGACACCGGGCCTGGTGGCTGATCGCGACCGTCCTGCTCCTCCTCGTCCATCTGGCATCGCTCCGATGGACCGTCCCCGCCAAAATCTTCCCCGGATCGGTGATTCTTCTCGGTAACGCGGAAAACATTCCCCGATTGTTCACCTACTTCTTTGTCGGTGGTTGCTTCTATCTGTACCGGGACCGAATCCGATACACCGACCGCCTTGCCCTGCCTGCCGCCATCCTCGTACTGCTGGCCTTTTTCCGGATGGAAACGGTACACCTGATCCTGCCCACCCTCGGCGCTTACGTGTTTCTCTGGTTCGCGTTCAAACCCCTGCCCGCTTTGCGACGGTTCGGCGCTTCCGCCGATATCTCCTACGGCGTCTATCTGTATGGCTGGCCCGTACAGAAACTGCTATACTTCCACTGGCCGCAGCTGTCACCCTGGTTCGCCCTCGCGCTCGCGATGCCGCTTGTCGCCCTCTGCGGATGGCTCAGCTGGACCTTCGTCGAAGGCCCCTTTCTACGCCTGAAAGGAAAATAGACGCCGCTCAACGAATGGAACGCTACCATCCGTCGGTTCGTTCACAACGAATCGATCCGTAAGGAGGCCACCCGGCCCATGAACTCTCTGCCATCCGGTTATGAGGAACGCGTCTACGCCGGCGTTCTCGGCAAAATCATCGGCGTCTATCTGGGACGGCCGTTCGAGGGCTGGAACCATCGAAAGATCGAGGAGGAACTCGGCGAGATCCATTACTACGTCCACGAAAAGCGCGGAACGCGCCTGATCGTCGCCGATGATGATATCTCCGGCACCTTCACCTTTGTCCGCGCCCTCCAGGACCATAACGCCGGGTACCAGCTGACGGCCGAGCAGATCGGGAAGACCTGGCTCAACTACCTGATCGAGAAGAAGACCGTCCTCTGGTGGGGCGGAATGGGAGTCTCCACCGAACACACCGCCTATAATCGACTCAAGGCCGGTGTCCCCGCCCCGAACTCCGGCAGCATCGCGCTCAATGGCCCGGTGGTCGCCGAACAGATCGGCGCGCAGATCTTTATCGACGCCTGGGCCATGGTCTGCCCCGGTGACCCCGATAAGGCCGTCGCCCTCGCGGGAAAAGCGGCCAGCGTCTCTCATGACGGAGAGGCGATCTATGGCGCACAGATCATCGCCGCCATCGAGTCCATGGCCTTTGTCGAAGACGACCTGCTGACCCTGATACGGCAGGCCATGGCCTATATCCCTCGCTCCTCCGTCATCCATACCCTGATCGAGGATATGCTCGCCTGGAAGGAAGCCGAGCCCAACGACTGGCGCGCCACCTTCCGCAAAATCGAGGACAAGTACGGCTACGATAAGTACGGCGGCGGCTGCCACATGGTCCCCAACCACGCCGTCATCCTCCTGGGTCTGCTCTATGGCGATAACGACTTCCAGAAAGCGCTCATGGTGACCAACACCGCCGGATGGGACACCGACTGCAACTCCGCCAACGTCGGCTGTATCATGGGTATCAAGAACGGACTGGACGGCATCAACGCCTCGGTCGATTTCCGAACCCCGGTCGCCGACCGGCTCTACCTGCCGACCGCCGATGGCGGACGCTGTATCACCGATGCCGTCCGGGAAACCTTCGCCCTCATCAACATCGCCCGGTCCCTCCAGGGACTGAAGCCGGTGACGCCCAATCAGGGCATGCGTTACCATTTCAATCTGCCCGGCTCCCTGCAGGGGTTCCGTTGTGAGGACAGCATCGAGTGCGCCGATGTCGTCCGCCTGGAAAATGTTCGCGCCGGCGAGAGCCGGATCGACGGACCGCCCGATGAACGTCTGCTGGCCATCCACTACCAGGGGGTCGGGCCGGGACGCGTCGCGCGTGTCGCCACCTGGACGTTCCTCCCCCCCGAGGACCTGAACGCCGGCGGGTACGGACTCGTCGCCACGCCGGTGCTCTACGCCGGGCAGATCGTTCGCGCCCGCCTGATCGCCGACGAAAGCAACCCGGCCCGCGCCGCCGTTCGCCTCTATCTCAAGGTCTACGGCAAGGACGATCGGCTCGAACAGGTCGACGGAGAGACCGTCCTTCTCGACAAAGGACAGGTTTTTCATGTCGAATGGAAAGTGCCCGATACCGGTGGACGACCGATCGCCGAAATCGGGGTGGAAGTCGGCGGAAACTCGCGCAGCGGAACCGTCTATCTCGACTGGCTCGGCTGGACCGGAACACCGCAACTGACCCTCGGGCGCAATACCGAGGGACGCGCCGGGCGACGCTCGTGGGTGGTCGCCGCCGATGAACTGCGCGAATGGGGCGTCTCCCGCAGTTTCGCCGTCGTCCAGAACGACGGCACGGGCATGGTCTACACCGGAACCGACGAATGGACCGATTACTCCATGAGCGTCGAAGCCCATGCGCATCTGGCCGAAGCCTGGGGAATCGTCGCCTGCGTACGCGGTCTGCGACGCTACGTCGCCCTCGCCCTCGACCGTCAGGGCGAACAGGGACGACTGCGACTGATCGAACGATACGATGAGGAGGAGCGGTGTCTCGCGGAAGCCGCGCTCCCCTGGGAACTCTATACCACCGTTTCCTTCTCGCTCACCGTTCACCGGGAGGGAAGCCTGACCGCCATCTGCACCGGTGGCGATTGCACCGTGACTCTGGACACGCCACTGCCCGCCGAACGAGCCGCCGGCGCCGCCGGGTTCTTCGTGCAGGTCGGCCATTGCCAGTTCGGCGATCTCGAGATCGAACCGGCCAACGCCTGATACCGTGACGGATCGGGCGGGGGAATGGCCACCGCCCGGTCAGCGGACCGTGTCTCCTTTTGTTCCCGACATCCCGGTCGGGCCCTTGACATGCCGTCAGCGAACGGGTACACTGCCGACGAAAGCGAGAATCATTATTGATAAGCGGTTGGTCCGCCTCGCGTTTCATCGATCCACCGGCGCTCGTCCGGAACCCATTCCTGTAGAAAAATAGGAGCAGGACGTATCATGTCGCTCGCTAAAGTAGGGCAGCCCGCCCCCGAATTTACCGCTCAGGTCGCCTACGCTTCCGACTCTCCCGCCGGAGAGGTGAAGTCCGTTTCCCTTTCCGATTTCCGCGGAAAGTGGCTCGTGTTCTTCTGGTACCCGCTCGACTTTACCTTCGTCTGCCCGACCGAGATCACCGCTCTGTCGGACCGCTACGAGGACTTTGAGGGCATCGGCGCGGAGATCCTGGGCGCTTCCACCGATTCGGTCTACTCCCATCGCGCCTGGCTGCGCACGTCCCGCACGGACAACGGGATCGAGGGCGTCAAGTTCGGCATCATCGCCGATATGACCCAGCAGATCGCCGCCGATTACGGCGTTCTGATCGACGGTCAGGGAATCGCGCTTCGCGGTCTGTTCATCATCGACCCGGACGGCATTCTCCAGTACGGCGTCATCAACAACCTGAACATCGGACGCTCCGTGGACGAGACCCTGCGCGTTCTGCAGGCCCTCCAGTCCGGCGGCCTTTGCCCGTCCGACTGGCGACCGGGTATGAAGACCCTCGCCCCCGGCGAATAGGGATCGTGGGTGTCAGCCGTCTCCGGACCGCCGGCACCCAATGCCTGACACCCCATGTCTGACATCTTCCCTGAAAGGATGTTTTCGGATGGCTTTGCGAATCGGAACGGAACTGCCGTCGCTGGACGGCGCGACGGAGTGGCAGGGGGGCAGCGTCGAGCGTGACACGCTGACCGGTTCCCCGACCCTCGTCCACTTCTGGTCCGTCTCCTGCTATATCTGCAAGAATAACCTGCCGACGCTGGAGGAGTGGCAGAAGACCTACGGCCCGAAAGGGCTCAAGGTCGTCGCCATCCACGCGCCCCGCGCCGAGGACGAAACCGATACCGAACGGGTGAAATCCGTACGCGAAGAGTTCGGAATGACGGAACCGTGCGCCGTCGATAATACCTTCGCCCTGGCCGACCGCTTCGAGATCGGCGGACTCTGGCCGCATTACTTCCTGTTCGGCAACGACGGCAAACTCAAGAGCCGGGCCGCCGGCAATGCCGGCCTGACCATGATCGGCACCGCGCTGAAAAAACTGCTCGATACCCCGGCCTGAAACCCGAAGGATCGCTCCGGGACGGCATCCGCCCGACCTCCGGTATTTCGTAACGAAGTTCCTTGCGTCGAAGGGCGCGCATTGAGCCCGGACCCGGAAGGAGCAGGTACAATTCGCGCATGGGCGACCGGGAGTACCATCGTTTCGGTTCGGAGGAACTGTATCGGACGCAGGAGATAAGGTATGCGCCGGACACCGTCCGGCGCATCGCGCTGGCGCTCGGCCCGACACCGCCCGACGACGCCCGACACCTCCTCGCCCCCGTATCCCTCCCGCCGCCCTTCCCACCCCTGCCCGATGGCCCCCTGCCCGCCACCGAGTTTGTCGTCGAACTGGTCGGTCGCTACCCGATCTCCGCCGCCGCGCTGTCACAGGCTTTTCCGCCCGGCGGGACCGGGTTGGGATTCGGACGCCTCCGGATACAACGGGAACGATCTCAGGGCCGGTGGTCGCCGTTCGACCGCGAACGGATCGACGGACGTATCGAGGGGATCGCGTTCTCCTGGGAACTGGCCTCACTGCTCACCGAGGGAACGGAGGCCGTCCGGGAACTCGCCGGTTATCTGCTCCGCACCGAGGAGATCGCCGGACGCCTTTTCCTGCAAACTGCCCCGTCCGACACGCCGGAGGAGGCCGCCGTCCGCGCCGCCCGGCTGGCGGAGATCAAACGTCGCTTCGCCCGATCGGTCGAGATGCGGCTGCTGCCGCAGGGACGCTCCTTCCCGACGCGGGCGGTCTGGCGACACGCCTATGCGCTCGGACTGCGCTGGGGCGACCTCGACCTCTTCCACTGGCACGATCCGGTGGCGGACCTCCGTCTCTTCTCGCTGAACGCTCTGGGGCATCCCGGCTACTTCCTGCCCGAACGCGCGGCGGAGGGAGAGGGAACGGCAGGAATCGCCCTGTCGTTCGAACTGCCTCGCTGCCCCGCGCCGATCGAAACGTACGATCGTATGGGCGTCGCTCTGGCCTACCTGCGCCAGCACCTCGGGGGTCGCCCGCAGACCGGCGACGGCCGGGAACTCGACGCCGATCGGCTTTATGACGACCGGGATGCGCTGGACGACGCCGTGCGCGAGATGAACCGGTTCGGTATCGCCCCTGGCTCTCCCACCGCCGTCCGCTTTTTTTGAAAGATCGACATCAGTCCGGGTCGGTCGTGCGCGGTATCTGATTCCAGAAGATCGCGTCCTCGGCGTAAAGCGGGCGCGGACGATGAACGCGCAGGCGGGTCTGCGGGTTCACCTGCTCTTCCTGCTTCTCAATCATCACTACCACAGGCGTATGGTCGGGCACCTTGACGTCCGGTGAAAGGCGGATAATCCCCTCTTCGACAATCCCGGAAACGGCAACGAGAGACATGGTTTCGTTCCTCCTGTTTCCATCGTACAACCGGTTTCGGTCGATCGGACGCTGTCGTGCGCAAAATCCGCCGTTCGCAGGATAGCCCGTCGGGTTCCGGGAAACCTTTACCGCCGTCGCGCTTGCGGCTATACTGCTATACTGTGGATACCGTTCGCCCCGGACCGCCGGAAATCGCCGGAGATTGCCGAACATCACCGGGGCGAACGGGACGCAAACCTACCCGAGAAAACGATTTTTATGCAAGCGCGTGAACTACGAAAGAAATATCTGGAATTTTTCGAGAGCAAGGGGGCGCTCCGTCTGCCCTCCGAATCGCTGGTATCGGACGACCCGACCCTGCTCTTTATCGTGGCCGGAATGGTCCCTTTCAAAGCGTACTTTGAGGATCGCGCCGTGCCGCCCCGCCCCAGTGTGACGACGACGCAAAAGTGTCTGCGAACGAAGGACATCGAGGATATCGGCGATATCTCCCACTGTACGTTCTTTGAAATGCTCGGCAACTTCTCGTTCGGCGACTATTTCCAGGCCGAAGCGATCGCCTGGGCCTGGGAGTTCCTGACACAGGTGCTGAAACTCGATCCGCAGAACCTGCGCGTCACCATTTACCGGGACGACGAGGAGGCCTTCCGCCTCTGGCGCGAACAGGGACTGCCCGCCGAACGGATCACCCGCCTCGGACAGAAGACCAACTACTGGCCTGCGAACGCGATTCAGGAGCGGTCGCAGGGGCCGTGCGGCCCGTGCAGCGAGATCTTCTTCGACCTGAAGCCGGAACTGCCGTTCGATACCGACTGGGATGGCGAAGGAACGCGCTGGCTGGAAATCTGGAACCTGGTCTTCACTCAGTACACCGGGCGTGGCGAGGGCGAAAACTTCCGGCTGGTCCCGCTGCCCAAAAGGAATATCGACACCGGCATGGGGCTGGAGCGAACGGCGGCGGCGATCAATCGGCTGTCCGGACCGTTCGAAACCGATGTCCTGCGCCCGATCATCGCCCAACTGGAGACCCTCGCGGGCAAAGAGTACCGTTCCACCCCGGATAGCCCGGACGATATCGCCTTTCGCCGAATCGCCGACCACATCCGCGCGACCGCGTTCCTGCTCTCGGACGGCGTGACTCCGGACCGCTCCGGTCGGGGATACGTCCTGCGTCGCCTGATGCGCCGCGCCATCGTCGCCGGTATCCGTCGTCTCGGGTTCGAGCAGCGCCCGTTCCTGCACGAAGCGATTCCGACCGTGATCGAAGTGATGGGCGATGCCTATCCGGACCTGGTCGAACGCCGGAAGGCGATCCTCGATGCCGTACAGCAGGAAGAGACGCTGTTCCGCCGGACGCTGCAGAACGGACTGGTGCGGCTGGACGAGGAACTGGCTCTCGGCGAACTGACCGGACGACGGGCATTCTATCTGTACGAAACCTTCGGGTTGCCCTTCGAAATCACGAGTGAGATCGCCGCCGAACGAGGTCTCAGCATCGACCGGGAAACCTACGACGAGGCGGAGGAGGATGCCCGACAGCGGTCGCGCGCCGTCTCGGAACTCGGGGGCACCTGGGAAGCCGTCTCGGACGAGGCGAAGGAACTGCTCCGATCCGTTCCGCTCACCCGGTTCGTCGGGTACGAGACACCGGAGACGACCGCGCGGATTCTGGGCATTCTGGCCGAGGGAAACCCGGTCGAGCGGATCATCGAGGGTCAGTCGGCCGAAATCCTGCTGGATGCCACGCCGTTCTATGCCGAATCGGGTGGTCAGGTCGGTGATGCCGGTTCGCTGCGCGGCGCCCTCGGCGGATTCACGGTCGCCGACACGGTCAAGAAAAACGGCCTCTGGTTCCACCGGGGAACGGTGGCGACCGGTACGCTGTCGGTCGGCGACGGGGTGGCGGCGGAAGTCGATAGCGATCGTCGCCGCGACATCATGCGCAATCACACGGCAACGCACCTGCTGCATAAGGCGTTGCGCTCCCGGCTCGGAGCGCACGTCCAGCAGCGTGGTTCCCTGGTCGCTCCGGACCGGCTTCGGTTCGACTTCGCTCACGGCGCACAGATGACCCCGGAGGAACTGCGCGATGTCGAGAACGAGGTGAACGAGGCGATTCTTTCGGAACTGCCGGTGGAGATCGCCGAGAAGCCGATCGAGGAGGCGCGTCAACTCGGAGCGATGATGCTGTTCGGAGAGAAGTACGGCGACGTTGTTCGGGTGGTCTCGGTCGGGGGGGATTACTCCCGGGAGTTCTGCGGCGGGACCCACGTCACCAATACGGCCCGAATCGGTCCGTTCCGCCTGGTCTCGGAGGGATCGGCGGCGGCGGGCGTTCGGCGGGTCGAAGCGCTGACCGGGCGTGGCGCGGAAGCGTTCGACCTGGCCAACTTCGACGCGTTGAAACGGGTGGCTTCCCTGCTCGGCGTCCGGGCGACCGACGCGCCGGAAGCGGTCGAGCGGTTGCTCGCCGACCTGAAGGCGACGCGGGACGCGCTGACGAAGGCCCGGCAGGCGCAGAGCGGCAGCCGGGCGGCGCAGCTGGTGGAGTCGGCTCGGACGCTCGCCGGCTTGCCCGTCGTCGTGACCGCCGTCGAGGACGTGGAGGACGGCGCGGCCCTGTCCGCCCTGGTCGACGACGTGCTGAACCGGCTCAAATCGGGAGCGGTCCTGCTGGCGGCGGAGATCGACGGAAAGATCGTCTTCGTCGCCAAGGCGGCGAAGGACGCCGTCGGCAAAGGGGCGCATGCCGGCCATCTGGTCAAGGCGGCGGCGCAGGTCGCGGGCGGCGGCGGCGGCGGACGTCCCGACTTCGCACAGGCCGGTGGCAAGGACCCGGACAAACTCGGGGAGGCGCTGGCCGCCGCGGAGGCGACACTGACCCGGCAACTGGAGGGTTGAGGACTGGAAACCTTCGGTCGGCGGGTGAGGGCGGTCGGCGTGACGCTGCTGCTCGGAGCGCTTGCCTTCGGCGGGGCGACCTGGGCCGCTCCGCCGAAGCTCGTGTTGCTGCTCGTCACCGGCGTGTCCGCCGCCGACGTCGCGCCGGGCGGCCCCTATGAGAAACTGAGGACGCTGGCGGAAAGGGGAAGCGTCGGGCTGGCCGAGATCGGTTTGCCCGGCGAACCGACCGAGGCGGCGGCGTTCCTGACCGTCGGGGCGGGTGTCCCGCTGGCCGTCCCGGACAAAGCCGGGCCGCGCGTCCGGGAGGGCGGGATCGACCTGACCATGGCCGAGGTCGCGACCCTGGTATTCCGTTCCGACACGCGGGAGGGCGCGGTCGTCTGCCGGGGGTATCGCAAGCGGTACGGCCGGTACGCACCGCTTCGCTCCCGGATCGTCCATCTGGGAGTCGGAACGCTGAGTCGCCTTCCGGAGAACGCCCGGTCCGCAGGGAGGATCGGCGAACTCGGCGAACGCTGGAAGCGGGCCGGAAAACGAGTGCGCGTCGTCGGAAACTGGGCGGGCGTCCTCGTTGCCATGGACCGCCGTTACGCCGTCTATGATGGCTCGTTACGGACGCTCGCCCCGCGCGAGATCGGGAAAGTCCTGAAGCCGTGTGATATTCTGGTCGTCTCGGAGGACCGTCCCCGCCAGGGCCTGACCCTCGCTATGGCCCTGGAAAAGCTGGCGCGCCGGCAAGAGATCCATGCCGTGATCCTCTGCCTGCCGCGTCCCCTGGCCGACAACCCGACGCCCGGACTGGTGTTCGGACTAGGCCCCTCCTTTCCGCCCGACACCGTCCTGACCGGCAACCGGGAAGGGTGGGCGGCGTTGACGGATCTCGCGCCCACCCTTTCGCGTCTCGCCGGAACGGAATTCGCGACGGATTCCGGGCGACCGCTCCGGGCGACCGGGGTCGTCGGCGGCAGCATGGCCCGGATTGAGGGGCACCTGAAATGGCACGAGTTCGTTCGGCACTGGGGACTCGTTTTCCAGGTCGTCTTCTGGGGAACGGCGCTGGCGCTTTCCTGGCTCGTCCTGGCGGCGGCGTTCACCCGATGGCGACGGCGGTGACGGAAGGAGCGGCGATGCGTTTTCTGGGGGTGGATTACGGAACGAAGCGGGTCGGCCTGGCGGTGGCGGAGGATCCCGGTCTGGGCGCGTATCCGCTGACGACCCTGCACCGCTCCCGCTCCCTGAATCATGATCTGGGGGAGATCGTCCGTCTGGCGAAGAAAGAGGAGATCGACGCGATGGTCGTCGGCCTGCCGGTCAACGCCGACGGGACGGAAGGACCCGCCGCCCGCAACGCCACACAGTTCGCGCGCTCCCTGCTCAAACACACGACGTTGCCGGTCTACCTGTTCGATGAGTTCCTGACGACGGCGGAGGCGGAGGAGGAACTGCTGGCGGCGGATGTCTCCCGTCGGAAACGGCGCGAGGTCATCGACCGGATGGCGGCCGTCCACCTGCTGGAAGGCTTCCTGCGCGCCCGCCGCGAGAACAAGATCGCCCCACCGCTCGAAAGAAAGCCCGCCCCGTCCCCGGAATCCTAGATGATCTTGTTGAAGCCCTTGACCTCGCGAACCGGCGTCCGAAGCTGGGTGAGCCAGGCTTTTACGGCGTCGCGAAACTCCGACGGCCAGCGCGGGTTCATGAACGGTTTCTCGGTGATCAGGAAAAGCGCCGCGCAGATCGCCAGAATGATCGGAGAGAGGACGACGAACTGTAGCAGAACATTCGGCAGGAAGAAGGAAGTGAGGCGCGGAAGGTGTTGCGTCACCGGAATCAACGCCGACATGATCTGGGAGTGGTAGAGGTAGATCGTATAGCACATGCCGCCGACCACGGTCACGAACGGAAGCCGCAGGAACCGACCGAAACCGTTCCCGCGGAATCCGGCCACGACAATACCGCAGAGCAGGATCGGTGTGACGATTTCCAGGAGGGTCGCATTTTGCGGCAGATACTGAGTCCCGAGCAAAAGAGCGACCGAAACCAGTCCGACCACGTCCCAGGCGCGTGTTCGGGGCAGGTCGGCGGTCCGGGTGGTGCAGTAGAGGTCGGCCAGGCCCATGCCGAGGACGAAGTAGGCGATCCGGCTGATGACGCACCAGGGAATCGTCTGCGAGAAGAAGGACTGGAACGGCGCAAGAACGGGAATAAGTAAAAACGGAATCGCATAGCGAACGTGCGTCCGACGAACCGAATAGAGCCGGTGCGCCAGAAACGGAGCGATCAGGTAGAATTGGACCTCATACTCCAGCGACCAGGTGACGTAGTTAATGGTGCTCGGCTCCTGGTAGATCAGGGTATGGGCATAAAGGATGCTGGCCAGGAAATGCGGCAGCATCGTTCCGGCGTCGTACTGCCGGAAAAGGAGAAGGGCGGAGGCCACCAGACAGAGATTGATCAGAAACGGTGGCTCGATTCGGGTAAAACGACGGAGAAAATAGGAACGCAGCTCCACTTTTTTGCCGTCACGAAGGTAGAACTGCGCAAAGGGCAATCCCAGAATGAACCCGCTGACGATAAAGAACAGCAGAACCCCCAGTTCGCTGCGTCGGAACAGCGGAAGGGCGAGCGACAGGTTCTCGGAAGCGAACGTGGCGCTCAGATGATGTGTCATCCATCCGGCGATGTGAATGATGATGACATGAAGAACGGCCAGGAAGCGCAGGCCGTCGATCTCGGGAATATAGCGACCGGAAGTGGTAATACGGGAAAATCGGGAGAGAAAAGACGAAAGGCGGTTGGGCATGGTCTAGCGGTTTCCGGAAAGGGGAGAAGACGTCATCGAACGGATCACTGAAAACCGAGCAGTCGCCATGAATTCGCTTTCCTTATCACCCGTGGTCGTATGTTTCCCCGACCGTGTCGGACTCGCCGTCCGGACGACCTGAGGAAACGATGCTCCGTATTGATTATGGCACAAATGAATGGAATTAATAGACGAGCGGAATTCTCACTGATTTTTGTATGTTATTCCGAAATTGATCAGTAGAGAAACGCTTCCTCTTTATTCCCCCTTTTCCGCGTTTTCAAACGGTTGGTAAAAGCAATTTCTTGCTTCGACGCCCTGTCGGCCCGAGGGTGTCCGACCCGGACCGGGGGAGGACGAACGGGCGGAACGGCGAAACGTCGGTGAAAGCGGCTCGCGGGCCGCTTTGCCCGATTTCCCGCGCCGGAGGCGGGAGAACAGGTCCGAAAATGTATAAACGTTTGCGTTGGTTTATCGTCTTTTTGCTGCTGCTGACGCTGGTGGCGGCCTATCTCGGCGGGACGGCCTACTGGCGATGGCTGCTCGCCCCGGCGGAGCCGACCGTCACCCGCCGTCAACGGATCGTGATCCCGCCCGGAGCGACGGTGACGGCGGTCGGGCAGCAGTTGGAACGGGAAGGCGTGATCCGTTCCGGACGCGCGTTCGCCTTCCTCGGCAAAGACCGGACGATCAAGCCGGGTACGTACGACCTTTCACCGTCGGAGACGCCGGTCGGCCTGCTGCGCCGCCTGGAAAAGGGCGATGTGGCGACGAACCGGGTCACCTTCCCGGAGGGGTTCACCCTGCGCCAGATCGCCGCGCGACTCGCCCGGCAGGGCTTGATCGCCGACCCCGAGACGTTCCTTAACCTGACGACGACCCGGGGGGGGACCTTCAAGGCGTCGTTCCGACCCCCGGCCAACCTGGAGGGCTACCTGTTTCCGGATACTTACCTTTTCCCGGTCGGCGATGACGACCGACGGATCGCCCAGCGGATGCTCGATAACTTCGACCGGCTTTTCTCGCGCGGCAAGGCGGACGACATCCGGGACTCGGGCCGTACCCTGTCGGAACTGGTCAATGTGGCGGCGATGGTGGAGCGGGAGGCCGAGACGGAACCGGACCGGGCGACGATCGCGGGAGTTATCTATAACCGTCTGGCCCGAAAAATGCGTCTGGAGATCGATGCGACCGTCCAGTACGCGCGGGGACAGCACAAGAACCGTCTGCTGTTCCGGGACCTGGAAATCGATTCGCCGTACAACACGTACCGGGTGACCGGGCTGCCGGCGGGGCCGATCTGCTGTCCGGGACTGCCGAGCCTGGAGGCGGCGCTCCATCCGGAGAAGCACGACTACCTGTTTTACGTCGCCCGTCCGGACGGATCGCATGCGTTTTCGCGCACGTTCGCGGAGCATCAACGAAACATCGCCGAGATTCGCCGGAAATAACGAACGGAACCGCCATGCTGAACTCGAACCTGAAACGCCTGATCACGCCGAACCGGATCGTCCGTCATGTGTCCGATGTGACGGTGGAGTCCCTGCGCGAACGGGGCGTCCGCGCCGTCGTCTCCGACCTGGATAACACGCTGGTCGCCTATCGTGAGGACCATGCGGCCGAGGAGATCGCGAACTGGCTTCGCCTGTTGCGGGAGGCCGGTTTCGGGGTCTGCCTCGCCTCAAACACGCGGAAACTATCGCGTCTGCGGCGGATCGCCGACCATTACGGCATCCTGCACGTTCCGGCGAACTGCGGGAAACCCGGCACAAAGGGTTTGCGTCAGGCGCTTCAACTCCTGAACGTCCCGGCGTCCGAAGCGGCGATGGTCGGCGATCAGGTCTTCACGGACATGGTCGCCGGGAACCGTCTGGGCATGTTGACCATTCTGGTCAACCCTCTGTCCCGGCAGGAGTTCCTCGGCACGACCCTGATCAGTCGTCGCCTGGAACGGGTGGTCCTGCGCGGCCCCCTCCGCCGCCCGGAATAGCGCCGTTCGAAACGATACAATAGGGAAGAAGCCATGCCGCAAATCCCTTTCTGTATCGTTGATGCCTTTACCGAGACGCCGTTTCAGGGCAACCCCGCCGGGGTGTTCTTCGACGACGCCGGCCTGTTGAGCGACGAGGACGCCATGCGCCTCTGTGCCGAAGTCTCGCTCGAATCGGCGTTCGTGCTGCCGGTCGATCCGGCGGAGGCGGATTTCCGTTTGCGCTACTTCACCGCGGCCGGAGAGGTTCCGCTCTGCGGACATGCGACCGTCGCCGCCCTGACCGTCCTGGTCGATTCCGCGCGTACGGCTCCCCCTGCGACCCTGCGCATTCGTACCGAAGTCGGCATCCTGAGCGTCGATCTCCGGACCGCGCCGGACGGACGGCTCGACATCACCCTGCATCAGAACGCCCCGCAGTTCGGCGAACCGCTCGCGGAACCGGACATCGAGGACCTCGCCGGGGTCCTGGGCATCGAAGCGGAATCGATCCTCGCCACCGGGTTGCCCGTCCGTGTCGTCTCGACCGGTACTCCCTGGCTTCTGGTGCCGGTCGCCGATCGCGATTCCGTCGACAACAACCGCGCCCTCGAGAACGCCGCCGTCATCACGCACCTTTCCCGACGGGATGGCACGTTCGGTATCTATCTGTTCGCGGTCGAATGGGAGGAGACCGGAGTCGCCGTTTGGAGCCGTTGCTTCGCTCCGATCGCCGAACTTCCCGAGGACCCGGTCACCGGCAGCGGGTCCGGCGCGCTGGGAGCGTATCTGGCCGAGCAGGGCGTTCTGACCGTTCCGGACGACGGCGCGGCGAGTTTTACCGTTCGGCAGGGATTCGCGGGCGGGCGCGGCGGAACCGTGCGCGGACAGGTGGCACGGCGGGACGGACACTGGCGCGCGTCCGTTACCGGCACCGCCCTGATTACCGCCGCAGGCATGTTCTCTCTGCCCGCACGCGACTCCCGGAGTTAACGGCCATGTTTCAGGTAGCCGCCCTCTACAAGTTCTGCCCGATCCCGCCCGAACGCCTGCCGATCCTCCGCCAGGAAACGCTCGATTACTGCGCCGCGTCCGGGATACGCGGACTGCTACTGCTCAGCGTCGAGGGGGTGAACGCGACCATGGCCGGACTCCCCGCCGCGATGGACGACTTTCTGACCTGGTTGCAGGCCGTTCCCGAGATCGGCGAATTGACCGTCAAGTTCAGCCGGGCCGATTCCTGGCCGTTCGAAAAACTGAAGGTCGATCTGCGCGAGGAGATCGTCGCCCTGAAGCGCCCCGACATCGTTCCGCCGTCGGGAAATAATTATCATCTCTCGCCGGAGGAGTGGCACGCCTTCCTGAACTCGGACCGCGACTTCCTGCTGATCGACACCCGCAACACCTACGAGTCGGACATCGGGAAGTTTCGCGGAGCGATCACGCCGCCACTGGCGAACTTTTCCGACTTCCCGGAATACGTGCGACAGGCCGACATCCCGCGCGACAGGACGATCCTGATGTACTGTACGGGCGGCATCCGCTGTGAGAAAGCGCTGATTTTCCTGCAGCAGGAGGGCTATCGGAACGTCTTTCAACTCGATGGCGGCATTCTGAACTATCTGGAAAAGTACCCCGACGGCGCGTGGGAGGGCGAGTGCTTCGTTTTTGACGAGCGGATCGCGGTCGATAACCATCTGCAGCCGACACGCCGCTACCGTCGCTGCCCGCATTGCGGCGACCCGGCCACGGAATCGGTTCTCTGCGCCTTCTGCGGCGCGAACGGCTATAACTGCTCCCGCTGCGCCGTCCGTTCCGAGGCCGCCACCTGCTCAAAGAACTGCGCCTACCAGTTCCGGCTCCGACAGGCGAAGGAAAAATCTCCGGAAACGGGGAATAAAATGCCATAATCAAGCGAGGGAGCAAAACAACGAGCGATGACCAGTCAAAAGGAGGACCGATGGCTAATGGTGATCGCGTCCGCCTGCGCCCTCCTGTTCTGTGTTACCGTGCATCGTCTCCGGCCCCTGCCGCCGATCGATCTCTTCCCCGACCGCGACCGCCTCACCCGACAGGCCCGCGCCTTCCTGAACGAACTCGGACTACCGGCGGACCGTGCCGAACTCCAAAACATATCGCTGTCCGTCCCGAAACCGCCCCCCGACCCGCCTGAATCGATCCGCCCGGCGCCGGTATAATCTACCGGGGAATCGGACTGCCGAACGGCGGACCGGGCATTGTTGAAAGGCGGAATTCCATGAAGCAAAACGCGGCCTTCCTGATACTGGCGATGGGATGGGTGATCCTCGCGCCGGTGTCGGCGCAGACCGAGGCGACCGGAATCGTTTATGACGACCGGAACGGTAACGGCAAACGCGATCCCGGAGAACCCGGCCTTCCGGGCGTGCCGGTCTCCAACGGGCAGGAGGTCGCGCGGACCGATGATGCCGGTCGCTACCGGCTGCCGGTGACCGACGACACGGTTCTTTTCGTGATCAAGCCGCGAGACCGGATGCCGCCGCTCGATCCGTACGGCGTGCCTCGTTCGTTCTACCTACATAAACCCAAGGGATCGCCCGCGATGAAGTACCCCGGCGTCGCCCCGACCGGACCGCTCCCTGCCTCGATCGATTTCCCGCTCCGGAAAACCCCGGAACCGGACAAGTTCCGCGTCGTGATGCTCGGGGATACGCAGGGCACCGGAAATGACGGCTTCTACGGCGTCGGCAAACTGGCCACCGAGGAACTGGCCGGGGAATCGTTCGCGTTCGGAATGACCCTGGGCGATATCACCTGGGATGATCTGACCGGCTTCCAGCCGATGAAAGAGGCCGTCGGCGTTCTCAAACGTCCCTGGTTCTACGTTCTGGGCAACCACGATATGAACATGGACGTCCCCGATTTCGACCATGCCGACGAGACGTTCGAACGGCATTTCGGCCCGTCGTATTACGCGTTCGACTATGGCCCGGTTCACTTCCTCGTTCTGCACAATGTCGAGTACCGGGGAACCTCGGCTTTTCAATCCCCGCTGGGGCGGCGGGAGTTGACTTTCCTGCGGAACGATCTCGCCCTGGTCCCGAAGGAGCGTCTGGTCGTCCTGTCGAGCCACTTCTCCCTCTGGGATATGCCGGAAGCCGACCGGAAAGCCCTCTTCGCGCTGTTGAAAGACCGCCCGAACGTCTTCCATATCTGCGGTCACTGGCATATGAACCAGCATTTCTTCGTGACGAAGGAGCAGGGCTGGGAGGGGCCGAACCCGCTGCATCATCTGGTCGCCGGGGCCGTTTGCGGCTCCTGGTGGCAGGGAGAGCATGACGAATGGGGTCAGCCGCAGGCCATGATGCGTTGCGGCGCGCCGAAGGGGTACTGGTTCGCGACCTTCGAGGGGAATCGCTACTCGCTGGAGTTCAAACCGTCCCAGCGTCCGGCAAGCTTCGGGCTGTCGATCTACGTCCCGGCGGACAACGAATGGGACCCCGAAAGCAACCCGCCCGCGGACGCCGACCGGAACGAGGTGCTCGTCAATGTGTTCGCCGGCTCGGCGCGTTCGACCGTCGAGATGCAGGTCGATGACGGCGAGTGGACGCGTCTCGATCGGGTGGACCGACCCGATCCGTATTTCGCCCGCCTGATCCGGCTGCAGAACCTGAAACGGTACCCGACGAAAAAGGCGTCCGCCTACGGACCCGGTATCGGCAACTCGCCGCACCTCTGGCGCGGCGAGTTGCCTGCGAACCTGTCCCCCGGAGCGCACCTGATCCGTGTCCGAACCACGGATATGTTCGGCCACCGGTACGAGGGCTATCAGGTCTACAAAAAAGAGACGTCGCGCAATTAACGATCCTGGCCGATCGTGATCGCGCTGCGGACGACGCCCGGGTACGGTGTGTCCTTGCCCTTGAAATGGTGCCACAGCACCCGGTTCATCCGGTCCTCGTCGGCGACCGTCAGGCGGTCGTAGCCGCTCAGGTCGATCTTCGAGGATTCGGCCGCGCCGACCGCGCTCCCCGGGTTCTTCGCCATCAGGTCGATTCGCGCCGGAAGGGCGGTATACGGGGTCAGGTCGGCCTTATCGGTGAACGCGTTGAACATCGGCGTCGCGGCGGCGGTGTACTGCGTCATCGGGGTCAGGCCGAAGATCAGTTCGATCGAGCGCAGCATCGAGGCCGTGCCGTACATGGTACTGTCGACCGTTTTACGCCGGGTGTAGGGCGAGATCACCAGCCCGACCGTCCGGTGGCTGTCCACATGGTCCGGCGCGTTCTGGGCGTCGTCCTCGATCACGAAGATGGCGAACCGGTTCCAGAGCGGACTTTTGCTGATCGCCTCCACGATCTTGCCGAGACCGACATCGTTCGATCCGACGCAGGCCTGCGGGGTGAACTTGCCGGGCGCGGAGAAGTCGGTGTGGTCCTCGCCGAGCGACATGATCATGAAGTTCGGGACGCGATTTTCCCGGACCATTTCCTGGAACTCGCGGACGAAAACATCGGCCTTCTCGAAGTCGCGCCCGGGCGGGTTCTGTCCCGGTTTGACCTTGCCGATATACTCCTCGCTGATGTCCTTGCCGAACGAGGGGTGCTGGTCGTACTCGCCGTAGGAGCGGACGGTCAGCCCCTTGCGTTTGCAGGCCTCCCAGATATAACCGCCCTTGGACTCGTTGACCTTTTCGTTTTCGTTCAGTTCACCGTGTCCGGAGTACCCGACGACCCAGGCGCGCTGGTTGAACGACGTCGAGATCCCCTGTGTGCTCCACGGATGACCGTCCTGCGAAACCTCGCCGTTGCAGTAGAGATTGTCGAGCAGAACGAACTGTTCGGCGAGCGCATGGTGGTTGGGCGTGATCTCGCGCGGGAAGTAGCAGAGCGTCTTATCGCCGTTCCCCTGCGGCAGATCGCCGAACACCTGGTCGTAGGTACGGTTCTCCTTGATGATGTAGAGAACGTGCTTGATCGGGGACGCATCGCCGACCTTGCGCGGAATCGCCGTCTTTCGGTCGCTTTCGGCCCGTGTCAACTGGCTGTCCCGATAGGGAACGTTGTCGCGCACGATCTTCGTGTAGTCGGCCAGACGGGCTTCGTCGGGAACGTCGACAAAGGACAGCAGGCCCCGGAGCAGAGCGCCATGGTAGGTGTAACTGCCGTCCGGGATCGGGCCGCGGTTGGCCGGTCCGTTCGGGCCGGTGCCGGTGCCCTTGCCGGTGCCGATCACGAGCTTGCCGCCGTCCGGAGTCACGCAGACCGCCGTCGGGTACCAGCCGGTCGGGAGGAAACCGCGCACCCGACTTTGCCCTCGTTTCGCGGTATCGATAACGCAAACACTGTTATTGTCGGCGTTCGCCGCGTAGAGCGTTTTACCGTCGGGAGAGAGCGCCAGAGCGTTGGGGGTGGAACCGTAGGGCGCTTTCGGCGAGAGGGTCGTGCGAACGGTCTCCATCCGCTTGCCGGTCTTCAGATCGTGGACGGTGACGGAGTCATCGCCCGCGTTGCAGACGAACAGGCGATTATCGGCGGATATGGTCAGGTCGTTGGGATGGAGTCCGACGGGGATTTTTCCGGAGACGGTCGGCTTTTCGCGGTCGCGCACATCGACCACCGCGATCTCCTTCCCGCCCCAGCAGGCGACATACAGCGTGCCGCCGTCGCGACCGAGACGGCAGACCCCCGGATGGTCTCCGACGGGCATCCGGGCAAGCGTCCGCCCGGTTGCGGCGTCGAGCGCATAGAGATGATCATCGCTGTTGTTGGCCGCGAACAGGGTTTTGCCGTCGGCGGAGAGCGTGATCCCTCCGATACAGGTCCGTTCGCGCCGGTTGCCGGTCAGTTGGAACGGTTTGTCCTCGGCCCAGCCGCCATCGGCCTTCCGGGTGAAGATCAGGATATCGCCATCCGGGTTGCTCGAACCGCCGGAGAGGAACAGACGATCGCCCTCCGGTGACCAGGCGATGCCGTTCCAGGCGCGTCGAACCGGGAACGAGGCGACCTCTTTTTCGGTCACGGGGTCGATCAGGTGCAGGGCGTAGCTGTTGAAGCCGGAATTGACGAACGCCAGCTGTTTTCCGTCGGGACTGAAGGCGTTGGCGAGCGGGAAGTCGCCGAGAGAAAGGGAGCGACCGACCGGACGAACGCGCCAGCCGTTGTGCAGCATCAGGTCCTCCCCGATCTGACCGGGAACGAGAATACGTTCGCCGGAAACCGGGTGACGGACAAACGCGGAGCGGACGGCGGGCAGCGCGGCCAGAGCGCAGAGACTGCCGACACCGGTCAGGCCGAGAAAGAGGGACAGGAACAGGGAACGGCGCATGGACACCTCCGGACAATGCAAAAACCGGGTCTCCTCCGCACGACGAGGAGACAAAATCTCTTACCGTATCCATCTTAACGATGCCCGGTCCTCCCTGTCAATCGGCCGGACGGGGCCGCCGTCACCGAAACCGATCCGGCTTGATGACACGAACAGCACAAACAGAAGGGTGACCTTTTAGGGACGATATCTCCGTCGATACGTTCGTACCCTTTGTCGAAAAGCCACTCCGCCGCAACAAGACCTTCCACTGGATCGATATTCCACCGCCATACGGGGGACGGTTCGATGATCCGTGGTACGGTCGGTCCGCCTGACGGTCGGTTACGACGGCGATTCGGCGGGCGGTTCCTGCCATTTGCCGTCGGATTTGATCAGCGCGATCAGTTCCGCGACGCCCTGCTCCTGCGCGACGGTCTTCAGCGGCTCGCGCTTGCGATACAGCGTGATCTGTCCGCCGCCCTTGCCGACGTAGCCGTAGTCGGCATCCGCCATCTCACCGGGGCCGTTTACGATACATCCCATAATCGCTATATCGACGCCTACGAGGTGTCGGGTAGCATTTCGGACTTCGTTCAGTACGGTAGGGAGATCGAATTTCGTGCGCCCGCAGGAAGGACAGGCGATGTACTCCACCTGGGTCTTGCGCAGACCGAGGGACTGCAAAATCTCGTAGCAGACGGGAAGCTCGTTGATCGGGTCTTCGGCCAGCGAGACGCGGATCGTGTCGCCGATCCCTTCCGAAAGCAGGGTCGCGATTCCGGCGGTCGACTTGACGCGGGCATACTGGCCGTCGCCCGCCTCGGTGACCCCCAGATGGAGCGGGTAGTCCATGCCCTCCTCCTCCATCCGCTTGACCATCAGACGGTTCGCGGCGACCATGATCGGGACGCGCGACGCCTTAAGCGAGATCACCAGATTCCGATAGCCATGCTTCTCGCAGATACGGAGGTACTCCATCGCCGATTCGACCATGCCCTGCGGCGTATCCCCGTAGGTGACGAGCATCCGTTCGGCCAGCGATCCGTGATTGACTCCGATGCGCATGGCGATATCGCGCCGCCGGCAGACCTCGATGACCGGGATCAGACTTTCCTCGATCGCGGTTCGCTGCTCCTCATGCTCCTGCTCGGTAAACTCCGCCTTGCCGGTATGCTTGTGGAACACGAAGAGGCCGGGGTTGATCCGAACCTTGTCGACGAACTCGGCGACGATCTGTGCGATCTTCGTTCCCTGGTGGTGAACATCGGCGACCAGGGGGACGCTGCCCGTCAAAAGACGCTGTTCGACCTTTTGTTTGATTTCGGCCAGACACTGCGCTTCCTCAACCGTCGGGGTGGTGACGCGGACAATCTCCGCCCCGGCACGGTACATGGCGATGATCTGACGGACACAGGCATCGACATTCCGGGTCTCCTCGGTGATCATCGATTGAACGACGACCGGGTGGTCGCCGCCGATCGTCACATTACCGACACGCACCGGGCGGGTCTTGCGCCGGGGAAAAGTCAGCGGCAGGGCATCGTACGGGCCGGGCATCGGATGGTCAAGGTTGCTCATGGCATCATTGTACCAGCGGTTCGGGGCCGACGTACCTGTCAGGAAACCATGAAAACCGCGTTCCTTACCCCGTCTCGACGGTACGTCCCCGTTTTTTCGGCGCGTGAATCCGCCAGGCATCGGTCAGGAGTTCGGTCAGGTGGTCGAGATCGATCGCCGTCAGCCGCACCAGCACCGCCGGGTAACCGCGATAGTGGTCGTCAGTGAAGAACCGGTCGGGAAAGGCGGCGATCATCGCGAGTTTCTCATCGACGTTCGCGACCCGGACGGCCAGCACATCGTCGTGCCGAACGCGCCCCTTTTGCCCCGGCACCTTCTCCATATAGATCCAGGCGATTCCCTTCTCCCCGACCCGGAAGCCGGTTTCCTCCGCCACCGTTCCCGGCAGCGACAAGGCAATCCGACGCGCGTCCTCAAAATCGGGCATGGGATTCTCCTTCAGGGCAACAGGTCGGCGACGGCGAGGGGGCGGTCCGGCGCGGAGAGCGGCGCAATTCGCTCCGATTCGCCGAAAGAAAGGCCGGTCTCCCAGCCGTCGGAGTGCGGATGGCGGAAGACATCGACACAGCGATCGCGCAGGTTCACGATCCAGTACTCGGGAACTCCGGCGTCCGCATAAAGACGGCTTTTGTTTCGACGGTCGGTCAGAAGCGTGGAGTTCGCGACTTCGATCAGCAGTAACACGTCCTCCGGACCGGGATGCCGTCGGGCGTACTCCCGAATACTGCCGCGCAGGACGAGGACATCCGGTTGCGGGGCGTCGTTCTCGGAGAGGACGAGCGGGTTTTCGCTCTTAAAGGTGACGTCCGTTCCGGCAAAGGCAGCGACCATCGCAGCGCGAACCAGTTCGACCGTGGCGGAGTGCGGCGGATCGGTCGGCATAATTCGGAGGATCTCCCCTTGAATCAGTTCGAGACGTTCTTCAGGGGCGAAAATGCCCAGGCGGGCCAGACGGAAGAACTCTTCGACCGTCCAGCGGCGCGGACCGGGCATTTCCTCCGGGAAGGATGCAGGGACTATCGGTCGAATGGACATTCCGCTTCTCCTGACGTCATTATAAGCCATCAGCCTCCCCAACTCCGAGCGGGGGAACGGAAGCGGAACGACATCTTATCCCGAAGGAGCTTACCGTCGCGTCTTCCCGAGCACCTTCAGGTACAGGGTGAGGTTGTCGCATTCCCGTAAGAGCGCCTGACGGGCCGGTTCGGTCATGCCGGGCCGGGAGGCATCCCGGCGCGCGGACGCCAGCCAGAAACGGCAGCGTTTCATCGCCTCCTCCATCGCTTTCCGGTACGGGACCGGATCGCCCTCCGACGACCGGGACGCCTGATCCATCCGACCCTGAAGGTTCTGCGCACGGTTGAAATAGTAACGCACGCGGGCGAGGGCCGCCGCCGGACGGATCGGTATCAGCCCGTTCGGACCGCTCAGACCGTTCGGACCCCGGTCGTTGACCGGAAGCGTCAGGGAACGGGAAACCACGGCGGGCAGCGGCAGTGTCAGGTCGAGGGAGGAAGGATCGGAGTTGAAATAAACCTGCGGAAGTTCATCCGGTATATGGTCGTTCCAAAAGACCGCCACCTGCGCCTTCAGGGTTGCGGATCGCGGATTCCCCTTCTTCGATCCCGGCTCCAGCGGGATCATGATCCGATCGCTTTGACCGAAATCACTGAACCCACCGGAGGAACCGAGGGAGATATAGTCGTTGCCGACATCATCCCGGAACAGTATTTCGTTTCCGCCGGAGTACGTTCGATCGGCGTCCGGGAGGGGAGACAGGTAGAATTGCGTCGGAAGGTCGGCAAGGTTTTTCCCCCCTCCCCAGCCTTTGATCCGCAGAAGAAGATGCCCGTCCGCATCCCGCCCGGTGACCTGGATATCGACGACCGTGCTGCCCGGCGCCGCAATCTCCTTTTCGCTCTCCCGGATCGTCACCGGCAGACGCCGGTCGACAATCGGCGTTCCGGGCGGCGGATCGATCGTCCGAACCTGCTCCGGTATCGCCAGGCCGTAGGTCAAATTCAGTTCCCCTTTGGGCCGAACCGCATCCGAATCGGCCGACGCGCCGTTCACGACCGTTTGCGACTGGTACGGCGATCTCCCTTTCCACTCCAGAAAGATCCGTGTCGGCAGTCCGGTTTGCCGGTTCAGGACGACGGTCGCGCGTTCCTGCAGCCCGTTCGCCTCCATCGTCATGCCCATCGTGGGGGCTGTCAACGGCGCGAACGGGGTTTTTACCGTCATGGTCGCCGCATTCTGCGAAAGAATCTCCTTCGACTTCGACAGGGAGCGGGAAAAGCGTGTCCAATCCTCCAGCGGGTCGACACGATAGGTCAGCGTCCCATGGTTGTAGGGTCCCCCCGCGCCGCCGTTAATGCGCGCATCGATCAGGATCACGCCTTTCTTCCCCGGCTCGCGCGGCGCGACGTACCGCAGGGAGAAGTCGTTCTCGGTGATCAGGAGGTCGTCGCCCAGTTGCTCCCGATAGAAAACGGGCTTTCGCTGTCCCCAGATCTCCCAGCGCTTCTTTTCCTTGCCGACCATGCGCCAGCCGACGAAATGCCAGGTTTCCGGTCGGGGAACGGACGGTCGTTTCCGGGCGATGGCCGGAACCTCCGGGGGCGGCGACAGGACATACTGCCGGGCGAGCAGAGCGACCCCGATCAGGGCCGCCGCCGTGATACCGAGAGCCGGATAAAGCGAGGATCGTTTCTTTTCCATGGCATTCCTTGGGTGGGGAGGGGCGTCCCCGAGCGAAGCGAGCGCGGGCGGCGCGGACAGTCCCGATCGACGCGCCAGACCGTCGATGCGGTTCAGCGCCAGGGCGTACGCGCGACAGGAAGCGCAGGTGACGAGATGAGCCAGTATCGCCGGGGTCCGGACCCGCTGGCGGATCTCGGAACGAACGGAATCACAGTTTTCGAGGGACACGACCGGCTCCTTTCGGCAGGGTGACGACGTCGGATACGTGACAGGAAAGGCGGTCGTACAGCAGACGGATCGCTTTGTCCAGTCGGGATTGGACCGTTCCGAGCGGGATTTCGAGCAGTTCGGCCACCTCGCGATACTTCATCTCCTCAACCCGCGTCAGCAGGTACACCACCCGATAGTGCTCCGGAAGACTCGCCAGGACGGTTTCCAGCGCCGACTCCAGTTCCCGGGCGGAGAGCAGGGCAAACGGATCGGCGTCCGGCGCGGCGACCGGCAGGTCCTCGTCCAGAGGAACGTTCTGCGGGGCGTCACGCCGGGAAGCGCACCAGCGACGGTACGCGATCCCGCAAAGCCAGGTCGGGAACGCCCCCTCCCCCCGCCAGTCGGCCAGATGCTGGTACGCGGCCAGGAACGTCTCCTGAACGAGGTCCTCGCTTTCGGCGTTGTTGCCGCCGGTCAGGCGACGCAGCAGGCGAAAAACACGGGGACCGTGCCGACGGTACAGGAGGGCAAAGGCGTTTTTGTCCCCCGCGAGCGTCTTTCGAACCAGAACGGTATCCATCAGCCGGTGCATCTTTTCGGATTCCCTGATGATGAGTATCCCGAATCGTCCGATTGTTCGAACCGTCCGGTGTCGATTCGAAACTTTCGCCGGAATCTTTTCGGCGAAACGACCCGCACAAGATCGGAGGTCGAGGTTCCGTTGCGCGGACGCCCGTCCGATCCGTCCGATCCGTCCGATCCGTCCGGCGGGAAGGGGACCCGCACTCTTCCGTCTAATCTAAGGCGGCGTTTCCCCGTCCGGGGTCGGGCGGGGCGCACCGCACTCTTTCGTACTGAAAATCCGATCAAGGAGCCCCTATACATGAAAGTCGGTATCCTCACCGGGGGAGGCGATTGCCCCGGCCTCAATCCCGCCATTCGCGGCGTCGTCTATCGCGGCCTGGACTTCGGTTTCGAGTTCGTCGGCATTCAGGAAGGCTGGCGCGGCCTGGTCAAGGGTATCTACGAGCCGTTGACCCTGAAGGACGTCGAAGAGATCCACTACCAGGGCGGAACGATCCTCGGTTCCTCGCGGACCAACCCGTTCAAGAAACCCGAAGACCTGGAAGCCGTCCTGGGCAATATCCGATCCGCCGGTTTCGATGCCATCGTCGCCTGCGGCGGCGAGGATACCCTGGGTGTGGCCGCCAAACTCTTCAGCCAGCATAACGTTCCCACGGTCGGCGTTCCCAAGACGATGGATAACGACCTGAACCTGACCGACTTTACCTTCGGTTTCGACACGGCGGCGGCGGTCGGCATGGAAGCGCTGGACCGCCTGCGGGACACCGCCCGCTCCCATCGGCGCGTCATGGTCCTCGAAGTCATGGGTCGCCATGCCGGCTGGGTCGCCCTCTACGTCGGACTTGCCGGCGGCGCGGACTGGATCACGCTGCCGGAGGAAGCCCTGGATGTGGACGCCCTGTGCGCCCATCTGGAGGCGGTGAAGGCTCGCGGCAAGAAATACGCCCTGATTGTCGCGTCCGAAGGCACCGAAATTCCGATGAACGACGAAGAGAAGACGGTCGATGCGTTCGGACATGTCAACCTCTCCAACCGGAATGTCGGCGAGTATCTGGCCTCGGCGATCCAGGAGAAGACCGGATGGGAGACCCGATCGGCGGTCGTCGGCCACGTGCATCGCGGCGGCGCGCCCACCCTCTTCGACCGGGTGCTCGGTCAGCGGGTCGGCGTCAAGGCGGCCGAGATGGTGCGTGATAAGGACTTCGGCAAGATGGCCGCCCTCCAGGGCACCCGGGTCGTCGCCGTCGATATCGTCCAGGCAACCGCCAACCTGAAGATCGTGCCCGCCGAACTGATCGAAACGGTCAAGACGTTCCGAAAATAAATCGGACGAGCCGGCAGCCGGTCGGGGCCGCGCCGCAGGGTACGGCCCCGATCTTCGAATGATACAATACGCCGGGGGTACGGGATATTGGCTATGGAGGCGGAGGAGTTTCGTCGACGAGTACGTCAGGCATTCGGGGAAGACCTGCACCGCGCCTCTCCGGCCTCCGTCCGGGAGTTCCTGGATCACCTGCCCCTGACCACCGTCGTCAAAGATGACGGAAAATACTACCTGGACGAGACCGCGAAATCGTACGAAGAGGTGATGCGCACCTTCTTCAACCGGGTTCTGGACCTTCCCGCCGAACAGGCGGCGCAGATGCTCTGGGCCGTCGCTTTCGACCTGGCGTACGCCGTCATCGAATCGCATGACGCCGAACGCATCGGTCACCTCTTCCGTGGCTTCGACGACCCCTCGATGGACTGAGTCCGCTCCGGTTCAGGGCTCCTTCAGGCAGGCGACGGCATACGGCAACAGGGAGACGTTAATCCGTCCCTGCTCGGACAGGAGATATGTCCCCGCCGAAATCAGGAACGGTCCGGGGCGGGCGCAGGCTTCCACGACGTTGCGTTCGTCCAGAAAGCGGGCATGGGCCGTCGTCCCCGTGAACGGCACGGTCACGGTGATCGGCTGGTGCGTGAGGTTGGCGATCAGCGTCAGCGGTCCGACGCGCACGCCCGCCGCGCGGCGCGGATCGTCCGCGGACAGGGGGAACGCC